>CAVXXE010000029.1:0-126809 GCA_963765595.1 uncultured delta proteobacterium
GATCACCGATCCCGACAAACTGGTTGATGCCGCCGTCAAGGCCGCCGGTCGGTTTGTATCAGGCGAACTGAACGTAAAAGCCCGGGCCACCCGCAACCGCCATCACTGGATTCCCAGCGCAGCCGAGAAAAAAGCAATGATGGATTTCACCAAAGCCATGACGGCAGCTCAGGCGAAGGGATATATTGCGCCTTTCAAGGCTGTGGAAGCGATTGACAAGGGTCTCAGTTATGATATCGACGCCGATCTGAAAAGGGAAGCGGAATTGTTTGCCGATTGTGTCGTGTCGGATGTGGCTAAAAACCTGATCGGCATATTTCTAAACACTCGGGCTGCCGGCAAACTGCCGCGCATCGAAGGCATCCAACCGGCTAAAATCAGGAAGGTGGCTATGCTGGGCGGCGGTGTGATGGGGTCCGGTATTCTCAATTTACTTCTCAAGGGCGGTTTCGAGACCGTGTTATGGGATATCAACGCAGAAGCCCTGGAAAAAGGCGTCGGCCTGGTTCGTAAGACATTTGACTATCCCATCAAGAAGCGAAAAATGAAGCCGGCCGATCTGGAAACCATGCTTGAAAAGCAGCTGATGCCCACCTCCTCCCTGGAAGATTTGAAGGATGTGGACCTGATCATTGAAGCGGTTTTAGAAAATATGGAGGTTAAACAGGACATTTGGAAAAAACTCGAGGGTATTTGCCGACCGGATGTGATTTTTGCTACCAACACGTCGGCCTTGCCGATTACCGAGATGGCATCTATCTTAGAAGATCCCGGACGAATGATCGGGTTGCACTTTTTCAACCCGGCCCACCGAATGATGCTGCTGGAGATTATCTGTGCGCAGAAAACCTCCGATCAGACCCTGGCAACCAGTGTGTCTTTTGCGCGGGCCATCAAGAAAATTCCCATCGTCGTCAATGACGGGCCGGGATTTTACGTGTCAAGGCAGTTGGGCGGCCTGCTGGGCGGCGCCGTTTACCTCACAGCAAATGGTGTCGACGGCGCGACCATTGAAGCCGCCATGCTGGATTTCGGTATGCCCATGGGCCCTGCGACGCTGGCAGACCTCACCGGGATCGACATCGGTTATCATGTCGGCAAGACCTTTGAAAAGAGATTGGGAGAACGTTATAAAGTGCATCCGCTCACGGAAGCGATTTACCAGACCGGATGCTATGGCCGCAAAACCGGGGCCGGTTATTTTGACTACAGCGGTGACACGCCTGTGCCCAATCCTAAAATTGTCGAAGTTGTGCAAAAATACCACAAGGACAACGGTGTCACTCCCAGGGAAATGTCAAAAGAGGAAATTACCGACGCCATGCTGGCCCTTGGCATCAATGAGGCGGCCCTTATGATAGAGGAGGGCATCTGTGACCGGCCCCAGGATATGGACCTGGCAATGATATACGGCACCGGCTTTCCGCCTTACCGCGGCGGGATTTTACGCTACGCGGACAAATGGGGGCTCAAAAACGTGTACGCTAGGTTGGTGGGTTTGGAAAAACAGTACGGTGCCCGCTTCAAACCGGCTGATTTAATCAAAGAAATGATGGAAGCGGAACGAACGTTTTACAAATAATAGGATATTTTTAAATAGATGATGAGCTGACTGGAAAATCAACCAAATCAACTAAATCAATCAATCAACGAATCAACTCATCAACCCAATCAACGAATCAACCAAAATTACGGAGGTGTCCAATGAGAGAAGTCGTCATAGCCGGATATTTGAGAACCGCCCAATCGCGCTCGAGACCCAATGATCCGGCCAGAGATTGGTTTTGTAAAATGAGAGCCGATGAACTGCTGGCCAAAATACTGCCGGAAGTCATCAAAAAAAGCGGGATCGAGCCCGAGGAAATCGATGATTTTCTGGTTGGCTGCGCCACCGGCGTCAGCGAGCAATGGGCTTACGGCGGGCGCAATCCTATATTTTTAGCCAATCTTCCCAATACGATTGCCGCTAAATTCGTAGATCAGCAATGCGGCTCGGCCATGGCTGGAATTCACATCGGATTCATGGAAATCGCTCAGGAATTTGCCGATGTCGTTCTTGTCGGCGGCATGGAGCACATGACCCGGGTGCCCATGGGCGGCCCTTTAATTGACAGGGGCGCAATCGTGCCGAATATGGCCCTTTTCATGGATCCGAAGTACCAGCACTGGGATATGATGACGGCGATGAACATGGGACTGACTGCTGAGAAACTTTTCGCGCGGACAGACTATACCAAAGAAGATATGGACAAATGGGCATTACGTTCCCATCAGCGTGCCGCCGCGGGCCAATCCGAAGGTTTTTTTGACGGTGAAATAGTGCCCGTTGAAGCCGAGCAGGGCGATGGTTCCATGATGGTGGTGGATAAAGATCAGGCCGTGCGGGGGGATTCAACGCTGGAGGGCATTGCCTCGCTCAGACCGGCATTTAAGAAGGACGGTGTCATCACCGCCGGCATCTCTTCTCCGTTAAACGCTGGCGCTACCTCCATGGTGTTGATGTCCAAAGACACCGCCAAAAAGAAAGGGGTCAAACCTCTGGCGACGATTCGTTCCATCGGGTTTGCCGGTGTGGATCCCACAATCATGGGGTACGGTCCGGTTCCGGCCAGCCGGAAGGCTTTGGACAGGGCCGGCCTTAAAGCTTCAGATATCGACTTCTGGGAAATCAACGAGGCTTTTGCGATTGTTGCGCTCAATTGCATCAAAGAACTCGGTCTCGACCCGGAACACGTCAATGTGATGGGCGGCGGCACGGCCATCGGGCATCCCCTGGGAGCGACCGGCATTCGCCTGACCGGCACGCTGGCACGCATCCTCGAAGCTAAGGGCGGGCGCTACGGCTGCGCCAATGCCTGTGTCGGCGGCGGCCAGGGCGTTGCGACCATCATTGAGCGGGAAAATTACGATTGGTGATATTTTCTGATTTCCGGCAATCAGAGTCGGGATAGCGGAATCAATCATTATTAATTATCTGAAACCTAGTAGTATTATAGGCAGAAAATATGTTTGAGCCATTTCATGAAGTTGTTAACAACGTTTCGCAAACCATTCAGAAATATGAAGCGGAGCTAGACCGTCCCGTCATCGGTGTTATGCCGGCCTATTTCCCCATGGAGTTGATCGAGGCCGCCGGCGGATACCCCGTGCAGCTGTGGGGCAACAATTTGCCGATTGAGAAGGCCGATGCCTATCTTCAGTCCTATTGCTGCTCGGTGGCGCGCTCGGTAATGGAACTCGAGATGAGAGATATTGCGCATATGGTCAAAGCCTATGCCTTTACCTCGCTCTGCGATACCTTAATCAACCTGAGAGAAATTTATCGTCGGGTAATCAGCAAGCCGACCCTGGAGCTTTCAATTCCCATTACACGGACAGAGGTCGCCCGGCATAACTATCTTGAAAGTGTTATTAAATCCGTAACCACGGGGTTGGAAAAAATTACCGGAAATAAGATTACACCGGATTCTCTGGACCAAGCGGCTAATTTGTACGGTCGCACACGGGCGCTGCAACGCCGGCTTTACCGGATGCGGTGTCAAAAGCCCGGTCTGGTCAAAAGTCTGGATTTTTATACGGCCATCAAAAGCGGTTTCTTTCTACCCGGCCATGTCTACATCCGCATGCTTGAAGACTTGCTGCAGAAACTGGAAGGGCTTGAGGCGCATAACGGCAGTCGCCCGAAGCTGTTTCTTTCCGGCATGGTGTTTGACCCGCTGGAGATTCATAGAATCATTGACGAATCCGGCGCCTTCATTGTCGATGACGATTTTGCCAATGGATGGCGGACCGTTTCGAAGGGTGATCTGAAGGTGGATAATTTGGTAGCAGGAATCACCGATTTTCTTTTCAACCCGGCGCCGTGCTGCTGCATTTATAATCCGGATAATGACCGTCATCCCTACCTGCTGAATCGAGTAAAGGAATCCGGGGCCGACGGCGTATTGTTCTGGTATATTAAATTTTGCGAACCGGATGCCTTTGACCGACCCCAGCTGATGAAACATCTCAAAGATGCAAATATTCCGGTTTCGTTTATTGACCTGGAACTGACCATGACCAACTTTGATGCCGTCAGGACAAGGATCAATGCCTTTTGTGAAATCCTGGAAAAAACTTGAGAATTCGGAAGTCGGAATGCGGAAGGCGGAAAGACTGGAATGCGGAAGTCGGAAAGTTTGGAAAATGGAATGACTGGAATGCGGAGGTCGGAATGCGGAAAATTTGGAAGTTGAAATTTGGTAGTTGGAACCGAAAAATAAGTCGTTAAGCTGGTAAGCTCTTAAGCTGGTGAGTTTTTTGCCTACGGCCTTATCAACTTATGAGCTACTCAGCTATTATTAGAATCTGTGTAAACCCGTGGAAATCCGTGTCCCATTAAAATAAGATAAACGCTTGGTGGAGAACCATAGATATGACCAAATTCGACGCCTACCACAAAATGAAAGAGCTTCTGACGAACTATTATATCGAAGCCAAAACCACAAAGGTGAAGCCGATTGCCTGGATTACCAGCGGTGCGCCGGTAGAGTTTCTTTATGCCATGGATGTCTTGCCGATCTACCCTGAAAATTATGCCGCCATGTGTGCTGCCAACCATCAATCCATTGAATTGATGGAATCCGCCGAGGCGGAGGGCTTTTCCCAGGATATTTGTGCCTATGCCCGAACGGATTTCGGCGCCGACATCACCCAGGGAGGACCGGCCGCCGGACTGCCCGCGCCGCATTTCCTGTTGTGCTCAACCAACATTTGTAAGACGGTGATTAAATGGTATGAAGTCATCGCCCGCAAATACGATGTGCCGCTGTTCATCGTCGACACACCGTTTCTGCATGATGGGCTGACTCAGGAATTGATCGACTATACCGTCTCGCAGTTTAAAGACCTTGAAAAGTTCCTTTCCGATTTCACCGGCAAGCCTTTTGACCGTGACCGGCTGAGAGAAGTTCTTCTTTTAAGCCGCGAAGCCGCCGGTTACTGGCAAAAGATGCTTCAACTCGGCAAGACTATACCTGCGCCCTTCAACAGCCTGGACACCTTTATCCATTTAGGACCCATCGTGACCTTGCGCGGCACCCAGGCGTGTGTGGATTACAATAAATTGCTATATGAAGAGGTCGCCGAACGGGCCGGGAAAAAAATTGGATCGCTGCCCGAAGAACAATACCGCGTTCTTTGGGATAACCTGCCGGTCTGGTTTAAAATGCGACGGCTGGAAAAATTTTTCTCAGAACAGAAATGCACCCTGGTCGTGACCACCTATGCAAACAGCTGGGGCCAGTACAGCAACTATCCGGTAGACCCGGATGCCGAGCCCTATGAGGCCATCGCTAAAAGTTATTTAAACGTTTATATCAACACGGGCTTTGAGGATCGGATTAACTATCTGGCGGGCTTAATCGATGAGTTCTCCCTGACCGGTTTTATCATGCATTCCAACCGTTCCTGTAAGCCGTATTCCGTGGGTATGTATCCCATGCAGGATGAATTGACCAAATTATCCGGTAAACCGGGAGTTGTCATCGAAGCCGATCAAAATGATCCCCGGGCCTATTCCGATGCCCAGGTGGAAACGCGGCTGGAGGCCTTTATTGAGAGCATGGAACCGATTGATGAAGTTCGACCTTGATATGACGCTGATGAAATGAGTACTCAATGTCTGTTGTCAGTTGTTTGTTGTAAGTTGTCAGTCCAGCCGCTGGCCGAGAAGCACTCAGTTTGATTGAAAAGAGACTTTAGCAATATAGTCTCAATTGAGGGGCATCGTCGGCCGCGAAAACCACTAAATCACACAAAAAAAATAATGCTTCTTTTTATTTTCGTGGGTTTAGCGGCTATAATCATTAGCTGCTGCTCTGATACAAGCGCCGCTTTACTACAACACACAACACACAACAGACAACAGACAACATCCAACACACAACAGACCACTAACGTTGAGCGTTTCGCTCAATCAAGGAGAGAACAATGGCTTACGAAAATTTGATTGTCGAAAAAAAAGAACATATCTGTATTATCACACTGAACCATCCCCCCGTAAATGCCTGGAACTGGGGCCTGATGAGCGATTTTGAAAAAGCGATTGATGATGTTGAAAATGACCGTGACGTGCGGGTCGTTATCATTACCGGTGGCGGCGAAAAGGCCTTCTCAGCCGGATTTGATCTCAGTGATTCGGAAAACCATCATAAAACCGGTCCCAAGGGGCGGGAGCTATGGACACGGATCGACCGTTTTTCGAAACCGGTCATTGCGGCGATCAACGGCCACGTCCTGGCCGGCGGGATGGAACTGGCCCTCAGCTGTCAGTTCCGGATCATGGTGGATGATCCTAAACTGAATGTCGGTCTTACCGAATTGAATGTCGGAATAATTCCAGGCTGGGGTGGAACTCAGCGCTTGCCGCGTATTGTCGGCAAAGCCAAAGCACTGGATATGATTCTTTTCAGTAAACGGGTCACACCGGTGGAGGCGCTCGCGTGCGGCCTGGTCAACCAACTTTCCAGCGCCGATAGACTGATGGCCGATGCCATGGCATTTGCCGAAACCCTTGTTAAGCGACCGCCCCTTGCGGTCGGCTGCGTTTTGAACGCCATTTCGGCCGGAGAATACGAGGGCTTCGAACGCGGCCTTCAAGTGGAATCAGAGGGCAGTGCCATTGTCGGAAAATCCAAGGATTGTGTGGAAGGGTTTAGCGCCTTTCTGGAGAAGCGGGAACCGGTGTTCAAAGGGGAATGATTTTGGAATGGGGAAATTTGGAAGATGGAATTTAGAATGCGGAAGAATTACTGAAAGAAGAGAACATCGAACCGCTCTATTTGGTACCTAATTATTGAAACCACATAATATTTACACATGATTTATGGCATAGCCAGGTTGAATATTTAAGCAATTCTATCGATTTAAATAGAAAAGACAGAGCGAAGCCTCCGGCTCGTAGGGGTTGTAGCGCCTACGCCTCGGAGAGCGAAACCACAAATCTTCAATCTTCAATTCCGGCTTGTCCGGGTTGGGTGTTCATAAACGCAAAAAAACCCGTTCCTGACGAACTTGCAAGCCTTCTTCAATCAACCCTAAAACCCTGGATTTTTCTTCCGGGAATTTATAACCTTCATAACTCTGGCTAAACAGCAGCCCGCCCTTTCGATTGCGCCAGTAATTACCGGCATGATCAAAGCAGACTTTTGATGTCACGTTGAGTTCTGTCATCATCAGCTTTAATTCGAGCAGCTGTTCTTCCGGCGACAACATGGTGAATCTGCCGCTTTCGTACTTTTCATGAAGGGGGGTGCCCGCCGCCGGGAAAAAGGGTCGCGAGCGAATGTAGTGCGGATCGATTGCGTTTAACACCCGGGCGGTGTTTCTGGCGTGGTTCTGCCACCTTGCCGTGCCGCCCAGGCCCGGCATCCAGTATTCGGATACCTGGAATCCGGCTTCCATGGCCTTTTTGCCGCCTTTGATATGTCCCTCGCTGTTGACGCCTTTTTTTATTTCTTTCAACAATTCGTCATCTCCGGTTTCCAGTCCGATGTGCACCCTGTCCAAACCGGCCTGGCGGATGGCCTTTAGCTCGTCCAGGCTTTTTTGAGCAATCGTTTTGGATCTGGCATAGGAGGTAACGCGGTTTAAGGTTGGAAAAGTTTTTCGCAAATGCTGTAAAATATCTGCCAGCTGATCGGTTTTCATGATCAGGCTGTTGGCATCCTGGAGAAAGGCGGTCTTGGCACCGGATTGAAGCCAGTTATACACCATGACAAATCCCTGATGGTAATTAAGCTCCGGCGCAGAATTCAACAGTTCGATGGCCGCCTCACGGGTAATGTTATCGCCATAGCCGAGCTTCAGGGAGATCTCTCTAAGATTGTTGCAGATATCGGCCACCTGATCGATATCACCCTTTACTTCAGCGGGAGATCTCAATTCAAATTTTTCGGTTTTATACATGTTGCAAAACTCGCAGCGATTCCAGGGGCAGTTGCGGGTGATGCGCAACAATAAAGAGGCGCTGCCCCCTTCACTGGGGGGGCGGTAAACGCCGACTTCAAAATCGTATTTTTGGGCCGGTTGTGCTGACATCGGTTCTCCTTAAATTTTAGGTTTCAGGTGTCGGGTGTCAGGTTTCTGAATTTAGCATCTTTGATGCCTGAGGCTCGACATTTGATACCAGAAAACTTCAGTTTTTACGTAATGTTGAAGGCATCTCAAAATTCATATTCTTTTTTTTGGGGGGCCTTCTTATCTTGGAGGCTGACCTTCTACGGTGTTGTTTACTAACAATAATCATTCGTCGGATTATTTCAATTCGGAGTTCTGAATTTAGAATTGACAAAAATGCTTTTGTGGTACAAAGTCGCTATTGCTGGACGAACCGTTCGAGAGGGTTGCGCCAGCGCTGTCCCAGCGGCTGACCGAGGTCGTTGCCGACCTCGAAGAGCACGGACCATCAGTGCTCCTGTCGGGATCGGACCATGTCCAACCTTTATGATTTAATTCAGCTTTGCACTTGAGGTGATTAGATGAAATCATTGTTCTCGATCATAGCCGCTGCGTTGATTGCGCTAACGGAGCTGTGTGCTGCATTCGGATTTGATTTGCCAAAGGTAACGCCCGATAAAGGATCGCCGTACAGTTTTGGACACCATTACGACTACGATAGTGCGGGATCAAACTGGAATCATAAAAGGGTCTATCGACACCCTGAACAGCGGCAACATTTCAGCAGGTGGTACTACCATTACGGCCACAGACGACACCTCTATAAAAAGCAGCGCTCTTACCCTTATAAAAAATATGGCTACTACCCGAGCATTGGATACAGCCGGCATAAAGCTCATATTTACAGCCGACACAAATATGTCCCTAACAAATACGCCCCTAAAGGCGATACCCACCGGAAGGTTGTCCATCTCAGAAATCGAATTCCAAGCCATGGTTTCAACCATACAAGATCTTCGAATCCGTTAGGCCGATCCCGGTAAATGTACCGGTTACAGTTTCAAAATTTGATTCAGAGTTTCACCGAGTTTTTGTAAATTATACGGTTTTTCGACAACGCCGCAAAACCCGTATTCTTCATAATTGGACATCACCGGATCGATTGAATATCCGCTGGAAACGATGGCCTTAACATTTTTATCAATTTCGCACAATTTACCGATAGCTTCTTTCCCCCCCATTGCTCCCGGCACCGTTAAATCAAGTATGACCGCGTCAAAGGGTCTGCCTGCCTCTATGGCTCGCCGGTATAGTCCGATGGCCTCCTCGCCATCATTGGCCAGTTCAACTTCATATCCCATTCGATGCAGCATTTCCTGAATAAGACCTCGTATCATTTTCTCATCATCCATTGCCAGGATTTTGCCCTTGCCTTGTATGTCTACTTTTGCGTCTTTGGTTCTTTTCCGAATTTCTTCTTTTGAAGACGGCAGGTAGACATTAAAAGTGGTTCCAACCCCTACCTGTGAGTCGACTGTAATGTGACCATCGTGCTTTTTTATAATCGAGTATGCGGTTGTAAGCCCCAAACCGCTTCCATTCTCTTTTGAAGTAAAATATGGATCAAAAATTTTATTAAGATTGACTTCAGAAATACCGGATCCCGAATCCTGGAAGGTGAGCAGAACATAATTTCCAGGTTGCAGCGGCAATCCATGATTCATGTCTAAGGTAATATTTGCGGCACTGATTCGAATGGTCCCACCCGCATGCATCGCCTGGTCCGCATTGATGATGATATTTTGAATAACCTGGTTGATCTGACCGACATCTATTTTTACCGGCCACAGATCGGCCGGCAAATTGAAATCACACCCGATCCTGGACCCGCTCAGGGCAAAAGTGGAACAACCAACGATGACATCCGAGATGGTTGTGACCTCCTTTACCGGTGCACCTCCCTTGGAAAAGGTGAGCAACTGCCGTGTCAGGGCCTTGGCCCTTTTAGAGGCCTCCTCCGCTTCATCCAATATATGATGAATTTTATCATTCTGTCTGACATCCATCTTAGCCAGGGAGACATTGCCCATAATCGTTGCCAAGATATTGTTAAAATCGTGAGCGATACCTCCGGCGAGAACGCCAATGGCCTCCAGTTTTTGCGCCTTCAGAAGCTCCTCCTCCAGACGGTGTTTTTCGGTAATATCACGCAGAAAATTCAGAGTCGCCGGCACACCCTCCCAGGAAATCAGAACTGCGCTTGGTTCCACCCATTTGATGCCGCCATCCTTGTGGAGACATCTGAAGGTGTGACCCATCGGCACAGGTTTGCCGCTGAGCTTTTTTAAATAATTAGACTGCACCATTTCCCTGTCTTGCGGGTGGACTACCGCGATGAAGGGCTTGGATAAAAGCTCTTCTTCTGAATAACCCGAAAGCGCGATTGCCCGGGAGTTGACAAAGCAAAGCATTCCGTCCCGGGCAACGACAATGGCGTCGCTGGCATTCTCCACCAGGAGGCGATACTTTTCCTCGCTTTCCCGCAGTGCTTCTGCAGTGCGCTTGCGTTCTCTGATTTCTTTCTTGTAAGCAGCATTGGTGTCTTCTAAAGTTCGATGCTGTAATTCAACGGTTTCAAACGCTTTTGAAAATCGAACGGAAAGCAAAAAAGCCTGAAAAAATATGAAGATAAATAATCCGAACTGGATGATGTAGCCGGTTTGAATGAGAAGATTGGCATACAGCATGTCATTGACAATCGCTAGAAATAAAACTGCAAAACCTGCGAGGCATACACCTGCTCCCCTACGCTTGCGGACTAAGGCCAGGATGAGAGCGTAAAAGCCATAGCAAGAGATCACAACCGTAAAAATTTGAAATATCGGTATCATGTGGGTATAGATTTTAGCGGGCGTGAAAAGAACGATACCTGAAAACAGGGCACTGACAATAATAACCAGGGAGATAACATACCTGGAAATTTCTTTAGGGAAAATATAACGAAAATACATGGCGAATACAGGCGCTGCGATGTAAAATGTCAGGTATGCAATTTTGGTATAAATCTCCCAGCTAAAATCCGGGAAAAGACCGATGAGACATCTTTCCCCGGTGACCAGACTCCTGATTGCAATCAAAAAGCAGAAAATCCCGAAAAAAAGTATGGATTTTTCTTTCGCTCGAATGATAAAAAGACTCATATGGTAGAGACCCATCATCAAAATGCCGCCGAACAGAAAAAAATTGAGATTAAGGGCTCTTTGTCGGATTTGCCGGATATCCGCGGACAGGCCCAGCAGGATGGGTTCCCAGGCGCCGCCCTTGTGGTGACGAAAATTTGATACCAGAATGACCACCTCCAGTTGTTCGAAAACCGGCTTAAATTCGACTACCTGGGGATAAAACCGCGGTTTCGTTGATTGGAGCGTTTTACCCGGGACACCGGCGGACATTAACTTTTTTCCATCCAGGTACACTGAAAAAGATGTTGCCATATCTAAAAACTTGAATGCCAGTATTTGCCCGCTGTTTGGCAGATGTATTTTCAACCGGTATGTGGCATAGCCTTCCCCGTCTATTTTCTTGCCATTGATTTCATATCCGTTCCAAGTTCCGGGCACTTCGATGAAACCATTCATTGACGACGGCGTCTCACTCGAGAAGTCGCCCGGTTCCAAATGTGTATTCCAGTAAAACTCCCATTTGCCGTCAAGTGCCACCGGGCCATCGTTTTTCAAACTCCAGGCACTCAAATCTAGCACGCCATTTTCAGCGCGCGGGGCGGTTTTGTTTGAAATCAGCGATTTGGCGCAATTGAAAAAAGACAGAGACAAGAAAACAGCGGCCAACACCGATAAGATGCCAATTTTCCTCATATTAAATGTTCCTTGATTCACATTGCCACAACCTTCTTGTTGGCGTTAGCTATTATTTCATATATGGCTGCGTTGCTATCTTCAGTTATTATATGTGAAAGAAAAACTCAGGGCTTTATAGGCAAGCGAGAAGCGTTTGGAATAAATTGAGCGTGTCGAAGAAAGAAGATCAGATCCAGCAAGTCACTGCCTATGATGCCAAGAGTAGTTAGGGTTATGAAACTGGTATGTTGATTAACTCTAAGAAATATTTTGACTTTTTGCAACCCGGGAAGCTGTTATTTGTTTATTTTCTTGACAAACTAGATTGAGATTGGGAAATGAAAACAGAGCCTCTTAAAATTCGTCCTCAACCCAAAATGAACTGGAGGCACACACATAATCCTCACAAAGATCCTATCTTCGAAGCAGGAGCAGAACGAAACAGGTCACATCGAAAACTATCCGCCGACACGATCGAGTCCTGCCGGGAATTAATAAATCTAACCCGGCATCCAATGATGACGCGCTGATCAGCGGATTCGGTAAATTTTTCAACAAAGAGAAACCGGAGATCCGGTGAAGGAAGGACCGAATGAGCTTAACTAAGCGACATAAATTATCTGCGTTTCTGGTCTTAGGGTTATCATGGTTTATTCTTGTTTTGGTCACCCTGGAGAAAACACTTGCCAATTCGGAAATTCCTGACGAATCCGTGCTGGCTGAAATTATTGAGGAAACCATGCTGGAATTTGCCATCGCCGTGAAAGCCGAAGACTTTACTGTCTTTTATCGAAGGATTTCAAAGTTTTGGCAAGATCAGGTCACGAAGGAAGAATTACTCTATGAATTTAAATCGTTTATAGACAAAAAAATCGATTTGACAGTATTGGAGGGCAAAAAACCGGATATTTATAAAAAACCCATCATTGACAAAAATGGTTGGCTGATACTTCAGGGTAAGTATGAGGCCTTCCCCATTTTGGTTGAATTTATTCTCGAATATGTCCACGAAGATGTGGATTGGAAACTGAGTGGAATCAATGTGGATACGTCACCGATGCCGGGATCTGAGCCGAAATCCGGCAAGATGCCGACATTCGCTATCATGAGACAGATGGTGCAGAAGGTCATGTTGGATTTTGCCGGGGCGGTGAATACGAGGGACTTTTCTGCCTTTTATGCGGAGATTTCAGAGATCTGGCAAAAACAGATCACTAAAGAAAAAATGGAGGCTACCTTCAAGCCTTTTTCGGACAACAAAATTGATCTTACCGTGTTAAAGGGCCATCTGCCTGAATTCACCGTGGCGCCCTTTATCAACAATGAAAAAGTTTTAATAATCAAAGGGAAATACCTTGTCAGTGAGGGCGAGGTTCTTTTCGAACACAAATATATCTATGAGGCGTCGGCCTGGAAGCTTCTTGGTATTAATGTGAATATAGCGCCCAAAACCCTCGCAAAAATAAAACACGAGATCATTCCACGGGAAGCGGAAATTAAATCCTTGGTGAAGCAGACAATGCTGGATTTTGCCTTGGCCCTTAAAGCAAAAGAATTCTCAAAATTTTACAAAAACATTGCCAAAATCTGGCAAGACCAGTCATCACTGGATAAATTCTCACGAATTTTTAAGTCCTTTGTTGATAAAAATGTTGATCTTACAGGCATCAAAGACTCAGAGCCTGTTTTAGAAAAACCACCCTATCTTGACAATAACGGTTTGCTTCGCGTCCAGGGGATCTATGACATAAAACCATCAAAAGCAGCGTTCAATCTTAAGTACCTGCTGGAAAACGGTGCGTGGAAACTTGCCGGAATAAAAATTAATATGAAATGATTTTTCTCTTCATATTTCCTGGGTACTTGATAGGAGCTTTTCCTTAATGTTCTTAAACCAGCCTTTTTCTGAATTTCGAATAATACAGGCCTGTTTCAGGATCTTTATGAATTCAGGATTGATATCTTTATAGGCAATAATTCTGTCCATCGAAAGAATGTTATCAAGGCTCGGCGGTTCCAACCCGATATTTGATTCCCTGTTAACCGATTCCATCGTAATCGCCAGGGCATAGATGACCATTTTTTCCGCCATTTCTTTTGAAGCGTATCTCGCCGTATCCCCGTCTTGATATTTTACGATTTCATAAACGCAAGCCATCAACACCGGGTCTCCGACATCCCGGGGATCTTTACATTCCTCAAGATTGAAGTTGGTGTCTAAAAAATCATCAGCCATCTGCTGTAAAATTTTAATCCACTCACCATTCAGATTCTGCGGCAGGACAGCGCTGGGGCCATAGGATAAAACTTCATTGTTGAACCGTGATAACATTACACTTAATCCTTTTTATTTCGTGTGACTTGAGATAATCTCTTCAACCCGGCCGGTGATAAAATTACTGAGAGATTCTGCTTCTGCCGTTGTGATGGCCGGAATCCCCTCGGACAAACGTTCAATTTCTTCTTCATCAATACCGGTCATTTTATTTATCAGAAAGGTGTCGATTTCACCATCATCCAACAAAAAACCACATGCTCCTATGGCACCGACAAAATCATCAGCGACAAAAACAGGAACGACCATCTTGACAAGGCCGGCATCGCATTCCTCGATGACGGTTTTTTTCGTCCTCATGGCCTGTACGGCAATATTCATGTGCGCCGGGGCACATATAAAGCTCTGTCCTTTGTCGGTGGCCTTAATTGCCGGGCATAATTTGTTGGCCCAATTTTTACATTCCGATATACGATAGCCCTCTACGTTAAACACGTTGGCGTCTAATCCGGATCGTTTATTGATTTCTTCTTCCAACTCTACCCATGTTTCCTCGGGTGCAATATCTGTCAGCTTCATTTCTTAACTCCTTTTACATCACTCGTTTTGAGCCAATCTTCAAGTCTGCGCAGCCCTTCTGCCATTGGCACTATCGGTTTATATCCCAGATCTTTTTTTGCTGCACTTATATCAAACCAGTGGGATTTGGCAACCGCCTCGGCAAGAAATCGGGTCATCGGAGGTTCGCCGGGAAAATGAAAGGTACGGTAGAAAAATTCCATAATTGCACCGATCGTCCGGGCTGTTTTGTACGATATGGCGCCCTTTACCGGGGGAAGCCCGGCGGCTGCCAGGATGGCGTTGATCATGTCCCAGGCCGGTATGGGCTCTGCCTGGCTGATAAAATAGATGTTGCCGGATATCCCAGGATTTTTTTCCAATGTATCGGCCGCCAATATGTGGGCGTCAACGGCGTTATCAATGTAGGTCGTATCGACCAGGTTTTTACCGCTGCCGATTCGTTTCAGCCTTTTTGCCCGGGCGATTAAGCGGGGTGCAATGTGAGGATCGCCCGGACCCCATATTTGATGGGGCCTTAACACAACCGTGCGCAAACGCTGGCCGGTTGCCTTCCGTACCAGTTGCTCGGCCAGGGCTTTGGTTTTCGGATAAAAGGCATTAAACCGGGCAGGGTAGGGGACCGATTCATCCACGCCCTGCATGTCGGTGCCGTCAAAAACGACGCTGGGTGTGCTGGTATACACCAGTCTTGCAATCTTGCTGCGGATGCATTCGTCTATAACGTTTTGAGTACCGCTAACATTGGTTTTATAATAATCCCGGTATTTCCCCCAGGGTGGGGGTTTGGCCGCCACGTGAAACACCAGGTCCACACCGGCACAGGCCCTTTGCACGGTCTGCCGATCCGCGATATCGCCTCTGATCTGGTCGATTCCCATGGCCGCAAGTTTCGGGTATTGACCCCGGGACAGACTGCGAACCGCATCTCCCCGCTTAACCAGGCGTTCGATGATCGCGCTGCCGAGAAACCCGCCGCCGCCGGTTACCAAGACTGTGGGTCGGGATGATGCTTTGTCGGATGTTGTTGGGTTCATTGGAGTGTTTTAAATTTTTTTTTCAGCCCAAATTGCCAGTTTTTCCCGAAATATTTTAGAATTGTGGCGGATATCGACGGGAAACGCTTTGTGAAACAATACGGCCTGAATGCTTTTTGTCAATTTATTGGCCGCTGCCATACCGAGCAGCTCTTTTTCCAGTTTTCGAAGGTTGCGGTGGGTTTCCGTCTCTTCAAGTTCAACGATAATTACGGGTCGCTGTTGCCGCCGGGGGCCGATACCCACGAGGGCGCTGCGAAATACCCGGGCATGGTTGTTAAAGATGGCCTCACAGGGTATGGTAAAAAGGGTTTTCTCTGCAGATATGACCCGATGGCTTTTGCGACCGCAAAACCAGATACGCCCCTTTTCATCCATCCAGCCCAAATCCCCCATGCGGTGGCGGATTTCATTGCCATCTTGAATTTTGGCAAGGGTATCGGCTGCCGGATTTTCGAAATACCTGCGACTGACCAGAGCTCCTTTGACCGTGATCTCGCCGATTTCACCGCGGGGGACCGTCAGATCATCGGCCCAGGTCTCAATAGGCTCGTCACTGATCTTTATAATCTGAATATCAATGTTGTTAATCGGCCGTCCGATGCAGATTCCGAATCCTTTTTCAGTGAGTTGCCGGGTTTCGGTTAGAATTTCCCTGCTTTTAATTGATATAATCGGAATCGCCTCAGTGGCGCCATAGGGTGTGTGGATTTCTGCGTCCTCATTCAGCAATGCGCTAAAGCGTTCGATATTGTCGGCAGTTACCGGCGCACCGGCGGAGATGACTCGCTTTTAACGAAGGCAGTTTTACCCCATTTTGCCTGACCGTAACGGCCGACACGGTTCAGGAGTGCCGGTGAGGCGAACATGTTGGTGACTCCGTGGTTGTCACTGCTTCGATAATGCGCTTAGGGATTAACCCGGGCCGGTCGGGTGGGGTCCATATCGGGAATGACGGAAGTGATTCCCAGCGCCGGATAAAACAGGGCGAAAAGGGGAAAGGTGGACAAATCGATTTCATCTGATGACATATTCAGATAGCGTTTGAATTTGTTTCAGCTGGGCATCAAAATTGCCATGGGAGTAGACGGCCCCTTTCGCCGGTCCGGTACTGCCTGTCGTAAACAGGACGGCCGCCATATCATCCCGACTGGTTTTTGCGCAAGTGTAAGGTATACCGGGCGATTGTCGTAGTTGCTCCATTGTAAGGCCGCCCCAAAACCAGCGTCGTCCCACCGTAATCCAGGTCTTGGACGGTTTTAAAAAATCCGGGGTAAACCGTCCGAACCACATGGGCCAAGGGGATGCCGATGAATGCTTCGGGGCGGCTTGATTTAAAACAGCCCACCATGCGCTGAATTCCCATTCCGGGGTCGACTACCACCGGTACGGCCCCGGTTTTAAAAAGGGCAAATATCAGGGCAAAGAAATCCTGGCTCGGTTTACCATCAGGACGGTCCGGGTACCACGGGATAACCCGGCTGTAGTGAGGCCGTGTGCCAGCAAATCCGATTCCTGATCGAGCTGTCTAAACGTCAGATGTGAATAAGCAACGCGGCCTTTTTTATCCCGACCCGCCGGAGAGACGACTGCCCGTTTATATGGCTGGGCTTTTGCCGTTCGTGTCAGATATGAAGCGATATTGACATAGTCGTAGTTGTTTGTATCCGATGGGCTCATAGCGGGTGCTGTTTTAAGAAATCCTGGGTGAGCGGGATTATTTTTTCAGGGACATCTTCAAGTACGTAGTGGCCCGCATCCGGGAAACGATGAACCTCGGCCTCGGGAAAGCGGCGCTGCCATTCAGACAGATAATCCAGGTCAAATACAAAATCATGTTCTCCCCAGCATATCAACATGGGTAAGTTTGTAAATGATTCAAGGCCATCGTCTAGCTGTTTGACGATTCCGTAGGTCGGATTCTTCTCCACCAGATGAATATCCTGAACAAACTTCAATGTTGCAGTCCGGTTATTCCAGCAATTGTAAGGTGCGATAAGGCCCGATTTAACGTCGTCAGGCAGACCTTTGTATGAATTTTTAAAAAGTGCACCATAAGCAAACAGATTAAAACCCAGCACTGCAAGCGTCGCAAAAGGTCTTAAAATACGAATTAGTTTAAGTATCATTGGAATGGGTTTGCCCCGGGGCGGCAAAAATGCCGCCGTATTCATTAGAATGAAACGACCAATACGCTCGGGATACCGCAGCGCATAGGCCATGCCGATAAAGCCGCCCCAATCATGAAGCACCAGCGTAATTTTTTCCTTGACCTCAAGATTTTGTATCAGAACTTCAAGATCATCCACACGGTTTTTCAATCTATAATCATAGTTTTTGCTGTCAGGTTTGTCGGATAACCCGCATCCGATATGATCCGGTACAATCGTCCGGTAGTGTGGAGACAGCGCTTTGATCAATCTCCCTGAAATAAAAAGACCAGGTCGGGTTGCCATGGAGCATCACAATCGGGTCACCTTCACCTTCATCGAGATAATGATACTTAAGGCCGTTTACATCCAGGTAATGGGAGGTGAACGGATAGAGGTGTCTGAAACCTGATATGTCGATGGGTTTTCTTTTCACGGTTCGTTTAGATGGTTAAGTTCGTTTTAATCGTTGATGATTCCTTACTCCTCATTACTATCGTTAACTATCGCTATGCTGCTTTGCAAACATACACAGGTTTCATTTGTGTCGTAAAGGGTTGTTTTAAAAGATGAACATCGAACATCGAACGTCCGACGTTGAACATCGAATAATGATGTCGCTGCGCTCCGCAATTTAATTTCAATTGTTTTTATAAATCCGATGTCAAACCTTGAATGATCATTTCCGTTTCTATTCAGCCGTTTTGATACTCGTAACGAAAATCTTAATTAATTCTTCAGTTTGTTCATCTTTTCCCATTCAACATTCGATGTTGGACGTTCGATGTTCGATGTTCTATTTTTTTAGTTCTCTGTCTTCTGACCTCTGTTATCTGATATCTGCCTTCTGTCATCCGACTTCTGTCATCTGTTCTCTGTCATCTGCCCTCAGTTCTCCGTCCTCTGACTTCTGTCTGCTCTACCACTGTATACCCAGCATAATACAGTTGAGGCCACTGCCGATTCCCAGGAATCCGACCAAATCATCGGTCCTCAAGAATTCTCTTTCTTCAGCAATCGCGGCCGTGATGGGTAATGAAACCGTTCCGATATTACCCAAATGCTGAAATGTCGTGAAGTCACTGGATGCGGGCATTCCAATGGCGTTGAGAATTGTCTGCTGATGGGCTGCGCCCACCTGGTGACAGATTATTTTATCCGGTCGATCATTCGACCATGAAAGTTCTTCGCGCAAGGCTGCAAATGTTTCGACTCCCAAGGCCACGCCGTTTTTCAGGACCCCGACAGAATCCGTTTCCATGACGTGCAGCCCGCTTGCGGGAATACCGGTGTCCGGTCCCCATACGCACAGCTTGTGAAACGCTGTGGCATTTCTGGCCACCCCGCCAAGCAGGCGGTGACCGGCGGCCGAAAGCGAGCCGTCTGTCAGGACCACCGCCACTGCCCCGGAACCACCGGTCAGGGTTGCAATGGTTTTTTTGAAAACATCCATGTTTGCTGTTTTCAGGAGCCGCTCTATGGTTGTATCCATAATTTGACGGGCGGATTCACAGGAAACGACTAGCCCGGCCCGGATTTGACCGAGCTCGATGGCATTGGCCACCTGGACCATTCCGTTTAATATACCCAGACATGCATTGGAAACATCATATATCTGGGTTTGAGGCCCCAAACCCAGGCCATCGGAAACGGCGCAGGCGGTGGCAGGTTCCAAATTATCCCGGCAGACCCCGCCGTAGATCAGCATACCGACATCAGTGGTTGAAATGCCGGAAGCGTCCAGTGCTTTTTGCCCGGCCATAATGGCGCCGGCATGCATCTTAAAACCCGGGTCCCAGAACCGACGCTCCCGGATGCCGGTGATCGCTGCCAGCTGTCCTGGTTGGAAATGAAGGATTTTGTAAAGCGGTTCGAGGCGCAGTTCCAGTTCGTCTGAAGTGATGACGTTCGGCGGAAGTTCGTAGCCAAAGGCATCGATGTAAACTTTAGCATAAAGCATATTTAACTGACCGTAGTTAATTTTTCATCAGGTTAATGCCGAAGTTTTCCATTTTGTAGATATAAAGCCCGTCTACTTGCAGATAGCCATCGGCCGTAATGGCTGGAAAAGGGTGTTCTTTGACTTCGGTGACCACGGCTTCAACTGTGATCAGCCGATTTTTTGGCAAGATCTGTCCGCGATAGACCCAGTTGTGCGGTTTTCCCATCAGCAGCCCAAACCGGTGGCTGTCGGACAGGTGCGGCCAGCGCTGCCGGGCGATGTATTTGAGCATCTGGATGAAAGATTCAATCCCCAGTGACCCCGGTAACACGGGATCCTGGTAAAAGTGGGCATCAAAGAACCATTCCCGGGGGTTGACCCTCTTGGTGGCCCGTATAAATCCCAGACCCTTCGGACCGCCGTCGGGGATATAGGCTTCAATCCGGTCGATCATTCGAATGGCCCTGGCCGGCAGGTTTAATCCGCGGGTCGGTAGCCATTCCGGATCCCGGGGCGAAATGGGGGGACGGTCACTGAACTCATGGGTCTGGCTGGATTGTATTTCTGCCCGGGTGGGTGTGTACACCTGGTTGTCCGCATCGCGGATGCCTTCCTGCACCGCCAGGGCGTCAGCGGTAAAAAATCCGAACTCGGTGTTGCCGGCATATATTTGTTGATCTCGATGCCATACTTCAAAATCAAAATGCTCGAGGATCATGTCGCCGGCCTCCGCTGCTTTGGTCAGCCGCGCTTTGACGGACACGGTTTTTAAATCCGGCGAAAATTCGCGATAAAGTTTCGCCCGGCCGCCGAGATTTCTGAACCGGAGATCCTTTTCACTCTTGAGGGCCGATCCCATATAGGATGCCAGCCAACCGCAGGGCTGCAGCGCAATTTCCAGGATAATGCTGAATGGCGCCGCCGGTGCGCCTTCGGCTCGAAAATACCAGGCAGCCGGGGAGACATCATATTCAGCTTCGATCCAGCCATTTGGTTTTACTACCCAGGGTTCAGGTTCAACTTGGGTTATCCTGTCGATGAACATAAAAGGTGGTCCGGGCAGCCGGGCGATGAACCGGTCTCGATCAAAGGGTTTATAGCGCTCACCGAATGCTTTGGAGGGACTTCCGACTGCGATTTCAAGGATGTGGCTGCGCTCAAAGACAGCGGTACGCTTTGTTGGGGAATCGCGGCGGCCGGTTTTCTTTGTCTTGCGATCCCAAAAGTTCTCGATTTCTGCTCTAGTGATACCGCTTAACTGCATGGACATGTTTGCAAACCGCACAATCCGGTCTCCGTCCGTATACATATTTGCGTCTGCGATAACATAGGGCTGGGGGTCATACCCGAATTCCTTAATCTCGACTTCATAGACAACATGGCGGGTTTGCGGTGTTACCGGTCCACGGCACTTCAGGATGCTTGGCACGCCGATGACGGGCTCATAATAGACGCCGGGTTTATCTGCAATCCAGCCCATGCGCTGCATCAAAACTCTCAAGGTGTGGGCACAGCATTCGTACATCAGTGTTCCCGGCATGACCATGTCATCCACGAAATGACAGGTTAAAAACCAGTCTTCGGCATGGATATCAGCTTCTGCCTGAATTTTCCCCAGGCCGTAGCGCCCGCCGTCAGGGTCCAGATCGATGATGCGGTCGATCAATTTCAGGCGGCCCCCGGGAAGTCTGAGCGAATCGGGCAGGGTGATTCCCGCAAAGACCTGGCCGAAACATCCGGCGGCATTGCCGGTGCGAAGCGCCTCTACCGCCGAATCATCATAGCTTTCCTTGTTCAATGTTACCAGTGGTTTCCAGTCGGAAGGTTTTTTCCCGGCTGCGGGTGCGTTGTCATCAGCGGTTAATATGATGCCGCCGGAATTTTTTACTTCTTCTTCGGTAAAGAAACCGGCACAGCCGTCGGTCATGGTGATAAAGGGCGTATCGTCGATAAATCCCTTGAAGCTGAACAGAAATAAGTATGTATCCCCTTGGCGGATGAATTTACTGATCTCAATTTCATAGCGGATCGTCTCATCCGGGAGAGGCATTTCACGATGAAATTTAACAGTGGCATCGAGCAGGCGGTATGTTCTTTTGCCTTTCACTGCCAGGTCGATGCCCAGATATGCACACAGAAACAGATCGGCCTGACCGGCTTCGACGGATATACAAACGGGGGCATGTCCGCCGTCCAGGTACCATGCTCCCGGCAATACATCATGTTCGGTGACAATACGTCCGGGACCCAGGGATCCTTTCTTGCCTTGAACGGACAGGATGCGGTCCACCAGCATCAGAGGTTCATCCGGCAAGCGGACTCTGGCCGGATAAGTGTCAACCACGGCAAACTTGGGGCCCAGTACCCTGGCGACAGAACCGGTGGCAAATTCAAGGCAGTCTTGCCGGGAAAAGGCGGGGCTGGGGTGGGAAGGCGGAATTTGGAATGTGGCCTCCGGCCCATGGGGGCCTACGCCCCGGAGGGAATTCGGAATCGATTCTTCGCTCCGGTTGACGGCCTGGTCCAGAAGCTCGGTCTGCAGGGCAAATGTCTTGCTATAGTTCCGGGTGATTTCAGTGGAAAAATCCAGGAACTTTTGATGGGCTTCAGCGGTGGTTTTTGATATTTTCTCGGTAGTTTCGATTAAATCCGAAAATCGGGTACCGATATCTGATCTGCGGTTTACGGTTTCCGGATGCTGGATATTGGATGCTTGGCCCCCGATCCTCGATACTGGATGCTTCCGGCTTCCGTTCTCTGTTATCTGCCGTCTGTTATCTGTCTGCCGCCCGCTAATTCCGCCATCAAAGGCTTCTGTTCTCTGTCTTCTGTCTTCTGTTCTCTGTGATCTGTGATCTACGTGCGGCAGGACAGGGGAGAGTGCTTTTCCGCCTATTATTACCTTTATTCGGTTTTGCTGAATTTCTGCTGCCGGTTCAATCATCACCGGGGCGTAAGCTTTTTGACCGTAAAGCTTTTCAAGATTAACCGGAACCCTTTCGGCGATTAAAGCCGCCAGAACTTTCACGATGGTCGTGTAATCGTCTTCTCCCCGGATACACGCTGAAAGGGCCAGGTGGGGCTTGTCCTGCAGGATGCTTCCGATCATTCGGGTGCAAGAGGAATAGGGTCCCATTTCCAGAAATACGCGTACGCCGTCCCGGTAGGCCTGATTCACCGTTGCCGTAAAATCAAAACCGTTTAGGGCCTGGTTGAGGATGGCGTCGGCAGCCTTATTTGCCGTTAACTTGAAAGACCGCCCGAGGGCGCAGCTGTAGAAGCGGATGCCTTCCGGTTGCCGGGTTGGGAAAAGATGCAAATTTCTGTAGTCATCCATAACCGGTCTTAGGGCGTCACAATGCACCGTAACGACACCGTCCAGATAGATGGCCTCGCATTTGAGTTCTTTTATAGCGGCCCGGATATCCTGCCGGCGCCCGCCAATGACGCATTCAGCGGGCGTGTTTATGATCAGTAGGCGGGTGGTTGCATATTGGCCGACGATCCGGCGGACCGATTGCGCCGCGCGGTTCACCACCGCCACGCACCAGTCGACATCTTCATCAGGGGCAACATTCCATATCTTGCGGGCCGCATTGCAGGGACCGGCGAGTTGAGTTGAAAACAAATCGGTTTTTCTCATCCGCTGCAGCATTTCACCGCGTTCCGGCCACACACCCATGGCAAAATATCCGGCCGACTCTCCCAGGCTGTACCCAAGTACAGCTGAGGGTGCGATGCCGAAATGGGCCATCAATTCGGCGACCACAGATCCGTGAACCACCTGGCCGAAGATCATTATCAGAGGATCGGAGATGATTTTCTGATAGGCCGATTTTTGCCAACCCGGCTCCCACGAAACCCGCCAGGGGATATAGCATTGCGGCAACAGCTGGGTCTTTAATTGCAGGGTGCGCGCGTCCATGTTATGCAGTATCTCCGGCCACTGCACCCCGATATCCCGACCCATGCCCAGATAATGGTTGCCCGAACCGGGGAAGACAAAGGCCAGTTCTCCGTTGTGTCCTAACGGATTCGGGGCATAATAGATACCGCTTCTCCCCGATATGTTCCGCGGGGTAGCCGATACAACCGCTTCCCGGGCTTCAGCAATCCGGCCTTCGAACCGGGACAAATCATCTGCAACTATCGCAAGGGCGTATGGGTACTTTGGATTGACACCGTTTTTATGATACCATGCGCGGGCGGCCGCTTCTACGGCAACACCGCGGACATTGCGGCCCTCACCACTGGGGTCGGTGAGATGCCTTTCAATATGCTGATTGAGTGAGTCCAGACCGGATAGCAGGGATTTGCTGGTTTTTCCCTCAACGGCAAAGAGCCCGATATCTTTAAAGCCCAGTGGTTTTTTTCTCTCCAGCCGAACCGTTTGAATGACCTCATTTTTAATTCTTTTTTCCGACTCGTAATCAAACCCTGCAAGGATGACATGCATGCAATTGCCGTCGGTTGTCATGGATCCGACCATTGCGTTGCGGACGCCCTCCTTGCGATCTCTGAGCCAGAACTGAGGATAGGCGGGGAAATGGAATTTTTTCTGATGCCAGAGCGAATTAGCAGGCGTCGTGAAGTTGGTCAATGGCGGGATGATTTCATGATAAAGGCATAATCCGGTTTTGACTACGGAGGCCAAAGCGGCGGCTGCACCGGTGTGGCCGATATTGGCCTTAACGGACCCAATGGCACAGGGGGCATGTCGGTTTCCGATAAATTCATGCAGGGCCATGGATTCCAGGTTATCTTCGGCAGGTAGGCCGCTGCCATGAGTTTCCATAAAGCTAATCGACGAAGGCCCAACCGCGGCTTCCCGACAACAACGATTGAGGGAACGAACATAGGCGTCTTTTGTAGGCAGAGGTGTGTCAACGCCGCCGCCGCTGGCGCTGCCGATTCCCTTAATGACGGCATATACTCTGTCGCCATCAGCGATTGCGCGGTCAAGCCGTTTGATGACCACTGCCGCAGCCCCTTCGCCGGGTAGGGTTCCGTCTGCAGAACGATCAAAGGGGCGAACGCTCTGATGTTGTGAAAATGCTCTTGTCCGATCAGCCAAAATAATGTTGCGGACATCACCGCTAAAATCAACGGCTCCCACTAAGAATGCTCGTGCTTCATCTTGCTGCAAAGCGCTTACGCCGATATGAAGTGCCCTTAAACCGGAGGCCTCTTCACAGGATACCGCGAAACTCGGGCTGCCGAGGCGAAATTCCCGGGCGATTCGGCTGGCGACGATGCCGCCTAAAGCGCCTAACGTGCGACTTGCAGTGAGGGGCGGGCTGCAGCCGTCTTGCAATGATTCCAGCCATTTATGCTTTGCGTTATTCTGGGGATGCCATCCGAGTTTTTCTGCCCACCGGTCAATCACCTTGGACAGATGCCAGCGCATATGGAAATTAGCGGCTTCGAAATCAAAATCAATGCCGATAACGGCTCCCATGTGTGGCCGCTCTTCCCGCAATGCAACTCCGGCATCCTGCATGGCTGCTGCGGCGACGTTCAGCATAAGCAGCTGCTGCGGGAGAATGTCAGGGATTTCTTTGGGCGGGATATGAAAATCACCGGCGGCAATGGATACATCGGCGCAGAATCCTCCGACCAACGATTGATTCTCAAGCCCCCGGGCGGCTGCCTGATCGCATCCTTTCCAACGATGGCCGGGAGGTGGTTTTAAATTAGTTTTACCGTTAAAGATCAGTTCCTGGAAATCGCGCAAAGAGGTTAATGATCCAAAAGCTGCTGCCATGCCGATGATGGCGATGTCGGAATTCGGAAGTCGGAAGTCGGAAGTCGGCGTTAAAGAGTGATTTAAAGTGGGCTTTTCTATTGTGCTTTCAGATTTCGATTTCCCGTCTTCCAAGTTTATTAATTCTGGCGGCTTACTTTCTGATTTGCGCCATCCGGCATCCGAATTCGGATCCCATTCTTCCAGCAATAAATGGGCATTTATGCCACCAAATCCGAAGGCACTTACCGCCGCACGGCGCGGACCATTTTCCGCTCTGCGGTGCCAGGTTTCAGGTTGGGTCTGCACGCGGAAAGGACTGTTGGACAAGGGGCTGTGCCGGGCAGCTTTTTTAAAATTCAATGAAGGCGGTAAAATTTTATGGTGTAATGCCAGCAACGTCTTAATCATTCCGGCTGCGGCTGCGGCGGTCAGCAAATGGCCGATCATGGCTTTTACCGAACCGATGGCGCATTGACTCTTTCGCCAGCCGGAATCTCCCCATAATTTTTTCAAACTGTGAAGCTCAGTAAGGTCTCCCAGAGGTGTGCCGGCGCCATGGCACTCAATTAAATCGATATCATGGGGAGACCAACCGCAGGATTCATAGGCACCGGCCATGGCGCGCACCTGGCCTTCACTGTCCGGGGCAAGCAAATTGCCTCCCAGATCATTTGAAAGACCGACGCCGTGGATCAAGCCGAAAATCGGATCGCGGTCGCGGAGGGCATCCGCCAGACGCTTTAAAACCAGTATGCCTGCTCCTTCGCCGACAACAAGGCCATCGGCGCCTTCATCAAAGGGAGCGCAGCGTCCGGAGGGGGACAATGCTTTTAGCTGGCTGAAGCCGACCTGGGTAAACAAACAATCGGGTCTTGAAACGCCGCCGGCCAGCATGGCATCCGCACGATGGGCATGCAATTCGTCACATGCCAGTTTGACTGCATAGAGGGAAGATGCGCAAGCGGCGTCAAGGGTGTAAGTCCCGCCACCAAGACCAAAAGCTCTGGCCAGAACAGCACCGGGAAGGCTAGTAACCCTGCCGGACAGATATTGTGCACGTGAGGAAGATGCAGCAGCGCCATTGAGTTTGGCATGCGCCAAGTCACCAAATAATTTTTCTTCAAAGGCAGAACCCAGAATCTGGGTGGTGATCTCAGAAGCCGCATCGGTCGGCAGTGCAATGGCAGCCAGCACAACACCGGTGCGTCTGCGGTTTAGCGATGTCTCCGGTATGCCTTTGATGGCTTCTCGCCCGACATTCAACACGATGTGGTAAAGCGGGTCGAGTGCAGCCAACAGATTTGGGTCGATATCAAAACCGGCAGGATTAAACTTAAAATCAGCTATGAGACTGCAGCGCTTTGAGTAAGCTTTGTCCGGTTGGGACTCCGGATGATAGATCGAGTCTGGGGCGACGCGCCAGCGTTCAGGATCTACCTCACGGCAAGTATCCACCTTGTTTAGGATGTTTTGCCAGAAATCCTCAATGTTACCGGCTCCGGGGAACAATCCGGCCATCCCAACAACTGCTATTGGTTTTTTTTGGCTCATCTGTGACAAAAATCTGAAATAATATATAAACTCAGCTAACCGGCCGGCCAGCTTGGTTCAATCATAAATCCGTATTTATACCCTAATGGACATGGCAAGGCAAGCAGCAAATGATCCGATTTTAAACCCGCTATCACAGTGAAAGCAAGATTTCCCGGATATCCCCTTTGTGAATTCATCCGACTCCGCTCTTCGAGCTACGACGGGACAAGAAGGATGGGAATCGATCTTGCCATGTTGTACCCATTGGGCTCCGAATTCAGCTAGGGTTCAACACGTCGGGAAGGCCGGAAGACTTCAGTTCCCGTGTTGTCAAGGGATCAAGGTCGCCGACTGCAGCTTGGTTTCGACTGAGCGATTCGACGTGAGTTACTTGCCACGTCTCAGTCGATGCCCAGCTTTGATGCTTGGCTCTGATACCCTCCGGCATTTGTAGCTAGAAGGGCTAGTATTCAAATAAAAATCATCACTGCCTGGGGAATAATTACTCTTCGAAATTTTTAATGATGACTTTGACCAAAGTATAAAATTTCAAACTCTTTCAAAAGTGAGCGCAAGGTTTGGACATTAGCAAGATCGGTGCTCTGCTTGCATTTCATTGCCGCCTGAAGCATTTTGTGCAAAACGGATAGTTTGTCAATGTACTTTTCTGTATCCGGTCGAATACGCTGAGTCATAAAATACTGGGATATTGTATGCTGGATGATGGTTGCGTGTTCCTCCTTGTTGGAAACCCATCGAACCAGTTGATTGTAATTCACCGGATTTTGTTTGCTCAGCTCGGCGATTTTTTTTATGGATTTTTCGATGGTGACCGTATGCTCATAGATTAAATTCGCCCTCAACTTATCGTCATAGATGCCACAGGGAATCTCACAATGGGCTGCGACATTGGCCGCCATGACAATCAAAAATAAAAAGCCTACCGCCAGCGAAGTGATAATAGTCCTCATGATTACCTCCTTATGATTCTTTGTCGTTAGACCATCCTGCCTTTATAGCATAAAATCTCTACCACCCAGCATAATGCGAGAATTAGCGTTGTCAAGGGAAAAATAGTTTCAAAATCTCAGGAGGCAGGCCTCGTCATTTTGATTTGTATTAAGCCATTAAATTCTTTTACCATTTTCCAGCTTAACACTTGACAAAATTACTTCTTTAAAGTAATTTATCTATAGACTATTTAAGTTTGAATAGATTCATGCTAAAAGTATATTGAGAAGTAGTTAAGAAACAAGAAGAATACAAAAACTGATCGAGGAGACTTACAAAAATGACCATTTTAAAGAAAGACTTAATACCTTTGAAAAAAGAGTTCAAGGCCGTTGAGAAGAAGATGGAGATGCTGCTCAAGGCTGTCGAGAAAATCGGCAAAGCCCCAAAGGCCGTCACGAAACAAGCCGTCACAAAAAAAACCGTAAAACCAAAAGCAACTCAAAAGGCACCAGCGAAGAAGGTGACTGCCAAAAAAGCGACGGCTCAGGCGACAGCGACGGATCAGATATTGGGAATTATCAAACGATTTAAAAAAGGGGTTGACGTACCCACACTGAAAGAAAAGACAGGTTTTGATGATAAAAAAGTTCGCAACATTGTTTTCAGGGCCAGCAAAGAAGGCAAGATTAAAAAATCCGGCAGAGGAATCTATGTCGGTGCATAAAGGCCTCGGAAACAAACATATCAACACTGCTAAATGCTTGTTTAACCTGTTAGTTTTGGGCATGGGCCATTCTCTCCGGATCGGCCTCTATGGACTAACTATGAAAAGAGTTTATCTGCTTTTATTATATCTTTTGTTTGGGACTGCCTTATGTGCGACAGGACCGGTCTGCGCCTCCAGTGAAATTACCCGGGTTTGGAATGGAAACATCGTTATTGAGGCGTATGACTCGGTCCTGGTTGAAATTTTCAAAGAACTATATGATAAGTATTCGATAGAAGTTGTGGGGTTGGAGAGCAGGGAAAGTGATAAGATTACCTTTTCCTTCAAAGCGGACACATTGGAGGGTTTGCTGAGAGGACTGCTGCGGTATCTTGGTGTTCAAAACTTTGCGATCGAATTTGCCGACGCTACCCTGACACGAATCGTGGTGGTGCCGGATTCGATGAGCGATATTACTCCATCCGAAAATGTGCAAACGGATCAAGGGAATCAAATAGAGTCATTGAGCGTTGCTCAAGTACAGAGCATCGTTGAGTTTTCACAGGCGGAGTCATTGGACTTGATAGCGGGTGATATCATCATTGAGTATGACGGTGTCCGCATAACCAGCGCCCAACAGCTTGTCCAAGAAGTTAAAAATAAAGACTGAAAACAGCCAGGTGGAAATGATCGTCATCCGGGAAAAAAGGCCTATGCGGCTGATTCTTGCCGGTGGGATCATCGGCGTGAGGATAATAACGAAGAATATTTCGAAAGAAGAAATAAATTCTATCTTTTAACCAAATTGAGGGAATTTTTGCTCGATCTGCACCGATTTTTCTGTAAACCTTCCACCCAGTTCCCCGGCGCGAAAATAACTTAGCACTTATGGCGTGAGATCATTATTGCCGTCCTCCGTTTTTATTGATAGCCCGGGGGTTCGTTCCACCGGGCGAAACCATTTAAACGACCGTCGCCCTTGAACGACCTCTTCACATTTTTGGGGTATGATCTTAAGCAGAGACGTCAATACTCGATAAGGCCAGGCACCCGGCAGTGAGAATATGATTTTTCGACCGATGCGGGCATATTTCAGCTCGGAGATAATGACTCGATTCAGATGATGGGTGTATCCTTTTAAAGCCGCCGGAGGCTCGTGATAAGATTGAATGACAGCTTCAGTGGCCAGCTGTGCACTTTTATGTGCATAATAGATGCCTTCACCCAGCAAGGGATCTGCCAGACCGCAGGCATCGCCTAGCAGCAAAATATTTCCAAATCCGGGTGTCGTGAGATAGTTGCCATAGGGCAAAGCATGGCTTGCAGGGGCGGGAAGGTGCGGCCTGGAAATATGAATTGAGTCCAGGAATGCTGCATAACCACTTCTCAGTAATTTACCTGCTTTTGCGTTCAACCCGCAAATGCCTATTACCCGAAGATGTTTTCCCGGAAAGCACCAGGCATATCCCCAGGGGACATGGCCGAAGTAAATATGGGGGTAATCCGGCAGCTCGGGCACCTGTCGGCTTGGCAGCAAAACTTCTAAAGCTGTGGCCAAATTTGATTTCCAATCCGTATGAATTAAGTTTTTGGAGGCCAGCTGTCCTCTCACCTTGCTGACGGCACCGTCGGCACCGAGAATGAATCTTCCGAAAAATTTACGACCCTTTTTAGTCGAAACTGCTCCCCCGGACTCCAAATAATCAAAAGAGATGACTTTTTCGCCGGGTCTGAACTCAGCGCCTGCCCGGCAGGCCATTTTTAGCCAAAAAGAGTCATAGGCAGTCCGCTGCACGAAGTGAAAGGGATAATCCAGTTGGCCATTGACGGAGGGGCCGGTGCTACTGACTACTCGGTATTTAATACTACTGCAGGTGATTATCTGTTTAGATTTCAGAAAATCGATGGTTTTCTGGAAGATGCTTTCCAGAAGTTTTACTGTTTTCCACGTCAATAGCCCACCGCAAAGTTTATCTCTGGGGAAAGTGTCTTTATCGAGAATCAGAACCCTGAAACCTTTTGACGCCAGCAGATATGCCGCGGTGGATCCTGCAGGTCCCGCACCTATCACGATAACATCGAAGCTGTATTTGTGATCCATAGTAAGCGAGTTGGCAGACGAACAAAGAAGATGAAATAAAAGAAGCGCCGTCGGCAAGGGCGGGGCTATTCTTTTTTATGCTGACACAGTTCCATTATGAGAATATCTTATTAAATAAATAAAGATATTTCAATAGGCGAGTTTTGATGAAACCGCTTTGCTCTGTCTTTATACATGGATTTTAGAGACTCAAGATCAAGCACGCGGTCACCAGATTTATTTTATTATTTTTTTAAATAAAAATTTTTTGATACTAAGATTTATTAAAGTAATTATGAAAATATTTATATAATAATAAAAAAATAGCTTGAAATAAAGAAAAAAATATTGTAATTACACAAGTATGGGTCCAAAAAAAACATTTTCCACCAGGCTTGATGTGGACTGCCTCAAAGCCTTGAAGCATCTTGCAGTTGATGAAGATAAATCCATCGGCGTTCTCTTGGAGGAGGCCATTGATGATCTCATCCGGAAATATAAAAAAAAGCAAAAGAGGTGATCGAACAGTCGTCAGGATAATTTAAACATGATTTCTGTTGAGCTTAACCCGGATAAATCGGATCCGAACAGGTAAGAATTTCATAATCATAGATTGAATCTGGTGAATTTCGGGTATCGAGAAGTCGTGCCACCTAAAAGTAGCAAAAAATTTTAGGGAACCCAGAGAGGTATAAAAAATGCCTGCACCCAGTAATAACTATTGTTTAGAGGAAGAACAAAGCTGTATTTATTACGATGAGAAAAACGGCCGTGAGGGTCTTACAGTCGAGTGTATTTGTCCGAAGTGCGGAATTTCCCATAGATTGAAACTACTCTGGAGCGGACGCGGAAAGCCTAAGAAATACTGTCAGCCCTGCAAAAGTTTTGTTTCAACCATAGAATCCATAGATTTTTGCGGCATTCCGACAGATATTAACAAGAACATTGAAAAAGCCGTTTGACGGAATCGTATCGGCATTGCTCAGCCAGAGATAAAGGCGCCAGTCCGCAGGCAATTGCCTATTCTTGAGTGAAGATTGAATATTCAATCGGAAATATTCAGTTTTCAATTCCAGCTTGGCCGGGTTAGGCTAATGCCCTAAATTGTGGTTTAAAAGATTTGAGCAGGGATGCATCCAATATCGCTTGATAACCGGTCAGGCGCGCCACAATCCCACCGTTGGAATCAGAAAATGTAAAATTTCCCCGCATTTTGTGGTCGCTAACTTCACCGACCTCCAGCACCGCTGTTACACCTTCAGTCGGGAATTGATGGCGATACTGACGATATGAGGCCGCGTAACTTGGCAGCGATAGAGTTTCTTTTTCTTCAAAACACCATAGAATAGCCATCTGGAAGGCACAATCCAGCACCAGGGGATCGGCAATCCATCGATCCCTCAGGGGGGCGGCAACCCATTCCCGCGGTCCGGGCGCGGATGAAATTTGTGCCACCATTCCGCGGGATGAACAGCTGACGACTTTACGAATTCCGCGAAGCTGGATGCCATGAAAAAGAATCTCATCGTAGATGTTCTGGATATTTTTTGTATAAGCCCCCGCAATCATAGCCTTGGAGAACTGATAAGGAGGAGCCGGAACCAGGTGATCACTTAAAATAGCCTTTGCTCGAGAATGGATCACATCCTGTCCGATATCTTGGCTACCTCTCAATTCAACTGGCACTTCATAAAACGCGCCATTTTTTTTGAGTTTACCGGCAAACAGTCGGATATGGTGTTTCTCATGCTCCAGGCGAATTCCTTTTAGAACTTGAGTATCATCCAGGCCATGCAGGATAAGTCCGGGGTTTTGATGCAGGGCGCCATGGGCAAACCATTCCATCATAAGTGCCAGCGGCACCACCGGTTTGTCGTCAATGATATGGGAGTTCAACACCGGAAATTGAGAAATATCGATTTCACGTTCAAAACACAGGGTAAGCTGCTGTTTTTTAATGGCCGGTGGAGATTTCACCAGTGCGGGCCCCTTCAATTTTTTACGGTCTTCTATTTCAGCTCCAATGACAACTTCCACCGCAGCATTTTCAGCCGTCATCATTTCATAAACCAGGCAACTGGCGCCCTTGTCAGGCGGAATCAAATGGATACCCCTGCGTTCAAACTCGCGTCTCAAACCCGCTGTCACCATGCCGCCGTCCCACGGTCCCCAGTTGATTGCGACAACCCGGCAATCGTCTCTGCGGAACGATTCGGCCTGGGCGATTTTGTTCAACACCTCATTGGCCACGGCATAGTCCACCTGGCCTTTGTTGCCGAATCGTGCGGCGACTGAGGAAAAAACCACCAGATATTTTAAAGCGTCATGGTGCGTGGCCTTTACCAGATTCTTCAATCCCATGACCTTGGTATCGAAAACCCGCTCAAATTGATCGGGTGTTTTATCGATGATCAGGCGATCTTCCAGTACACCGGCACCATGGATAATACCGGTAATGGGACCCTGATCCAAGCGGATGGCATCGATAATTGTACGGACGGCTTCAAAGTTACGTATGTCCACCGAGAAATATTGGACAGACGCGCCGGTTGATTTTAAAACCGCCAGATTTCGGCTGATTTCGCGATTTGTCATGTAGCTTTTATATACTTTTTCTGTTTCAGACGGCGATGGCGTTGTGCCCTTAAATTCGTTTTCTAAAATGGCTTTTTTTATCGTGACCTCATCTTCCAGGGATAACAGCCACAATGGCTCAGCCACGGGATTCGGCGATCTGCCTAGCAGAACCAGGCTCGGTCTGGTGTGTCTTGCAAGTGCCAGCGCTGCAGCGGAGGTGATTCCCCGCGCCCCGCCACTGACGATGATCACATCGTCGGAATCCAGGCCTATCTGACCTGCAGGATACGATTTGGACTCGAGGGTTAATGTACACCGGCTTTCCGAATCAAGGCCGATTTCCACCGGCCCCGGAGTCAAAATCTCCTTTGCAACGGCCGCCGCAATTTCGCTAAGGTCCGAGTGGTTGGCAGAGATATCAATGGCGTGACAGCAAACATTTTCCCATTCGATGGCAGCTGTTTTTGCAAGCCCGGCCAGTCCGCCCTGAATGGGATGGATAGCTTCCGCCTGCCTGAAACCAAAGGCGCCGTCCATTCGGCTGACCGTTGCAAACAAAGCATCGCCTTCACTTGCGGCGTCCAACAGATTTGGCGCCAGATGTTTGGCAAGTGCAAATGCATCTTTCAGGTCTTGTTCCATATTACGAGATTCAGGATCCTGGACAATTATCAGGCCGGCCGCATCGGAAACCTGATTATTTGGTTTCAATTCAGCCAGATTGATTTTTGCGGTGTTTATACCGAGTTTTACCAGTGCTTCAGCGATGTTTTCGGACAGACCGGTGTTGTCCTCCGTTACAAACACCGTTTTGTTTCCGGCTATTTTTAAAGGGGCCGCAGAAATCTCGGGCGCCTTAATTACCTTAATCACCTTGCGGGCAATTTCTAATATATCCGGATCGGGTAATGCCTGGCCGGATGTGTCTGATGCTGCGGGGATTTGGTGGGCCGCTGTGGACGGAGTTGCCGCCTGCGCCAAACCGGGTTGTTCCTGGAGCGCTTCGGGGATTGAAGAGTTGGCAAGATATTCGGATATTTGTCCAAGGGTCTTCAAGGTTCCCATGATTTCAGGGGAAACCGTAGGCAGTTCGGGCATTTGTTCTTCTAGAGCAGATAAAATTTCCACTCGTTTAATGGAATCAATACCCAGCTCCGCTTCGATATCCATGTCCAGGCCGAGCATTTCCACCGGATACCCGGTCAATTGGGCGACGACCTCCAGCAACGTTGCAACGATTTTGTTTTGGGATTTATCGGTGCGGCCGGATAATTTTTCTTTAACTAAGTTATTTTGGTCTTGAATGATCTCACCGGTCCGGTTTTCAGGTATTTGTCCGCCATTGGATCCCACGAAGAATTCAGCAATTTGTCCCAGCGTTTTGAGACTGCCCATGATTTCAGGGGGAACCGATGGCAAGTCGGGCATATTTTCTTCAAGGGCGGATAATATTTCAACCCTTTTGATGGAATCGATCCCCAGTTCCGCCTCGATATCCATATCCAGGCCAAGCATTTCCGTCGGATATCCGGTCAGCCGGCTGACGACTTCCAGCATTGCGGTTTCAATTATGTTTTGATCCGGTTGAGATGGATCGGATTCTTTATTTTGAGAATCATTATTGGCGGCATCGGGTGAACATCCATTTGCGGCCCCTTCATGAAATTCGGGTTGGACAGGAGCGGGTAACACTTTGCCGGTATCCCCAGGCGGGTCGGTTTTTTTGAGGTCGACAAATTTGTCGACCTTCCCGGCAGTGAAATTATTTTCCGGCTGTGGCAGTCCATGGCTTTGTTCGGGTCGATGTCGGGGGATGAAAGCCGGCCGGCTTGGTTCCATACTGATGCCAAGTGATCTTTCAGCCAGGCGTTGGGTATTTTTCATCATTTCCTGCAGTGTGCGATTGGCCTCGGTTTGGGATTCCAAAAATTTCTGGTGCGCTCGGGCCGTTTCAGACTGAAGGTGCTGCATCGATTGCAGACCCTGGGAAACCACTTTCAAAGCATCCTGGATAAGTTCTGATTGCTTGTGGTCGTTTTTGTTCATGATGGTTTTATGGTTATGCATTTGTTTGGATGATTCTAATTGTTCGAATTGGGGAGAGTTGACGAATGCCGGTAAATTTTCTTTGCTCTTTGCATCCGGAAAATCGTTTATAAGGTTTAGTTCGCTTGGAACGTTTTGATGGTTTAATTGGTTGATGGCTTTCGCTTCATACCCGATGGCCTCAGAAATTCCGTCTTCCCGCCGGGGCGTAGGCCCCAATGGCCCCTCTGGGCCGGAGGCCGCATTCCCGCCGGGACGCAGGTCATTATGGGCCGGAGGCCGCACTCCGCATTCAAATGTCTCTGCTCTCCGGCCACTGTCTTGTGCCTTCCAATCGCTGTTTTCCGTCTTTTGCTTTTTATAGTTGGTTCCACTCAAAAGAACATTCATGCCTGATTTGCGAGGCGATGCTAGCGGCTTTTCCCATTCGGTTAACGCCACCGGATACCCAATGGATGCAAGCCGACAAAGCAATTTGGCTATGTCGGCAATACCGTGTGATTTTCCGATCGAAGCGTCCAAGGCCACGGCCTCAAAATCACGATCCTGCAAAATGGTTGAAATCAGCCCGGTCAGAATCGATTTGGGTCCAATTTCCACAAACGTCCGGACACCGGAACTGAACAGATTTTCAATCTCTTTCAGGAAGTTGACAGGACGAATCAAATGGCTGCCCAACAGTGTCCGAGCTTCATTCGGATCGGTAGGATATGCTTTTCCGGTTGTATTGGAAAATACGTTGACGGCAGTTGGATTTATCGGCACTTTTTTTAATGCCTCGGAAAAGGGCCGAACAGCATCTTTAACCAACTCACTGTGAAAAGCCGTCGAAACCGGCAACCGAACGGCGTTGATTTTCTTTTTTCCGCAAATCGTTTCGATGTCAATTATGTCAGATGCAGTTCCGGACAAAACCCCCTGGTTGGGACTATTACGGTTGGCGATAACAATTTTCTGAGATGAATCTTCTATCAGGGCTTTAAGTTCGTCCAGTGGTGCCTGAACCGCCAGCATGGCGCCTGCGGGCGCATCGTGATTTTCGCCGGCCGCGGCCATGAGGCGACCGCGGGTGATTGAAAGCGCCATCAGGGTTTGTTCATCGATCCATCCGGCAGCACACAGTGCCGACAATTCTCCGAAACTGTGTCCGCAGGTGGCATCAGGGCTAATTGCGAACTTCTGCAGAATTTTCAGCATCGCCAGACTGACGGCGCCAATGGCTGGTTGAGCAACGTCGGTTCTTTTTAAGGTTTTTTCCTGCCTTTGTCGTTCGGCAGTCGAATGTGCAGTCGGTGGATAGATGAGGTCGGTTAGAAGTGCCGGGCCCTTAAATTTTTTATTGACATTTTCCAGAATGTTCAGGGCCTGGGGAAATGTGCAGACAAAATCCCGTCCCATTCCAAGGTACTGGCTTCCCTGTCCTGGAAAGACAAAAGCAAGTTTACCGGCTTTTTCAGGACCGCCGATGTAGATATTTTCCAGATTCAGAGAATCACGCCCATCTGTGGAATTCAATGCGATCAATGCACGGTTGAAAAGATCTGATTTTTTAAAATCCTGTTCATAAACCATTAAGAGGCGATAGGCATGCTCGGTCGAAAAATTTTTGCGGGATTCAGCCGCCCTGATCCTAAATTGATCGTCGGATATACCGTTGATCACATCGTCACGATACACTTTGACCATGCGGATCAGGTCCTTTTTCCGTTTAGCGGAGAAGGCAAGAATTTCAATGTTTCCGTCCCAGGATATTTCCGTCTTGGCAGAAAGGTGTTCTTCGAGCACAATGTGAAAATTGCTGCCGCCAAATCCAAAGGCACTGACGCCCGCCCGGCGAGGATGGCCATTACCCGCAAACCAGGGCCGAGTTGATGAATTCAAGTAAAAATGACTGTTCTCGATGTCCAGTTCCGGGTCCGCTATTTCAGCTTTCAACGTGGGCGGTAATACTTTATGATAAAGGCCAAGTGCCGCTTTGATCAAACCGGCGGCACCGGAGGAAGCTTTGGTATGACCGATCATGGATTTGACGGAACCCAGGGCACATTTATTGCCATTGGCGCCGGATTCTTCAAATATCCGGTTCAGGGCCTTGAACTCCACTTTATCGCCTACCCGGGTGCCTGTGCCGTGGGCTTCGATCAGTCCGACGGTGGCGGGATTGACACCGGCGTTATTATAGGCCGCGCGCAAAGCCTTGATTTGTCCTTCAACGCTAGGTGAGTAGATGCTTTGTGATTTGCCGTCGCTTGAAGCGCCCAGACCTTTAATTACGGCGTAAATTCGATTCCCGTCTTTTTGAGCGGTCTCAAGCCTTTTTAATACCAGGATCCCGATGCCTTCACCAAGAACCGTGCCGTCGGCATCTTTTGAAAATGGCCGGGCGTCGCCGGTGGCGGATAGGGTATGCGTCTTAGAAAAACACATGTGCATAAAAATGTCATTGAGTGTATCCACCCCGCCGGTGACCACCATATCACTGCGACCGGATATTAATTCGAGGGTCGCCAGATGAATGGCACTAAAAGAACTTGCACAGGCGGCATCCACAACGCAGTTCGTACCCCGTAGGTCCAGGCGATTACTTATTCTGCCGGCCACCACATTGCCGAGAAGACCCGGAAATGAGTTTTCCTGCCAGGGGATGTAGGAATCTGAAATTTTTTGAATGATTTCTTCGGTTTTCGCTGGCGCTATGCCGGAATCTTCCAGCGCTTTACGCCACCTGGGGTAACCCAGCCTCGAACTTAACGGAATAACCAATTCCTGGGTTCCGGTAACGCCTATGATGACGGAAGTGCGGTCCCGGTCAAAGTCCCGGCCGCTGCCATATCCGCAGTCTTCTAAGGCCATTTTCGCGGCCAGCAACCCCAAAAGCTGGGAAGTGTCGGTGGCTTCGAGAGAAGAGGGCGGGATGCCGAATTCCGATGGATCAAATGAGACGGGTTCAAGAAATCCACCACGCTTACAATATACATGGTCCGGAGTTTTAGGATCGGTGTCGTAATAATCGGCAGGTGACCAATGGGAATCAGGGACTTCCGTGATGGCATCCCGGCCGTGATAGAGCAATTTCCAATATTCTTTGAGACCCGTTGATTTTGGGAATAAACATCCCATTCCAATGATGGCCACCGGGTTGTTGTCAGGCATACTCAGTTTGTCCTTTCCCGGCCGGCTTTCTATTTTAAAGAAACTGGCAGGATAATTTCAACATCCAAATATAGTATTAATGAAAGATTTTATCAAGAGCTTGCTTTAAAATAATTAGTTGTTATATTGGCCTAACAACCTAATAACTTTTGTTGTCGAATATGATCAAATTTTACACCAACAAAGAGCTGTCTAAAAAATTCAATGTCAATCTTGCCAGATGGAAACGCTGGTCCCGTGAATTTCTGCCACCCGACCCATTGGGGGGCTTGCAGTCGGGCTATGCGCGGCAGTACAATCCTGATGAGGCATTTACAGTGGTCCTCGGAGGTCATCTGGTAGGAGATTTGAAATTTTCAATTCCAGAGACAAAACAAATTCTGCTCGATTTGCATCAATGGTTAGTGGATCATGATTTTTATTTTTACGATACTAAGAGCACTGAATCAGCAAGTAATCCGCCTCCGGAGGTTAAATATTACCAACTCACCATCAACCGTCGAACGCTGCGCCGTGACGAGAATCGTGGCTTATCATACTGGGCCAGAGGTATAATCTCAGTTGATTCCATCAATCATCAGGGAGGCCGGGTGCGGCGGGAGCATTTTATCGAATCCTCTATCGGACCAGAAGCAAGTGAATCTCCTCGATTGAATGCTGAAAGTTATCGTGTTTTAAACATCAGCGGTTTCAGAAAGAGGTTTTTAAACCATCTCCAGAATTTTTGATAATTCAAGCGGATGGAATTTCCCGGCCGAGCGGGGCAGGGTAATCCCCTGATGACGCAGCCAGCCAACCCGGGTGTGCACAGCCGCCCCGAACATCAAATTCATTGCCACCGTGACGGTTTTGCGATTTTCGCATTTTTCAAGAAAGGTGTCTTTTGACCATTGATTGAAGGCACCCATCGATGGTCCGCACCATATTTGATAGTCGATTTTTCTTGACAGATCACCGCTGTTGGCCCAGGTCGAAGAGCGGCCAAGATAGGAACGAAAGACGAGGGCCAGCATGTGTTTGGGTTTATTTTCGGCGATCTCTATTTGTCTCGGGTCCCGTTGAGCAAAAAATTTCTTTGTCTGTTCCCATTCTTCCTGAAAACTGAATCTGAAATATATCGCGCTGAAGAATTTCACGTTGGTCGGTTGGTATCTGCGCAAAACTGTCGTAGCGGGAATACAGTTCATAGAGTTTGGCCGCCCGCAAAGCGAACATAGTTCCGCGTTTTAAGACCTGAACCTTAACTCCGAGCTCGAACATATCGGCTGATGGCGCCATGGTTACGTCTGCTTGTTCGGCTTCTGCCAGCATCTGGCGGACCGTATCCGACGTGCCGGCTTCCACGCAGGCCTGGTTTATCGATCCTGTTAGCACAAAGGCGGCGCCCATTGCAAAAGCGGCGGCGGTCGATTCCGGTGTGGCGATCCCGCCGGCCAGCCCTATCCGGACTGGATTCACATAGTCATATTTTTCCGTGATTTCATCCCGCAGAGCCATCATGGTCGGTAAAAGTGTCAAAGCCGGGCGGTTATCCGTATGGCCTCCGGAATCGGCTTCGGCGGTCAGATCATCCGCCATTGGAATTGCGGCGGCTAACGCAGCCTGCTCAGATGATATCAGATTTTTATCAACCAGTCGGTTTAAAAATTTTTCTGGTGGTGGTGAAAGAAATTTGCGGGCCACTTCGACCCGTGACACTTTGGCAACGATCTTGCCGGGACAAATGATGTTGCCCTTGTTATCGCGGTGGATACCATTGACACGATAATAAACCAGCGGAAGTGTAAGATTCAGATAGGCCGAGGCACTGATCAATTTAATCCCGCGCCTGATGTAAAGGTCCACTGTGGCGGCTTCAAGCTCCGGGTCCGTCGGGCTGTGAATCAGGTTTATCCCGAATGATCGGGACCCCATGCGGTTCTGGAGCCGGTCGATGGCGGCTTCAATCTCATCCGGCAAAAGCCCGGCTGCGCCAAAAAAACCGATCATTCCAATACGTCCGGTTTCTTCGACCATTTCAACAGATGTAATTCCATGGGCCATGGCTCCCGCTACATAAGCATAGCTCAAGTTATGAGTCTTTTTGAACTGGGGATCGCCTAAATCCTTCGGGTGCATGGCCGGCGCATAACCAATGAGGGGCAGTAGATCTGATCCTGATGGTTTTTTGTCGCCGATGGTTAAGGTGCCTTCCAGGGAGACACCCATTTTACCATTGAGATTGATCAGAAAAAGGGGGCGGGTAACCTGGTTAATAGCCTCTAATAGGGCTTGCTCGCCGATTGCGGGCTGGTGTTGGGCGGGCTGCCACCAGCCCAACGGGATGGCGTCCATTTTTAATGAGGGCACGATTCATATTCCCTGATACAAGTTAGGGGCTTGGCCCCAATTGGAATGTTGGAATTCTGGAATATTGGAATCATGCATTCCACAATTCCATCATTCCATACCGCAACCAAGACAATGGCCGCAAAAAGCGTCGTGATTCCAATAAATTATAGAAATTCCGAGACGTTAACTAATAAAAATTTAATACATCGAGAAAAAACTGCCTGTTTAAATGAAAATTCGTCTGGTGTCAATGTTAAACCGATCGGCTCTTAGGTTCTGGGTTCAAGCCCGCCCTGGTGCGACGGGATGTGTCTATGAAATTGCTTTCACATTCCATTGTTCCAATTGTGAGCGAAGCGCACCAGTTCTTGCTCCGGGGTCATCCCCTCGGATGAAAGCGTTTATGCAAATCTTTGAGATGCTTGCGTGTAACATGGGTATATATCTGAGTCGTTGCAATATCGACGTGCCCGAGCATTACCTGAACAGCTCTTAAGTCGGCGCCGCCTTCCAGCAGGTGGGTTGCAAACGAATGTCTCAAGCTGTGGGGGGTGATTTTTTTATTCAGATGCGCCAACTGGCCATAGCGCCGCAGCAGTTTCCAAAAACCCTGGCGCGTGATGGGTTTGGCCGCCCGGGCAACGAAGATGTAAGGACTGACTTGATTCTTCAAGAGAGCTTTTCTTGAATGGTCCAGGTAATACTCGATTTTTTTCTGGGCCAGCGATCCAATGGGAATCACCCGCTCTTTCGACCCTTTGCCGAACACCCTCACGAAACCGGATTCTAAATTAACATTCTGCAGTTTAAGCTTAATCAGTTCAGATACTCTCAGGCCGGCGGCGTACAAAAGTTCAAGCATGGCGGCATCTCTTGCACCGGTCGGCTTGACGGGGTCCGGTGTACTCAACAGCTGAGACACTTCCTCCACCGAAAGAACATCCGGAAGCTTTAGGCTTGTTTTCGGAAGATCGACCAGCCCGGCGGGATCATGCTTGAGCACTTTTTCCTGGACCGCAAAGCGGTAAAACCCCCTTATCGACACCAGATGCCTGGCTCTGGACCGAGCGCCCAAACCCGCATTTCGAAGTGCAATCAGATGTTTCAGGATCAACGCAGTATCGGTTTCGGAAATACCCCGGGCGCCGCTGTCCAGTATGAATTCCTGATACCTGACCAAATCTCGACTATACGCTTCTAAGGTGGTTCCGGAAAGCCCCTTTTCGACCAGCAGATAATTCAGGTATTGATCGATCAAAATATCCATTGAGGGCTTTTGGGATGGTAACATTTAAGAAAAACCTTGGGTGATTATTTCAACTTTGTCATGTTACAAAGTAGACAATTGTACGATTGCTCATAAAACGATAGTTAAAACCGGCCGAGGTGTCAAGTAATGAAAATCAGAATACAGATAAACGAACCGCAGGATCTGCCACTGTGGCTTTAGGCCTCGAAAATAAACGAATTAAAGATTTTTTGATAGTGCCAGTACGTTTTTATTTATCGTCAGTTGATAATCCGGTTGGATAAACTCGTGGTGTCCCTCATTAAAGGGAATGAATACGAGGGTAAAGCTTTTTGCATCAATTTGGATATCGCGGAGTCGCTCCAGAAGTGTTCTACGCGGCTTCACAAAATCGGCCAAGGTAAGTTTTAGACTTTCAACGGCTTCTTCGATGGGTAAGGTGGTGGGATAGATTTCGGTGCCAGGCAGTTCGGATATTAGTTTTTCGCGGGGCTGGGAAATTGTGGTATGGGTTGCCAGGTGCAGAAATACCTTTGGACGAACTTTGAATGCCGGAATCCAGAATCGAAAGGGAATGTCGTTCCAGCTGCTTTGAACCACTCTGGGAAGATTGGCCACCGTGATCAAGTCGGCATAAGAATCAAGGTTGATGCCTGCAATAGCAGCTTTTATACGCCAGAAGGGCAGATAGATCGTATTATCTCCTTTGTCCGGAAATTGTGCAAATTTTAATTGTTTCAATTTTTTGCCTACCGGGTACCAGGCAGAATTGCAGTTTTTGCAACCCAATACCAATGCGTCGCGTTCACCCTCCAGATTCCATCCGCAGTTAGGACACAAAGTGGAAACAAAACGGATCTGCCATCGGGGACGATCTCCACTGAAATTATCGATATCGAAATCTTCCGGCAGTTTCGCTGATAGCGGTTTGTCGAGGATGGCATCATGCAGTCTATCTGTCAGATAAAACGGTGAATAGATCAGACTGAGGGTTTCTCCGATGTTGGATTGGTGCAAAATCGGTTTGGGCAGGGATTTGCCGAATCGTTCCTGGAATGAACTTAGAAATTTATCAAACGACTGGCGAGGCTTGAGAAATCTACCATCCATGTCTGCGGTCGCAAACCGAAGCTTCATAGCTTGACTGCGCACACCAACCGAATTGGGAAAAATGGGCGCGTCAATGGCTTGATGGCTGACGTCTACAAACCGATTCTGAATGCCGGATGGCCCACAGAAAAAGAGCATCCCCTTGAACCGCCAGTAGGGGAAATATACAACGTTCTTGTTTCCATTAGGTGGATGCGGCAGCACGTAGCGAAAAAAATCATCCGCCATTAAATAGGAATTGACCCGGCAGTACTGGCAGGTAAATAGGCGGTCTGTTTCCTTTAAAATAGCAGGTGCCCCGCACTGGGGGCACTGATGTTCGATGAGAAAGTTAATAAGTGCCCCCTCATATAAAAGGCTAATTTCAGCAGTTTTTAAGCATATTCCGTTACATCTTCGACCTCTCTGCTGAATGATATACCTCCCGAATGTATATATATTAACAATACCAGCAAATATTGAATTTTATATGATTTACTATTTTGACTCTGGCATCTGGTCAGTTCTCCTTTATGTTTTTAAGAATTTAAAAATAGTATCTAAATCTCCATCTATGTAAATGTCGTATAACATATAACAAATAAAACCTAGCATAAATATAAGTTCAATCCAAGTTCTAATTCTACTTGTACGTCTAGCTTTAGCTATCTGGGCAAGTATATGTTCTCGTTCTTTAACGTGCAACTCCCAGATATCTATGTCATCTTTCTCTGTTTTTGTAAAATCAGACATATCACTCTTTTGATTTACTATTCGTTTGTCAATTCTATTTTCACGGTCTTTCTTAGTGATACCCATAATTATCTATTTTTTTTGCATGCTTTAGTAATTCTTCCGCATTTTTTTAATCCTTGGAATCCAAATCCTGCTTGCTTGAACCAGAAACTAACTGGATTCCATACCCGTAATACGATGGGGATAGCTTTCTTCAGTTAAACCTTTTCACCCGGCGGTAGATAGCCTGGAGGTGTCTTGCATATTAAATTGCCGTGTCTGTCATACTGTTCCATTATCAGTGTGCCATTTTCGATGACAGTTTTGGTTGCTTTTTCTTCAACTCTTTGATCAGAATTACCTGACTTTGCATTCTCACTGTTTTTATCAAATACTTTATTAATCGGTGCTATCAATTGCTTTGGTAATACATTGCCTATTTCATCAATCATGATATCCCTCAATTAAAAAATCATTTTACCAACATAAGATATCGGCATTCGTGGATGGGACTTTAAGAAAATGATCTGCATTTCCGCTAAATCTGTGATATTTTCTAAGATTACCCTAAATTTGTTGGAGTTCCGGCGACAGATTTCTTGCCAATCTCAACATTTAGACCGGTATGAAATGCATGATGATAAGTTAAAAATATATGTGTGTCACATAGACGATGACTGACTATTTTTAATTTGGTTTCCATACCATTTCCAATGCCCGTTTTCTTTAATTAGCATACTGCCGGTCATAAAGGGGGCCTCAAAAAATTTATCTTTTAACAAAACATCCATTTTAACCCTATCGCCTTCAGGCTCAAACTTGGTGATGATGATTTTAGCCTCGGACGTATAATGATGAAATTCCTGATAAAAATCTTAACGCCATTTGTTTGGTAACGCCATCATAAAGAAATCGATCCGAAATTAAATTTGCCATTGTCACCACATCTTTATTAAATCTAGCTTGATTATAGTCTGTTATGAATGCTTTTAAATCAGGGGGCAATTCCACGGCATTTAACGTTTTTTTTGGTGGCCTTTTCCTTTGAACAGCGGCGGCAACTAAATCAAATAAAGGGCTATAATGAATCGAAGTTGGCGGATGCGGCTGAGCTGTTTCTGATGTTACAGCAATAACCAGGTCAAGTTTGGGAACCACCACTATATATTGCCCCCGCCTTCCCCAGGCCCTGAAACTACTGCAGCCATCGACTTTTTTCACCCACCATTGATACCCGTAACCAAACGTACCATATATGGGATGGCGGACAGCCTGTATCTGTTGAGCGGTGGATTCTTTCACCCAGTATTCAGAGACAATGGGTTGACCGTTCCAATATCCATTATTCAAGTACAGGAAACCGATTTTTGCTAAATCTCGTGCTGATAGGCCCAAACCGAAACCGCCAATATGGTATCCCTGTGGGCCTTGATGCCAATAAGCTGATTGTATCCCCAAGGGTTCAAAGAGGTTTTTCTTTGCATAATCCAGCGCGCTGGCTTTAGTCGATTTTGACAAAATTACGGACAGAAGATGTGATGTTGATGAATTGTAATTAAATACGTCTCCCGGATTATTTTCCAGCGGGAGTTCAATCGTATATTTTGCCCAATCCAAAGAGGAATACCAGAAGCGCATACTGGACCCCCAATCGTTCCACCTGAATCCGGCACTCATTGTTAACAGGTCTTTAAGACTGATCTCCTTTTTCCTCGGATCTGATTCGTCTGTGATGTATTCAGGAAAAAATTCGATTAGTTTTTGGTCCACACCCTTAAGATAACCTTTGTCCAGTGCGATGCCAATCAGGGCTGACATAACACTTTTGGTAACGGAATGAACGACAGCATATTTTTCAGGACTTCCCCACGAATAGTATTTCTCAAAAACCAAATAGCCGTTCTTAATAACCAGCAAACTAAAGGCATCGGGAAGCCTGTTTTGGATAAATTCGTCTGCTATCAATAGTTTTGTAGAATCCATCCCCTGCTCCTCCGGGGTAGACGTCTTCCAACCGCTGGTGGGCCAGTATTCCCGCTTTTTGGGTTGTTCGCAAACAGCATTTTCAGTCAAAAGTGCAAAAAGAAAAAAAGTAATAATAGAAAATATTGTTTTACTGCAACTCTTATTAAATAGTTTCATATTTTTCATCCTTTATGCTGAAAATATGACCCACAAAACCTTTGATATCATGAAAATTAAAACCAATTTGACGGAGTTCCGAATACAGATTTCTTACCCCAAATTAGAGCTTTCAATCTGCCAGAATGCGTTACTTACATTACCCAATGTGGCCGGGTCTTCATCCAGTCATTGACAGTCTCTCGCAACCAGCTTTCCAAACCTTTGGCTATATAAAATTTGGGAACCAGAAGGTTATCGCCGGCTTTAATCATTTCTTCTTCTAAAGCTGTCTGCGCAAGCAAGGTGTTGGGATAAATTCTAATTCCGATTGTGATTTTCATGGCCTCAAGGTCAAGTGAGTCTGCAAATACTAAGCTTTCATTAACTGTTTCTTTGGTTTCACCAGGTCCACCGAACAATAAAAATCCCATCCTGTTAATATCATATTTTTTAAGCCTTTCAGAAATTTGACGAACATCAGCCGGACTATACTTTTTGTTCATTTTAGCCAGGATTTTCCTAGATCCACTTTCAAATCCCAAACTAACCTCCCTGCAACCAGCCTTTGCCATTTTTTCGACCATTCTATCATCAACCTTCCATGGATAAAGAATGCAACGCCAGGTGATTTTCAATTTAGATGAAACTATCTGCTCGCAAATTGTGTTGGCATATGAATTGGGAAGATTGAATGTGTTGTCCACGAAAAAGAAATGATCCAACCCAACCTCAGCATATCTTGAAATAGCTTCGACCACCTTTTTAGGGTCATGTTTTCGAATTATTCGACCTTCAATCGTTGCTGTGGAACAATAGCTGCAATCCAGGGGGCATCCTCGTCTGGATTGAAAAGGTATCCATATCTCTTGGCTTTTGAGAGTGGAAGAGGTCGAAAGGTGAACATTGGGAAGAGGCAAAGATATATCGGTTAAGCTTTTTATATATCCCGATTTGCGGCGATGTGTCTGACCGGGTAAATATAAGCCTGGAATTTTTGAAAGATTTTTATTATCTCGAAGTCTTTCTAAAAGGGTTAAAAAAGAGCTTTCACCTTCTCCTTGAACACCAATGTCTGCTTTCAGATAATCCAAGGTGGCTTGAGGAAAAATACTATAACCCGCTCCACCTAAAACAATGGTAGCATTGGAATATTTACGACAACTGATGACAACATCTTTTACGGATTCTAGAAGGAATCTCGGATTTTCCATATTCTGATCATCGATATTTCGAACCGAGATACCAATTATTTCGGGATCAAATTCAACAATGGCCTCATGGATAGCCTTTGGAGTATTTGTTTGCATCATCAAATTCAGCATTTTCACCGTATGCCCCTGGCTTTCCATGGCTGCAGCTACATAAGCCAATCCTAACGGCAATACCGGCATGTTGATCTGTTCCGTATTGGCAGATATCAGAAAAACTTTCATGCTTTCAGGCTCCGGAATAAATTTTCAATTTGTCATTTGTTGATAACCACTTCTCCTGCTCTTTCAAGTTTAAAGACCGTGCGATTCAAATGATCCGGGCAGCAAATAAAAGCTTCATCGGGGTTTTTCTCCCAGGGAAAGCTGCCACCATATCGCAATACCTGTATGGCAGGGGTAATCGAATTAAAAGCGCTCAGGCACATACCGGCAGGGGTTGTTCGTTCGATTACAAATTCTTTTCCTGGTGTATTCCCCAATGGACATTTGCCAGCAACTGAGTACACAGTAACTAAAATTCAGAATACCCCAAATAAAAACCCCATCTCCAATGCGGAAAACAGGGCCTTATGATCCATCCATTTGCTCTTCCTTTTAATTAAAGGTTGAACCCAAAATTGTTATTTTTGGCAACCATGGCACAGTTTGTGTGAAAAATCAAGGGGATGACGGATTGCTATGATTGATTTTGAGAGCGAACAGGCAATACTTCAATTATTAAATGTTTCCAGAAAATGCAAATAGTGACCAGCAGATGCTTCTGGCTCTTCCATCATCGGTGCATGCCCGGTATGAATTATTTTTCGTACTGGCTAGCCGAAATCTGCAGTTTTGCAGGTGATGAAAAGTCCAGATGTCGAACGGACATTCCAGGTGAAAAAATTTGTTCAGCAATAGGGATGTGGAAAAACCGCTGAGGGTGTACCCTGGAGTTTACAAATCACGAGGTTCAGAATCAGCCCAGATAGGCTTCGCTATAGCCGCCGTCTCTTCCGGAGGGATGAAGGTTGCCATTTCTCCCAACATAACTTCAAACCCCGTATGGTCGTTTCGCACCCAGGGTGCATAGTTGGAGCGCACCACCATTACCATACGCAACTCCATGTAACTGCCAGGAACTTCAACACACAACAATCCAAGGTTATAGCCGTTGCGATTGAGGCTCCGATATAATTTTTGGGCGTTGATGATTCCGGTTGAAAGATTCTTGAGATTTTCATCATTCAGTTCCTGCAGCGACGTCACGCCTGGGAGGATCGCCCACAGTTCGAAAAAACCCTCCGGCGCAAACGCGGCCAGCCACTCCCAATCGCCGGTATTGCCGATATACCGGCTGCCTTCGGATTTTTCATGTTTCAGATAATCGGAGAACATAAAGGTATTATGCGCTTTATAGTATTGCTCACTTCTTTGCATTAAAAAACGCTGATGGTTGCTCGGCACCCTGTCTGCATTGATCTGAAGGTGTGGGTGTACAAGTGATCCCCCTGCAGAAGGGAGATGGTTCTGGGTGATGGCCGTATAAACAGCCTTGGGGTCAATTGTCATTACCTGTTTCAAATATTGAATGGAATTCTTGAAACTGTCCATGTAGGTAGACGGTTTGGCAGACCCGATCTCCACATAATGGGCATTATCAAAAAGGCTGACCGCTGAAAAGCTGCCGTAGGGGAACAGATTCGGAAACAGTATGGAATCATTGATAACCAGACGATCCCCAGAAAAGCTGTCCGATTGCAGTTGTGGCGTTTTCGAGAACACATGATGGTTACAGAACGGGCAGTCGTCTGACTTGAAAGCATCAGGAGGTGGTGGTGGCAAGGTCCCTGTTCCGGCTTCTGCTTCATCGATCCGGCTTAGTGCAATTCTGCAGGTTCGATAGGTTATGGGGTTCGTTCGGATTTCAATTTTTTTCACGACCGGTCTGCTCGAAGGATCTAAAAAACTTGCACTGATGTCCTTGCGATCGAAATTAAGCTGATGTCGATGTCTCATTTAGTCATTAAGCATTACTCTAATGTTTCCAGAGCATGCGCCCTTTTCATGCATCATGCACTTGCTAATCTTTGGATTGACGTCAAACGGAATTCCCATGGCTTCAAGCCAACATTCTATTCTATACATTACGCCACAATTGTATCCGTCGATAATCCCAATTTTCTTCATACCCTTATATGCAAAACATTCTCCGTGTTCCCACTCCCAGTGAAAGAGACCTTTCGTGGACACCGTAAATTGAAATCTTTTAAATACCGTATTGGGTAAGATTATTTCGAGGGCTTCAAGTATGAAATCTTTTAGATCTTCGAAAGCAACGATCTTTTCCCCATCAATCCCTAAGACTTTCTTTACCCTATTTATCTCGATGGGCGCAAGGGATCTTATGGCCGCTTTATTCAATTTATTCGCCTTTTCGATACCCACTTCCTGGTAGGTGTGATAAAACCACATGCCATCATGTGTAAGCCAGCTTTTACCCAATAAATCTCTTATTTCTTTTTTATCGATTCGATCAAATGCGTCCATGTACTTTTCCCATTGTGTTTCACAGCAAAAAAATGATTCAAGCCAACCCAAAAGGTATATATTGCATAATCAGCAGAATAAAAATGATATTCTTTTGAGGTCAATTTTGGGACTATTGCCGGTGCATTGCCGAAGTCCTCGTAAACGAGCGGAGGATTCTATGGGGGTATCAAATGGATACATTATGATTACCTCATGCAGTTTATGATTGTCAAACCCAAAACCTAAAAGGAGGTTTCCATGAAAATTTCACAAGCTGCAAGAATTTGGATCGAGTATCACGTTACCAATTCGAAAAAGATACCGTCCGTGCTTACCGGTGGATCATTAACAAATTTTGCGCTGATTTCGGCGAAGAAGAGTTAGCCGGAATGTCATCAGAAAAGGCCCTGCAATTTGATGCTGCCCTGCAATAGGTTACTTTAGAGCCCAAGAAATCGTAGATTCACCAGATTGCCCAATTCGGCAGTGAGACTAAGCGATCTTAAATGCCCACCAGAACAACTCACACCATACCAACTACAAGGAGCATTTGATATAAGCCATCCGTCCTTATTATACCAAGATTCCCCACCGGAACTGCTTAAATTGTCAAGTTAAGAATTAAAGGCAGCTAACCTGTTTATTTTCTTGACAAATAATAATTTAAATAGTTAGAAACCACAGCGACAAATTTTGCGTCAAGACAAAGCATGAACGCCGGGGAAGGAACCCAGCAACAGGAGAGGACATGATGCTGGAACCGAGAAGGGTTGTGACCTTTAGGTGTTCTCGGAAACTGAGGGAGCGGATAAATCTTAAAGAGAGAGGTGTTGAAGATGTGCGGTAGGTTTGTGGGATTCCGTAGTTTGCGCGAACTACAAGAAAGTTTCCCTATTGATAAGGCTGCCTGTGAGGTCAAGGCCAATTACAATGTTGCGCCCTCACAGGAAATCCTTGCAATTGTGAAACATAAAGGTGAAAACTGGCTCGACAAATTCCACTGGGGTCTTGTTCCTTTTTGGGCCAAGGACATTTCCATTGGAAACAAAATGATAAACGCCCGTTCCGAGACCATTGCTGAAAAGCCGAGTTTTCGCAACGCATTTAAGAAACGACGGTGCTTGATACTTGCAGATGGATTTTATGAATGGAAAGGTGAAAAAAAACATAAGCAACCGATGTTTATTACCCTACCAGATCGCAAACCATTTGCTTTTGCAGGGCTGTGGGAAACTTGGAATAAAAAGCCTGATTCAGATTCAATCTACAAGTCCTGTACTATCATAACCACTCAGGCCAGTGAATCTTTCAGTGAAATTCACCATCGCATGCCGGTCATCCTCAACTCGGGAATCTACGAACCTTGGCTTGATCCAGAGAATCATGACCTGGATGAATTAAAGGATATTTTGAAAAAGGAAATCATCACAGAACTGGTAAGCTATCCGGTATCGAAACAGGTCAACTCGGCAAGTAATAATAACCCTGCTTGTATTGAACCCATTGCTTAAGGGAATATAATATAGAGGGCTACCCGGTTTCCCGTACCTATTCCGGAATATACTGGAGGTGAGTCAACAAAGGACACGGGGATGAATCAGATCTGTCAAGAAGAAATGCCAAGGAAAAATATTGTCAGAATCGGACTGTTGGCCCGCCTATTTCAAGATCTCAAACTGTCTCTTTTGTTTAAATATTCTATTATTTTTATTTCAGATGACAGATCCCCCTTTTGCTTATATTTTTCAATTCGTTCAAATTCTGCTTTTATAATATCTTTTCGGGTACCTGAAAGCGTTCCTTGGGAGTGGACAACTTTATCTAACCAAGGAAGTGAGGTGCCGGTATAGCTAAAGATAAGTATTTCAGGATAGTAACGCAACGCCACGGTCACTAAAGTCATGAATGCTCTTAACTGATGAAACGGTGACGAGACAACATACAAAGAACGATATTTTTTTTGAGCTGCATATTTAATAATAGCCTCCGATTCAATTAAGGTGTTTAAAGAATTGGTCTTCAATAATTTCACGCCAACGATGTCATTACTTTGGATTCCTGATTTTTTCAGTTCATTTGTCCAACTTGAGAATCCAGGATAGCCACTGACAGGAGCGCTTTTAATAAACAGGATTTTTTTTGCGAGCTTATTCGATAAAATTTTTTTTGCTGCAAGAAAAACCGAACTTTGATTATCTGTTGTCTGACTATAAAGAACAGCTCCATCAACAGAAATATTTGCTTGAACATCACATAGTACTCGAATAATAAGCTCATTCAGCGCCATTCCAATTTTCCCTTAATCAGCGGCCACCAACAGAGGTGGCCCCGGCCCCTTCCAGGGGCCATCCTCAAACCCCCAGCTCTGCTGGTGGTCGCTGATTTCTTACTCAAAATTTAATAAAAACCAAACTCTATAAATTGTTTCTTCGCCGGTCTGCGCCTTGCCCTCTGACCTGATGTGAAGTTCTGAAACTATTTCGATTCAAAAAATTGCGCTGCCATTTTCTGCAAATTTCCAACACCGCACGAAATGATTTTCTCCGGCTTTTATGAACTCATGTTCGGTGCCCCGGCAGCGGGGTTCATTCCAAGGACACTTTTGCCGGAAACTACATCCAGCGGATTCAGTCAAACTTTCCGGCACTTCCTTTTCTTCTTCGTCCTCGATCATTGTATACTTTTCATTTTCCATTGCATCGGGTGCGGCGGAGAGCAGCAGATGCGTATACGGGTGAAGCGGGTTGTCGAAAAGTTCATCCGTCGGGGCATACTCCACGATAGACCCCCGGTACATGACGGCAACATCACTGCACAAATAGCCCACCACGTTCAGATCATGGGAAATAAACAGGTAGCTCAAATCCAGCTCGTCCTGCAAGTCTTTTAAAAGATTTATGATCTGGGCCTGGATGGAAACATCCAGCGCGGAAACCGGTTCATCACAAATAATCAAGGCAGGTTCCACGCTCAATGCACGCGCAATGCCGATGCGCTGGCGCTGGCCCCCGCTGAATTCATGGGGATAGCGATCCATGGTTGCCGGGGACATTCCGACCATTTTCAGCAGCTGTTCGAGGCGGTTTTTTTGAGCCGGGCCCCGGTGGATACCTGCCACTCGCAGTCCTTCGGCGATGGATTGACCGACGGTCATCCTGGGATTGAGCGAACCGTACGGGTCCTGAAATATGATCTGAATTTCCTGCCGCATGGGCTTCATTTCTGTTTCAGACAGATCCACCAGATCCTTACCATTGAATATAATTTTGCCCTCATCGCCGTCTAACAATTTGAGGACCAGTCGGGCCACCGTGGTTTTGCCGCAGCCGCTTTCCCCCACCAATCCGAGGGTTTTGCCTTTTTCGATCCGAAAGGACACATTTTCAACAGCCTTCACCCAGCCGTCAATTCGTTGGAAAAATCCTCTGCGGATCGGAAAATATTTTTTCAATCCTTCCACCCGCAGGATGGCTGAGTCATGGGCCTTAATTTGATTCATATGTTCGTATAAGTAATTTGTGGTTTCCGGAACAACGTCATTGGCGTGTTGGCGTATTGGAGTCGTGGGCTTTGAAATACGTTAAATCCCAAACAACAAATCCCTAATAACAAATAAATTCCAATAACTCAAATTCGAAAAATCAAACGGCTCTAAATATGTTGTTTTAAGATTTTGGTTTTGAGACCTAAAAATTTGCGACTCTATTGTAACTTTCAAATCAAAATAATCGTGTCCTCCCGGAAGGTGAAAACGGGTCTTGGTAATTGGATATTGGGATTTGAGATTTATTTACATTTTTCTTCCAACTCTGTCCGACGGTCAAATTCCACATCTCCAAAAAGCACCGGGCAACGCGCCATATGTCCGTCCCCGTAGTCACACATGTCCGGAAATTTTTCCCGGCAGATATCGATGGCATGGGTACAGCGAGGATGAAAGGGGCAGCCAGGCGGCTTGTAGGCCGGATTGGGAACAGTACCGGCGATGCTGTAAAGCCTTTTTCCGCGTTTGGATCGGTGGGGAATCGATGCCAGAAGTGCCTGGGTGTATGGATGCCGCGGATCTTCGAAAACAGCTTTTTTGATCCCCTGCTCGGCAATCGTTCCGGCATACATCACGTAAACGTGATCAGCGATTTTTCCAACGACCCCCAGATCATGCGTAATGTACAGAACCGACATCGAGCGTTTTCTCTGGATCGAGTCTAACAGGCGTAGAATCTGGGCCTGCACCGTGACATCGAGCGCAGTGGTGGGTTCATCGGCGATCACCAGATCCGGATCACAGGCCAGCGCCATGGCGATCATAACACGCTGGCGTTGGCCACCGCTCAGCTGGTGGGGGTAATCCTTGATGCGCTCCTCAGCGGAAGGGATGCCGACATCTTTTAACAACCGGACGCAGCGCGCTACCAACTCGTCATCGGCCACGCTTTCGTGTGTTCTAACGGCTTCTCCAATCTGTTCGCCGATGGTAAACACCGGGTTGAGGGAGGTCAGGGGCTCCTGGAAAACCATGGCGATCTGGTTGCCGCGGATTTTCTGCAGTTGATCTTCGTCAAATTCAAGGAGATTTTGGTCCTTGAACATGATGTTGCCGCCGGTGATTTCACCGGGAGGTCTGGGAATCAGTCCCAGGATGCTGAGGGCCGTTACGGTTTTTCCGCAGCCCGATTCCCCCACCAAACACACTGTTTTTTCACGCCCGACATCGAAACTGATACCATCCACGGCCCGTGCCAGCTCATCGTCGCCGCGGAAGTAGATCTTCAGGTTTTTAACAGAGAGCAGTATGTTATTGTTATTAGCCATATTAAAAATAGGTTAGGTGCTAAGGTACTAAGCGAATTGAAAATTGAAGATTGAAGATTGAAGATTTGTGGATGTCGCCTCGCTCAGCCTTTTTTATGATCTTTTTTTTAATAGTTGATCCCGCCGTAGGCGGGCCTTAAATATTCAATCAATGGTATTTGTTATTTGAAATTTTTTTATTTCTGAGACCAGACACTCCTGGCCCAGACTTAACTTTTTATAAATATAGAAGATAAGATATTATTGGAATCGATACCGTGAACAGTAAAAATCCTTCATGTCGCACTCTCCAAGGCGTAGACTACGAGCCGGAGGCCAGGGCGGGCTGAAACCTTCATTCCCCCCTACTGCCTGTCTCTCAGTCGTAGGTTGGGTTAAGCGGGATGTCGGCAAAATTAATGTTGGGTTCGCCCACCTTAATCCACCTCAACAGATTGAAAAGCGCTAAAATTAGCGAACCCAACGAAATTGGTTGCAAACCATCGGCTTAACCCAACCTACTATTTTTCGTCTAGGCCTACGAAGTGGGTACCCCCTTTCCTCGATTTTAGGCACTTTAATCATTTTTAATTCTAGTCATTTCCCCTCACTGTCTTTCCCTAAGCTTGGGGTTCATCACATCCCTTAATCCCTCGCCGAAAAGGTTAAATGAGAGCACCACCGTCAGGATGGCAAACCCCGGAATAAACGTAAGCCAGGGAGCATCAAAGATAAATCTTCTGCCGTCTGAAAGAATGTTGCCCCATGTTGCATGGGGAGGCGGTACGCCGAATCCGAGAAAACTCAAGCCCGCCTCGGTCAATATGGCCGTTGCAATTCCGATCGTGGCCGATACCAGCACCGGCGCGATGGCATTGGGCATCATGTGCCGGAAGATGATGCGAAAATTGCTCAGCCCCAGCGCCTTTGCGGCCGCCACGAAATCCTGTTCCCGCAGGGAAAGAAATTCGGCGCGCACAAAACGGGTCGCTCCCATCCAACTGGTCAGCCCGATGACGATCATAATGTTGTAGATGCTGGCCGGCAGCAAGGCGATCACGGTCAGAATCAGAAAAAAACTCGGAAAACATAACATAACGTCTACAAAACGCATGACCAGTGTATCGACGGATAGGGTGTTTTTTTGCAGCATGCGCTGCCAGCCGGATGGTTGCTTTTTTTTCAATGGTGCTTTTTTTCTGATACGGTATATTGCGAAAGCAGTGGTACATAAAATCAGTAGCGCCCCCGTATAGAAAAGTTTAGCCGCCAGCATCACCATGCCGATTATCAGAAAAACGATCCACAGCAGATGATCCACCCGGATGTGTCGTTGCCCGAAATAACCCGCGATACCTCCCAAAAATATTCCGATGAGCACAGATATACCCACGGCTACAAAACCCACCGTCAGTGAAACCCAGGCGCCCTGAAGCATCCTGGTAAAAACATCCCGTCCTAGATCATCGGTACCCAAAAGATAGATCCCCAGGGCCGGGATTTCGTTTTGCTGCAAAGTTTCCAGATCTGGTTTGGAAAGGGGAGGGCGTAGTTTTTCCTGCAGTCGGATCAGAGCGGGGTTGAAAACCGGGTTGGGGCCGGATGTTAAAATCAGGCCGGTCAGGGCGGTAAAGAAAAATAGGACAAACAAAACCAACCCTATCATGGCAAGCTTGTTTTTTTTGAACAGCATCCAGAACTCCTGCCGTCGGGTACGTTTGGGCATCTGGGGTTCGTAGAGCTGCTCAGCCGTCATCGCGGGGCTACCTTTTTCTCGTTGATCTTGCGAGTTACCTGCCATGCTTGGATACCCTTATATGACATCATCAATTATTACAAAATTGTAGTTTTTTTCTGATTAAACTGGCCGCTGTTCAGGCCAGCGGCGCCGCTCGTATGAAACTACATAATATTCAAAGTCATTCAGGTTGTGATTAAGGCTTGATGGGAGTGGCCTCTGCTTGCATCCCGCTGTTTTTCAAGCGGGGCGGCCACGATTACCCGGGTAATCGCGGTTAAAAACCGCTCCCACAGTCTAAAAATAACCGAAATTAAATTAATTATAAATTTCTTTTCTGGATTGAACAGACCGCTGTTCAGGCCAGCGGGGCCGCTCCCACGAGATATTGATCTTAAGAAAAATTCTTGTCCGTTGTGGGCCGTTGCGTCGTCGCGTGAGGTTTAAGTTTTTCACGCCACGTCGCTACGTAATGTTTTTATAAATTTTCATCATTCATCCTATTTTTTATCGTGGCGCCGTTGCGCCGTCGCGTGAGGTTTAAGTTTTTCACGCCATGCCGCCACGCCGCTACGAGATTTTATTATGGCTCCTATTGTCCATTAGCCACGCGTCAGAAGCCATGTTTCAGAAGGGTAGGGAACCTAGCATCTATGACCTGCTTATGAAAATCGTTCTCGGCCATAAATTTCTTTTTTTAGCTTTTCGTTGCGACGTTGCGCCGTCGCGTGAGGCATATTTTTTTCAGGCCACGCGGCCACGCCGCTACGAGATGTTTTGATAATTCTAAGTTTACGTCATTGATTCAGAACCTAACAATCAACGGTTCAGCTTTTCGGTTAACCTTTGAACCTTAAACCCTTGAACGATTGCGTTTTATAGCCGTATTCTCGGGTCTACCACCATGTATAAAAGATCCGAAATAAAGGTGCCGGCCAGTACCAGTACTGCCGAGACAAAATTGACGGTCAGGATGATGGGATAATCACGGGCCAGGATGGCCTCAAAAGCCATCCGGCCGATGCCGGGCCATGAAAAAATCGACTCGATGATGACCGAGCCGCCGATGAGACCCGGCAATATCAGGCCGAACATGGTTACAAACGGCAGTAGCGCATTGCGCAGGGCGTGTTTGTAATGAACCTGTTCCGGGGGCAGCCCCTTGGCCCTGGCGGTGCGCACATAATCCTGGCCTTCGACTTCGAGCATTTGACTTCTGACATATCTGGAAAGCACCGCAATGCCCCCGGTGGCCCCCAACAGGGAGGGCAGCAGCAGGTGCCAGATCCTGTCCATTGTCATCTGCATCCAGGAGGTGCCGGCCGTGCCGAAGGTTTCCATGCCGATTACCGGCACATGGAATTGCGATACCACTAAAATGATCAGAATATAGGCGAAAAAGAAACCGGGAATTGAGATCAAAAGATAGGCGAAAAAGGTGGCGCTGCGATCATACATGCCGCCGCGGAAAATAGCGGAGCGAATTCCGATGGGAAACGAAATGGTCCAGGTGAGAATCGTTCCCACGATGAACAGAGGTAGACTGTTTAAAAATCGTTGCCGGATTTTTGTCAAAACGGACTGGTTGTCTTTCCAGGACAGGGTCCGGCCGGTAAAAAGGTCACGGTAAAAAAATAAAAATTGCACGTACAAAGGCTTGTCCAGGTGAAATTCCGTGCGGAATCGTTCCACCATCTCGGGGGTGAATTTGGGGTTCAGCGGATCCACCTGGCTGGGTTCACCGGGCGCCAGGTGGATAATCAAAAAAGATACCACCGCCACAAAAAAGAGGGTGATGACTTTTTGGAAGGCACTGCGGGCGATGAATGCGATCATGCTGGGTGTCCTAACCCGGTTAAACCGGAAATGATTCTTGGCTATTTAATATTTATGGAATCCCAATTAATTGAAAAATGAAGATTGAAGATTGAATATTTAAGGAATGCTGTCATTTAAACTTGTACTGCAGCGATTTTTTTATAGCAAAAATATCGCAACAGCTACCTTTCTGCCAAGTTTTATCGCGGCCGAGAGCCGATCCCCCAAAAAAAATGACAGAGCGAAGCGATTCCATCATTCCGCATTCCGCATTCCGCATTCGTCCCTCGTCCTTGCGCCTTCGTCACGGTACAAATCTCGGTACTTTCGAAAGCTTCACCCACTTATTGAAATCATAATCATATAAACCCGTGCGGGTGGGTGTGATCTTTTTATAAACGACCTCTCCGCGGTTATCGACTTCCCTGATCACAATGCGTTTGTCCAAAATCGTGGTCCATTTGCGCACGAACAGGAAGGTGTAAGGCTGGTCCCGGGCGATTATCTCGTGCAATTGGTGGCAGTACCGGACTCTTTTGTCATGGTTGTATTCCTGTCTGATTTTGATAATCAGATCGTCGGCCTGTTGGTTTTTAAAACCCACGAAATTAAGCTGGTAGTGATGGGTCTGGCTTGAATGCCAAATCTGGAACAAGTCCGGGTCCACCGACATCACCCACCCCAGGATGACGGCGTCAAAATCGGCCTTGTCGACGCGTTCTTCGATAAACACCGACCATTCCAGCAGGTCGGTGCGCACATCGATACCGATCTGTTTCCAGGCATCCTGGGCGATGGCCAGAATCGACTTTCTGCTGTCATTGCCGCTGTTGGTAATCAGGGTGAATTCAAAGCGTTTGCCGCTTTTTTCAAGCCAGCCGTTTTTATTGCGTCTCCAGCCGGCCTGTTCCAACAATTTTAAGGCGCCGGTCGGATCATAAGGGACCGGTTTGATCGTGCGGTTATAATAATCGGTTTGTTTGACAAAGGGGCCGGTGATGCGTTCCCCCTGGCCATTGAGCACATATTTGATAATTTTATTCACATCGATGGCCATGGTCAGTGCCCGGCGCACGCGGATATCATCAAAGGGCTTTCTGCGCATGTTGTAGCCAATGTAACTGAATCCAAAGGCGGTGTCGGAAACGCTCTGATAGCGCGGATCGTTTTGAAAGCGCTCAATCTGATGGGGGGGAATACCGTGGGGCGGGCTGCCGCCGCCGTAGACATCCAGGGTGCCGGCATAAAATTCCATTTCCTGGGTTAAGAGATCGGGAATAATGCGAAAGAAATATTTCTTGTAGTGTGGCGCTCCTTCCCAATACTCTTCAAAGCGATCCAACTGGATGTACTGATCGGATTTCCATTCGCGGAATACAAAAGGGCCGCAGCCGATGGGGTTCCGGTTGAAAGCGCTTTGGCGCATGGAAAACGCTTGCGGGTTTTTGCCGAGATCCAGGGCTTCTTTCTTCAGTACCTCGGCGTTAAGAAGATGCTCGGGGAGTATGCCCATGGCCCAGGTGGCGACCGCCGGGGAATAGAGTCGTTTATATACGATTCGAAGGGTGTGGGGATCAACAACCTCCACGCTTTTGACCGGCTCATAATCCGAAATGCGCGGCGAAAGATTTTTCGGGTTCAGGATGGCTTCATAGGTGAATTTGACATCTTCGGCATCAAATACATGGCCGTCATGAAATTTAACATTGGGACGTAGGTTGAATTCGATGATGGGATTATGTTCCACCGCAGGAAGCAGCTCCGCGGCTAGCGCCGCCAATTGATCTCTTAGTATGCGGTCTTCCGTTTTTATGTATTTTGAACCCTCAAAACTTTTAAAATACCTGTTACCCAGCAACTGAGACAGATTCCTGAAAAGATCCTGATCCACCTGCTTGAGAACCAGTTTAATTCCGGCCGGCGCGGCGATATCGATTTTTATCGTCTTTTGATTTCCGTCCGAATCTTTCAGTTGTTTATCTACTGTATATTCCCGGCGCGGAAACACGGAAATTTCGGTTATGTTTTCCAGGGTGGCTTTTAAGTCCGGGTCCGGCAGCGCCTCTTTTTGTTTTGCAGCTTGCAGCAAATGGACGATCTGGCGGGCATCCGGATGGCCCAGGCCGGGTACCGCGACAGCTTCATCGACATAGAAAAATGCCTCTTCAGACACGCTCCAGGAAGTGGCCAGACGACCCCTGAAACGCAGATTTTCATCATAATCGATGAGTCCCTCAAAAACCTTGCTTTCAATTTGACTGCTGGATGCGTCGGCTGAAAGTATGGGGTTTAAAATGCTGGCATCTCCGATGGATGCGGTAATAAACTCGTTGAAGCGCTCGGGATTGCCCCGGGTTTGCTGCTCATAGGTGGGCACCCAGAAATAGGACTGGAGCAAAAGAATCATCAAAAATATGGGGGCAAATATCAGAATTCGCCGGGTGGTCATCATAAGGATCCGCTGATACCCCATTGGCGCATGCGCTCTATGGGCAGTTTCCGGTTAGGCGTTAATTGAATCTATCGGAATTTCTACACCTTTTTGGAATTACATTGATTTGAAAATGGATACGCTTTGATACCTTAATTCTTAGAACCGATTATTCCACTACGCCAACGTTCCAATTGGGGCGAAGCCCTTTATTTTTTAGGCGGAGCGTTAAAAATTCAGCATAAAAATTTATTCCCGCAGAGTCAAGGAATTAAAGTGACAGTGGTTTCAATATATTGAAAAAATGATGAATGTGGTTTATATATAAACAATGACTGCATATTTCATCCGCCGCATTCTTTTGATTATTCCGACCTTTCTCGGCATTACGATCATGGTATTTATTGTGACGCGCTTTGTTCCGGGCGGCCCGATCGAGCGCATCATTGCCGAGGCCCAGCAAATGCAAAGCATGGAAGGGGGCCGAACCTCCGGGTCGTCCTCAGCCGAGCAATCCCAGCCGCTTTCCGCGGAACAGATCGAGGAGTTAAAGAAATACTACGGCTTTGACAAGCCGATATTCACCAGTTACATTCTCTGGCTGGGGAAGGTGCTGCGGGGTGATCTCGGGACATCTACCCGCTACTACGATCCTGTCTGGAGCATGATCAAAGAAAGAATTCCGATTTCTCTGTATTTTGGCGTTATTTCCCTCATCCTTGTATACAGCATCTGCATTCCCCTGGGGATCATCAAGGCAATCAAGCACAAAACCGCTTTTGACAATATATCATCGTTGGTGGTTTTTATCGGTTATGCCATTCCCGGGTGGGTCGTCGGCGTGTTGATGCTGGTTTTTTTCGCATCCTATTGGGAAATTTTTCCCCTTGGAGGGCTCATCAGCGACGAATTTGAGGATTTTACCCTCCTTGGCAAAATCATTGATGTTATCCGGCACACGATTCTGCCGCTGTTGGCCTATGTGCTTGGCTCTTTCACTGTGATGACGTTTCTGATGAAAAACAGCCTCATGGACAATCTGGCTTCCGATTATGTGCGAACCGCCATTGCCAAGGGTCTGCCGTTTAATAAGGCCGTATTGAAGCATGCGCTCAGAAACAGTCTGATTCCCATTGCAACGAGTTTTGGAAACAACATTTCCGTTATCCTTTCCGGATCATTTCTGATCGAGAAAGTCTTCAATATCAACGGTATGGGACTGCTCGGATACGAATCGGTGGTGGAAAGGGATTACCCGGTGGTGCTGGGAATTTTAGTGATATCATCGCTGCTATTCATGATCGGCAATATCTTGTCGGATATCTGCGTGGCGATTGTGGACCCGAGGGTGAAGTTTGAATGAAAATTAACCCCTTAACCATAAAAAAATTCCGGCGTTTCAAGTCCATCAAACGGGGCTACTACTCATTCATCATATTTTTAATGATGATTCTGGCCTCTCTTTTTGCGGAGATGCTGGTGAACAGCCGGGCCTTGATGGTCCGGTATGACGGAAACTATTATTTCCCAACCTATGGCAATATAATTCCCGGGACAACATTCGATTTGGATTATGATTACGAGACCAATTATCGCCAACTGGCCGGAGAATTTGAAAAAGAAAGCAGCGGCAACTACGTTCTCATGCCCCCGGTGCCATTTAATGCTTACGAGAATGATCTCAAAGATGACCAATTTCCGCCGTTTCCGCCGTCTATTAAGGAAAGGCACTATCTGGGCACCGATGCGGTGGGACGGGACATTGTTGCGCGGCTTGTTTATGGGTTTAGAATCGCCATCTTTTTTTCCCTGGCCCTGCTGCTGGCCAACTATACGATCGGCGTCAGTATCGGCAGTGCCATGGGATATTGGGGCGGCCGGTTCGATTTGTTCTTTCAACGAATTATTGAGATCTGGTCGAACGTGCCTTTTCTTTACGTGATCATCATTATCTCTTCCATCATGGTACCCAATTTCTTTATGCTCATTTTAATCATGGCGTTTTTCGGCTGGATCGGCATTACCTGGACCATGCGAACCGTCACCTACAAGGAGCGGGAGCGGGAATATGTTCTGGCGGCCAAGGCCCTTGGGGCTTCCAATATGCGCATTATCTTTAAACACATCATTCCCAACACCATTGCCATTATTGTCACATTCGCGCCGTTTGCGGTTTCCGGCGGGGTCGTTGCCCTGACCTCCCTGGATTACCTGGGCTTCGGGCTGCCGCCGCCCACCCCAAGCTGGGGTGAGTTACTGCAACAGGGTTGGACGCATCTGGATGCCTGGTGGATTTCCGGCTCGGTGATTGCCGCTATGATCATTACCCTAATCACCGTTACCTTTATCGGTGAGGCGGTCAGAGAGGCCTTCGACCCTAAAAAACATACGGTTTATGAATAAGCACATGGGTAAAAGTTCAGCCACTAAGACACAAAGACACAAGAAAGGACGTATTATGATCAAAGCTTATAAATTTTGGTTACGCGGTTCGTTGACAATGTTACTGGTATTTTCAGTACCGGTTGCAGCTTGGGCGGCGCCCGAACTTCCCGCAGATATTGAATGGCTCACCAATGATACCGATCCGGTCTACGCCTCACCGGAAGCCAAAAAAGGCGGTACCTTCAGAGACTCGCTACTCAGTTTCCCGGCGACCTTCCGGTCGGTTGGTCCGGATTCAAACAATAGTTTTGCCCGTGTCATGCAAAGCAATCAGCTCGGGCTGATCGGGATCCATCCAAATACTGAAAATATCATTCCCGAGTTGGCAACCCATTGGGCCTTCGGCAAAGACAAAAAAACCATGTATTTCAAACTGAACGAAAAAGCCCGCTGGTCCGACGGCAAGCCGGTGACTGCCCTTGATTTTGCCTATACGATTGAATTTATGCGCTCCGAGTTCATCGTGGCACCGTTTTACAATGACTACTATACCCGGGAAATTGATAGGATTATCGTATATGACGATTATACCTTGGCCGTCGTCGGCACTAAGGCCAAACCGGATCTGCATTTGCACCTTAACATCGGTCCAAAACCCCGGCATTTTTTCGGCAAACTCGACAAGGGTTTCGTCAGGAAATTCAACTGGAAAATCGAACCGAATACGGGACCCTACCGGATATCCGATTTCAAAAAAGGAAAATCCATTAAACTCGAGCGCAAAAAAGACTGGTGGGCCAAAGACCTGCGCTATTTCAAAAACCGCTTCAATGTCGATCGGGTGATATTTAAGGTCGTCAGGGATTTCAATTTGATGTGGGAGCATTTCAAAAAAGCCCAACAGGATGTGTTTCGCATCACATTTCCCGATTACTGGCACGTCAAAAGCAAAACAGCGGTCATCGAAAACGGCTATGTTCACCGGATCTGGTTTTTCAATGATACCCAACAACCGGCGTCGGGAATGTGGCTCAACCTGGACCGCGAGATTTTTAAGGACAAAAATGTCCGTTATGCCTTTGCCCATGCCATGAATGTTCAGAAAGTGATCGAGAAGGTGTTGCGCAATGATTATTTCCGCCTCGAGCAACATTATGTAGGCTATGGCCGTTATTCAAACAACAGCATCAAAGCCAGGCGATTTGATCTGACAAAAGTCGATGATTACATGAAGAAATCCGGCTGGAAACGTGGATCCGACGGGATCTGGGCGAAGAACGGGATGCGGTTTTCAGTTGAGGTGACTTACGGTTTTGAGGGCCATACACCCCGGCTGGTCGTTTTGAAGGAAGAGGCCAAAAAAGCGGGAATTGAGCTCAGGCTGCAAAAGCTGGATTCGGCGGCATCATTTAAAAAATTTTTGGAAAAGAAGCATGACGTGGCCTGGATGGGCTGGAGCACCGGCATGCGGCCGGCCTTCTGGCAGCACTATCATTCCGCCAACGCTCATAAACCCCAAACCAACAATATTTCCAACACGGATGATGCCGAACTGGATAAAATGATCGATGCCTTCCGCAATTCCCTTGATGAAGCGGAACGGATCGATCTGTCGCTCAAGATTCAGGCCAAGATCCATGAAACAGGCGCCTTCGTACCGACATTTATGGTGCCCTATCTGCGTCAGGCCTACTGGCGCTGGTGGCGCTTACCGAAAATTCCCGGCACTAAAAATTCGGATGATCTATTTGATCCCTTCGACCCTTCCATCGGTGGCATGTTCTGGTACGACAAAAACCTTCATGAAGAGACTTTAGCGGCCAAGAAAAAAAAGAAAAAATTGCCGCCGGTAACCATCATCGAAGAGACCTACAAAATGAAATTTTTAGAAAATTCGAAATTTTCAACGGTAAATTCCTGACACGGATGAACCGGAAAAATGAGTTAAAATTTGAAATGACTAAAATTGTGGTGTCGCTTAAATGTACAAAAATAATTGCTAAAGTACTAACACACTTCTTGTAGCGCCTATCTTAAAATAATAATGTAAAGTATAAAGTTGTGATCGATAACAATCCAATATTACAAGTACAAAATCTTACCACCGCTTTTGATACCGAAGCTGGCCGCATCCGGGCGATCGACGATGTCAGCTTTGATTTGAAAAAAGAGCAGGTCCTGGGAATTGTGGGCGAATCCGGCTGCGGCAAGAGTGTCACGGCCCTGTCTATTATGCGGCTGCTGCCCAAACCGGTGGGTGTTATCGAAAGCGGCCGGATCCTATTCAAGGGAGAGGACATCGTCGGCCTCGAGGCCGATAAGATGCACGAAATTCGGGGCAAACGGATTTCCATGATTTTTCAGGAGCCCATGACATCGCTCAATCCGGTCCACCGGATCGGAAAACAGCTCACTGAAGTCTTCCACCTTCATTTTTCACAGATGGCCGATGCGGAAATCCGGCAGGAATCCATCGAAATCCTCCGTAAAGTCGGAATCCCCGAACCTGAACAGCGGATGGAAGAATATCCGCATGGGATTTCGGGCGGTATGCGCCAGCGGGTGATGATCGCCCTGGCCCTGGCCTGCAAGCCGGAGATATTGATTGCAGACGAGCCGACAACGGCGCTGGATGTGACCATTCAGGCCCAAATCCTGGATTTAATGAAAAAACTTCAGCGCGAAACCGGCATGGCCATCATCTTTATCACCCACGATATGGGTGTGATTGCCGAGACCTGTCAAGATGTGGTGGTTATGTATGCCGGCAAGGTGGCGGAAAGCGCTGCCACCATCGAGCTGTTCAAAAATCCCAGACACCCTTACACCCAAGGTTTGCTAGCGTCGATTCCAAAGCTGGAAACACCCCGAAAAACAAAACTCAACATCATCGAGGGCATTGTGCCGAGTCTCTATGAATTGCCTACCGGCTGCCGGTTTCGCACGCGTTGCCCGCACGTAATGGACATCTGCGCCCTGGAATCGCCGCCTTTAATTGAAGTGGCTGAGAGTCATTTCGCGAGTTGTTACTTGTATTGGAAAAATGACTGATAATCTGCTGGAAGTAAAAAAATTAAAGATGTACTTCCCCATCCACGGCGGTATCCTACGGCGCAGGTTCGGCTGGGTATATGCCGTTGATGGTGTCTCACTTAAAGTTCGTACCGGCGAGACCTTAGGACTCGTGGGAGAATCCGGCTGCGGCAAAACCACGGTGGGCCGGACGATCGCAAGGCTTTACAAACCGGTCGGCGGGAATGTCATTTTCGATGGCAATGATCTTGCCCGTCTGTCCCATCGAGCTCTGCGAGAAGTTCGACGGGACTTGCAAATTATTTTTCAGGATCCTTTCGAGTCCTTAAACGCGCGCCATACGGTCCGGGATATATTACAGGAGCCGTTTCAGATTCACAACATCGGGATCCCCAAAAATCGAGAGGAGGAGGTTGTCCAGCTGCTAAGCCGGGTCGGAATGGACGATGACGCCCTTATCCGTTTTCCCCATGAGTTCAGCGGTGGTCAACGCCAGCGAATCGGTATCGCCAGGGCCATTGCATTAAAACCGAAAATGATCATATGTGATGAACCCGTATCGGCGCTGGATGTGTCAATTCAGTCCCAGATATTAAATCTGCTGCTGGAGCTTCAGTCTGAAATGAATCTCACCTATCTTTTTATCGCCCATGATCTGGCGGTGGTCAAACATATCTCCGATCGAATCGCGGTGATGTATCTGGGAAAAATCGTGGAATATGCGCAGGCGGACTCCCTCTATGACCATCCTGCGCATCCGTATACCCATGCATTAATCTCGGCGATACCGGTGCCCGATCCTCAGATAAAAAAGAATAGACAGATACTTGTTGGAGATGTGCCGTCTCCTATCCACCCTCCGTCGGGCTGCGTCTTTCATACCCGTTGTCCTTATGTCGAGGATACGTGTAAAGTGAAGGTTCCTGAACTGATGCCCGTACCCGGAACAACCGACAGCGACCATTTACAGGCTTGTTTGCGGGCAGGGGATATTTCATTCGACTGATATTATTGCAAAACAGGGGATGATTCATGGAAAGTCTGTTAAACTGGGGAATTGAAGTCGTTTTATGGTTCCAGCAGTTCAGTCCGGCGCTTGATCTCCCTTTCAGAGCGTTGACCTTTATGGGCGATGAAGCATTTTACCTGTTGCTCATGCCGCTGGTCTATTGGAGCATCGATCGTCGAACAGGCGCCAGGCTGATTATTCTGCTAGTATTTTCCGTCTACCTCAATGCCGTCGCCAAGGTAATTGCTGATCAGCCCCGACCGTTTAATTATGATTCACGGGTCAAGCCGTTAGGACATGCCGGCGGCGGCGGACTGCCCAGCGGCCACACCCAGAACGCCGTGGTCATCTGGGGATATCTGGCCGGTCGCTACCGTAAGACCAGCGGCTGGCTGATTGCCGGATTTCTCGTGATCGGCATTCCGCTGTCCAGACTGTATCTGGGACTTCACTTCCCCACCGATCTTTTTGGCGGCTACCTTCTTGGCGCTTTGATTCTGATACTTTTTCTTTGGAGTGCGCCCGGACTGGAAAAATGGCTGGTCCGGAAAGGATTTGCTTGGCAACTATCGCTTTCGCTGGTGTTGCCGATCCTATTGATTTTTCTGAATCCTGCTGGTAATCGTTATGTTCTTAGCATGATTGCAGCGATTCTGGGTATCTGTTTGGGTTTTGTGCTGGAGCGGCGATTTGTGCGATTTAGCGCCAATGGCTTATTGTGGAAACGGGTGGTCCGCTACCTATTGGGCGTTTCTATCCTTTTCGGTCTGTGGGGAGGGCTGCGAATCGCTTTTGCCGCCATGGAACCGGCTGGCCTGTTTCGGTTTATCCGCTATACGCTGATGGGATTGTGGGGCGGTTTAGGGGCCCCCTGGTTGTTTGTGCGATTGAAGCTGGCGGAAACGGAATGACGAATGCGGAATGGGGAAGTGGGAATGGAGAATGGGGAAGTGGGAATGCGGAGGGTGGAATGGGGAAATCGGAATGCGGAATTAGGACAAGGGTGAAAGCTGGAGTATTGGAGTACTGGAGTATTGGAGTGCTGGAGTAATGGATTAATGAATGGTTGATAGAATGGAAAAATCCGGAAAGGAGGTCAAGCATTGAGCAACGGCTACGATACACACAGAAAAACAATCGGATATATTTTATGGGTGTTTGGATTTTTAGGGGCGCATCGATTTTATTACGGCAAGCCCTTATCCGGCACTATTTATTTTTTTACCCTGGGCCTGTTATTTATCGGCTGGATCGTGGATCTTTTTCTGATCCCATCCATGGACCGCAACGCGGATTTGAGATTTAAGGCCGGAAAGGTGGACTACAACATCAGCTGGATACTGTTGACGTTTCTGGGGATTTTCGGAGTCCATCGCATGTATATGGGTAAATGGATCAGCGGCATTCTGTATTTGTTTACCGGCGGGTTGCTCGGGATCGGGATTATTTATGACTTTTGGACCTTAAATGACCAGATTACCCTGATAAATGCATCCGGCTAATTTTGTTTTAAATTTTGGTGGTGAGCTGGCAGCGCTAGGCGCCGCTTTTTTATGGGCAGCAGCCTCGGTCTTATACGGACGGATCGGGCAGTATCTCTCACCATTAAAAATGAATTTGACTAAAAACCTCATCGCCCTGGTGATGATTTTGGGGGTGTTATTACCCGGCGGAGGGGGCCTTTTCAGCGGAATCGATTTGTTCGCCGGCATTTTGTTGTCGCTCAGCGGCGGGATTGGAATTGGGCTGGGTGACACCGCCTATTTCGGTGCCCTCAAGCATTTAGGTGCTCGCAGGGCGATTCTCCTCATGATTTTAGCACCCCCCATCACCGGAATTATTGCCCTCATTTTTCTGGGAGAAAACATATCAGTCGGCACCTGGCTGGGGGTTATGATAACGGTCACGGGAGTAGCCTGGGTAATCTCGGAACGGGATTCTGCAGCAGACGTCGGCACCAACCGCAAACTGCTTGGTACAGTGTTGGGCTTATTCGCCGCGGTGGGGCAGGCAATCGGAGCCATATTATCCCACGCGGCCTTCCTTCATATGAGCATCAGCCCACTTCGCAGCGCCTTGCTTCGATTAATCGGCGGCACAGGATTTATACTGATTTATATGCTGTTATTCAAGGATTCCTGCGGGTTGGGATATGAGAATTTGAATTCTTTTCGACGCTGGCGGACGATCATATTTACAGTTTTTATCGGGACCTTCATGGGAATCTGGCTGCAGCAGATATCACTCAAGTATGCCGCGGCCGGTGTTGCCCAGACGCTTTTCGCAACCAGCCCCCTGTTTGTCATACCCATTGTCGCAGTGATGGGTGAAAGCATCAGCCTGCGAGCAATTCTTGGAGCCACATTAGCGATTGTAGGTGTTGGCCTTATTTTCGGTCTGCAATAGAGCGCTGACGGATGGCAGGACGAATCGTCAAAAACCCGCCATCAATCTCTTCGGGCCTTCGAAGATGTGATTATTTCATTCGATTCACAATAGCTCGGATCATTTCTTCTATGTGTGGACGGACATCTTTAAATGCCACCCCGATTCCAGCCTGGTTCGCTCGGGCAATCTCTCCTCTGAGCTTGAGCGATTTGTCTAAGCCTCCCAATTTAAAAGCCATTATTACCTCATCGCCCCTTATCAAAGGACGCCGGGTATTGATAAACAGCCCATTGGCACTAATATTTGTTATTTTATTGGAGTAAACATGGTCATTCGCTGCGAAGTTGATCGGAATATCGCATGATCTTCTGATATCCCCCCTTTTTTCTTTTACCAGGAGCTGTTCCGCATGATATAAGAGCTTCTTTTGCTGCTCTTCATTTAGCTCAATAATTATTTGAAACAATTGTGAAATAACGACATTGTATTTTTTCCTCGTCTTTTCTTGAGCGCTCATGTGACACCTTTTGGCAATTTTAATTTATATATAGTTGAATGCCATACTTATCGGATTTTTTGGGATTAACTTTAATCTAAATTGATAGCTCTTCATTTATAAGAATTTCCTAAATGTAACTTTCCGACAGTAAAAAGGATATTTTAAGGCCGATAGACGGCCATGTTTTTAGGCTCATGTCCTAATTGTTGGTGCTCTACCTTGGTTCGACCCCAATTTTACTTCTACTTAAAAAATTTCAGCAACGCATGTAGATTGGTCAGCGGGTGGGGCGGGCACCCCGGGATGAAAAGGTCCACCGGCAGGAGTTTGTCGAGCCCTTCGGAGACTTCGGGAATGCCCCGAAACGGTCCGCCGCTCAGAGGACAGCCATGATTGGTTTGCCGGCCGCCACCCCGAGTATCGATTTGAAATGACAGGGAGAGGGCATTCAGGTAGTTGAAACCGGCAGCGGTCCCTCCCGAATGGAACAGCTGCGTCACAGCATCCACCAGCCCGATCAGACAGCCCGCACCCATGGCGAGGGCCCCCACCAGCTTCATTGCCGTGAAATGGCGCCATAAAAACAGTGGTAAAACACCCCCGCAGAAAACCAACACGATGGCCGTAAAAAAACCAGTCATAAACGCCCCTCTAGATTATGTTATCAAGGTAGCTACCGGAATGAGGCTCTTTTCGAGTAAAATTTTGCTGAAACAACCATGGAATAAAAAAAGTCAAGCCCGGGTGAGATCGAGTGGATAATAGGTAAGAATTTTTTTGGGAAAGCGGACAAGATTGGTTACAGTCTCAGGCTTGATCACCCATGTCGTGTCGGGGGACATGTGATGAAGATATGACAGGATCAACCGGATTAATAGGATTTTTCACGATTTCATCCGGAAACTGGGGAATCAAAATCTCTAAATAATCCTGTAAATCCTGTCTATATGGCGCATAAAATCGAATCCATTCATCTTTGAGCTCTGCTGCGGGGGAATTTATCATACAAAGCTGATATTTATCTTGAGCACTTTGGGCCGGAATCACTGCTCCGGGAAAATCATTCTTTTTCAGTGGTATTTTTGGATAATTGCTCCAGAATGCCTTCAAGCTTATCCAGTTCACTGCCGTATCCGGCCCAATCCCCCTGGCGCAGGTATTCCTTGGCATTGTGGTAATATTTCAAAGCCTGTTCTCCGAGTTCGGAGAGCTCTCCTGATTCGGGCACTTTAGAGGAAACATCGTCTTTTTCGATAATCTTACCCCCAAGTACCCGACTCAATGCACGGTCGAGATTTTCCTCCATCGCAACCCGGCTGCCGAGGGCCACAATTACCCGTTTCAGTTCCGGCAGGGCCGCAGTCGAGGTGCTCCCTTGCCTTGCCGGTCGTGTCGGCTGTTGTTTCTGTGACTGCCCGCCTTTAGGGGGAGGCGCCGGCTGCGCTTCCCGCTGCGGCTCCTGCTGGGCCTCCAGATAAATCGGCTCCACATAGATGAATGAGTCACCCACCGGAATGGCCAGTAGGTTGCCCCTGATGACCCGTGAGCCGCGCTGTCCCCAGAGGCTGAGTTCCCGGGAGATATCCGTTTGTTGATCTATCCGGGCCTCGACCTGCATGGGGCCGTATGCCAGTTTATCTTTTGAAAGTTTGTAAACCAGCAGGTTACCGTAGTGGGGCAGATCGCTTCTGGCTGCCAGCCAGCCGATCATGTTGTCCTTTTTCGAGGGCGTATAGGGAAGCATCAGGAGAAATTCCTCTTTAGCCTCATCCGGCAGCTTTATGATGATATAGTAAGGCTTCATCATCTGGCGGTTGTCGCCGTATATCTCATCCGGAGGCTCCCAGAGGTCTTCCTGGTTGTAGAATACCTGAACGTCCTGCATGTGATACTTGGCGTATGTTTGCACCTGGATTTCAAAGAGATCATTGGGGTATCGAAGGTGCTTTTTCAGATCAGCGGGCATCTCATCTAAGGGTTTAAAAAGAGCCGGGTATACTTTTGCGTATGTTTTGAGAATGGGGTCTTTGGTGTCGATCATATAATAGGCGACATGCCCGTCATAGGCATCGATGATGACTTTGACCGAATTGCGGATGTAATTGAGCTCTTTTTTCCTGAAGGGGGTCTTGGATCGTTTGGAGTATGGATACATGTTGGAGGCCGTATAGGCGTCCTGGATCCAATAGAGCCTGCCGCCTGAGACCACCATATAGGGGTCGGTATCATAGGACAGAAACGGGGCGATGGCGGTCACCCGGTTTCTAATCCGGCGGTTGAACATTATCCTGCTTTCAGGCGTCAGATATGTCGTGAAAAGTATCTGGGGGTCTTCAAATTCAATGGCAAAGAGCAGTCTTCGCATAAAAGAGCTGATCAGAACGCCACCTTTGCCTTGGTAATTGGTATAGACGTTTTTGTCTCCCTTGGGATAATCGAATTCCTGGGTGCTGGTATTCACCAGGATATATTCAGTCGTTTTTTCCCCGTAATAAATTTCCGGCCGGTCTATCTTCAGATTGATATCCACCGAGGGGGGAACGTCCTTAATCATGAGTTGCGGCAAACCTTCGGCAGTGACTTCATTGACCGGACTCATGGCCAATCCATATCCGTGGGTGTAGATCAGGTGCCGGTTGACCCAGGTTTTGGCCTGGGGCGGGAGCTGATCGACGACCAGTTCCCGGGCGGCCAACATGACCTGGCGATATTGATCGGCGATCATATAACGGTCGACGTCAACGTTATGAAAATCGTAATAGAGACGTATGGATTGAATTTGGCGGTATGTCTGGAGCAGGGGCCGTTCATCCCAGACCCGGATGTTTTGAATGGTCACGTGATGGGTTTTGATCTCTTCAGCACTCAGGCTGTTATTGACCTCAAAGTCGACCTCCTTAATATTATTGAGGTTATATGCCTGGCGGGTAAAATCGATATTATAGGCGATGTAGGGCGTTTCCTTGGCCAGTTCATTGGGTTTGACGACGAACTGCTGTACCAGGATCGGAAGACCGGTGGCAAGGACCACAATGGCGCCGACCCATATCCCTGCGCAGATTAAGAGAGGTTTTATCTTCAGTCTGAAGGCGTTATAAACGATAAAAAGGCACATTAAAATGGACATTGCCATTAAGAGCCGGTAAGCGAGGATCTTTATGTTGACATCCGTGTAGCTTGCGCCAAAAGCAGGGCCCTGGGTAGAGTAGAGAACGCCGTAGGCTTTCAAATGATAGCCCCAGGCGACCAGAAGAACCAAGACTCCGGCGAGCACGAGCAGATGCTTGCCGACCTTATCCGCAACTTTGACTTTGGGAAGCGCGGCCGGCCTGTCCTCGGCCAGAACAAGTTCACCGATCATCTGGATCGCGCCTTCTTTTATATACCATATGACGGTCACCAGGGCGGCAAAAAGAAGGATAATCAGCAACTGTTCGCGCACCAGCAGGTAGAAGGGCAGCGAAAAGACGTAGAAACCGATGTCCTTGCCGAAAACGGGATCAGTGCTGCCGAAAGGGTGCTGGTTTATATAACTGAGCACCATATTCCATTGCACAGAGCCCTTTGACGCAATTACAAAACTAACGATCAGGATTGCGGCCAGGATTATGGTATTCAGCGTCTTGCCGGAGACGGGCATCCCGGCTATTTCGGTAATCTTCTGTTCACTTTCGCTTTGAAAACGCTGAGCCGCGTAAAGATTGACGGACAGGGTGACGATCATCAGAAACCAGATCACCGCGGCAACGCCGTATTTTCCCAGTGCCATCGTCCAGAACACAGGCGCGAAGTTCAGATTCCCGAACCACAGCCAGTTGGGATAAATGGAAATGATTATCCCCACCAGGATAAACACCAGGATTGCTAACATCCCCAATAAGATCGTCGAACTTTTTATCTGCATAATTTCAGGCTCCGTAAGTATGAGATTTGCAAAAACGCGTTCAAAGAGCAGGGATGATAGATCTTAATCGTATTAAAAGCAAGTATCATTCAATCATTAAAATAACCCCGTCGTTCCGGCCCATTTATCTGTCTCCGATTTAGAACTTTTCTACGGTCATCATCGATTCTACGATCTCTTTTTAACCTCCTCCTCTCCCGAATTCGAAACAAATTCGAATACCTTCGTCTGCCGATATAAGAACGTCTGCCGCCATTATCTATAAAGGGGAGTAGCTCATCAGTGCCGCTCATTGTAATTTCTCCTGATGGTTGGGTGATTAAAATGGAGCGCCGTTTTTTTAAAGTTTTTCCAACTTGAGCTTATCTCATCTAAATACAAGCACTTAGATTCCTATAATCCGTTGATCCGTATTAGTCAAAGGATTTTTACTGAGGGGGTTTGCGGGAGGAACGTTCACCTAAAGGCAGGTATTGCCGGTGAAAAAAGCTCGGGGTTGTGCGTGGGAAAAACCAAAGATACGTCAAAGTTGATGATAACCCGGCAAGATCGAAACAATTCAATACCACCATCATAGACCTAAAATCCCAAATCCCAATATCCAAATTCCAAACAATATCCAAATTCGAAAGTCCAAAGATCCAAACACGCTGGTGATTTATCTGCAGTTTGATGGCCGTTTTGTTTGTTTTGAATTTTGGTCATTGTGATTTGTTTGATATTTGGCTTTTGGTGCTTGGAGTTTCCATGATTCAAATTGATAAAATAAGGATAAACTCAGCATCCCATCATTTATGCTGAATTTTTTACTTCTGTCATCTGGCTGCAGTCATCTGTCGTCTGCTTTCTATACCCGGCCCTTTTCTACCACAGCACCATTGAATCCAAAAACAACTGCTTCAAATCCTGCGCATCGGCCGGCCGCGGCGAGAGCTTGGTAACGCGATGCTGGGGCAGGGTGGCCGCCACCATTTTGTCCACGTCTACGGGCCCATACCCCACTGCGCTCAGCCCGTTCGGCATCCCGACTTTCTGCATCAGCTCAACAATCGCACCTGACAGAATGGCTCCGGCATCTTCAGGGGCGGCATTCGAAACGTCTTTGCCCATCAGTTTTGCGGCGTACAAATGTAATTCCGGATCTGCTGAATTATCAAGAAATAGGAAAAAGTATTGACAAGTGAAACGGCAGGTGTTAAGTACAATGCAGTATGTACTACATAGTCCTAAAATATTTTTCAGAACAGTTTATATAGACAGTTGATCCTACATAACCGCTGTAAAAGAGCAAATCTGAACTGCGTTCAGGAGTCAGCCTATCCGCCGGTCTGATAGGCGGTCTGATTAATAAAAAAAGATACCTAAGAGTTCTCCGTGGAGTCCGCAGAATGCCGAAAGAAATATTTAAATGATCCCGGTGTACTCAGCCATCTCCGCGGTGGTACTTCCTGGAACGGTATCGGATTGTATAAAGTTTCATCCAGGGGACCTGATTTCAGATAAAGCCCGATAAAGGCTTTGTATCACGTAGCCATTTCGGGAAAGTACAACAGGTCTCACGCATGACAAAAGCGATAACGTGATTTCATTTTAAAATAAGAAAGGGGGTGATAGCTGAACTGAACGCACCGCGTTTTATTGCGCCTGAAATCAAGGCATAAGTGTTGAAACGATTCAAAAGTCATAAACGCCAAAAGAGGGGGTAAGAAAATGAAAAAGTTTCTGCTAATTTTGATAGTTATGATCCTTTCAGTGTCAGTATCAATCAGCGTTGAGGCGAAGAGCTATAAACTGCGCTATGCCCACATGAACGCTCCCAGTGCCGTTACCGGAGTCCAGGCCAAGATGCTGGCGGATCTGGTGGCCGAAAAAACAAACGGGGCTGTGACGATCCAGGTGTTTCCGTCTTCACAATTAGGCAATTTGCAGGAGATGGCCGAACAGGTTCAATCCGGCGTGATAGGACTTCATCATAACACAATGGCCGGCATCGGATCGCTTTTTGAGCCACTGAGTGCTTTGGACACTCCTTATCTTTACAGGGACGTTGATCATCTCATGAAGGTGGTCGATACACAGTCGTCACCGGTCATGAAAAAACTTAACGAGCGCATGATTAAAGCGCGCGGAGTTCGAATTCTTTATAATTTTTATTTCGGTACCCGGCAGCTCACTTGTGACCGGGCCATCAAAAAACCAGAGGATCTTAACAAGATAAAAATTCGTGCCATTCCGTTTCCCATCTATATGACGGCAGTCGAAGGCCTTGGGGCGGTGGCGACGCCGGTCAACTGGTCGGAAGTGCCGACCGCACTCGCTACGGGAATTGTGAACGGACAGGAGAATCCGGTTGATGTTATCTACAACAATAAGTTGTATGATCTGCAATCACATATGATGCTTACCGGTCATGTTATGGCAGCCGAATGTGTGGTCATTAATGAAAAAGTATGGCAGAAATTTTCGCCGGAAATTCAGAAGCAAATCATGGAGGCTGCCCAAGAAGTCAGTAAAAAAGCAACCCAGATGACCCTGGATCGGGAGGCGGAAAACCTCGAAAAGATTAAAACAGCAGGCATGACGGTTATCGGCCCGGATGAAGGGTTGCAGATTGAACTTTTTCGGAAACGCACGCAAGAGCTGGTTGCCAGCCGCTTCGATAAAAAATATGGTGACCTGTACTACGAAATAAGAAAGATAAAGTAGGACTGTACATTCGGAGGGATGGAGAACCCATCCCTCTAAAAACTTTAGCTCACTCAAGGCACTTGCATAAAAAAAGCACTCCCTTTCAGGGAGGATCCAGTGCCTGGCCCTCCCTCCGGGCTGCAGGCCCTGCGGGCCGGCCTCCGGCTCGTAGGGGGCGCGACCCTACGCCTCGGAGAGAAGCTATATCCGGGTATCTACTTTGCCGAACAGAAGAGGATTTTTTAATCTTATTTAAGGGTGCAAGAATGGATGTGAAAAGAGAAAAGCCCCAGGTGAAAATCTTAACCGGGCTCGTTAAAATTTTTGAGAAAATTGCCGTTTTCTCATTATTTGGAATTTCGGCGGTCATTTTTGCCCAAATTTTGCTTCGTAATTTTTTTTCGATAGGATTTCCCTGGGCAGACGAGTTGTCGAGGTTTTTACACATCGCGCTTATTTTTTTAACTGTTCCAATCCTTTACCGCGAACGGATTATTTTTAAAATAGATATTTTTGTCGAGCGCCTGCCGGCCAGAACGCAAACTGTTGTCGGAGCTTTTACCTCGCTTGTCTGTGTTGCTTTCAGTGTGATTTTTCTCTTCAGCTTCGTTCAATTCATGAGGGCCTCGTGGGACGTACCAACACCGGCTTTGCGGATGCCCAATTTGTTCTTTTTCTTCAGTGTTTGTCTAGGGATATTACTGTTTTTGTTCACATCGCTGGAAAAATTTATATACGAAATCGGCAAGAGGGCAGGGGAATCAATCAAATGAATGGAATCGAGGTTGTCGGGCTATTGCTGCTGCTGCTTGCCTTAAGTGTTCCTCTTTCAGTCAGTATGGGCATTGCGGGGATCACTTATATCGTCATTGCGGGTATTCCTCTTTCCGTTATAGCCCACCGGATGGGCAATGCCGTCAACTCGTTTCCGCTCCTGGCGGTACCTGTGTTTATATTCGCCGGGGGTCTCATGAATACTTCCGGCATAACAACGCGCATTTTTGATTTCGCCAAACTCCTGATAGGTCCGATTCGCGGCGGCCTGGCGCAAGTTAATGTGATTGCAAGTTTGATATTTTCCGGAATTTCCGGAGCGGCTCTCGCTGATATCGGCGGCCTGGGGCAAATTGAAATCAAGGCCATGGAAGAGCAGGGATATAAATCTGAATTAGCGGCCGGTATTACTGCCGCCTCGGCAACAATCGGTCCGATATTCCCGCCAAGCATCCCCCTTATTATTTATGGAACCGTTGCGGAAGTCTCCGGCGTGAAGCTTTTAATAGCAGGCGTCGTTCCGGGCCTTCTGATTACCTTTCTTTTAATGCTGCAAATCGGCTATTTTGCCCGAAAGTATAACTTCCCCACAGGGTCCCGGGCCTTTAAGGTTAAAGAGGTTTTTCACGCCTTCCGAAACGCCTTGCCGGCGCTTTTGGCCCCCGTTATTTTGATAGGAGGATTGCTGTCGGGGTTTTTCAGCCCTACAGAAGTTGCCGCCGTGACGGTTTTTTACGGATTAATACTGGGGAAATTTATCTATAAAGAGCTGACCTGGCAGCAACTGGCAGAGGTGGGGCGACAATCGATTCGACAAACAGCTAATATTATGTTCATCATTTCATCGGCAGCGATTTTTGCATTTGCGTTAACTGTGGAGCAGGTGCCTGTGCAGATGACGGACATGCTGCTGGGCATTTCAAAAAACCCGGTTGTTTTGCTCCTGATAGTCAATGTTCTGCTCCTGGTCGTCGGGATGATAATGGAAACCATTGCAGCGATTCTGGTACTAACGCCTCTTCTGGTACCGGCACTTTCCCAGGCCGGTGTGGACCCGATTCATCTGGGAATTGTTATGGTTTTAAATTTAATGATCGGGTTGCTGACGCCTCCGGTGGGGATGAGTCTTTATATGGTCAGCATTGTCTCCGAAACGCCTGTCGAGAAGATAATTCGGGCGATACTGCCATACTTTTTACCATTAATATTATCGTTAATAATCGTTACGCTGCTCCCGATGATATCCACCTGGTTGCCGGGCCTTCTATACTGAGAATCCAATTTAAAGAAATTGAATGGACAAGGAGAAAAGAAAAAATGGAAAAGAAAACCGCTCCCAAAATAGGCTTTGTGCACACAGGTGTGCCCATCGGGATGCTCCTGAAGAAAATGATGTCGCAAAGCATGCCGGATATTCCAAGTTTTCATATTGTCGATGACAGCCTTATCCAGGACTTGCTGCAAACCGGGGAGTTTACTCCTTCCATTTTAAAACGGCTGTGTGCTCAAATTTCAATGGCCAAGGAAGCGGGAGCGGATATTATTATGGTCACCTGTTCCAGTATTGCCCCCGGTGTGGATTTTGCGAGAAAATTAGTAGATGTCCCCGTCATGAAAATCGATGAACCGATGGCCGAAGAAGCCGTAGCAGCGGCTGATACGGTCGGCGTTTTGGCCACCGCAAAAACCACCCTCGTCCCGAGCGTTCAGTTGATCAAGCAAGTAGCGGATAAAAAAGGCAAACCCGTAAAAGTTAAATCAAAATTAATCTCGGAAGCCTTTGATTTTTTCCTTCAGGGTGATATGGAAAACCACGATCGCCTGGTCAAGGAGGCCGGCGTGGAGTTGGCCCAACAAACAGATGTCCTGGTTCTGGCCCAGGCTTCGATGAGTCATCTGGCGGCCGAGATTGAAAAGGCTTCGGGTACGCCAACACTCACCAGCCCGCAGATAGCTGTAAATGCTCTTAAAAAAATGGTGAGTGAATCCTGACAAATAGAGATAGGAGGTGTTTGGTCCTATGCCCGTGAGCAAGTTTTCAGATTCGTTAAAATCTATCAAGCGCAAACCCATTTCGGCAGAAATTCTAAATATGATAACCGACAATATTCTTGCCGGAAACCTGAAACCCGGTGATAAACTCCCGACCGAGTTTGAACTTGCCGAAAGCCTGGGTGTGGGCCGAAATTCTGTTCGCGAAGCGATCAAGATGCTGCATTCCTTAGGGGTCGTTGAAGTAAAAATGGGGGCGGGAACATTTATTACCCGGTCCATGAACGGATCTATTCTGGAGCCTTTGATTTTGAGCCTGGCTTTCGAGCAGGGCACATCCAGGGAACTGGTCGACCTGCGCCTTATGATCGAAATCGGGGCGGCAAAACTGGCAATTCAGGCCGCCAGCGACGAAGACATTGAAAGGCTCGAAGCCGCCAACGAGAAGCTCAAAGTGGCGGCCGAGGAGAAAAATGACGATTCAGATTATCTGAGAGAGGTTGATTTAAATATTCATTACACCCTTTTTGAAATTACCAAAAACCGGTTTTTAGCAAAAATCGGCAGGGCGATTTACCGGCTCTTTTTTGCATCCATAGAAAAGACGGTTGAGATCGATCCCTATCGTGCCTATCTCAATCATAAGCTGTACATTGATGCGATTAAAGCAAGGGATAAAGAATCGGTGGGTAAAAAAATAAGGGAAGCCCTGGCAGAATGGGTGGATTATGTGAACAAATGATTCAGCCCTAACCCGGACCAGCCTGAATTGAATATTGAAAATTGAATATCGTTGGAATTGAGGAATGACGATTATCTGATGGCGAAGCTTATCTAGGTTTCAGGTGTCAGGTTTCGGGTGTCAGGTCTCAAAGGTGCTAAATCCTGACACCTGAAACCTCAGCCGTATCTAAAAACATGTTTTCAGAAAAAACGGTTTAAGGGCCTAAGAAGGGAGTCTAATCGTGGAGGTTTTACGATTTTGGGAAGAAGACGGGGTGTCGGTACCGGAACCCTATAAACGACACATCAAGGTTATGCTGGCACCTGACCGGCGCAATGCCGCTGAAATTACATTTTCCCAGGTGCTCATCTACCCTAAAAGTCAAACAGACTATCACACCCATGACCGCCCGGAGCTCATCGTTGTCGTTTCCGGCCGGGGCAAATCGGTATGTGACGGAAAAGAAATTCGGGTTCAGCCGGACATGGCGCTATGGATTAAGCCCGGAGAAAAACATCAGCTTATCAATGACGGCGATGACATGTTGAAGCTTTATACGCTTTTTACTCCGGCTTACAGTGCCCGGGATCTTTTGAGTGGTATTATGAAAGCCGCCGGCAACGATTTATAAAAATTAAACTGCAATGATAGATGGAATAAGGAGTAGATTCGATGGCCGACCTCGATCATTTCATTTTACACGAAAATCCGGAGCTTGATGATTACCTTGTCGGGACTTACCTGTACCGGAAAGTACTGCGGGATTCAGCCGAAATTATAAAAACAGCCACAATGATGGCGACGGAGCAGACGACCGGCACCTGGATCCGGGTCCCGGGCGAAACGGAAGACATGATTAAAAAGTTCCGGGGCAAGGTGCTCAATATTTGGGAAATTCCGGATACAGAGCAATTTAACAGCATCACCGATGATGCCCGCTCGTTTATACTTCAGCTGGGCTTCCCCTGGGAAAATTTTGGACCTCAGATCCCGATGATGTTGACCACCGTTTTCGGCAATATTTCCATGATCGGGGATATTAAGCTGCTGGACATTCAATTTCCCAAAAGATTCGTTGAGGGGTTTCCGGGACCTCGTTTTGGAATCAAGGGAATCAGAAAGATGCTGAGTATTTCCGAAAGGCCGCTTTTGAATAATATGGTAAAGCCTTCCACCGGGATAACGCCCGGTCAGGGAGCGGATTTACTCTACCAGGCCGCCTTGGGAGGAACCGATATTATCAAGGACGACGAGGTGATGGGGAATACGGAATTATCGCCGGTGCTAAAACGCGTAGAAATCTATATGAAACAATTGCGGAGAGCCGAAAGTGAAACCGGAGAAAAAAAGCTCTATGCGGTGAATGTCACCGACGAGCCGGAAAAATGCATCAGGACCGCGGAGGCAGCCGTTGACAATGGAGCCAATGCCTTGCTCGTCAATTTTTTACCGGCGGGGATGGGATTGATCACCTCTCTTTGTCGTAACTCCCGAATCAATGTGCCGATCCTGGCCCACCTTGATTTTGGCGGCGCACTGTATGCGAGTCCCTGGCACGGTATCAGTTCATCGCTTCTATACGGTAAACTGGCGAGACTGGCCGGCGTGGATTTGCTCTGCATTCCCACGCCTTACGGAAAATTTTCCCTCAATTATGCCAAGTATATCCAGACTGTTCACGGGCTTCGCAGTCCTTTTTACAACCAGCCGGGCGTTTGGCCCATTGCCGGCGGCGCAATCAAGCAGGGTCACATTCCCACGCTGTTCAATGATCTGGGGCGGGATTTTGTCATCGGCGCCGGCGGTGCCATACATGCCCATCCCATGGGATCGGCGGCCGGTGCCAGAGCCTTCCGGCAGGGAATTGACCTTATGATGAAATACGGCAAATTGGACGGGTTGGATATGGGCAAAGAATTGAAGGCTGCTATCGAGCAATGGGGAAGTAAATGATGGGTTAAAAAAAATGAACATCGAACATTGAGCGCCCAACATCGAATAATGTATTCTGTCGATTAAAAAAAGACTGAGCAAAGAGAATCTATCCTTAAGTTTCTGACAATATGTTGTCAGGAAAAACCTGAGGGCCTGACGCCACCGCTGCCCTTTAGGCCCGGAATGACGGCCTTATGAGCGGTGAAGAACCTAATAAGACAGTAAACAAATGCAGCAAGAACGTGTATTGATATCGTTTTACGGGGATGACTTTACGGGCACCGCCGCCACTGCCGAGACTTTGATGCAGTCCGGCCTGCCGACGGTCATTTTTAACGAACCGCCTGCCCTGTCTTACCTCGAGGAGCACTTTCCCGGTGTGCGGGCGGTGGGTATTTCCGGTGTTGCCCGAACGCTGCCGGCCGGTCAGTTGCAGCAGATTTTAGAGCCCATTTTTTTAACCCTCAAGAGCTATCAATCTCTCATTTACCTCTACAAGGTTTGTTCAACTTTCGACTCTTCCGAAAAGATCGGCAGTATCGGCAAAGCCATCGAACTGGGAGTCAGACTGTTTTCACCGGATTTTGTGCCGGTGTTTCCGGCCGCCCCGCGACTAAAACGCTTTACGATTTTCGGCAATCATTTTGCGGCCATGGGCGACAACAAAATCTTTCGTCTTGATCGGCATCCTTCCATGTGCAATCATCCTGTAACGCCCATGAAAGATGCCGACCTGGGTCGTCATTTAGCCAGGCAGACCCGTCTGAAAATCGGGCTTATCAATATTCTGGATGTTGAGGCGGGACCGGAACGAATCAATGCTCAAATCGATGCCCTCATTGCAGCCGATTCACCGATTATTTTTTTTGACTGCCTGTCCGATAAGAACCTCAACACGATCTGCGAAACAGTATTTGACAGGTTTTACGGGAAAAATCCGGGCTTTTTCGTGGGGTCTCAAGAAATGGGCTATGGTCTTGTCAAAGCGCTTGCCAGGCAAAAACTTGTGCCGGACGGAATTATTGCCGAACCACACCTACAGGAAGGCAGTGACAAGGGACCCATTCTAGTTCTTTCCGGAAGCTGCGCGATCGTAAACGGGGACCAGATAAAATGGGCCGAAGCGAATGGGTTTGGCAATGCTGCCGTTCGGGTGGAGAACCTGCTGGATAGCAAAAAAAAGGAGACGGAAAAGGAGAAGATTGTTATTGCCGCCAGCAAGGAACTGGCAGCCGGCCGATCGGTTATTGTGCATACCGCCATCGGGCCGCAGGATGAGCGTATTGAAACGATGAAAAAAAAGGCCGGACAACTGTCCTTGTCCGAACCGGAGGCCAACAGGATCCTTGGTGCCGGGTTAGGGGATATCGCACAGGAAATTTTGCGTCGTTCATGCATCAAACGATTGGTGATTGCCGGGGGTGATACAACCGGAAGGATCCAGAAGTTTCTTCAAATTAAAGCACTTCAGGTCGCCAAGTCCATCGGAATGGGCGCTCCGCTGTGCTACGTCTACAGTCAGAGGCCGCAAATTAACGGTTTAGAGGTTGCATTCAAGGGAGGGCAGATCGGGGATCCCGATTATTTTCATCAAGTCCAATTTGCCCGCACGGCGGAGTTTGGAAAAGTCGCATTGGGCAGAATGTAGCGGATAATATATGTGATTTTCTCATTTTTTTCAATGTCCTGATTCCCTGCAGGTAGAACCGAAGAAATTTATTTAAGAGGTATGATATATGAAGGTTGCCAAATGGTATAATAACAAAGATATAAGAATCGAAGATCTGCCCAGACCTCTGCCCGACCGGAATGAAATACTTGTAAAAGTTATTTCCTGCGGAATATGTGGCAGTGACATCGTTGAATGGTACAGACTTCCCAGAGCGCCGCTGATACCCGGGCATGAGATTGGCGGGGTGGTCGTTGAAACGGGCGCTTCCGTGTCTGATTATGAGCCCGGAGACCGGGTTTTTGTTGCTCCCAAAGTGCCGTGTATGAACTGCTATTACTGCAAAAAAGGCAGCCACCCGGTCTGTTCCGAGATTGCAGACCGGCTTCCCGGTGGATTTGCTGAATATGTGCTCGTCCCGGATTCTATTGTAACCCATGGTACCTACTTATTGCCGGATTTCATTACCTATGACCAAAGCACCTTTATCGAGCCGCTGGCATGTGTTGTCAGAGCCCAGAGGCTTGCCGGCATCCAGAAGGGACAGAGCGTCCTGGTGATCGGGTGTGGCATGAGCGGACTGCTGCACGTGAAACTCGGCAAAACAAAAAACTGCCGAATTACGGCAACCGACATTAATCCGCAGAAGCTTGTCTATGCCGACCGTTTTGGCGCAGATATTACAGTCGACGCCGGCGAAAATGTGCCTGAGATACTTTTGGCCCGCACCGATAGAAAAGCAGATGTCGTCATATTGTGCGCCTCAGCGCATACCGCAGTTGAACAGGCCTGGAAGTGTGTTGATAAAGGCGGCACCATTGTTTTTTTTACAGTTCCCGGGCCGGAGAAAAAGGTAGAAATCCCGCTGAATTATTTCTGGACGAGAGAGGTTAAAATTCTGACCTCATATTACTGCGGCCCACCTGATATCCTCGCTGCTATTGACCTTATCAACACAGGTACAATTATAGTGGATGATTTGATCACCCACAAATTACCCTTAAGTGATATCATCAAAGGTTACCGGCTGGTAGTTGAGGGGCGGGAATCAATCAAAGTTATCATTACGCCTGATGAAACTGTGGTTTCACCAGCGCCTTGACAGGGAGCGGGTTATAAATGATTTTTTTCGAGCTGATTGAAACCTGTCTCTAGCATCATGGTTGTCCGGGTATTGGATTCCCGTCAAATTACAGGGCATTCGGATGAAGAAAGTGGTGCAGGGAGAGAGAGAGGTCCAGGTCTGCGGGCATATCATAGTGAAGGGCATATGCTCCGACTTTCTATGCGGATTGGTTGGGATCTATAAGGATTTATGTATCTCTTCGGGGTCGAAACTGTCATTCAAACAGCGCTCACGATACTGGTGATATTTTCCCGCATCTATCTGACCGGCATTGTAAAGGTTCCGCAATAAGATTCTGTCGTCTGACGTATCACATCAACAACATCATAGATTTCCGGAAAATTTAAAAGGCCCCCCCAAAAAATAAGTGACGACGTATATTTTTTCATATAAATGCCCCCTTTATGTTCCTAATTTATTTCGGGATATATGGTGGATACTTTAGCAATTGATTGCCGATAACATCGCTATGCAAACAACGAATCTTGGGACGCTGGAATTTTTGACCTTGGTATGCAAGCCTGCTATACATTGTGGATTGCGTAAAGATTTTCCATCGGTAGCGGACTTTGGGTTTGATCAGGCTAAAAATCAGCGGCCGCCAGCAGAGATGGCCCCGGCCCCTTCCAGGGGCCATCCTTATACCCCTAGCTCTGCTGGTGGTCGCTGATTTGTTGATATTAAGCAGATGAAGTGTTAACAAGAGAGGCCAATTATTAAAATCTACCCTGGCTAAACCGAGACCCAAACAGTATCGAACCACCACGATCAATATGGAGGTGAATTATGTCCGAATTCCAAAGTCAATATGCGGACGTCAATGGCATCCGGTTGCATTATGTCAGTGTCGGAGCCGGGAAACTGGTGATGTTTGTCCACGGGTTTCCCGAATTCTGGGCTGAATGGGAGAACCAGCTCACCGCCATCGGCAAGGATCATCAGGCCGTCGCACCGGATATGCGGGGCTACAACCTGTCGTCTAAACCGGCGGAGGTTGAAAAATATCATATCAAAGATCTGATCGAAGATCTGCGGGCCCTAGCCGAACATCTGGGGCATGAGAGATTCATCATGGTGGCCCATGACTGGGGCGGGGCGGTGGCGTGGTCTTTTGCCATGCGTTATCCGGATTGGCTGGAAAAACTGATTGTTATCAATTCGCCCCATCCGGCTGTATTCGCCCGGGAGCTGTTACACAACCCCGCGCAGCAAAAGGCCAGCGAGTATATGCTGACGTTCCGTACGGCTGAAGCGGAACGAATCTTATCGGAAAACAATTATGCCGGACTCATCCAGGCACTTTCCCAATTCGGCAGCAAATGGGAAATGACGGAGGAGATTCGTTTAAAGTACATCGAGGCCTGGTCACGCCCGGGGGCCCTGACCGGAGGCTTGAATTATTATCGGGTGTCGCCCCTTTATCCTCCCACATCGAAAAGTGATGAGGAAAAGATTAAGGGCATCCTGAACCTGCCCCACGAAATTATGGAAATCAAGGTTCCCACGCTGGTCATCTGGGGGGAGCAGGATCGGGCTCTTTTAACTGGCAACCTGGAAGGCCTCGGGGAATATGTGAGTGATTTGACCATCAGGAGAGTTGCGGATGGCAGCCATTGGGTAACCCATGAGCAACCTGATTTGATTAATTCGCTCATCCGGGAGTTTATATCGTAAATGTTATAGGTTCCTCATCGCGATCATACTAAGTTGGAGAAGGGCCGCTTTTTTTAGGACACGGATGAACACTGATAACACAGATCTATTTTTGTCTTGCTGACTATAAAACAAACAATATGAAAATCTGTGTATATCTGTGAAAATTCGTGTCCAATTTTTTAATACGGTATGGTGAAAATTATGGCGGAATACGAAGAGCTCGCTCCCCGGTTTAAAAAAGCTTTGCTGGACTGGCAGAAGACAAAAAACCCTTTTTGGTCTCTGCTCGGCATGGAACTTGTGGCGGTCAAAAAAGGGTGGGCAAAAATCCGCCTCCCTTTTACTGAAAAGCTGGCCAACGGTATCGGGCTGGCCCACGGCGGTGCCATTTTTTCGCCGGCGGATTCGGCCGTAGGGATGGCTTTGATCGGGCTTTTGAACAAGGATGAAACCATTTCAACTCTGGAAATGAAGATTAATTTTCTCAAGCCGCTAAAAGGCGGGGAAATCGTTGCAGAAGCGACAATTGTTCACCGCGGCACGATGACCGCAATTGGTGATGTGGAAGTCAGAGATGAAGATAAAAACCTTGTTGCCAAGGGTCTGGCAACCTATGCAATTGTTAAGAAAGAACGATTGGGAGAACAATAGTGAAGGTGGAAGTGGGAATGCGGAAGGCGGAATCTTTCGATTTCGTATTTTTTTAAAAGTGATGACTTGATCTTATTTTTTGGGTCTCGGAAATAATCTAAATGACTGCATTCGCATCCATTTGTTTGTGAGAGCGGCTTTTAGCCGCGATTCTAAAGTGTTTTATTCCATTTAAATACAATTCATTATCGGTATAATCTTGCTAAAATACATCAAAGAAATCATCAATAAAGGCGATGACAGCGGCAATGAAATGGTCGTAAAATTTCAATTGCCGTCCGGACTTGAAATATACGGGCTTCCCACCAAAAACTTTTACGGAGGTCACTGGGATCTGGGGCCGACCTGGAATTATGCCGTCATGGCCGATAAACCATTCCTGGTGGATTCCGGGCGCTTCGGCCAGGGCAAAAATTTAGTTGGCATGATGAAATCGGCCGGCATCAGCGCCAAGGATCTCGAGTTTGTGCTGATTAGCCATGGCCATGAAGACCATGACGGTGGTTTGGCGGAACTGGTAGAATCGACCCACCTTAGGGTAAAAGCCCATGCCATCTATGATCTTTTAATCCGACAGTATCCTGAAGATGCTCCGCCCGGCTACAGAGAGAATTTCCCGGCCAAGTGCTGGCATTGTCCAATGCCCGAGACTTTTTGGTCAAAAAATTGTTTAGGATATCACCGGGTATTAAATGAGTTGAAAGTTGAAAAGATCGGTGACGGTGAAAATTTTCTTGCAGACAATATTCGTTCTTATCACCTGGCGGGCCACAGTCCGGACTGTTTGGCAGTTTTGCTGGGCGACGAGGCCATAATTGTGGGTGATATCGTGCTCCCCGATATTTCGCCCTGGCCCACCCGCCAAGCGTCATTTGCTGAAGTCGCAGAAATAATTAAACCTGGATACACTGAACCTGAAGCCATTTTTGGATTGCAGCGGTATATCAAATCATTAAAAAAACTCAAAGAGATTGCCATCCAATACCCCGAAATAATTGTACTTCCGGCACATCGATTATATCACGACAATCATTGGAACGGTGTTCATTTGGATAGCAGGGTAAACGAACTGCTAGAGCATCATATCGAGCGATGTGCAGCCATCCTTGAAATATTGAGCAGTCGCCCCAAGACTGCCGAAGAAACCGCTCAAGCGCATTTCGACGAAAAGCTCCTGGAAGGCTTTGGCAGCCTGATGGCCGCCAATGAAGTGATCAGTCATTGTGAATTGCTGATTGCCAGTGGAGATGTCACGACAATCGAGGGCAACAAGTTTGTAGCCACCGGAAAAACGGATTTTAAAAACTATATTGAGTCCCTAAGGTCGGAGTATTAAATAAGGATGAAATCAGAATGATTGATTTTACGTTTACCGAAGAGCAGGAGATGTTCAGAAAAGCAGCCCGGGAGATTGCAGAAACTAAGATTGCACCCAAGGTAGCTGAGATGGAGGAAACCGGAGAGGTCAGTGATGAGGTGGTCAAAGCCCTGGGTGAGGCCGAAATGATGCCAAATCACCGATATTTGAGCAGGTGGATTACGGCATTTTGGAGGACTGCCGGGAATTCATGCCGCTTCTGATCCAAAAAATAAAAGCGTACCAGGAGAAAAAAATTACCTGCTGATTATTCCGCCCTGAAAATTCCGATCCCAATTGAGGATATTGCAGTAAGGTACCCTTGCCTCGGGCATCAAGGACCTACCGCCCCGGAAATTAGGGCGAATTTTGGAGCCCAAAATCTCTTGAAAGTTTCTTTTCGATTAAATTGGCCGCCTATCAGGCCGGCGGCAGGACGGTTACAAAATGCAAAATTTAAATCTCCCGGATAGACCCATTTTACTTGACGGCGGCATGGGCCGCGAGTTGCGGTCCCGTGGCGTCAACGTATCAACTGCGATCTGGTCCACCAGTGGGTTGATTAAAGCTCCGGACACTGTCAGACAGATTCATCAGGATTATATCTCCGCCGGAGCCGATATTATCACCACCAATACCTATGGCGTCATTCGCAGCAATCTGGCCCAAGAAGGCCTTGAAGACCGCTTTGCAGAGCTCAACCTTCTGGCTTGTACCCTGGCCGGACAAGCGCGCCAACAATCCGAGGCATCCGTTTTGATTGCAGGATCATTGCCTCCCTTGGCCGGAAGCTACAGGCCGGATCTGGTCGGCAGGCTTGAAGATATTGAGCCCCTGTATCGGGAACAAGCCGATCTGCTGGCACCTCACGTAGATTTGTTTATATGTGAAACCATGTCCAGTGCCGCTGAGGGCCGAGCGGCTGCCCTGGCTGCCTGTCAAACAGGCAAACCGGTCTGGGTGGCCTGGACCCTGCATGAAGATCAATGCGGCAAATTGAGAAGCGGGGAAACAGTTCGCGAGGCGGCAGAAGTTTTATCCGATCTGGCTGTTTCAGGCTTTCTGGCGAATTGCTGCGCGCCGGAGAGCATTACCAGAGCCCTGCCGCAATTGGGTGAAACCGGCGCTGCCTATTATGGCGGCTATGCCAACACCTTTCAACCCATACCTAAAGACTGGCAACTGGATGGAGACAAACAAACCGATGGTTTCCTTGATCTGCGATCAGACCTTGATCCTGCCAGTTATGCCGGTTATGTTACCCGCTGGCTGCAGGCCGGTGCCAACGTTGTCGGCGGCTGCTGCGGTACCGGACCCGCACACATAGCCAAAATTAAAGAGCTGCTTTCTTGATCTATTCGTAATGACATAAATCATTACCATTGCAGTCCGTCCCTAAAATCCAAATAGAGAGGCCGGCAAATTCCGATGTATTACTGTTGAAGGATACACAGGATGTTGAGATACGCATTCGTATGATGAAGTAGTTTTGTAAACCGAGCCGGATATTGCCCTGCCCTGAGAGATGATAACAGAAATAAATTATCAATATATGAATCCAACCTAATCCTATCGATTTACACTTTCCAGCTAAAGGCTTTATTGGATAAATGACACGGTTTCGTCTTTTTTGCCTGAAAAACGCCATGTTCACGGCCAATCTATTGGCAACTGCAATAGGAGCTGGTTTGCTTTATATAATTTACGAGTTTGTCTTACGAGGCTATCAGACGGATAAATACATTGAGTTTCACATTCGCACGGCCAACTATTTTGGGCCCATCTTTGTTTTGGTTTTTGTGTTTATCATCGTATACGAGTGGCCTATTCGTCACTATTTTGAAAAACTTGGGTCCGACGCTCCAATATCCTCTCAGCTCGAATCAAGGGTAAAAAAAACGATTACTAAACGAGCCGTTTTTTATTATTGGTAGGGATATGGCAGCCTGGCTTCTGGCTGGCGTGGCCTTTGCTGCTTTTGAGCGCAACTTTGGTCAATCATGGCAACAGATTAGCATGAACCGGTTTGATGCCTTGCTGGCGGGTCTGGTATCAACCACGATAGCCTTTTTTCTGCTTGAACGGATTCTGCAATCGTACCTGGCACCTTATGTTTTTCCCGACGGGAAATTATACGATGTTAAAGGCACCCGGCGTATCAATCTTACTGTTCGATTATATGCGGTCTTCGTGGCCGTTAATCTCATACCTTTTTTAGCGATCCTTACCAGCCTATATCGTATTGCTGTTTCCGGTCGCAATGCGATCGATTCACTCGAAATATTTAGCTGCGAGATGAATGACAGCGACTATTATAATCAAACCTATCTTAATTTTTCCCCACACTGATTGCAAAATATTGAATCAGGCAAGTTTTCGCCGCCACAATTTTCGCATATCCTAGGTTTGGGTTTATCTTCAACAGCCTGACCACACCTGGAGCAAAACTTTGCATTGATTGCTAAATGTTTCCCGCAATTGGTACAATCTTGAAACACCACTTGTTGATGACCACACATTGGGCAAAAATGTGAATCAATCGGGATCATTTGTTTACAATCTTCACATTTTGACTTTTCTTGTTCCTCAGCTATCTGCCCATTTTGCTTTTCACCACCTAATAATTGAGAAAACATTGCAGGCATCGCCATCAGACCAACACCCATTCCCATGGCATCACCAGCAGTTCCTTCTGATTCCGCAGCTTTTTCAAGAGCCATAGCAGCTTTCATCTGCATCAATTTATTCATGTCATTGAAAACACCCATGCGGCTACGATCGTCTATTGCCTTTTGTACTTCGGGCGGAGGGGTTATTGAATTGATATAAAGGTGGGTTAGGGCAAGGCCAAAATGACCAAAATCATTTTGCAGCCTCTTTACAAGGCCTTCTGAAAGCTCATCATATTTCTCAGGGAGGCTGAAAATGGTGTCAACGGTTTCACCCATAAAATCGTTAAATCTTGATACGATAACCTGATTCAGGTATTCTTCAATTTTTTCCGTTGTGAACATTCCCTGGGTTCCAACTAAAGAATTAACAAATAAAAGCGGTTGAACGATACGAAGATTAAAAACACCGAATGCTCTCAATCGTACTAACCCAATATCCGAATCTTTAAACGTAACGGGATCGCGTGTACCCCATTTTAAGTTGGTAAATGTTTTTAAATTGCAAAAAATTACCTCGGCCCTTAGCGGGCTGCTCATACCCCAGGGAATACTTGCAATTTTTGTCAAAATTGGTATGTTCCCCGTTTTTAAGAAATGCTGGCCCGCTGGAAATGCTTTTACAGCCTTGCCACGGTAAAATAATATGGCTGCCTGACTAGGGCGTACAATTAAATTTGCACCATACTTGATTTCACCAGAACCAGATTCTGGAATACGCTGCAAAAGTTGTTCGCCAGTTTCATCGAACCATTCAATATTTTCCAAGAAAATGATGTTGTTTGTCCCCATTTTTATTTCATTCTCCTTAATCTTTATTATGAACGACTGTTAATTTAATTGATAACCTTAACAGTTATGAAGGTCCGCCAACAGTCCGTCCGGGGTAATTGTTAACTATTTTTGGGGGTACAAGGCCTGGCTTTCCCGGATGGTCAACTGGGCGCCGTATTTGATTTCGCCCGATCCCTCTTCCGGGAGACGAAGGACCAGCTCCTGGCCGGTTTCATCAAACCATTCCAGGTTTTCTAAAAATAGAATGTTATTGGTGCCCATATCAGATGCCTCTTTCTATACCGATTATTCACTAACTTTTACACTGTATATCGGCCTTCTTTTACTCAACTTAAGTAGACCTAATTTACGCGGTTCCGGATTCCGAGTTTGTGATCGGGACATTGCTTATGTTCACCGCGATGACTGGATTAAACAGCGATCCGTATAATATCGAATAACGAATCTCGAATTTCGAAGGATGGAATTGAACCGCTCAACCCAGATTTATTTTTATTTGACAGAAAGATCTCTATAGACAATAATAGCCGATTAAGTATAAATCGCCCTGAGCAACAGCAGTATGCTTTGCTATGAGCGATTGCTTCGCATTGTCGCAGGTCTATTCCTTTTCGTCGGGGAACATAGCGTACTTTATTTTCAGATAACAACTACTCTTTGTTCTATATCGATATAAAATTATGATGGAAAAATTTTCCCCGGACGCTATTGATGTTGAATCCTACGATGGTTGTCGGGCAGAAGTCCGGTGGTGCCGCAAAGTTACCCTTGAGAATAACCAGAAATTTCTAGTCGGGGTGAAATACTATAAAACCATCATCAAGTAGATCCTCAAAATGGCCGATCAATTTGTCCCGGTTTAATGACGACTTTTTGAAAAAACTCCTTTTTTATACCTTAAGGCTTCCAGGTATCTATGTTTTGATTACCCTGGGAATCATGCTTGATTTCATCCTCCATTTACCTTTTCTGGCCATTTGTGCGGCTGAAATTTTTTTCCGCGGGCGGACTCGCTAGGGTCGCGGGACCAAATAAATACAAATCGTTATAGAAGTTTAGCGGCGATTAACGTTTACTGCTCAATTATCGATCAGCAGAAAAATGAGCGGCAGGCTCAAAGCCGCCAGGATGATTAAACCCGGCAGGGATAGATAGGGCTTATACCACGGTTCTTTATTTGTTTTTGCCTTTCTGGCTTCGGTCAAAAACCAGTTTCCAATAATTATTGCGGCAACCAGAACAGCAGCATATTTGATAAGGTTGAACAAATTTGATCCATCCATGGGCATAATTCCCTCAAAGTCGGTTTGGTGTCCTTACAATATGTTATAGCCGATCCATGGGGCTAACTTGTCTGTTTCCGGAAATATACATTGAATTTTTTTAATTTTATTGTATAGTGGAGTCGTTGGTACGAAGGATGTTAATGCTAAAATACGGTAAAGCGGTCGGTTGCCGGAATCTGATTCGAATCAAAGTCTTTGAAATCTCTGATTTCGTATTGACTCGGCGTTAGATCGTCAGGTTAAATCTGGTACGCCTGGCAGGATTCGAACCTGCGGCCTACGGATTAGAAGTCCGTTGCTCTATCCAGCTGAGCTACAGGCGCACACAACCTGATTGCATATCATAGGTTCAGTGTGCTGTCCATATATAAATTGTTGCCGGATCCGGCTTTTAATCTCATTTTGCCGGTCCCGGTTTCACAACATAATTTATGAAAGCGAAATTTTTCCATTCAATCGGGCTGTGTTTATGAAGAAAAAAACCGCCATAAAAAAGAAAGCGACAAAAAAGCCGGTTGTGAAAAAAGCGGCGGCTTCAACCAAGAGCAAGCGCTCATCGACGGGGGGGTCTGCCGATAAAGCTCTGGTAAAGTTTGATCCGCTTCAACGTTACTTAACAGAAATCAGCGCTTACAAACTGCTGACCAGGGAGCAGGAAAAAGAGCTGGGCATTCAAGTCAGAGAACATGGCGATAAAAAAGCTGCTTATCGGCTGGTCACCTCCAACCTGAGGCTTGTCGTAAAAATTGCCCTGGAATTTCAGCGGGTTTGGATGCAAAACCTGCTGGATCTAATTCAGGAGGGCAATATCGGGCTGATGCAGGCCGTCAAAAAATTTGATCCCTACAAAAATGTCAAGTTTTCCTACTATGCCTCCTTTTGGATAAAAGCATATATATTAAAATTTATTATGGACAACTGGCGCCTGGTTAAAATCGGAACGACCCAGGGGCAGCGCAAATTATTTTTCAAACTGAAAAAGGAAAAACAGAAATTAATTGATTTGGGTTTTGAACCGAGGCCCAAACTCCTTTCGGAAAGACTGGGTGTTTCTGAAAGAGAAATCGTCGATATGGACCAGCGCCTTGATGGCTGGGATGTTTCCCTGGATGCTCCGTTAAAGGAAGATTCAGATACGGAACGAATCGAATTTTTAAGCACCGCGACTGAATCCATTGAAGACCAGGTCTCCAAAAAAGAGATCGAAGCCTTGCTGCATAACAAAATTGCTGAATTCAGAAAAAAAATGACACCGCGCGAAATTGAGATATTTGACCTGCGGATTTTTTCCGACAATCCGGTAACTTTACAGGAAATCGGTGATCGATACGGGATTTCAAGGGAGCGTGTTCGCCAGGTGGAAAAAAATATCATTAAAAAGATGCGGGAATTTTTTAAAAAGGAAATCCCAGATTTTGCTTCTTATACTGAATGAGGGTACAGCAGATAAAAGTATAAAGTTCGCGGCTGCTACCTGATTGAATTTCAAACTTATTGCTTCAACGCATTCATCTTGCCGGCAAAGAGACCTTAAACTTAAATCATTGTTGTTCAATTTTAAAGCGGCCGATCTGACTCAGGCGGAGCGCCCGACACAGAAATCGGACAAAAAAGCGATGCGCGCCTAAGGTCCCGCAGATTAACACTTAGTGTGTTTTTATTGGGATATTGCTGGTGGTTTTACAGGATTATTTAACTTATGAAAATCTTTCGTTTCAAGCGAATCATACCAATATTTATTATTTTTTTGGCCGTCGGTTGCACGGCGAACCCAATCAAACCGACCCCGCCAAAGACAAAATCCAATGACTTCTATGGCCCGGAAAATCAGTATTACTACTTCACCGCGGCTCAGGTCCAACGTAAAAAAGGCAATCTGGACAAAGCCGTCATGCTGCTCCAAAAAGCGATTAATCTTGATCCGGACTCCTCCTATCTGCAGCGAGAGCTGGTTACGGTGTATTTGCAGAATAAGGAAAATGATAAAGCCCTCGTGGTGTTGGAGGAGATGCTGCAAAAAAATCCCAAGGATTTAAAATCGCTCATAATTTATGGTGGCATCAAACAGGTTCGCAAAGAAAGCGATGACGCTATTGCCATATATGAAAAAATACTTGCCATAGACCCCAAACAACAAAGAATTTATTCGTTGCTGGGCGGCCTGTACCTGGAAAGCGGTGACCTTGAGCGTGCCGGAGGGGTTTTTAAGCGGGAGCTTGAAATTTTTCCCGGCTCTTATACCGGACATTTTTATCTTGGTAGAATTTACGCCCAAGAGGGCAAACTTAAAGAAGCGGAGAAGGAATTTCGCAAAGCACTTGAATTAAGACCAGATAGTTCCGAACCAAGGTTTGAACTGATAAATATTTACAAAACCCGGGGTAAAACCAAGAAAGTCATTGGGCTATACGAAGAAATACTCCGGAGCAATGCCGGCAATGTGCGGGCAGCCATGGAACTCGGATATTATTATCACCTGCAGGGAGAGAAGAAAGCGGCCGAGAAATACCTGATCAAGCTGGGGTTAAGAAGTCAGGATGAATTTGAGGTTATCATCAGCGTCATTCAACTGTACGTCGACCTCAAAAAATTTGACGAAGCCTTGGTTGTCATCAACGGAATGCTGAAGGGCGCTCCGGATAACCCTGATATTCACCACCTCGCAGGAATCTCCTATTATGGCATCAAAAACAATGGTAAGGCACTTTTTCATTTTGAAAAAGTTACACAGGAGTCCAGGTTTTATCAGGATGCCGTGGTGCATGTGGCCTTCATATATCAGGATCAGGGGAAAAATGAAAAAGCAATCAAATTCTTAAGTTCAGCCATAATAAAAGTTCCGGACAACCCTGATTTTAAATATTATCTCGGTACCTTTTATGAGGAGATTGAAGATTACGAAAAGGCCGTGGATCACATCAAGCGAGCCATTGAAATAGAGCCTGACAACCCCCGCTACTATTTTCGGCTGGGTGTCGTATATGACAAATGGAACAAAAAAGATGCTTCCATTGAAATTATGCAAAAGGTCATCGCTCTCGATCCAAAACACGCCAATGCCTTGAATTACCTCGGTTATACCTATGCTGATCTAGGAAAGAATCTGGATGAAGCCGAGCGTCTGATCAAAGAGGCCTTAAAATACAAGCCTAACGATGGCTATATTACGGATAGTTTGGGGTGGGTCTATTATAAAAAGGGACAGTTCGACAAGGCCTTGAAATATATAAAAGAAGCTGTTAAATTAGTGCCTGATGACCCTATTGTGCTGGAACATATGGGCGATGTTTATGAGAAGCTGAACGATAAACCGAACGCCTTAAAATTTTACCAAAAATCCTTGAAAATTAAAGATAAAGATAAAGAAGCATTGGAAGAAAAAATCCGGCAACTGAAACCAACCGGATCCTGATGACGACGGCTGTCGGTCTTACTCATTCGATAAGTTGCGAATCCAGCAGACTCACCTCCTGCCCAGGATGCCACAGGCTGAATACCTGCTTTTTACGAAACCTCAAATCTGGTCTATAGACTGGAGCCTTGCCTTGTCTGGAAACAGTCAACCGATGAAAACCATACGGGATGATCTGCGACCTGCAATGATCATAGTTTTGATTGCCGTTTTGCTGGCCGGTTGCAGCAGTCTATCACCCAAGCCTTCTGAGCCCGAAGAGTTGGCAGCGATGGCGGAAGCCCGGATGGTGCTCCTCGCCTTGGGCAGTCAAAATGAGAAATTGACAAATTTTAAGGGCATCGGGAAAATCAAAGTCTGGCAAAATGGGAAAAAAAGGATCAATGAAAGAATCGCGTGGATTGGATCGGAAACGGTCAAATTAAGTATCGTGGTACTGATCTCAGGGCATCCGGCCGTAAAACTGGCAAGTGACGGAAGATGGTTCTATTACTATGAAGCCCGGCAAGGCAAACCGATTTATAAAAAAACGCCGGCAACGGATGCCACCTTGCAGCGAATTGTATCGATACCAATTAAAATCAGCGACATTATTCAGTTATTGGCAGGTCGGACACCAGTTCGCGAGCATCACTCTGCAGAATTGCACAGGCAGGATTCCGGCACAGGTTATGTCCTGACACTGAAAAAACGGTGGTGGGGTATCGTTGAAAAAGTATTTCTAGGTGAAGATAAAGCACAGGTGCATCAAATCGAGTTTTTTAATCGTTCCGGGGCACTGAGTTATTGTGCACGCTTTGACGAAATTCAGATTGTCAACGGATATCAGGTCCCATCCAGGCTGAGCATATCAAGCGATGATGGGGTGGATTTTCAACTCGAGATCCTAAGGTATTCGGCAGATGTGCCCGTATCGCCTTCGATGTTTGTGTTGAATCCGCCGGATTAAGGTTGCGGAAAATTTCGCCTGCCGCAGTGAAATAAATGTTAATATTTATTATATATTTAAGTTAAATTAATCCAAATTGTTATGGAATAATTCTTCAAGTATGATTTCAGAAATTTTAGCGATTGGAGATGAAATTCTATCAGGTACACTGGTGGACAGCAACTCCGCTTACATCGCCCAAAAATTGGAAGAAACGGGCATCGAGGTTGCCCGACACAGTTCGATCGGGGACGATCCGGCAGAAATCGTTGTCCTTCTAAAAGAAATAAGCCAACGGTCTGATATTGCCGTGGTGACCGGTGGATTGGGTCCTACCGATGATGATTTGACGGCAGCCGCCGGAGCGGCAGATGTGGTTATGGGTTTTGATACCCAGGCATTGGCATCGTTTGAAAATTTTTTTAAAACCCGAAACCAGGCACTGACGGACGCCAATAAAAACCAGGCGCGCCGGCCGGCCGGCGCGCAATCACTAAATAACCCTGTTGGTACAGCACCTGGATTTCACTTAAAAATAGCGCGATGCAACTTTTTCTTTTTGCCCGGAATCCCTTTTGAGATGCAGCGCATGCTGGCGACTCAGGTCATTCCCCGGATTAAAGCGCTGCAGGGACCGGCCGCAGGCATTCGACGGATCGAAACCCTTGCCACTTTTGGTCTGACAGAATCCGCCGCCGGCAACCAGCTGGACGGATTTGAGCAACGATTCCCTCAGATAAAGCTCGGTTTTCGAACCGAATTTCCTGAAATTCAAGTGAAGCTTTATGCCCACGGAGCGGATGAAGAGGGCCTGGGGGCAGAATTGGAAGAGGCGACCCAATGGGTATGCCGGAAGCTGGGAAATAAGGTCTTTTCAGATGCCGGTGAGTCCATGCAGGAAGTTGTCGGTAGTCTCCTGAGGCAAAGAAATGCCTTTCTGGCGATTGCTGAAAGCTGCACGGGAGGACTGATTGCCGATTTGTTGACCAATGTTCCGGGAAGTTCGGATTATTTCGTTTTTTCCGCGGTCACCTATTCCAATCAGCTGAAGATGAAAATCCTTGATGTGAATGCCCGAACGATAGACCGATACGGCGCCGTATCGGAGCAAACTGCCAAAGAAATGGCCCGGGGAGTGCAGCAGATCTCCGGTGCAACTTACGGGCTTTCCGTCAGCGGCATTGCCGGACCGGGCGGTGCCACGGATGATAAACCTGTTGGAACAGTCTGCATTGGTCTTGCCGATGCTAACTCCGTCAGCGGGTATCGGTTCAACTTTAGTTTTGACAACCGGTGGATGAACAAACGCGTCTTTGCGACCGCCGCACTTGATTTGTTGCGGCGGCAAATACTGGGAATCCCGCGCTGATGCAGATGATTTTATATATTGCGGGTGGTACCCTGCTGCTCTATTTGCTTTTCACGTTGTTTTTAACCTATCTTGTCCAAGAAATTCCTCGCAACCCCGTGCAAGACACACCGGATTGGGGCAAAATCCTTGATACCAAAATACCCTCCGGCGACGGCGGCTTTTTGGAAGTCTGGAGAATAGAACCCGACGGGCGCTCACGCGGCACGGTGATCCTTGCACATGGATGGGGTCGCAACCGGGACCGCATGGTATCGCGGGCCAGGTATTTTGGTCGCTGGAAGTTTACCACGGTCATCCACAGCGCCAGGGATCACGGACAATCCAGCCCCCGCAGGTTTATGAATGCGATGAAATTTTGCGAGGATATCGAAGCGGTGCTGACTTGGGTGGATGAGCCGGTTATTTTGTACGGGCATTCAGCCGGCGCAGCCGGAGCCATCATAGCCGCCGAAAGAAATCCGGATAAAATCAATCTTCTTTTTCTGGAGGGGTGTTATGCGGATACCAAAGAGGCTCTTTTGAGCCTTTATCGGTGGGTCAATCCTCTTTTTGGCATCGTCTTCGGGCCGATGATACTATGCTGGATGAATCTGTTCTACCGGAACAAACTGGCCGCCGTCAGTCCGGCACATCTGGCACCGTCATTAAAAATGCAGGTGATGATGATTCATGGTGAAAAAGATCGGCGCTTTCCGCTGCAATTTGCCTGTAAGCTGAAAAACAGCTTCCCATCAGGACAGGCAGAGCTTTATGTTGCACCCGGCGCGAGCCACAGCGATTCCAGTAAGACGCCAGGTTATAAATCAGCGCTGAAAAGGTTTTTGGATCGATACATGCAAGCCGAAAGATAAATAGGATTGCTGAATTTGATATCGATGACTTGAAAAGGCCTATTGCCGTCAAGGGAGGCGCCGGCGGGTTGTTGGACAGTATTAAAGAAATTGAAGGGATATATGTAAAAGGGAAGCTATTCCAGCCCCCGCTTAAACCATAAAGATGTTTCCCTGATAAAGGTAGTCTGGTGGGTATCGTTGCTCATCGGGTGGTCGCCCCGCTTTTGTTTAATCAATTTTTTGGGCTGTTGCACTAAGCTATAAATTTCTTCGGCGTGGGAAACCGGAACGACATCATCCGCCTCACCGTGAAAGATAAGGATATTGGAAACTGCCGGGAGCTTGTCGGTGATATCGAACCGGCGTTTTTGGGCGTCTAGAAAAATTTCCGAAGTATCTGAATTTTCGGACATTGGGAGTCCCTTTTCCAGGATTCGACTGCGAATGGGGGCGGCAAATGTAACCAGCGTATTGGCTCCCAGTTCGGCTGCAACGCTCAGACAAACCGTACCGCCCATGCTGCTGCCGAACAGCCCAAAGCGGTCAGCGGTATCCGATCTGTTGATGATAACGGCCACTGCATCGGCAAGGTCTCTGGCGCGGGCCTCAAGCGAAGTTACCTTTCCGAAGTTACCTTCGCTGCTGCCGCAACCGCGGTGATCGAAGCGCAAATAGGCGATGCCAAACCGATTGCATTTTTCGGCCAGTGCGATTTGTTTTGGGGAACTGCTGCTGCTGTATAATCCGTGGGAACCGATCACAACCGGTGGACGCTTGGCCGTCGGCAAATGTAAATAACCCTTCAATTTAAAGCCGCCTGAAAAGAAGCTGATCTTTTTAATAATCGATTTTCCGGTGGACATCTTCGTTTTCCTTGCTTGATTTTTACCTGATTTCGTATAAACACAACACATTGGTTAAGAGGTTCACGGTTCAACGTTCAGGGTTGAAAAAAACATACAGCGCATATCAAAGGGATTGTGTCTTCATCTGGTTATCAATCCGTATCACTCAATGGGATATGACGGGTATACCAGATTTTGATTTATAAAGGGAGCAGTATCCATCGGTTTTAACCTTTGAATCCTGAACCCCGAACCATTCGGTTTCGGAAAAATATCCAGAAAGCAATACCTGGAACAATGGTGAGTTATGAAAATTAAAAAGGGCCTGCAGGCGGAGGTTGAAATTACGGATATCGCTTTCGGCGGCAGGGGGCTGGTTCGTTTGGATGGTATGGCCGTGTTTGTCGATCAGACGGTACCCGGTGACCGCGTTATAATCCGCATTATCCGAAAGAAACAAAATTACGCCGAAGCCCGGGTGATTGATCTGATCCGATCATCTCCCGACAGAATTGCCGCACCTTGCGGATACAGCGGTTTTTGCGGGGGTTGCAAGTGGCAATTTTTAAAGTATGAGCAACAGCTTATCTATAAAAGACAACATGTTCTGGATTCCCTTGAGCATATCGGGCGCATTAAAGACGCGCTGGTTCATGATACCATCCCTTCGGAGCTTATTTTTGGATATCGCAACAAAATGGAATTTTCCTGTTCAGACAGACGCTGGCTTTTACCCCATGAACTGGAACAAAGCGATGCCGACAGGGGGTTTGCCCTCGGGCTTCATGTCCCCGGGACGTTTCACAAAGTCATTGACACCCGGGAATGCCTGCTGCAGCCGGATCTGGGGAATCGTTTGATGGATGAGGTCAGAACATTTATGCGATCATCCGACAAGCCCGTTTACGGATTGCGCAGTCATATCGGCTTCTGGCGTTTTTTGGCATTAAGACATTCCGTGGCCCATGATCGTTGGATGGTCAACATTGTGACGGCCGCAGACAGCCGTGAGACGGTTCAACCACTGGCGGATCGTTTAAGGGACCGATATCCCAAGGTGGGGTCGATTATAAATAACATCACATCCAGCAAAGCCGGGGTGGCCGTTGGTGACGTTGAGCACACCCTGGCAGGGTCCGATACCATCTCGGATAAAATTGCCGGGTTTGAGTTTGAAATATCGGCAAATTCTTTTTTTCAGACCAATACCCGGGGGGCGGCCCTACTATTCAAAATCGTTGAAGAATACGCGGGGCTTACCGGTACCGAGACGGTAGTGGATCTTTACAGCGGCACGGGAACCATTCCGATTCTGCTGTCCGAACACAGCAAAGCGGTCACCGGCATCGAGATTATCGAAAGTGCGGTGGCCGATGCCGAGAAAAATTGCTGCAAAAATGGTATATCAAACTGCAAATTTATCAGGGGTGACATTCGCAAATGCCTGTCACAGATTAGGCAGCGGCCGAATGTGTTGATTATCGATCCGCCCAGGTCCGGTATGCACAAAGATGTCGTCAAGCAGGTGCTTGAACTGGGGGCCGGCCGCTTGGTTTATGTTTCGTGCAACCCGGCTACCATGGCCAGGGATCTTGAGATGATGCAGGAAACATACCATCTCGAAGAGGCCCAGCCGGTGGATATGTTTCCCCATACATATCATGTGGAGGTGGTAGCGAAACTGAATAGACGATAGCAAAAAATTAACGGAATAATGGAATGATGGAAAAATGGAAAATTGGGTATGAAAAACGGACGATGTTCTAATTCTAATTAAGGACAGATATCATTCCGTCAAACCCAGTGTTCCAACCTTCCATTATTCCAGCACCTCAATTGTGAGCGAAGCGAACTGACTTGCAATTGACCACATACATTGAACCTATAATTTCAACGGTGTCATTGGAATCCCTAAAACTTTGGGCTCCCCCAGAATTTTAACACCCGGATAAGCCCGAGAGCAAGAATCATGAGTCCGAGAAAAACCAGCAGGGTCGTACCGATACTCCAGTTCCACCACAGGGGGCCATTGACCAAAACGAGGCAAAGACCGATTGATGGAATTGAAAACACACTCATCAAGGCGATTTCGATGGCAACCGGCGTCTTAAGATCCGGATCTGCGATCCGAAGCAGCAGCAGTCCCGACGAGACCGTTCCCGTGACGGCGCCGTAAACCGCAATGGTCCGCTCAAAATTGTATGACCAGATTCTTTTCCCCAGATAAACCACCATGAACGTCGTTAGCGCGCCGCTGACAAGGGAAATTCCCGATATCGGCAAAATGTATTGCCACACAATCGTCAATTTTATCGCCATTACGGTTGATACAATCAAGAAATCCACCGACCAGCCGGTGATCCTGCGTTGAATTCCCGGATCGATTAAATGCCCGATTTCGAGCTTTTCCATCGCCGATCGGATACCCAACGCGATGCCTAGTCCGAAAATAAAAAAGAATCCCCACAAAATTGACGCCACATCAGCCGCTACAATGAGTCCGAGATACTTTACCAACCCGTATGTCAAGACATAGACAAGTCCCACCAGGGCGGCATGGAAGGCAAGGGAATCCAAATTGCTGGAATGAAACGGGAGTTCACCGGCCGATTTTCGCTTTTGATTGCTAGATATGATTCCGGTTAAAAAATCTTGGGGCAAAGTCCGGGGCCCTTGGGCGGACAAGCCTTTTCGAATGCCCCAGTTGACCAACGGCACACCGACAAAAAAGGAAAAGAAAAAACCCATCGCGGCAAAGGTCAGCCCAATGGTTGTGGCATGTTCAAAACCAAATCCCTGCCAGACTTTTCCAATTGAGAGCGCCTGACCCGGTCCCTCTTCAAATCCCAGCGGTGCCAGAAATCCGAAAGTTGGGAATAACTTTATGCCAAAGAGACCGAACAAAGCAACACACGCACCCCCGGCGATGGCCTGGAGCGGAAAAATAACGGATTGGGTCAGGGCCATCCATAAGGGGGCCTTGAAAATGTGAATATTTAATTTTGAAGTTGCTTGGGAGGTTTCGTTTCGAGTCAACCCTACTGAGATAAATGAAATATTAAAAAGATGATAGGCAAAGGTTTCCAGGTTCGCCACCGGCAACCGCATGACTCCGAGATTTAGCAGTATGATCCCCAGTATGCCTCCAATCAGACAACTTGGTATCAGAAAACGTTGAAAAAAGTTTATTTTGGCCCTTAGAAGAACACCGGTTAAAAGCATGATTGCCAAACAGCCGAATACGAGCATGGATTCGAACGGAAAAGGGCTTTGCATTTGCGTCCTCCGGAAAAATGAAAAATTATTTGACTATGGTTGCTCCCAAAAGGTATATTTGCAATAAATCTGCCGGCACCATATATGAGATGGCGGGATAAGACAACTCAGCTTCGAATTCAGAACAGATGATGAAGTTCTCCGGGTCATTTCAGAGGACTTTGACTCTGGTCAAAATCCTCACAGCGGGCCCCGGTTTCAAGACCTCACCCTGCCGAAACAGCTTCCGGCCGGATAGGCTAAATAGAATGATGATTCAAAATAACAATAGGGGAGGAGCGAAATGTTCAAACGAATCCTTGTAGCATTGAAGTTCGGTCCCGCCAGCATGTTTGCACTTAAAAAAAGTTTGGAGTTGGCGCGGCAAAACGACGCCGAACTCCATATCTTCCACGCTCTGGATTATTTGTTGCAGGAAACCGACGAAAATGATCCGAAATTGGTTGAAACCAGGGAAGAAGCCGGGCGTCGCTACAAAACGGAAATTGAGCCTTTATTGGTAAACCTGAAGAATGTATCGTTTAAGTGCCGGCCTGCCGATCCCGCCCTGGAAGCATGCAAGCTGGCGCGTGACATCCAGGCAGACCTTCTGGTCTTGGGGTGCCATTCGCACAAAGAAAAAATGTGTATGGGCCGGATCGATTATGTCGGGATGACCATTCTGGAAAATGCGCCTTGCCCGGTGATGCTGGTGCCGCTGTGCGATTGAATATGAACTAGGTTAAGCGGTTCGAGATTATCCTACGTTAGCCAGGTTAACTATAAACAGATGGTATCGCGTATCTATTGATTGGGATGGAAACAACTAAAAAGGCCAGAAATTGTTATCATGCCAGACCTGTTCGGTCAGCTCTTTATCAATTTCGGCTAGAAAATTCAGATGTTGCATCTCCCATTCGGCCAGCCATTTGTAAAGCGCTTTTTCATTTGGATCCACCGCATCTGATGCCCTGTCCGAATAAAGCTGTATCGCATTTTTCTCCATAGCCATCGCTGCTGATATGGCGGCGGCCTCATAATCGGCGGCAGATATTTCTGTTTTTAATTCTTTTGTCAGGACTTTAGAAGAGATGCTGTTGCCGTGATCTTCCTGGTAATCTCCGGGATTAAATTTTTTGTTTTGGCGGTAGGCTTTAAACTGTTCCGCTAAAATTGCGACATGTTTGACCTCCTCATCCGCCATTAATTCAAAAAATGTTTTAACGGCCTTACCGGATGTTTGTCGCGCAATTTTTGAATAGAACGCCTGTCCCCTTTTTTCCAACAAAATGGCACTTTTTAAAATTTCGATCGTTTTATCCTCGCTCATGATTTACCTCCATAGATCTATTATTTTTTAATTGTGAAATATACCATCAACTTTCCCCGAATTGACTGTCGTTTTCGGTGAATCCTTCGACTGCCCGGTATAACACCAATTCCCATTCCCATTTCACGGTATCGTGGCGAATGATATATGTTGCGTCATCATCGCCAATAACCTTAAAATAGCGATGATCCGGGGCCAGCCAACGATCCAGCACTTTTTTCACCTCGATTTTATAGGTGGCCATCCGGATACGGCGGGGTGTCTCCTCGCCGCGGTATCCGGCGTAGCAATCTACCTGAATTCGCATAAAAGACCTCCACCCACTGTCCATTGTAATTGGCTGATATGGTTGCCCGAATTAAACCCCGCAGCGCGTCATCGGGAAAAGCCTCTGATGTCTGAATTACATCTAAGCTGGTATTCATAGCAAAAATAAGCGTTTGAATTCAAGTGCCAAGTGTATTAGAATCCGATTTGTGCCAAAAAAACCTTTATTGATAAGATATTTCGCTTTTCTCGCCGGCTTGACTGCAATTTTCTTTTGGCAATATCCCGCAATGGCACAACCCTTGGTATTGCAAAATGATGATTTGATTGTTGCCTATGAACCGTCCCAGGAAGGTGCTGCCGGTGAACTCCTTCGTCTTTATCCGGATCTCATGCAGGAATTGGAGAAAATTTTTGCCTGGGGTTTGGATACCAGGCCCCAGGTGGTTTTGGTTAAAAATACCCGAAACTTCCAGAGATTAAGCCGCAACAAACTCTTTGTTGCGTTTGCGGTCCCTGAAAAAAATTTGATTGTCATTGATTATTCCAGGATGAACCTGCACCCCTTTTCCCTGCGCGTAACCTTTAAGCATGAATTGTGTCATCTTTTACTGCATCGCCACATCAGCAAACACCGCCTTCCCAGATGGCTCGAAGAGGGCATTTGTCAGTGGGCCAGTGATGGAATTGGGGAGATATTTCTGGATAAAAGCGGGTCCGGACTTGATGCAGCCATTATGGCGGGTCGGGTGTTGCATCTCAGACGACTGGCAAAAAATTTTCCCCGGGACAAACCATCCCTGATACTCGCCTATGAACAAAGCAAAAGTGTGGTTAATTATATTGACCGACAGTACGGCAAAGGCGCCATTCTGGATTTGTTGGGCCATCTGAAAAATGGTGAGTCCATGGAAGCCGCCGTTACGAAGAGCCTTGGCATTTCCAGCGACGAACTGGAAAAAGATTGGCTCAGCCACCTTGAAAGCACACCCCGCTGGCTGGTGTATCTGGCTGATAATCTTTACGGCATCCTTTTTTTTGTGGCGGCTCTCTTGACGGTTTTGGGATTTATCAGGCGCATTATGCGCCGGAAGGCGTGGGAAAGTGAGGAAGAAGAGGATAACGAATGACGAATGACGAAGTAAGGAATTCTGACTGTTTTATAAAAAATGACTGAGCGAAGCGAACCCATCCTTCGACATTCAATATTCGTTATTCGATATTCTGCGGTTCGCTGTTTAATTCAGGCTATCGAAGTGGCCAGTCTAATCATCAACAAACCGTGCCATTTGGCGTAGTTTCATAAGAGGGCCTATGGTTTTCAATCTCGAGCATTGAGCGTTCAGCTTTGGGCTCCTTTTCCGGTCGCTACCAAGGCCAGTAAAGTAAGACAAAACCGCACCGGCAGCGATGAGAGGAATCCCGAAACTGACGGCAAGTTGTGCGGCAACAACAGAGCTCAACACGGATGCACAGCCGTTTACCGACCAGGCATAAGCTCTTTGAACCGGGCTTTTCATGATGTGGCGCATCCCGAGCGGGAAGGGCAGTCCCATCAAAAAACCGACTGGAAGCAAAAAAAGAATGGCGATAAAGTACCGCAGGGCCGCTGAAACCTTCAGGATATGAGCGGCCAAGAGTTCAAAGCCGACAACCGTCAGAATCAGCATGCCGATGAGGGCCGCCATTGCGGACCTGATGTCCTGTCCGCGTTTGTTCTGTACCCATAAACCGCCCAGACTTGTGAAAATTAATATTGCTGAAACCACCACGGTAAAACTGATAACGGGATCACCCACGAGAAGAATGAAAGATTTGATAAAATAAAGCTCAACAAACATAAAACCGGTGCCCAAACCCCAAAAATAGACAATCTGGGAAATATTCGGTTTTTGAATCCTGCGCGTGATCAGAATCAGGGGGATGATCAGCAGGCAAATCGCAACGATCAAGGCTTCGACAAAAATCACCAAAATCACAATTTCTCCGGACATGAGCAGGACGTAAAAGCGACTCCCCAGGATTTTGTAAAGTGATATTACCTTCGGCCATTTCAAAAATCTGCCGGGAAAAGGCCGACTGTCGGACTGTGGCGCAATATCAAGCAGGTACATCCGGAAGAATTCGTCTTGGCGGCCGGATTGGTAAGCCGCTGCCAGCTGGTTGATTTTTTGAAAATGAAAGGGCTCGTCGAATACATTAAATCTATTGGCCATATCCCGCTGCATTTTTTCCAGAAATACCGGGTCAAAGTTGTTCCGCCTGCAATATTCAATCACCCGCCGAATATTCACGATAGATTTTGAGACCAGCAAGGTGAACGTGTCGAAATTGCGGAGAAGTGCCAGGTGCTCTCCGGGCCTTTCGACAGCGTTCTTTTTAAGTGCTTCGTAAGCAGTGCTCCAGAGACGCAGGGAATCAGACGGCGGCAGTAGTAGTCTGCGGGAAATGATGACAACACCGGTTGCCGTCAGATGATCCCAGTATTCGCCAAATGCTTCCAGGGTGAACAGGTGATCCTGATTCAGGGCAGCAGCACCCGGCATGGAGGATCCCCAGTTTTCCAGCTGAATGATATCGTAGCGGTCATCGTTTTGTGCCAGAAAGCCCCGGGGGGTTTCGACGATTACCGGCAGTCGATACTGACGCCGCAAAATATTTGCCAGATCGGGGTTTTGTTCGATGATTGCGATGTGACTCGCCCCGGAGGCAAGCGCACAGGCTATGGCAGAACCTCCGCCGGATTCGATCAGCAACACATTTTCAGGCTGCTGCGCCAGAAAATAGCCTGAATAAGAAAGCATGGCGGCTGCAAAACGGCTATCATTTTTCTCTTTGAGATCGTAGAGCACAAACTGGTTGTCGCCATCCGAGTAGACAGCTTGTTGGTCGGGCAAGGTTTTCGTATATTTGAGACTTAAACCGGGTGCAAAGCGGATATATGGCGTTTTGACGCGTTCAATTCTACCCCGGATGCCGGTTTTCGTTTCGACGATCCGAGTTTTGGGAAATTGAAGGACCTGGGAAAGCGCTTTGAAAGGGGAGGGCTTTACTTGAATCAAAGATTTACCCGCAGGGGTCATTAAAAATATTGCAAAACAAAGGAATCCAAAACTGGCGGTTATTGCAACCGTATGCAATAACCATGGGTACTGGATTTTCGAGTCTTTTTGAGGCGATGGTTTCAAAGCTGCGAAGGCCGCTGGAATTAGCGGAATCAGGGCTGAAATGATAATAAGTTTCTCTTCATCCACCAGGGTAAGCAATGGAACCGGTGCAACTGCGCCCAGCGCAGATCCGGCCATGGATGCAAAATAAACCAGGCCGGCTTTTTGCGGCAGAGTGGTGTAGCCGATGGCGATAATTATTCCCGCGAAAAAAAACGGCAGGGTTAAGAGCAGATAGGCTGCCAGCAGGTATAGGCATTGAACCGGCTCCACCGCAAGCCTGAAATAATCCAGAGGCATGTTGTTTAAGGATATAAAGGATATCATTGCGGCGGCAGTGTATAAGCTAAGAAGGGCGGCCAGTAAAACCCTGGACACCGGATACGTCTGGCGGCGGCTTTTACGAATGTCGATAATGCTTAAAAATGTTCCGCTGGCGCCGAATCCAAAAAGGGCAATGCTGATCACCATGAATGACAGATGGTTCCACTGCCCGATGGAAAACACCCGGGTGAGCAAGACTTCAAAAGCCAGGGTGGAAAAGGATACAATGAAGATGGCGCTAAGGAGCATGGTCGGCATTGGACAATCATTCTCGGGTATATTCAAAATGCAAACGCATCATCAACTTATCCGTCCTGGGCATGCCCCGTCATCGGCACAAACAGCACACCGGTGATCTGTCGCGTTACATAGTCGCCCCCGGTTTTGGTGATCAGAGTGAGATTCTGATACGAAAACGGATTGCCGAGGGGTAAAATGAGCCGGCCGCCCTCAGCGAGTTGCTTTAACAGCGGCGGTGGAACATGATTGACTGCCGCGGTGATCATGATGGCATCGAAAGGGGCGGCTTCTTCCCAGCCGAAATATCCGTCACCGTGGCGGGTGTCGACGTTGGCAAACCCCAGGGTTTTAAGCAGCCGGGTCGACTCGTGATGAAGTTTTTCTTTGATTTCGATGGAGTATACTTTTTTGACGATTTTGGCCAGCACCGCCGCCTGGTAGCCCGAGCCTGTCCCGATTTCAAGTACCCGATGATTGCCGGTGAGTTTTAAGCTTTCCGTCATAAGCGCGACCACATAGGGCTGCGATATGGTCTGGCCTTCTCCGATAGGCAAGGCGGTGTCTGCATAGGCTCTTGAAACAAGTCGTTGAGGTATAAAACAGTGCCTGGGCACGGAGCGCATCGCCGCCAGGACCTGCGGATCGGCTATTCCCTGGCCGACGATATGATTTTTGACCAGTTTAGCTCTGGCTGATTGAAACGTGGGATTGTCCGGAATCACACCGGCAATTAAGACAGACGGTATTAAGCTCAGAATACACAAAAAGAGGCGGGTTTTTTTCATGGTGGTGCTCCTTGTGTTGATAAAATCTCTTGATGTATAGCACGAAAAAGGGATGATTGCATCACCAATGGAAAAAAACGCCAAAAACAGGGGTAAGCGTTCACTCTTAAGGTCCCTAAATGCTTTGATTTTTACAAAATCTTTTTACATTTTAACGATTTTACTATATATTACTAGACAAGGTGCGAAAAAAAATATCGCATGCTTGCAGTCAACCACCTTATTTCAAAAGGAGTTTAGGAATGACATTATTCGGGAAAAAGGAAAAAGAAGAAGAAGAGGCGTCTGCCGCCGATACGCCGACGACCCCTAAAAGTACTTTTCAGATTGAGCACCCTAAAAGTGCCCCGGAAGACAGGACTGAGGATTCCACAACTTTCTTCGGGAAAAATCTTAAAATCAACGGAAACGTTTCCGGCGAAGGCAATATGATCATCCTGGGCTCTTTTGAGGGAGAATTTAATTTAAAAGGCCAACTGAAGGTTGCTCAGGGAGCAAGGGTTAAAGGAAACTTCAACGCCACCAGTATCGCCATTAACGGAAATGTAGAGGGCGATCTTACGGCGACAGAAAAAATTCATATGGACAATACCGCCCGAATCAATGGGCGGATCGTAACCCCTAAAATTTCAATCCTGGACGGTGCTGTTTTTGACGGGGAAATGCAAATGGGCAAAAGATCGGCCCAGGAATCCAGACCCGCTGCCACCAAGCCCTCGCAAACCTCACCCGCGTCTGCAGCCGTTGAAAAAAAATGAAAGCACCAGACCGCAATTAGGGATCCGGATTGTCAGCGGGGCAATTCGTAGATTTCTAATTTTTTATTTGAAGGAGATGTAGATGGAAATAGGAAAAACGACCGGCACAACTTCAATTTTGAGCAAAAAAATAAAGATCGAAGGTGATATTCAGGGCGATGAAGATCTTCGTGTGGAAGGTCATTTTAAAGGCACGATCAAGGTTGTCGGTGATATCCATGTTGGTCAAAGCGGTGTCGTGGAAGCCGACGTTGAGGCCGACAACATCGTTATCCAGGGGCAGGTCACCGGCAATGTTCTGGCCCGCCAACAGCTCGAGATTCAATCTTCCGGTCAATTGCTGGGAGACTGCAAGGCAAAGTCCATTGATATCAGGGAGGGTGCGATTTTCGAAGGCCGTTCAAATATGATCAGATCCTCGGCAACACCCCCGGGCCAGGTGCCGGTGCAAGCAGTTCCGTCCCATCCGAAGCCAAGGTTAATCCGAAGTAAAGCACTCACCAAATGATTGCATATTTTCGATTGAAGATTGAATATTTAAGGTCCGTTTAGGGCGGATCAATTATTGAAAGAGCAATCCTAAAATTGACGGAGCAAAACGACATCCGTAAATATTTATTTCCGGTTTATCCGGGCTATGGGGTAGGGGATTCAGGTAGGGTAGAACAAGGGATGTAGAATTTCGAATTATGTTTTATTCCTTTCCCCTGCCGCCAGAATGGCATCGAGGATCTTCCGTTCCCGGTCGCCCGGAAGAATACCCCCTAATTCGGCTTCCAGGACGACGGTTCCGTCCTGGTTGCGATAAATTACCTCGGCTCTGGCCCGGTTTTGCCCGTCGATTTTTGTGATGGTCAGCGAACAATCAATCGTATCTCCAAAATAAACCGGCTTTTTAAAACGAAAATTCATTTCCGAGGCCAACCACCCGATTTTCCCTCCGATTTCGGTGAGCAGACTTCCGACCAGCAGTCCATGGCAAATCCGGCCTTTTAAATTTTTTGTCGCTACAAAGCGTTCGTCAAAATGGATGGGATTGTAGTCCCGGGTGATGTCGGCAAAGTTTAGCATGTCCTGTTCGGTGAATTTCCGTGAAACCGTGAATGTATCACCGACAGTTAATCCCTGAATGGTCTGGTTGCGGATTCGCGACATAGCGGCCGGCCTGTATGTGGGTGCAGAATGGATTTGAAATCAATGGTGCCAGTCATACTAGATAGCGGGGAATTGATCAACAAAAGAATCGGATCCGAATAGCAATTTCAAAACAGCCGCCACGGCCTGAATGCAGCCCTGAATGTTCATAAAACAATTTATCGCTTATGGGGGGCCGGGCTGCGCCCCCACATGCGATGAAATCAACGGATGGCGATTGTCATGTCCGACGGCTGGTGCAACCGGGAAGTCGAGCCCAAAGACCAGGCGGTCGTGGATCTCCTGGTATTCGACTCCCTTAAGTATCCAGATTATCGGCTATTGCGGGAGATGAACCAGATGGATTCTATTTCGCCGTCTGCCGTGAAGAGACACCCCACACTGTCGCCGGCCTTAAAACGGGACCTCGAGACAGTGTACGATCCCGGTACATGATACGTGGTGGAATTCGAAATCCGGTACAAGGAGTCATCAATTACCACTTCTCCGGCTGCTAATCTGTCTATGGTACCGATATTATCAAATAACTGAGGATAACCGGGATGGACCGGTGTTTCACCGGTATACACAATATCGGATCTCCCGCGATTTTTCGATCCGGCTTCTGCATCCGAACCGATTCCGGGCGCAAAAGCCATGGCAACAAAGAATAGCCCGGCAAGCACTGCTTCGAAAAGCCGTTTATTAATGTTTATAACCATGTTGATTCCTTTCCTTCATCTGAATCAGTTTTGTAACCATTGCGCTTATATTGACGAGCCCAAGCGGTTACGGTGAAAATCTGTTGGGATACAAACCCCTATCTTTCCTGCCAATAAAGCATCCCTCTTCTTTCGGCCGGCAAATCTTCGGTTTCTACAACACCGGTGGAAGAACTCATATACAATCGCTCAAGACCGGTGCCCGGTTTTCTGATAATCTTGGGTTCATGCAGTGTACCGACAAATGCTTTGCCGGTGGGCGGCGCCATTATCGGGTCACCGGTCTCAGGATCGGTACCGATTTGGATCGTGTTGCCGAGTGTGCCGATATCAAACTGGCTATAGTCCTCCGGCATCCGGCTGCCATCGCAGGCATCCATGATATACAAAAAGGAGTTGCCGCCCCCCGAACAGGGCGAAAGGTTGGGAATAAATGAAATCACAATTGCTTTGCCATCCCGGATTTGGACGCCTTTGAATACCCGCTCGCCCTCATAAGGGGCTGTGTTGGGAAAATCAACATACCAGCCGGCATGGGTCAGCGGATTGGGCTGTTGACCGGCATCCGTATCCGTAACAGTAGGCCAGCTGGTGGAATTGTCACTGAAGGTTCGATAGTCGTGACCGTTGATGGTCCTCAGATCATCGATGGTTTGCTCCAGCAGGGTAACACCCATGGTCTGGTTGGAAAGCGCCTGCCCGCATTGGGGTCAAAGGATCCCAGATATTCATCGTCATCTTCATCGTCGCCGTAATCCCAGATGCCATATATACTTTGCAGGCTGACATCCGCCCGGTCGTCGTTGTGCAAAAATTTACCGGTTCCGAAAACAACCATATAGCCATGCTCCGTGCAATGCCGCATGACATCCGGTTTGGAGGTGATCGGCTGGCCGGCTGCGAAAAGGGGCTGGGGATTTGTGCCGTCATTAAAAGCCGCCGCCCAGTTGGCGGCATCAGCGTCGGTTAAATCAAATTTCCACATGTTTCCTTGCAGGTCTCCGGCATAGACATAATCCACTCGCTGGTCGTTATTAACGTCGATTAAGGCCGGGGTTGATAGTCCGTTATCTCCGCTGACGCCCGTATCGATTTTACGGATGATAACCCCGTTCAGATCAAGAATATACAACACGGCTTTGGCGTCATTGCTGCTGTAGCCGTTGCCGAATATCACCACCCACTGGTGGGCGGCATTGGTGGCATTGGTTTTGACCAGGTAGGCCTGGCTGAAGCTGTAACCGATGTCAGGATCTGTTTCACCGACTTCATCTGTGCTGCCATCCCCATCATTGTCCATACCGTCGGCGGCCGTGTCGGCCCGCGGGTACTCCCATTGAATCATGGCTTTGACCGTATCTTCGGAGGTCGTATCATCGACATTGTCTACATTCAGGATGTCCGTCCAGACGCCGCCGCTTTCCGACCGGTTTCGAATGAGCAAGGCGTAATAGCCTTTGCCGCCCTTACCGAGTCCACCTACCAGATATGTTTTTCTCACGGTGGCACTGATGGCAATTTCCTTGACATAGGGTGTCAAGTCCACATAAAACTGGTGGCTGTAGTTGACATCTTTTAAATATCTTAGATTATTCATCACGATATTGGGCACATAGGCAAAGCGTTCCCAGCCATTTTGGGCATCGAACGCATGCAACATGCCGTCATTTCCGCCGGCAAATATGGTTCCGCCGCTCAGCTCGCCGGTTTCATCCACAACGCCATCGTCGTTATTATCCACACCGTCACCGCTAGCGGCAGCGGCTTTGCCTACCAGGACGGGGGCCGAGTGGACGATATCTCCCAATGTTTTGGTACGATACCTGAAATTTAAAGACCCGATATTGTCGCTGCGGCCCCTGATATATTCCAGGATGCGCTCGGCCTGATCATCCTGGCTCAATCCCATGTTCCCAGTCAGCCTCCTTCAGAGCGTTTTGCTGGGCAGTGGTCAGACTGCCGTATCTGAATTTACTGCCGGCATCGGCCCCGTTATACGTCACGATCCTGCGGTTGTCCCAGGTGACTCCGATCCGTTCGAGCTTGTCGGAAGAATTCCACAATATCTGATCCTCCGCGTTTAATACCGCACCGGTGGTCTGATCGATGGGAAATGCCAGCACTTCACCGATCCAATCGCCGGATAGATATCTGGCCTGATAGAGCACCGTGTCGGCCCCGAGTTCCTCACCGTTGACGGAGACCGAAGCGCCCGAGGCCGGATCACGGATATCGCCGATGATCTCGGCCATGGCGTCGACCAGTTCCTGGGGATTGGAGGCACTGAAAAATAGCCCCCGGCCGTTGACCGCCGCATGAAAGAGATCGTCGATTTTTTGTGAATTGCCGGCCGCGGGATTCGGCCAGGTCGGGACCGGTGTGTTGGCATTGAAAAAACAGGGATCATCGGCATAGCTGATCGCATCCGCCTGACCGTCTGCGTCCATATCCGTAAGATCAATGGTGCCGGTCACCCCAAACGATAAGGTATAGGTGGTCATGTGCTGATGATTGGCTGTGTCGCAAGCCTTTGACGGCACCACGTCGTCGAGCGCGCTGGATAAATCATTTTCATAATAGTACATGGCCACATCGGCCAGGGTATTGGAATAGCTATCTTCATAAGGATCACCCTCACCGTCGTCCGCATTATTCACGCTGGGATCGCTGCCGTTCCAGTACCCATCCGTCATTGCGATGGCATATGCCTTTTGGCAGGCGCCGCCGTTGTTGGCATCGGAAAATGGAGAGCTGCCCAGATTGCCGTCGGAACCGTCATCCTGGTGGTAATATTCGCCTACATTTTCCAGAGCCTGCCTCAGGGGCGTGCTGTCATGAGGATTCCATGGCGTAAAGTTGATCCAGCAGGGTATAGGTATCATCCACATTCACCGTGGCGCCGCCGGTTTGTTCAAACATGACGGCATCGGCACTCGTGCTGTTATGGGTGCTCGAAGCATCGCGGGTAACGGTCACATTGCCGGAAGTTCCCGCATCGAAACTATAGTTGCCCAAAAGTATCCACTGTCCGGCGTTTTGCTGCTGGTTGACCCTGATGTCGACGGACCCGCCGCTATAATTGACGGTATACTTTGCGTTGGTATCGCGGGTGTCCTAGTAGCACCACCAGCCATAAACATTATAGGTGCCGGCAGCCGGAAGATCCGGTGTCCAGGTGGCCGTATCACCCTCATCATAGCTGTAATATGAACTGCCTTCATATTCATCGTATGCGCCGGACTCCTTCCAGCGCTTCCCGTCGTGTCAAACCCGGCATCCTGGTTGTCGACAATTTGACTGGCTGCCATATCCAGTTTAATGGGCAGGACCGGCTGGCGCACACCGCTGTTGATCGTATATAGACCGATACTGACGCCCCCGAGGTTGCTGATGGCGCTGGCCACCACCCCTTTTGCGGTCAATTCCCGCCGTCGGAAATACTGGTACCAGTTGGCAAAGTTCTGGAGGTCTTCGGCATCGGTTTTATAGCAGACAAAATTTCCGTCTTCATCATATACTTTGGGTTTGATGAGGTTTTGTTCGGCCGTATCCGTGACTGTATACAATTCCCCGTCTTCAACGATGTCATTGCCGTCCGTATTATCAACCCGGTAATATGCCCGGGTGTCAAGAACGTTGTCCGCATCACTGTCGATAAAGTTGATCAGATAAATATTTTCTCCATTGTCCAGTTCACCATTACTGTCGGCGTCATGCCAGGTGTAGTAATGGGCATTTTTAATACTTACCGTCGGTGTGACGGCTGCATCAGTATCAACAAACTTAACCGCATCGGCGCTGTAGTCGCAACAGTCGGTGTCGACTCTAGGCGCTTCCAGGCGCACATAATCCGAACCGTCCCCCGCAAATAAAAATTCACCCAACAGTACCCATTGGTCTCCCTGGGCTTCATCCGTATGATGACTGATACCGCTGACGGTGGTGGGCCCGCCGGCGTGTCCGATGGTGTAGGATACATCGTGCTGGCGGGCGTCGTGTTGTTGCCCTAAACCAGACATATACCTCATAATTGCCTGGCGCCGGGAGTGTCGGTGTCCATTGGGCCCAGGCATCGGGGTCGATCGGGCAGAATTATTAAAGCGGTAGTTACTGCCGATGTCGTAATCGCAGTAGGCAGATTACCCCAGTCGGCTTCATCGCTCACCGAAAAGCCGGCATCGGTGTTGTCTACAACCACTTCGCCGTCGTAGCCGGCAATCGAATGATACTCGGCTCTGAGATCAAATGTCGGTGTCGCATTGGCCGGATTTGCCCTGGGATTGCTGATATCTGCATCCGCAAACGGATTCGTGGTGGTTTGCGGCCAGGGAAGGTAAGCCGTGTTGGGGTTATAATAGATTTTGTTATACCCCGACCATTGGGATTTCCATTTGCCGCGGTCGGATCCGGATAATATCGTACCGTTGCAGTCAAGATTGGATAGGTATTGTCCCCTCCGGGATCGCTAAACACATACTCGATGTTACCTTCAAACTTCCCATCGGTCCCCTGGGTCAGAAACTCCCAGTCCATGCTGCCGGAATTATCCAAAATAAACATAATGTTGGCGGCCGCGGATTGAACCTGTGTTTCCATGGGTTCGTCGCTGATCTGGACCGCCCGGGCGGCACCTGTGGGACACAACAGGACTGCTGCAAAAAGAATTCCGGTCGCTAATCTAAGGAAATAACCTTTGTCCCTGGAGGTATAAAGCCGACCTAAGTATTTTTTTATTTGACTCATGAGATAACTCCCTTTCTTAAAACCGTTCTCTATATCCGATTCTGATAAAGACCCGCCCATTATTGCGGTTGCCGAGCCCAAATACGGCAAAATCGTGGGCATTGGTCTCGGAGGAAATATCAAGTGATCCTCCAGCGGCTATACCCGCATCAACCACCGCTAAGCTTGCATCTGGATCCGTAGATGAGATCAAAGCCGTATCATTGCCGTCGGCCCCGTCATCATCCCAATTGTCGATGTTTTTCATGTCGATGGTATTGAGCCACACCGGAACCTTGTCTTCCAGCAGGATCGGGTCGGATCGGGATATGTTCCAGATCCTCTGAATCGCTTCCTGGGCGGCGGCTTCAGCCAGATACAAGTTTTGTTTATATATTCCGTCGTTGCGAACAATCTGCAGTTCAACCGTGGTCGTGTTGGAAGAGGATACTCCGATGATTGTAACGACCATTAAAATCATCAGCGCAACCACGATGGCAGAACCTTCTTCGTTTTTAATAAATAGATCTTTTTTGAACATGGATTTTGTCCTTTCAATCACATTTGCCAGGTTGCCACTAACTCGCTGTTGCATTTTGGGCTCTGATGGTGTTCAACGTGAGACTCTTCTGCTTTCCCAGCGGCGTTCGCCAGGATACCCTAACGGTGATGCTTTTGGTATTAGGAGGGGGCGGCGGTACGCCGGCTATGCCATCGTTGTCGACTACGGTCCACATTATTTCAACGACCCCACTTTCCCCGGCTTCATCTATTTGTCCGTCATAGTCGTTGTCAATCCCGTCCGCCGTCTGGGTGATAATTTCGACGGCATCGTCTTCTTTCGAATGCTCGCCTGCAGCTAAACCGGGATCGTTGTAGGGCAAACCCATCAGCACCTCCATCCGATCGGAACACCAGGTGAATGCTCTGGTGGACCGGTTGGCGGTATTGTTGCCCTTGGTGGCGCTGGTCTGCATGGCGGCAACGCTCAGCATGCCGACCACAAATATGACCATGGCAATCATGATTTCGATGAGGGTGAATCCCCGGTTGTTATTGCAGATCTTCAGTTTTCGATTGGTCTGTTTTTTAGACATGGCTATCTCCAGCGAATTAGTTTCGGCAATCAATCTCAGTGGTAACCTGCATCCGACGAAAATCGTCATTTTGTGCCGGCAGGATGATATCGGCTGTATCGGGTGTACCGTCGCCATCGGTATCGCGGGGTCGGTTCCTGTAAATCGTGCTGTCCGTGTGGTTGATGAACATGGCCGGTATGCTATCGCCCGACCGGGCGACGATGGATACCCTTATAGACTGGATATCGGCGATTTGGCCGGCCGGGACTTGCCAGGGGGTTGCCGTTCTATCGAGTATGCTATTTCCATTGGCGTCAAAATAATCAAAATTGAGGGCATCGATACTGCGGGCCACTATCGCTGCGCCAATTCCGGACCCGTCATCTCTTACAAGGCTGCAAACCGTCCCATCGGCGATACCGTCTCTGGGAGCCGCATCGTTATCCAAATCATATGTTATGGTTTCCTGGGCACCGGCGATAGCACCATCTCCGTCATCGTCGATCTGAAATTGAAGTTGTGCCCTGTCTGCAATCAGAATGTTCGCACCGCTGCTCCCTGAGGGATCGTAGCGTGCCATCCGGATATCTCTTTCCATAAAGCTCATTGCCGCGCGCGCATTCTGCTGCATGGAAACCACCAGCCGCTCGGTGTTGTGGGTCGCGACCTGTTTATGGAAAACGGCATAGATGCCGGACATCACCAGGCTTGAGATTGCCAGGGTGACCATCAACTCGACCAGGGTAAACCCTTTGTTGAAATTTTGTATTTTCATCATTTGTATTCTTTCCGTGTTTGCGTTAAAAAAGGCTCCGGCGGTTATGACTATTGGATACTAGCACTACCGCCAAGGGTTAGATTGATGGTTTTGCTTATGGTGCCGTTGCTGACGTCAATATTTCCACTGGCAGCTGTCGGAAAACCACGGCGATCGAACCGAACCATGGGCCCTAATGTATCATCTGACAAATCAATTCCCGCGGGCATCTGGCCGTTCTTAATCGTCGCTTCATCTGCCTCCTGGGTCCCGTTGTCGGTATTGGCTCCCGCGCCGTTGTCTACAAACGCTAGATAGCGATCATTGGCAAAATCAAAGGTCACCCGCACAACGCTGTTCTCCCTGACGGCTCTGAGTTTGGCGTTTTGCAAAGTTGAAAGGACGTCATCGGCGGCACTGCGCATTCTATATTTGGGCAGCCAACCGAGAAATCCCGGAACTGCAACACTGGCTAAAATAGCCATAATTCCGACAACCACCATCAATTCAAACAATGTTAGACCTGATTCGTTTCGCATCTTTGTCTATCTCCTCTCCGAGGTGTTTTTGTATGACATGCAGCAAATCTTGTACCAATGACTGTTATTTAAGATAAATTTATCTTGAAAGTTAAGTCAAACTTGTTCGAATTAGACATAACTAACTGATAATGTTGTTATATAATAATTTTACAACTTGCTGATATTTTATGAATCTTGAAATAGAAGGGGTCTGAATTCAACCATCAACTCAGCCAAGCTATTAAATATTTTAATAGTGGTATTAAATTATTTTACTGCGATGCGGTAGCTCCTATTAAACACATCTACGGCAAAAACTGGGGTCATTTTTGACCGGGGTGCTCTAATCAGCTGAAATTGTTGATCTAAAATTTTTGAGAAGCCCGCGAGCCTCAAAAAATATGGTGCGGAAAATATTTGATTTTTACAAAAAAATCATTGCAATGGTGACTTTCATGCGATACATAAGTGGTGACGGAATAATTCAGGTCATCCAAGTCGCAAGGAGGCACCATGTTTCCCAGAATTTCAAAATCGACAAAGAATGGAAAAAACTATGACTACTTAGTTATCAGTGAATCATTACACGTGAAAGGCAAAGGATCGACGACCCGCAACATTGCCACGTTAGGCAATATCAAACGATTCGGGCGTCAGGACGTCGCCAATCTGATTGATGGGTTTATCAGAATATTTAAGCTGGAGAACTATTGTTTGTCAGAGGATGTGCAGCTGTTGGAATCTTTGGAACATGGCAGCATCATTTTCTGGCAAAAGCTATGGGATGAGTTAGGGCTATCGAAAATAATTAAAAGTCAGGTGAAACTGAAAGACAAAAGGATTAAGCTTGAAGTCGACAAATATGTCCAAATGATGGTGATCAATCGCTGCGTTGACCCGTTAAGCAAACTTGGGGTAACGCGATGGATAGAGCGGACTTGTTACAAGGAGATGGCCGGGTATAAAGATCTGGATTTTGACGTCACCTACTTTTATCGAAGTATGGATCATCTGTTAACGGTCAAAGATGATTTAGAGCTGGCCATATTTGAAAAGCTAAAAGATCTTTTTAGCATCAATGTGAAATTGACATTTTACGATATAACCTCATCGTTTTTTTATACTGACAATTGTGAGATCGGTGAAAATGGCTACAGCCGAGACAATCGGCCTGAAAGGGAACAAATTGTAATCGGTGTGGTGACCACCTTTGAAGGCTATCCCATCAAGCATTATGTGTTTGAGGGCAATCGCAAAGATGAAACTACGGTCAAGCAGGTCGTCAAGGAACTGAAAAGTGCCTACAACATAGAAGATACGACCTTTGTGGGTGATCGCGGCATGATAACTAAATTGAACCTGGCCCGGCTGGAGGGCGAAGGTTTTGATTATATTATGGGGGTCAAACATCGTCAGGATGAGATTTGCATCATGCTGCTTTCCGAGCAAGTTAATGAAGAAGATTATGAGATTTATAAAGGATTGAAAATCAGAGAAAGAAAGGTGACGGTCAAAGAATTTTTGATATGGAAATGCCAAAAGATAATAAGAGAACAAAAGGCCGATGTGGCGGATAAGAAATTTTCTTTGCTGGAAAAAGAGATTTTGGGCTTGAGCAATAAAAGCGAGCCCAAAAGCGGGACGTATAAGAGTATAGCTGAGGGCATAATTAAGGGCATTGATTCAAAAGTCTGCGCTAAGCTATTCAGAGGGATCAAAAAGTATCAAGGCCGATATGAAGATGAATTGAGATATATTATTTGCCTGAATGAGGAAAGGAAAGCTAGTTCGCAAAACAAAAGGCAGGTCTATATTTCAAAGTTATCAAAAGAACTGGACAAAGTCTTTTCAGAAAATGCCAGGTATAAAGAAGACCGAGATATTGACAAAGCGCTGCACAAGATATTCGAAGGATACAAAGTCAAATTCAAAAAATTCTTTACCGTCGCCAGGGATACCAAAAGCAAGAAAGCGACTGGATATAGCTTAAATCAGGAAAAGATAGAACAAGAAAAGAAGTTTGACGGCATCTTTGTTCTGTTGTCGAGCCGATATGATTTAAAGCCGAGTGAAGTAGTTGAATCATACAAGAACTTAAAAGAAGTTGAGATGCTCTTTGATGATCTGAAAAACTTTGTGGATATAAGACCAATTCGGCACTGGTTACAAGTCAGAGTAAGAGCGCATGTATTTATCTGTGTGTTGGCACTATTGTTGAAGCGAATATTTGAGATCCACTACCTGAGGGGCAAATGTACAATGGAGCCTTTAGAGGAGATATCTAAATCTAAATTAATCAAATATAAAGTGAAATTTTCAAAAAGAGAAGACAGGAGTCAAACCTTTCCAAAAGTGACCAATACGACTCCTTTGCAAAAAAAGTATTTCAATATGATTGGAATAAGGAATCCGATGAGTTTGGAAAAATTTATATGGTGAGGAATGCAAAAAGTTAACCGCCTGATATTTATGCGAATGTTCTTTCTATCTGTTTAATCAAAGAACCACCTGTCCTTTGCCTTCAATGTTGGGCGGCCGGGTTTCCAGGGAGACAACGTGATCCTGCTTGAGCTGCACCTCGGCTGCATCTTCAATGGTGACGATGCGTTCGTCCCCTGGAATAAAGCGGGACAGGACGTTCAGCAGTGTTGTTTTCCCACTGCCGGTCCCCCCGGAAATGATGACATTCAGTCTGGCTTTGATGATGCCTTTTAATATTTCGGCAATTTCGGGGGTGAGGGTTCGATATTCGATTAAATCATCGAGTTCCAGCGGATTGACGGCAAAGCGCCGGATGGAGAGAATCGGCCCGTCCAGAGCCAGTGGAGGAATGATGACGTTAACGCGCGAGCCGTCCGGCAGCCTGGCATCCACCATGGGAGAAGAATAGAGGGGCGTCCGTTATATATTTACATTTTTCGAAGGTTTTAAGTTGCGATACTTTGAATAATATTAGTTAGTTACCAACTATCTATCAATTCTTTTTGTATCTGTTTTAGGTTTGGAAAGCTTTTCCCTCGACCTGCCTATCCGGTTGACTCAGGTACTTGAAACGTGATAAGAATCCAATATGACGAAGCCACTGCCCAAGATTGAAAGACCACGATCCTTGCTTGATTTTGTGCGCATGTTCCCTACGGACGAAGCTTGTGCCGAGTACTTATTCCGTGTCCGCCACCCGGACGGATTCGTGTGTCCGAAGTGTAGTAGTCAGACAGGTTGGCCTATTGCATTACGCAGTATCATCGAATGCAACAATGGCCATCAAGTCAGCCTCAAATCGGGTACCGTCATGCACCGCTCACGTCAGAGTATTACTACATGGTTCTATGCAGCGTACCTCATGTCAACCCTTACACCAGGTATATCCGCGCTGCAGTTTCAGAAGCAACTGGGTATCAAACGATACGAGACAGCATTCAATATGCTGCATAAGCTTCGTTCAGCGCTCGTTGCACCTCACCGGGAAAAACTAAAGAGCGAGGTCGAAGTGGACGAGTGCTACATCGGCGGCCCGGAAGAAGGCAAACCCGGTCGCGCAAAAGGAGAAAAGTCACTCGTGGTAGTCGCCGTCGAGGTAGTACGTTGGATAGACACCAGCGGACGCAAGCCCGGACGTCATGCTACACAATACGACATAGAAGGCCCTCCTGAGTATCAAGAACGCACGCAAGCTGATGGCGATCCAGTCCCCCGCAAGCGTGCCGGTCGCGTGCGAATTACCGTGATTCCCGATGCCAGCTCAGAGACTTTGCGACCTTGGATCGAATCAAATATCGCGAAGGGAACCAAGATCTACACTGACGGTTGGAAGGGTTATAACGGCCTGGGAACCCGCGGTTACTATCATATCCGCACACTACAGAGTCACAATGGACATAAAACAGGTGAGTGGTTACCGTTAGTACACCTCCTTGTCTCCAACCTGAAGCGTTGGCTGACTGGCACACACAAGGGTGCCGTTAGAAGTAAACACCTGCAAGCATACCTGAATGAGTTTACCTTCAGGTTTAATCGCAGATTCTGGCGAGGACCAACGTTCTTAAGAGCACTGGGCCTCGCCGTCAACGTCGACAACTGGCCACAATACGATACGTTATATAGTGGCAAATGGGCTCATCCGAATGCTGAGAATGAGAAAGCGATACCTGAGCTAACCGGATAGGCACATCCCTCGAATAGCGGCTCGACTTACCGTCGCTGGACTGATTTGCAACTTTCGGGCAACATCCGCACAGCTGATCTGCAACTTGCGAACTGCAAGGTAGCACAGCACTGTGCGCGCCTTGGTCAGCGTACTTTCTTTACCTGCGGTTTTTAAATCATCTGGATCAATTCGGTAATACTTGGCCACTTTCCTGAGTAACCTCTCAAAATTAGGCCCGGTTGCAGCCAATCGATATTTTTCCTGTAAATCTTCGTTGGACTGTTTCAATACCGCTTCAACAAAATCCGAAGATCCCAGTATACGCTCATCACCTTTGACTCGAATGCCACTATCACGAAACTCCTTCAATTCAAACCAACCGCCAACAGACCTGAGTAGGCCACCTCCCACCAAATCCGATCGCCGGCCCTTTGCAACTCCCTTGGCAACAAAATCTCCATATGCACGTCGTGCAGCTCTCAATGAAGTTCCAAATATATTGAGCACATATTCGGTGTCCTGCCAGTCATTTGTTACTGTGCCCAGCAAGGCACTGTGTCCACAGTACAAATACGACTTTAATTCATTTAAATCTTTTACAATTTTGGCCCGTAAAGGGTTTAAATGAATATAGCGTACCAGTTCCTTTAAATATACATCTTCCTCACACAAAAAGGATTTGTACCGATTTTGAAACAGATGCCCATGGCGCCGGTGACGGCGGTTAAAGCTCACCGCATAACCGGTTAACAACCGCCGCATCACGGTAGCCACCGGTGACAAACCGGTTTTTAAAAGCAAATGCACGTGGTTGGTCATAATCGCCCAGCCATAACAACCAGTTTCGCTTTCAGATACAAGGGCGCTTAGTCGATCCAAAAAATTATCTCGATCAGAATCATCTTTAAAGATAGCCTTGCGCTCAATACCTCTTATGATGATATGTTGCAGTGCGCCAGGCGCGTCTATGCGGGCTTTACGTGGCATACAGGATTAATATCACATCTGTTTTTATATGTAAATATATAACGGACGTCCCTCTTTTTCTACACAGTACCATCGGGCTATTTTGGTGCCCTCGGGAAACTTGCGCGGATAGGTACCATGTTTGCTAAAGCGGCATCCGCCTTGTGGATGAAGCGGACATTGGTTAAGCGTTGCCGCGAGCCAGGCCTGTTGTTGGACGTATTGCTCGGCTGACAAATTTGTGGCATAACGTATTTGCATCACAATTAGGCGGCCAGCGAGATAAAAATTTTAAAAGGCACCACCATGGTAAAAATTGGTCGTAATGCCCCTTGCCCTTGCGGCAGTGGAAAGAAATACAAAAAATGTTGCCTCTTGCCAAAAGCCGGAAAAGAACAAGAATATGCCTCAAGCACAAAGTTTATCCCAGTTTATACGCAACTGGATCAACTGTCCAATAGTGTAGTTGATCTTATCAAACAAAACCGATTGGATGAGGCTGAAGCTGTGTCGCGCGAATTACTTGCTGATTATCCTGATCAGGTGGACGGCCTTAACCGCTTAGCGATGGTATATGAGGCTCGGGGAGAAAAAAGCAAGGCGGCAGACTACTATCGTAAAGCGGCTGATTTTGCTAAGTCCAACCCTGGTTTTGATAAGCAAATGGTAAAGTGGTTTCTATCTGAGGCTCGTCGTATGAATAAAGCAACGTAGAAGAATATGATAGAAGAATAAGAACTAAAAGCAAAGAAAATACATATATCTTTTTTAAAACCATAAAAGTAGATCCAGAGTGTCCACAACATAACTAAAACTGGCATGGCAACGGCTATGAATCTAATCTTTTCGCATTGGCAGAAAACGGTGGATTTGCAGTTCCAATCTTTCCTTTACTGATTTTTACTAAAAAAAGAGCAGACACAACATATTGTGGTCCGCCTTTTCTTTTATTTTTTGGATATCTCGATATAAGGCCGAAATCACCGGTCGTGGTTCTACGGTTTCTGTGAAGATGAGTTCCTAATATCACATGATTTTAGACTTTTCATGAGTGCTATTTCATAAAAACAGATATAGCCGCTTGCTGATGAAGAATAATATCTTAGCTCAATACCCCTACCCTTTTGAGTCCATACTGGATCACCCTGGAGGCAGAGTAAAACCCAGCGCTTAAACCACCGTTAATACATGCTTTATGACTATGACGATTGAAATACCAAGGGGCAATTTTGTACCAGAACGCAATATGGCCATCCCCTAAATGATAAGATCAAGCGCCAATGGTTAGCCGGACAATTATCGATGCCTGGAATGCAGAGGAGCAATCTCCCACCTCTACCGATGACCATGGCTGTTGCGGCTGGTGTTGCACCCTCAGAGAAAGTTGGAATTATTGAAACCCCACCATGCGAGGCGTTGCGGTTGTAAGGGTCACGTGGTGTTGCAGGCCTGAATTTTTAAGATAGTGGATGCAACACTATGCGAAATTGAAAAAATGAGCATATACCCTTGAAATTATGCAAATATATTACATTTTAACAACAAAATAACTTGTTGCGGCTCTGATTAAGTACAACCCTTCGCTATAAAGGCTAAACCCTTAACCTTGAATTCAGCCTAAAGCTACGAAATTATTAGCTTTTATACTGTATGAGGTTTATATTCAAGCAACATCGCCCGAAAGGCTTGTTCTAAACCCTCAAGCGTAGGTTAAAGCTCCGAAATTAAACGCTATAATGACATCACCATCGAAAGCTCACCCTCCTCTCTTGTTTCCGAAACTGACCATCATTGATATTTCAAATAAGCAGAACTTAAACCCTTGTAAATATATGCTTTTTTGATATTAAGCTACAGATCCAGGCCTGGAAATTCTCGAATGGTTAAGCTGCGAGAATAGAACCCATCCACCCCCCAGTGTCATAATCAGCTTGGGGCTTGAAGGAGGCTAAATGGAGAGATAAACCCTTGTGATTTATATTAAATACGGAAGATGGGCGAATGGCCATAGTGGCAGGTATGTATTGCCATCGTTCTGACATTTATATTAGGCTAAATTAAAATAAAAAGGGCTTGACAGAGGGAATACTCATCCTTAGATTAGCGA
>CAVXXE010000030.1:0-6200 GCA_963765595.1 uncultured delta proteobacterium
TCCCCTGGTCAATTTTCGTCTCAGCCACTTCTAAAGGGTAGATGCCGCATACTCCGATGTTGTTTTTATGGACAGACCACATCAGGTGAGTGGCTTCTTCCAGTGATTTGCTGAAGACCACCATAAGGATTTCCACTACAAACGCCTTGGTCGTGTAGTCATCATTGTGCAGCAAAACCTTGTACTCAGGGGGTTCGGTGGTTTCTTGATCAATTTCGGAAATATTGTCTGTCTGCCGATCCGGAATATCACCACTCATCGGATGTGTCTCCAATCAAAATGCTTTGGCCCGAAATCAAACTTCTTTTTTCTCCCATATTCGACTATTCAATCTTCTGTAAAGTTAATCACTAAGTAAGATGAATAAAAAAAGGCAGTTTTCGGCCCTAAAGCCGAAGAACTGCCCCGTCTTCAAAATTTGTGCTAATTTAGATGGAGTCCTTGAGTTTTTTCCCGGCTTTGAACTTTACCACGTTTCTGGCCTTGATTTTAATCGGATCGCCTGTTTGTGGATTGCGGCCTTTACGTGCTTTTTGACGCTTCTTCATAAATGTTCCAAACCCGACCAGCGTGACTTTTCCTTCTTTCTTTTTGAGGGCCTTGGTGACGTTAGTCATAAACGAATCAAGAACTGCACCGGCCGCAACTTTGGAAACGTTAGCGTCTTTTGCCATTTGTTCAATTAATTCTGCTTTTGTCATTTCTGTCTCCTTCTTTTGAGTTAAAAAGTAAAGCTGTAAAAGCTTTTCTGTAGTCAATTTAACTCAAAAATATTTGAAAGTCAATATATTAATGCTTGTTTTTCACGGTTTTACAAGAAGAAATCACTGAAAAGGCTCTAATTTTAAACATTTTCCAAGGGCGCATTGTGTAAATTTGTCTCAGGGCCTTGAATTAAAGCGAAAATTTTATTCCCAATTAAAGCATTTCGTGATAAAAAAATAATAAAACTTTCTGTCTAATATAATTTTGAAGGAAGCGATATGATGCAAAAAGTCTATATTTCCAGCACAAAAATGGCTACTTTTGTCTGTCCGAAGTGTCAGAAATCGAAGACGGTAAATGTTTCTAAATATGCCGACCTCGACAAAAAAGTCCAAGTCAGTGTCAGGTGTCCGTGCGGTTATGCCTATATCTCCATCCTGGAAAAGCGAAAAAGATATCGCAAAGAAACGAACCTGCCCGGTTCCTATAGTCGTTTAATCAACGGCAAACAGATGGGTGGTGGACTCATGATTGTCAGGGATTTGTCCACAATTGGAATGAAACTTCAAATTGATGGAGATAAGGATTTTGATGTTGGAGACCTCATTCAGGTAGAATTTCATACTGACGATGCCCAAAGGGCCTTTATCAAAAAGAAGGTGATCATCCGAAGCATTTACGGGCCGGCTATCGGAACTGAATTTGCTCCTACGGAGGGGATTGATAAGGCGCTTGGCTTTTATCTTTTTAATTTCAAGGGGGATGGTGATTGAAATCAAGATGCAGCTGGTCAGCAACAGATCCGCTCTACCTAAAGTATCACGATACAGAGTGGGGCCTGCCATTGCACAATGACCGCAGGTTGTTTGAATTTCTTATCCTGGAGGGTGCTCAGGCGGGCTTGAGTTGGATTACAATTTTGAAGAAACGACAAAACTACCGGAAGGCTTTCGATTATTTTGACCCTCGCAAAATTGCCGGGTATGATATCCGCAAAGTCGGTGAACTTCTTTCAAATGAGGGAATTGTTCGGAATAAACTTAAAATCAATGCGGCAATTCAAAATGCCATATCATTTCTGGCCGTTCAAAGAGAATTCGGCAGCTTCAACAGATACATCTGGCAGTTTGTCGGAGGAGGTACCATAAAAAACAAATGGAAGTCCCTGGGCGAAATACCTGCTCAAACACAGGAATCAGCGGCGATGGGTGCGGATCTTAAAAAACGAGGATTTAAATTTGTCGGACCAACCATATGTTATGCGTTCATGCAGGCTTCAGGCTTGGTAAACGATCATGTTGTCGACTGCTTTCGTTATGAGGAGGTCTGAGAAATGGCGTATTGTAGGTGTTGTAACAGAGACCATAATGTGGGTTTCATATCTACCGCCCATCATCACGATTTGTTCTGGGAACGCTAACATTTTATGACCAATGCCGCCTGGGAGTATCTGAACATGGCGTTTCCACCGCACTTGCCGACAGTTCAGCATGTGGTAATCAACTCTTCAGCGGATAACCCGTTGAGCCTCCGAACCGGCATTTCAGCAACCATTATTCCCAATGTTGTGGATTTTGAAAATCCACCCCCGATGCACGGCCGTTTTGAATCTTATGGTAAAGCACAATTACGAAACAGCCCCAAAATACACTTCCTATTCGGTTCTGCACTTCATTTTCCCCCTTCTTTCGCTTTCAACTTGCTATCGTACCTCTGATTACAATTCCGTAATTTAAATATCGCACACTATGTAAAAAAAGATACGGTCAACATTTCATGAAACCGTCGTAATTTAAATTTAGTATTATTTTGGCATTTTAGATGAAATCAAAAATATATATATTTTGGCATTCATTTTGCTATAGATAAGACAACAAATTTTCGTTTCCAAATAGGAAGCTTGACAAAGGCAAACCACTCGAAAGGGTGGGACGCAAAGCCACTGGCCTAAACCCCGCAAAACACGGGATACGGCAGCAGGGCCGCCGGGCAACCGTAGCACCTTTCAATGAGGCTGCGCGATGCGCGGAAAATCCAAAATTAATGAAAGGTGCTCGAATGAATACAAGAAAAATATGCTTTCCCCGAATAATTGGCGCGATGTTCAGGAAAGTTTCTCTACTGGCCCTTGCGTTGCTTCTTTCCCCAATGGTTGCCTATGGTGCAGCGGTTACCCTGGCATGGGATGCCAATACTGAATCAGATTTGAAAGGCTATATTATACATTACGGCACTACAAGTGGAGAATATTCTGAGATTGTCGATGTTGCAAAAAATTCATCGGGTTGGTCTAGTGGTTGTGGCCCAGTGTATGATCCATTTCAAACAGAGTGTTGTGAATATACACTGAGAGATCTTGAGGAAGGTGAAACTTATTATTTAGCTGCCAAAGCCTATGATGGAGCCGGCAATGAAAGCGCCTATTCGGAGGAACTGGTTCACACCACCGCCAATCCCACCCATATCATTACGGCTTCAGCAGGCGCTAACGGAAGCATTTTGCCTTCAGGCAGCGTAACGGTCAATCATGGATCCAACCAAACCTTTACCATCAGTGCGGATGCGACCTATGATATTCAAAATGTTTGGGTGAATGGGGTCTCGGTTGGGGCGGTTTCGACCTATACCTTTAGCAACGTGACCCAAAATCATACGATTGCGGCCAGCTTTACCGTCGATAATCAACCGCCGCTTGCCAACGCCGGTCCTGATCAGACAGTCAATGAAGGCGTTGTCGTCAAGTTAAAGGGCAATAACTCACTGGATCCGGATGGCAGTATTGCGGCCTATTCCTGGAGCCAACTCAGCGGGCCACCCGTTGACCTCTCAAACTCCAGTCAAATCGAAGCCGATTTTACATCACCCAATGTCCTTCCATCTGGTGAGACCCTGGTCTTCCAGTTGGTCGTGACAGATAACGAAGGGCTTCAGGCGACGGATTCCTGTTCGGTTGACGTCACCAGAGAACCGATAATCGATAGCGACGGTGACGGTGTACCGGATGATCAGGATGATTTTCCGTTTGATCCGGACGAGTATCTGGACACGGATGGTGACGGTGAGGGCAACAATGCGGATACGGATGACGACAATGACGGCATGCCCGACACCTGGGAGTTGTTGTACGGCCTGGATCCGCTTAAAGATGATGCCGCCGATGATCCCGACGGTGATGGGGTCAGCAATATCAACGAGTACAATCTGGGAACCGAACCGAATTATAACGAAGGCAATTTTGCACCGGATCCTCCGCAATTGCTGATCCCGGATAATCACGAGATCGTCGGTTTAACACCGCAGCTTGAGACCGGCGAATTTTATGATCCCAACATAAATGATGTCCACAGCCAGACCCAATGGAAGATCATTCGGGTCCATGATGAATCCTGTGTGCTTGATATCACCACAAGTTCGTCATTGACCAGCCTGAAGGTGCCGAAGTTGATCCTGGAGGACGACCTCGATTACATCTGGCAAGTCAAATTTATCGACAATCAAGGTACAGCTTCGCAATGGTCTGAAGCCGGATATTTTACGACCGAATTCCTCGAACAGGATTCAGACGGCAATGGTGTCCTGGATCATCAGGAAGTGGATACCACCATTGACCTGGATGAAGACGGAATAATGGACCGGGATCAGGAAGACATCAAGTGCGTTGCCACCGAGACAGGAGATTTTAAGATCGGCATCAGTGTTCGGGAAGATGAAAATGCCGATTCAATTATGTCCATCCAATCAGAAACCCCCGCTGATACAGATTTACTTTTTTCCGCTCAAGACGGGCCGAATTTCCTGGCGTTTGGATTGATTCATTTTAAACTGGCAGTCAAAGAACCCGGCGACGAGGTCCTGGTAACCATTTACCTTTCCAAGGCGGCCTATGACGATGGGATCTGGTATAAATATGATCCGGTAAACGATGAATGGTTTGATTATTCCGAGTACACTAGTTTCAGCGCTGATCGAAAAACGGTTGAATTGATCCTGACAGACGGCGGCTTCGGTGATGCGGACGGTATCGCCAACGGTGTCATTGTCGACCCCCTTGCCTTGCGTACGGCCACCGATCACAGTTCCGGTTCGGATTCTTTTGTAGAGGATATCGCCGAAAACCTGGATCCCACCGGCATGTGTTTTATTTCATCTGTTGACTCCCGGCCTTCCGACAGGCAAGCGCTGAGTTTCTGGAGTGGAATCCGGAGCCGTGAATTGTCGATAGTATTTATCCTGATGATGTTCGCATATATCGGAATCGAGATTTCTTTGAGAATTAAGCGGAACCGGAAGATAGGTCGTAAAACGAGTTTAATGGAGGGGTGGAGGAACTCACAGGGTTGAGCATGGGGGGGACGGAGCATAAATTGAATCGTGGTAGTCGGACCCGCCGCCGTCTGATAGGGCGGGACTATTGCGCGGCGAGGATGGGGAAATCTGAAAGTACTGATAAAGATAGGAAACAGAACCCAACAGTCATCTAAACGAACGATCCTGCCCAAATCCTAAATTGGAAATCCGAAGGACGGCCAAGCCTCCTTCGGATTTTTTTTGGGGACTACAAAGTGGCTCTATGTTTCGAGTATTTTTATTTATCTATTCATTGAAGTTTCGCTGATCATTTAGATTTTTTCCTTTCTTTTTTCTGTCATTTGTCCCCTGATGGTAAACTCGTAATTTCAATCTCATGATTTATTTAAAAAAAAAATACAGCCCCATGCTTTAATTTAAAAAAAAGATACGGTTAGAACCTGGAAAAAAACGGTTATAAATATTTATATATAATTATATTAGATTGTTAGATAAGATTTAATATTGAATTGCATTTGGCATTCTATTTGCATTATGGGAAGGCACCATAATTATTGTTTCCAAATCAGGAAGCTTGACAAAGGCAAACCACTCGAAAGGGTGGGACGCAAAGCCACTGGCCTAAACCCCTAACATTACGGGATACGGCAGCAGGGCTGCCGGGCAACCGTAGCACCTTTCAAAAAGGCTGCGCGATGCGCGGTAATTAAAAAATTTGAAAGGTGCACGAATGAATACACAAAAGATACGCTTTGCCCGAAAAATTAATTCGATGTTCAGAAGGGGTGGGACACTCGTCGTCCTAGCCTCTATTTTGATCTTATTTCCAATGGTTGCCTTTGGGGCGACGGTCGACCTGGCATGGGATGCCAACACCGAACCGGATTTGGACGGCTACAGAATATACTACGGTACCGCCAGTGGCAATTATTCTCCCCCCATCGATGTGGGCAATACTACCCAGCACACACTCACGGGTCTTAATGATGGTGTCACCTATTATTTAGCTGCCACTGCCTATGATGTAGCCGGCAATGAAAGTGCCTATTCGGTGGAACTGGTTCACACCACCGCCATTCCCAACAATATTATTACGGCTTCAGCCGGCGCCAACGGAAGCATTTCGCCTTTAGGCAGTGTAACGGTTAGCCATGGATCCAACCAAACGTTTACCATCAGTGCAGATA
>CAVXXE010000031.1:0-95143 GCA_963765595.1 uncultured delta proteobacterium
GAATGCAGTGACTGATGCAGACACATTAACCTTTAGTTTGACTGTAACAGACACGGAAGGTCTGCAGGATATCGACGACTGTATTGTAACGGTTACCAGGGTTGCTGTGGTGGATAGCGACGGTGACGGTGTACCGGATGATCAGGATGATTTTCCGTTTGATCCGGAGGAGTCTCTTGACTCGGATGGCGACGGTGTGGGGAACAACGCGGATACGGATGACGATGATGACGGCATGCCCGATACCTGGGAGTCGAAGTACGGGCTGGATCCGCTTGAAAATGATGCCGACGATGATCTCGACGGAGATGGGGTCAGCAATATCAACGAGTATGATTTGGGAACCGAACCGAACTATAACGAGGGTAATTTTGAACCCTATCCACCATCTCTTATCGCTCCAGATGATCACGAGATCGTCGGTTTAACACCATAGCTTGAGACCGGCGAATTTTATGATCCCAACATAAATGATGTCCACAGCCAGACCCAATGGAAGATCATAAGGGCTGAAGATGAATCCACTGTGTTTGATGTCACAACAAGTTCGTCGTTGACCGCCTTGAAGGTGCCGAAGTTGATCCTGGAGGCGGACACCGATTACATCTGGCAAGTCAAATTTATCGACAATCAAGGTACAGCTTCGCAATGGTCGGAAACCGGATATTTTACGACCGAATTCCTCGAAACAGGATTCAGACGGCAATGGTGTCCTGGATCATCAGGAAGTGGATACCACCATTGACCTGGATAAAGACGGAATTATGGACCGCAATCAGGAAGACATCAAGTGCGTTGCCACCGAGACAGGAGATTTTAAGATCGGCATCAGTGTTCGGGAAGATGGAAATGCCGATTCAATTATGTCCATCCAGTCAGAAACCCCCGCTGATACAGATTTACTTCTTTACCACTCAAGACGGGCCGAATTTCCTGGCGTTTGGATTGATTCATTTTAAACTGGCAGTCAAAGAACCCGGCGACGAGGTCCTGGTAACCATTTATCTTTCCAAGGCAGCCTATGACGATGGGATCTGGTATAAATATGATCCGGTAAACGATGAATGGTTTGATTATTCCGAGTACACTAGTTTCAGCGCTGATCGAAAAACGGTTGAATTGATCCTGACAGACGGCGGCTTCGGTGATGCGGACGGTATCGCCAACGGTGTCATTGTCGACCCCCTTGCCTTGCGTACGGCCACCGATCACAGTTCCGGTTCGGATTCTTTTGTAGAGGATATCGCCGAAAACCTGGATCCCACCGGCATGTGTTTTATTTCATCTGTTGACTCCCGGCCTTCCGAAAGGCAAGCGTCGAGTTTCTGGAGTGGAATCCGGAGCCGTGAATTGTCGATAGTATTTATCCTGATGATGTTCGCATATATCGGAATCGAGATTTCTTTATTTATTTTTGCGCCAGCGGGAATGGGTAATTCCAAGTTTATTGATGCGATAATTTAAGGCCCGCGGGGTAATACCCAACTGGTGGGCGGCATCTTTCTGGATCCACAGGTTTTCTTCCAAAGCGCTGGAAATCATGTCCTTTTCCTGATCTTCAGACAGCCTGAGGCTAAGCGCCTGGAGGGTTGGAGAGACCTTATCACCCAGGTCCGGTAGGGAAATGCTTTCCGGCCGGATGACCCTGTCATCTTCCAATAAAATGGCTCTTTCGATGGTATTTGAAAGTTGGCGAATATTTCCAGGCCAGGGGTATTGCCGAAAGCTTTCCATCACATCCGGCGCAAATGAATCAACGTTCTTTTTAACTGAGCGACTCAATTTTCCCAGAAGATAGTGGGCCAGGGGTTCTATACATTCGAGACGCTCTCGCAGCGGGGGCATGTGGATTCTGAGGACATTAATACGGTAGTAGAGATCTTCGCGGAATCTACCCGTTCGCACGAGTGCTTCGATGTCTCGATTGGTGGCAGCAATGATGCGTGTGTCAGCCTGAATCGTTTTATTGCTGCCCAGACGTTCGAATGATTTATGTTCGATGGCCCGTAATAGTTTGGCCTGCAGATCAAAACTCAATTCACAGAATTCATCCAGAAAGATAGTGCCGCCGCTGGCCTGCTCAAATCGTCCGGTTCGCGTTTTGTCCGCCCCAGTAAACGCACCTTTATTATGACCGAAAAGCTCGCTTTCCAACAGCGTCTCTGGAATATTAGCGCAGTTTACCCCGACAAACGGCATTTGGCGTCTGGGGCTGTTGAAATGGATGTTGCCGGATAAAAAGCTTTTGCCGGTTCCGGTTTCACCCGTGACCAGAATAGTGGAATCGGTTTGAGCAAGCCGCTTAATGGTCTTCATAATGTTTTGCATGGCCGGGCTGACGGCAATGATGCGGTTGTAATCATAAACAACATCCTGTTCCCGGCGCAGATAATCGATTTCATTTTTCAGGCTCCGGTTTTCGAGAGCCTGATGTATCGACAATTTGATTTTTTCCGGTGGATATGGCCTGGTTACAAAATCAAAGGCGCCGGCTTTAATGGCCTTCACGATTAACCGGGTATCGTGGGGTTTTCCGATAACAATGACGGGGGTATCCGGCGAAAGCTGGTTCAGGGTTTGAAGGATGTTGACCATATCCGATCCGTTATCCGTCAGGTCAAGGACGATGGCGCTAAACGCTTCTTTTGCCAGGCGCTTGGCGGCATCCAGAACGTTGGGTGCCGCGCTGATATGATAATCGCCTGCCAGAGCATCGGCAAGGCTTCTGGTTTCATCTTCCATTCCTCCAATGGTTATTATCTTACCGATTTTACCAGTTGAACCAGAACTTTTTTCTGACAAGGTATCATCCCTTCTTATGAAGCCCTTAGGGGCCACTTTTTCCGAGCGTATTCCCGGGAAAAGTTTAGTATTTTATGAAACATTTTTCTGCTTGAAAATTAAATAAACCCATTGCGCTGCAAGTGCAGCATAATTTGTCCGGCCGCTTCATCCGGCGTGATGGCGGTGGTGTCGATACGGACTTCCGGCGAACGGGGCGTTTCATATGGGGCATCAACCCCGGTGAAGTCCTGGATGAGACCGGCTCTGGCTTTGGCATACATACCTTTGCGGTCTCGCTTTTCGCAAACCTCGAGGGGTGTTGACACATGAACCTCGGTAAAACCACCATAGTTTTCAATAGTTCGTCTAATTTCTGATCGGGTGGCGGCATAGGGCGCAATCGGCGCACAAATCGCGATACCGCGGTTTTTGGTAATCTCGGCGGCGACGAAACCGATGCGCTGGACGTTTAAATCCCGGTGTTCTTTGGAAAAACTCAGCTCACTGGACAGATTCTGTCGCACGATGTCACCGTCCAGCAGGGTTACCGGACGGTCTCCCAGCTCTAGAAAGCGGGCATAGATAATTTTTGCAATGGTGGATTTGCCGGCGCCGGAAAGACCGGTTAAAAACACCGTAATCCCCTGGCGGCGGGGGGGAGGGTAGGCTTTTTGCAGCTCCTCAACGACTTCGGGAAAAGTCGCCCAGTCCGGTATTCGGCGACCCGTGCGAATTCGTTTGCGGATATCGGACCCGGAAAGAGAAATTACCTGGGTGCCTTCCGGCACCTGGTCGGCACAGCGGTACTCATCTTCAAACGGCAGGTAGACCATCTCGGTGAAGGGAAAGACAGTCAGGCCGATTTCCTGACTGTGCGTTTCAGTTAATTTGCTGGCTTCGTCACTTTCATAATAGGGTTGACCATTGTTATCCTGGCCGGGACCGGCATGATCCCGGCCGGTGATAAAATGAGTGCAGCCATAGTTTTTTGCGATGATTGCATGCAGCAGAGCTTCCCGCGGACCGGACATGCGCATAGCCAACGGTAGCATGCTTAAAATGTGGGAATCGGGCGGGTAGTGCCGGACCACATGGCGGTAACATCGGACGCGGGTGTAATGGTCAAAATCACCGGACCTGGTCATACCCGTGATGGGCAGCAGCAGCAGATTGGTCCTTGCCTGTTGCATGGCATTGATGGTCATTTCAAATTGAGGACGATGGATGGGATTGTGAGTTAAAAAACCTGTCATCCTTTTCCATCCCAGTTTCTTAAACGTCGCCCGAATTTCTTCTGGTGTCATGCGAAGCTGTTTAAAATCAAAATGAAGCGGAGTGCTTATAACTTCCAGCGTGCCGCCAAGATAGTAGCGGCCCACACGGCTGAACAGGTAATCCGTCCCAGGATGATTGCGGTCAGATGTGCCGTAAACCTGGACAGCCTCTTTTTGCTGATCGGCTTGCCAGATATCCTCAATATGCATAATTGCCAGAAGAAAGCCTTCCGGGTCTCTGAGTGCAACGGACTGCCCGACTTCCAGTTTGTGGGCCTGTAGCTCGTCGACATCAAGATAGAGTGGGATCGGCCACAATAGATCGCTTTGAAGGCGCATGCGATCGATTACGGATTCATAATCAGATCGGGTCATAAATCCCTTCAGTGGTGAAAACGCCCCGGTTGCAAGCAATTCTAGATCACACAATTGCCGGTCATTCAACGTGATGTCCGGCAGATTTAAAACGATTTCTTTTAGCTTGGCGGCGCGTTGATCATCGACAATAAGATTTACCAGTGAACCTCCGTGGGGTTCGTTACGGTTTTCATCCATTCATTTAAATGGGCTCCCAAGTTGTAAGTGTTCCCAGATTCAGTTTTCCCCGCTGAGACGGGGATGAAGGACAAGATTTCTTTCCTTGAATCTGGTCGTTGGCTAATGAACACTATATCAAATTTACACAAATAAATACAGGTTTTAAACCTGGTTCAGGATATGGAGAATTGGGTATTGGGTATTGACAATAACCGCTTTTAAATGGTTGAATATCGGTATCCGACTATTCGTGCATAGTTGGTGCGTCAAACAGGCGCCTTCCTTTTTATAAGAACGTTAAAAATGCAGCCAACAGCCAATGGATATACAACAACCATCGACATCTCCTCCTGAGATCCTCGCTCCGGCCGGAAATAAAGCATCTTTTCTGGCGGCCGTAGCTGCCGGTGCCGATGCTGTTTACTGCGGATTAAAGCATTTTTCCGCCCGCATGGAGGCTAAAAATTTTACCATCGAGGAGTTCACTGCCCTGGTCAAGCTGGCCCACAGAAAAGGTGTTAAAGTATTTGTGGCCGTAAACTCCCTGTTAAAACCCGATGATCTCAAGCGGGCCGGGCAATTTCTGGATCTCCTGCAGCAGCGGGTCAAACCAGATGCCGTAATCATTCAGGATCTCGGCCTGGTTTCTCTGATCAAACAGACCGGATTTTCCGGTGAAGTCCATCTTTCGACCCTCGCGAATGTGAGCTTTTCAATGGCGCTGCAGGTCATCCGACAACATCTTCAGGTGGACCGTGTGGTGCTCCCCCGGGAGCTCAACGTCGATGAACTCAGAACCCTGGCCCGGGAGTGTCCTCCCAATTTAGATCTAGAAGTATTTATTCATGGAGCGCTTTGCTACGGTGTCTCCGGAAGGTGCTACTGGAGCAGTTACATGGGAGGGAAGAGCGGTTTGAGAGGACGGTGCGTTCAACCCTGCCGCCGACGGTATACCCAGACCGGCCAAGCCCACCGATATTTTTCCTGTCAGGATTTAAGCGTCGATGTTCTGGCCAAGGTACTTTTGTCAATACCCAAAGTTCGAACCTGGAAAATAGAGGGGCGAAAAAAAAGCCCGCATTATGTGTATCACACGGTTCGTGCTTACCGGATGCTCAGAGATCACCACCGTGATTCCAAAACGAAAAAAGATGCGCTGCACTTGTTGGCCCATGCTCTGGGCCGCACCGGCACCCACTATCATTTTCTGCCCCAGCGGCCGCAGGATCCCGTCAATCTTAACAGTCAGACCGGTTCCGGCCTGCTGGTGGGAAAGATTAAAGGAGCCAGGCAAAATTCCTATTTCAATACGAGGGAAGAATTATTTCCGGGAGATATTTTGCGGATTGGATACGAAGACGAAACCGGGCACAGCATAAAACGCATTGGAAGATCGGTACCCAAGGGCGGCCGGCTCTTCATCAGTCCTTCTTCGGAAAAAGCAGCAGCCAAGGGTGCACCGGTGTTTTTGACGGATCGGCGTGAAAAGCATTTGGATGACATGATATTGGAACTAGATGATCAACTCGATCCAATCAAAGCGCCTTCCGGGCGTGTTTCCCTGTTCGTTCCTTCGTTGCCGGCCGGTATTTCAAAAAAATCAAGGATGGTGGATATTGCGGTATACCGAAAATTGTCGGGATCGAACCCGCCGGGGCAATCCGGTCTCTGGTTATCCGGGGAGATTTTAAAAAAAATGTCCGGAAAAATCGTTTCCAGGATCATTTGGTGGCTTACGCCGGTAATCTGGCCTGAAAATGAAAACGCTGTCAACGAACACGTGCAGCTTGCAATTAATAAAGGAGCCCGGCATTTTGTGCTGAATGCACCCTGGCAGATCGCATTTTTTAAAAAACAAAAAGGACTCAAGCTCTGGGCCGGTCCGTTCTGTAACCTCGCCAATCCGATGGCTATCGAATCCGTAGGCGCCATGGGTTTTAACGGAGCTGTCGTCAGCCCGGAACTCGGTGCCGAAGATTATTTGCAGCTGCCACGGCACAGTCCGATTCCGCTAGGAATCGTTATTGCGGGAAACTGGCCCTTGTGTGTGGCGAGAACACTTGCTGAAGATATCCGGCAGAATAAAGCATTTTCAAGTCCCATGGGTGAACAGGCCTGGGCAACCCGCCATGGTCCGGATTACTGGATATATCCAAATTGGAAACTGGATTTGCGCGTCCATAAAAAGGCACTGCACCAAGCCGGATATACCCTTTTTGTCAATTTGATCGAACCACTTCCCAGAGGAGTGAAGATGAAAAAGCGGAAGGGACTGTGGAATTGGGACACAAAACTTCGATAAGTATTACTTCTTTTCTAATTCTTCTTTGAGTTTTTTTTCCATTTCGGCAAAGAGATCTTTTTTCTTTTGCTTTTGCTGGGCCTGAAAAGATTCTATTTTGCGGGAAAAGGCTTTCTGGGTGTCCTGAAACTTTTTGAGATCATCTTCCAATTTGTTATCCGGCTCGCTGCGGGGCAGGTCTTCCAATTTTAAATGGTCGTTGATGAACAAACGGGTACCGTAGGATCCCTCCACGGCTTTGATAATATCAATTTCCTGGAGTTTGCGACAGATGAAGTGGCCCTTTTCCGTGGAAAAATTGATGACCCGGCAGACATCATCGACAGTGGGCGGTCGGGAATTCAAATGTTCATACACACGGATGGCCGCAACCATCAGATGGGCCTGGGAATATAAGTTGTTTTTCTTGTTCGGCATGAGCACCCTAACCTCGATAAATCGGAATTCATGGGTCCAAACTTGACATACGCCTGTAAGCAGAGTAACATTTCTATGAAATTTGTCAATATTCACAAGACATTTTTTAAACTCCTTAAAGCCCTAATCATAATAGCTATAAATTTCGAGATATCCATTATTAACAAATTATTGTACCGCAGGGGAGGTTGACATGACTGAAATTGTTGATGTAAAAGCCAGAGAGATCATAGATTCGAGAGGAAATCCGACCGTCGAAGTAGATATCTATCTTGGATGCGGAGTTATGGGAAGAGCGGCTGTCCCATCCGGTGCCTCCACTGGTAAACGGGAGGCTCTTGAGATGAGAGATAAACGTTCAAAGCGTTTTGGCGGCAAGGGTGTTACCAAAGCAGTGAAAAATGTTATGACCGTCATCGCACCTGCAATCATGGGACTAGATGCCGCCAATCAGATTGCATTGGATCACTGCATGATCAAGCTGGACGGCACGGCAAACAAATCAAAACTGGGTGCCAACGCCATCCTGGGCGTCTCCATGGCAGTTGCCAGAGCTGCGGCTAGGGCGTATGAGATGCCGCTTTACCGGTATATGGGAGGGATCATTGCCAGAAATCTGCCTGTTCCGATGATGAACATCATCAACGGGGGAGCCCATGCGGGCAACAATCTGGATATCCAGGAATTCATGATCATCCCCTTCGGAGCAAAATCCATCGCTCAAGCGGTTCAGATGGGTGCGGAAACGTTTCACAAGTTAAAAGCAATTCTCAAAGATCAAAAGCTTTCCACGGCAGTCGGCGATGAAGGTGGATTTGCACCGGACCTTGAATCCAATGAAACCGCTATTCAACTTATTATGACGGCCATCGAGAATGCCGGCTACAAACCCGGTAAAGATATCGGAATCGGTCTGGATGCAGCTGCCAGTGAATTCTATCACAACGGAAAATACGTCTTGAAATCCGAAAATAAAAAACTGACGGCCGCCAAGATGACCGACTATTATGAAGAGCTCATCAACCGCTATCCGATTCTTTCCATTGAGGATGGCCTTGCAGAAGGAGATTGGGATGGTTGGAAAACCATGACAGACCGGCTGGAAGGATCTGTTCAGCTTGTGGGCGACGATATATTCGTGACCAATCCCAAGATATTCAACAAAGGAATCGAACAAGGCATTGCAAATTCCATTTTAATAAAGCTGAATCAGATCGGAACCGTCACCGAAACTCTGGATTGTATCGAGATGGCCAATCAGGTGGGATACACCACGGTAATATCTCACCGCTCCGGTGAAACTGAAGACACTTTCATCGCCGACCTTGTCGTGGCGGTAAACAGCGGGCAGATAAAGACAGGCTCCCTGTCCCGCAGCGATCGGCTCGCCAAATACAACCAACTCATCCGAATCGAAGAAGAGCTGGGAGAGGCGGCTTTATTTGCCCAGGAATTGTTCTAAAGCCCAATACCTCTCCCAAGCAGAAAAAATCATATTCGATGTAATGTTATTTGGGAATCAACATACTAATCAGTAATTTCACAAGCCGAGTTGTCTATGAGTGCTGATATTAAGAAACGCCTTGTTTTTCCATTTCTCGTTGCGGTTATGGTCCATTTCGTTACTCCGATTCAGGCCTATGTGCTTCAGGGACCCCATGTGCTTGATTTGGTGATTGAAAATCTCGGAAAGGCCAAAAGCCTATTTGTTTCGCATAAGATTATCTTTTATCGGTCTGGTATGGTTGATGATTCGGAGCAGCATTCCCCTGGCAGTGGATCAAAGCATTCCTCTGATGCTGTTGATGCTATGGACGGTTTGCGCCGGTCATGGGATCAATCTACCGATGAGACGGGCGGGGTAGCGGAAACTATGGAACTGGAAGGATCCTTGAGATATATCTTTTCGCAAGCCTTTCGTTCGGACGCCAGATCCAATGATTCTGAGCGCATTTTCATTTTTTCCGAAGGAAATACCCTGACGTTAATTGATGGAAACAGCGTGTCCGGCGCTAGAAATCGGTTTGATCTCTATAAAGATCTTCTGTTTTACCACTCGCGTGAGGAGCTTGTTGAAAGGCTGTTGCAACTGGGGGTGGATGTCTCCATATCGAGTCTGGGCCGATTTGAGGGAAAAATTGCATTTGTTATTGGGGCGGAATATCCGGATGAGTCGGTTTCTCAGGTATGGATTGATCAGGACACCTTTCTGCCCCTGCGCTGGATTATCAAAGGTGTCGATCAGGCCGGCGAATCGGATACAATGGAAATTCGGTATCTGGTCTGGTGGAAGATAGGTAAAACCCGCTATCCGTCTCGCATCGAGTTCTATCAGGACGGGAATCTGGTCCGCGTGAATCAAGCCATAAATTTTGAAGAAAACGCAACGTTTTCCGAGGACCTTTTTGATATCGATTATCTGAAGACGGTTTTTCCCCGGGTACCTACACAACCGATCGTGCCCGGTGAGCCCGAAGAACCCAGTGAAGTTGAAAAAACCATCGAGGAATTCAGGCGTATTTTTGAATAACCTTAAAATTGTAAAAATTCCGGCTTTACTTTATTGATCTATTATCTTATTATTGGTACTTAACAAACAGCAATCGAGCAGTGGGCCTGGCAATTTTTGGCTCAAGACTAAAAGGAACTGAGAGGGTCCAATTAGCATTCCACCCAAACGACGATATTTTAGTTCATCTGCAATGATCTAAACCCCTTTGGGCGATAGCACAAGGGGGTTTTCGCTTTTTTACATCAATCAATAAGGGAAATCTATGGGAGATAATACAAAATTTATATTTGTAACCGGAGGTGTGCTGTCCTCTCTGGGTAAAGGGTTGGCTTCGGCTGCCATCGGAGCATTGTTGGAAAGCCGAGGACTTACGGTAACCCTTCAGAAGCTGGATCCGTATATTAATGTCGATCCCGGTACCATGAATCCCTTCCAGCACGGCGAGGTATTTGTTACCGATGACGGCGCTGAAACGGATCTGGATCTTGGACACTATGAGCGCTTCACCCATGCCGAATTAGGGCACGACAACAATTTTACCACGGGGAAAATTTATCATTCGGTTATCTCGAAGGAGCGCCGTGGAGATTATCTTGGTGGAACGGTCCAGGTTATTCCGCACATCACAGATGAGATTAAACATAGCATCAAGCTGGCTGCCAAAGATGTGGATATTGTGATTGTCGAGATTGGCGGGACCATCGGCGATATTGAGAGCCTGCCATTTCTGGAGGCCATCCGGCAGTTCAAAGTTGATGCGGGCAAGGACAATACCTTGTACATTCATTTGACCCTCGTACCGTATATTGGCACCGCAGGAGAGGTGAAGACAAAGCCCACCCAGCACAGCGTAAAAGAGCTGCGCAGCATTGGGATTCAACCTGATATTCTTCTATGCCGTACCGACCGGTATCTATCCAGAGAAATCAAGGCTAAAATTTCCCTTTTTTGCAATGTCGGCATCGATGCGGTGGTAACTGCCAAAGATGTGGAATGTATTTACGAAGTCCCGCTGGTGTTTCATAAAGAAGGCCTGGACGGCAAGATTGTCGAGTTGCTGAATATCTGGACCCGGGCACCCAGGCTTGAGGCCTGGGAGGAGTTGGTTCGTAAAATTGAGATGACCCAGCAATCCATTAAGATCGCTATTGTCGGAAAGTATGTCGATCTCACCGAATCCTATAAAAGCCTGAACGAAGCCCTCTGCCATGGTGGATTTGCCAACGATTGTAAAGTAAATCTAATATTTGTTGATTCGGAGAAAATAGAAGACGGGACTTGCAGTCAGATGCTGGCCGATGCCGACGGTATACTGGTGCCCGGTGGTTTCGGAAACCGTGGCATTGAAGGCAAAATATGCTCGGCAAACCACGCCCGGGTAAATAAAATACCCTATTTCGGGATATGCCTGGGAATGCAGATCGCGGTGGTGGAGTTTGCGCGCAACGTGGCAGGTTTGAAGGACGCCAACAGTTCCGAATTCGATGAATTTACGCCGGATGCAGTGATTTATTTGATGCTGGAGTGGCTTGATGAGAGAAGCGGCACTGTCCAACGGCGGGATGAGTCCTCGGACAAAGGGGCCACCATGCGTCTGGGCGCTTATCCCTGTCATTTAACAAAAGACACCCTTGCCTACCGGGCATACAATGTGGGGAAAATATCTGAGCGTCACCGCCACCGGTACGAATTCAACAATGATTACAAAGCGCTGCTGGTTGAAAAGGGGATGGTGGTCAGCGGCAGCTCGCCCACCGGTGATCTGGTGGAGATTATTGAGATCAGGGACCACCCCTGGTTTCTTGGATGTCAGTTCCATCCGGAGTTTAAATCGCGTCCGATGGATGCGCATCCGCTTTTCAGGGATTTTATCAAAGCGGCGCTGGAATATTCGAAGGCGCGGGTGGGTAAATAGGAATTCAGAAGCGGGCCGCGCATCTTGTTCCAGGTCGGGAGAACAATTCCGAACATCATACTACCTAACCCGGATAAACCGGAAATAACAAATTACAAGCATCAAATCACAAATAAATTCCAAATTAAAATATCCAAATCTCAAATAAGATCAAAAGCCAATTGTTTGGAATTTTGAGTTTCGGTCATTGTGATTTGTTTGGTATTTGTGTTTTGGTATTTGAAATTTTTTATGCCGAAACCCGAACACTGGCACCTGAAACCTTCCTTTTCTGACAACATGTTGTCAGAAAAAACGGACTAAGGGCCTATTGTGCAGTTTCCTTTTGGCTTTTCTCCTGTTGTTTTTGCAGTTCCTTTTCGATGACCGCCTCCATGCTTTTCATGCCGCGGTCCCGAAGTTTTTTGCCGTTGACAAATATCGTGGGTGTTCCTCTGACCCCTATCCGGATGCCTTCCTCATAATCCTGTCGGATATGTTCCATGATGGCAGGATCCTTTTGCTGTTCTTTGAATTTAGTTTCATCGAGCCCCAGCAGCCCAACGATTTCCTGGATTTTTTGGTCGTTGAGACGGTTGTAATTGCTAAAAAGCTTGTCGTGAAATTCCCAGAATTTTTCCGGGGGCTGAGCTGCCAATGCCGCCACGGCAGCTTTAAGGGCATACTTGTGACTTCTGATTGGAAAATTTTTAAAAACCACTTTTAGCTTACCGGGGTATTTAATGAGCAACTGCTCAAGTTGAGGCACCAGCCTCGCGCAGTAACCTCATTGAAAGTCACTGAACACTGCGATGACCACCGGTGCCTCAGGCGGGCCTTTAGAGGGAGAGCCCAGCGTATTGATTTCATGGATGAAGTCAAGAGTGATAATTTCCACTGTTTTATTTTGCCGGCTGGCGGCAAACAGCCTTTCTGCGCGCGGGCCAATCTCAATTTGATCGATGTGAGGGCCGATTTCGACGGTATCCGTCAGGTTTCCAACCTGATCGTAGATCAGAACCTTGCCGCTGTCGGTGAGGACAAAGGTCAGACTGCCGTCCTGGGAGACCGCCACATCAACAGGTGCCCCATCGGTTGTCAATGTTTTTTGAAGGTTAATTTCAACTGCGGCGAAAACCCAGGATGCAGCTGTTAATACTGCAAAAAATACCGAGGCCAGACCAAATTTAGCGAATGTCGAGATCATTTCAGAACTCCTTCCTTTCGTAGTTGACCAATATAAACACAATTAAGTCATTTCAACAAATGTTTTATTTGATCATCCGGGTAGTATATTGAACAGGGGTCAGGGTTCAACCCGGCCGTCGACGCATCCAGTTTGATCGGATAAGAAACTGATGAAGTTTCACAAGGAAAAAAAAGCGAATAATGAATATCGAATGTCGAAGTAAGGAATTCTATCGATTAGAAAAAGAACTATCCTAAAAATGACGAAGCAAAGCGACATCCATAAATATTCATTTGTCAATATTCAATCGTCAATTCCGGCTTGTCCGGGTCAGGTTATACCGAATTTGGCGATCAATCGCGATAGATACGTGCGTTGAATTTTCATTGTTTTGGCTGCCAGACTACGGTTGCCTTCGGTGTGTCTGAGGTTCATGACAATAAATTCTTTCTTAAACATGTCGGTGGCCTCTTTCAATGACAACCCCACTTCCAAACCGGGATATTGGGGTGTGCAGGCAAATGCCGGAAGATCCTCGGGCAAAATTTGTTTGCCGTTGCCCATGACAACCGCCCTTTCCAGGGCATTTTTCATTTCTCTGACATTGCCGGGCCAGTCATACTCGACCATGAGATCCATGGCCTTTTTAGATATAACTAAACTTGTCGTACCCCTCTCTTTTTTGAAGATATCTAAAAAATATTCGGCCAGCAACACGATGTCTTCTCTGCGTTCTCTTAAAGGCGGCATATGAATCTGAACCACGTTTATGCGGTAGTACAGATCTTCACGGAATTTGCCTTGGGCGACATCCTCCTCTATATTGCGGTTAGTGGCTGATAATACGCGCACATCCACGGGAATTGCTTTATTGCCTCCCACCCGGTAAAAGACGCCTTCCTGTAAAATGCGCAGGAGTTTGGATTGCATGCCGGGGCTCATTTCTCCGATTTCATCCAGAAAAATAGTACCCCCGTCGGCCAGTTCAAATTTGCCGATTTTACGCGCAACTGCGCCGGTATAAGCCCCTTTTTCATGACCGAACAACTCATCTTCGAGCAACGTTTCCGGCAATGCGGCGCAATTGAGCACGATCATGGGTTCATCCTTTCTGGGACCGGCCCGATGAATCAACCGTGCCAAAAGTTCCTTGCCGGTTCCGCTTTCTCCCAAAAGCAGGGTGGTGGATTTAGAATTGGCGACTTTGATAGCATCGGAGATGACGTTGCGCAGCGCCTTGCTTTCACCGACTATTTCATACTTGCCCCGCAGCTCATTTTTCAGATCTCTGATTTCTTTTTTATCGTGTTCGATCTTGCGGGCGTTACCGATGGCCCGGGCCGCCAGATCGGCAAAAACGGACAATATTTTTAAATCTTCGTCCCGAATTGAACTGCCGTCGGCCTTATCGATGATTTCGACCACACCGATGGTTTCTCCATTTATCTTCATCGGTACACAGGCAATGGATTGGGTTTTAAACCCAATGGATTCACTGATTTCTTTATACCAGCGTGGATCTTTGGCCACGTCCGGGATCAAAAGCGGCTCTCCCGATTGGGCAACATAACCTGCGATGCCCTGTCCGAGATCGATCTCGAACTGTTTGATATCAGTTCCCTTTGCACCGGTGGCCACTTTAAAATAAAGCTTCTGGGTTTTGCGGTCGAGCAGTAAGAGCGAACTGGCCTTGGCATCCATCATCCGGGTGGCGGTTTCGATGATGAGCTCAAGCAGCTGGTCGAGATCCTGGACGGATGAGACCCAAGCGGAGATCTCGTTTAAGTGATCGATGGAGGAATTAATGGTGGTATAACTGTTATCCATTTATATACATCCTTAATTTATTATCAGAGTTCATCCGCACCCGACCGGCGGTATGGAGCGAAACAAACACGCTCTTTCAGGGAGAAACCAGTGCCGGCCTCTGGACCCGGATATCTGCGACACTCCGATACCCGGAATAAGGGGAATTTGTGCGTTTAGGAATCCGTGTGAAAAAGGAATTAATTTTCACTATAGTTGACATTTTATAACGATACGCATTCAGATGTCAACTTTTTGACAACAATTGATTGCTTTTGGGGGGCATATCGGTGAGTCGGCTTATATCCCTCCATTTTGCCGGGAGACAATAAAATCAGCTGTTTTTTCAGCCGATCGGCCAAAAAGTTCTTCAATTTTAAGAAGCTCGAGAAAGGCATCTTGCCAGGCAATGCTGTTTTCCTGGACGATATTTTTTATGTGCTCGTATTTGCCGCCCAGTGCTTTAATCCGGGTATCAAGGCTGATGTCTTGCCGAAAAGATACATGCAACAGCAACAAATATTCAATTCTGTTCGGACCGCTGTCGGAAGTGGTCAAAATGGGAATGATCATGATACTGCGTTCATCCTTGCGGCCTTTGCCGATGTAGACATTTCCCTGCCTTACGATAATGCGTTTGGTTCCTTTCAAGCGGTTGTCCGTTTCGACCCTGGACGGTACGTCGGCGATATCTCCCCGTTTTTTGATAACCTCAATGGTAGTGTCTTCCGAGGGCTCGCCGAGAACACTCAAACCGTCAATGCGGTAAAGAGTGGAACCTTCAATTTGTTCGATGACGCCCTGCAGATTTTTCAACACAATTATATTCATGTTGGTCAGCTGGGAAATCGCAAGGTTTTCAATGCTGAGGGTATCAAACAGGATGCCCTCGATGCGTTCGCTGATTCGGCTGGTTCCCACGGTGACGGTCTTGGCCTGGTGTTTGATGGCATCCACCGGCCGTGCCATGGCGCTGATTCCATCTGCCAGACAACTGAAAAACGTGTTAAGCATATTCACGGCCGTGCCTTTTTGGTTAAAATCGAGATCAAAATCAGACACCGGCAGTCGGCCGGATAAATATTTGAGCAGCAGGGTCAGATCGGATAGGACATCAAATCCTATGGCAACCGGAATTTTATTAGCGGCCCTTTTTTTTCTAAACTTGTTGTAGAATTCAGCAATTTTTTCCCGGAAGGGCTTTTCGAGAATGATTTCATATACATCCAGGCCCCGGTTTGTATATTCTTCAATGGTATTTTTAATTTCATCCTGAAAGCCATACAAGAGGCGGGAACCCTCATTGATGGCCAGAGCCGCATAATAGCCCCATATGTGGCCCACCAGGGTATTTAGAATGGGAGCGAAATGTTCGCTGACACGGGGCACATGGAATACGGTATCCGCATAGGGCGTGAAACGGTTTTCGCCTTGATCTGCAATAACGATGGGGGTGGCCTTGTGCGCCTTGAATATGGCGGTGTCCTTTATGATATCGCCAATCACCGTGTTTCTTGTACCGGCGGCACAGACGATGATCAGCGGCTCTGAAGATAAATCGATGTGTTTTTTGTCCTCCACAAAATCCGACGAAATCGTCTTATAGCAAAGTTCGCTAAGTTTGATGCGGATTTCATCCGCCGAAGCCTTGTTTGGACCACTGCCCACTGCCGCCCAGTAAGTTTTGGAGACGGCCAGTTTTGTGGCCGAGTTTTTGATTGCATCTCTGGTGGACAATATTTCCCGCATGTGAGAAGGAAGTGCAAGCAGTTGCTCTATTTCAGCGGTGACAAACTCAGCGTTTCTGCGCTTTTTCAGGGCGGCAATGTAAAGCCCCAGGATGGCACCGGCAACGATCTGGGAATAAAACGCTTTGGTGGAAGCCACGGACATTTCAACGTCACGGCCGCTGCTGGTGTACATGACCCCGTCGACTTTGAAGGTAATATCCGAATCTCTACGGTTTACAATTGCCAGCGTATAGGCCCCTCTTTCCTTTACCATGTCCACTGTTCGATTGGTATCGGTGGTGGTGCCGGACTGGCTGATAGCGATCACCAGGGCATCGGCCAGACTCTCGGCATCATCTTGTTCGTTTAATTGAAAACCGCTGAATTCCGATGCTTTCAACGCACTGATATGATAGGACGGATTGTCCATATAGTGGGCCATAATATTGGCACAGGCCTTAGCGGCAACACCGGCCGTGCCCTGCCCGATGAAAAAGATGCGTTTGATCCGATCGGTGGCCAGTGCTTTTTTCAATGAGGAGGGAATCACAGTGTCATCCAGTGTAATGACGTATTGGCGGGTTCCATCCTTCGTGACTTTCCAGCGATTATGGAGCGTTTTTTCCATGGAATCCGGTGATTCCGAGATTTCTTTTAAAAAATAGTGGGGATATCCCTGGCGGTCGATATCTCTGGATGTAATTTCGGTCTGCTTGATGTCTTTTTCACCAAGTTTAAGGGGCGTGCCGTCATACCAGCAGGCATTGATGCCTTCAAGACCCCCGGCGGAAGCCTGGTTCAAGATAAAAATCTGTCCCCGGGTGGGTCCGCTGTTTCCGGTTACCATGGTTTCGCCATCCAGTTTGATGAACTCGGCAGTCTCTTCGACAAACCCGTATACTTCGGAGGTTGGAATGAAATGATCCGGGGCGATTCCTACAAAGAATGTCTGGCCGCTGCCTTTCTGGGCCAGAAAAATTTTACCGGGGGCCAGATCCGTGTGCATGGAAATGGCATGGGAGCCCTCAAAATCATTGACCGCCAGTCTAAAGGCTTCATCGATGGGATAACCCTGGTGTAAATATTTACCGATGATCAGTGGAATGATTTTGGTATCAGAGGTGATGTCTTTGTGGATACGATCCCCGCCAAGTTCCAGTTCGCGTTTCAACTCCTGATAGTTGTCAATATCTCCGTTTAAGCAGGCATGGATGATGGGGTTGTTTTCCGCTGCATTATCGACGGTCTGGTTGTCTACTGGGTGGCAATTGGCTTCGGTTATCGCTCCAACCGACGCCCACCGGGTGTGCGCCGACACCGTATCAAATTCAGTCTTGCAGGCAGCAAGAATTTGAAGAATCGTATCATCTGCGATCTGTTGGCGCAAAAATTGAATATTGTCTCCCAGACTGCCGATTTCATTGGCTACCTTGTAAGTCATGGCAATGGCAGTCTTTTCACCGTTCACTGCTTTGCAGCTGTGGTGGACGGATATACCCCGGTTGACCAGCGTGCCCCGGCTGCAGCGTTCATCTATCTGATTATACACGTTTGCCTGTTTTACGGATTTTTCAAATTTTTCAAATTCAGCTTTGTTGAGAACAAACATCAGGGAAATACCGGCAGAATCGCGTCCCCTGACTTCAAGCCTATCGAGGCTGTTTAAGACGGCATTTATTTTTTTATAAAGACCCACAGTTTCGGGACTCGACGTTTGATTGAGCCCCGGGCCTAAATCCTTTATTTTTTCTAAATTATTAATAATTTCCCGGCGAATGCACCAGGCAATATCTTTTAGTTTTTCAATCCGGGCGGTCATCAATTCAAGGGTTTGCACCGGGATACCACCCATGTGCTCCGATAACAATTGTGCTTCAGCAGTAACAATGCCGTTTAGCCGATCACCAAGATCATCTAGCCGCCTACGATCATTTGAATTTTTAAAAATGGCATAAAACCGGTTTGCGCTCTTTAAATTTTGGATCGTCTGATACAGAGACTCGATATGAGATTTGCCGCCCAGGTAATGATTGTCAATATCCATGTCGATAGTCGTATTGCAGGTTTCGTATCCCGCTTGCGCGATTTGAGCCAACATATCCTCTAATGCGGCCAGGTTTGAACGGGAGGGTATTGATTTTTTTGACTTATAGGAAACGATTGCAGCGATACCACAGCAAAACATGTTATCCTGGAAAGGGAAAAAAACGATTGCACCCAGGGGTAAATGAGCGATGTTTCTGCCGAAATAAACGTCTGCCGTCAAAATGCGGTGCAATCGACCGCAGGTGTGACGGGCAGCCATGAGCAATGCGTCTGTCGTCCTGGTTAGTACTCGTCTGATTGTTTGTTTCATTTGGTCTTTCCTTAAATAGTCCATATTCAATCGACAATATTCACTCATTGGTATTTGGGCCTTCATGCCTGGTGGCTGAATTTTTAGCTCTCCTTAACCCGTGCTTTGCCGGATATGATCTTGCTGACAGTTTCAATATCCTCGGGACGGTCCACGCCGCAGGTATGATGATCGGTTACCACGATATGGATGGCTATGTTGTTTTCAAGCAGTCTCAGCTGCTCGAGTTTTTCGGCAATTTCAAGGCGACTTTGTTCTAATCTAACGAATTTTTCCAGCGCCTTCATGCGAAATGCATATATTCCGATGTGTCCATAATAACGGGTTTTTTGATCTTGGTGCTGATGGGGTATCGGTGAACGCGAAAAATATAAGGCCCGTCCGTCTCCGGCAAATACGACTTTGACCTGATCAGGATTGCCAACATCCGCAGCATTTATTTTACGTGCCAGAGTTGTCACTTGAACATCGGCGGCGCTGAATGGGCGGATCAGCTGGTTGAGCATAGCGGGTTCCAGCGCGGGTTCATCTCCCTGAATATTGACGATCACTGAGTCTGTGGGCAGTTTCAGCTTCGCGGCCGCTTCCATCACGCGATCCGTGCCGCTGGGATGAGTTGCGCGCGTCATGACCACCGGAATGTCCCATTTTTGTGCAACCAAACGAATTCGATCATCATCGGTGGCCAAAAAAACAGACGACAGCCGTGTGCATCGCCGGGCCCTCAGATAGACATGCAAGATCATAGGTTTGCCGAGGATATCGGCCAAAGGCTTGCCTGGAAACCGTTTGGACCCATAGCGTGCTGGGATGATGCCGTAACATGGTGGTAACCTGTTTTTGTGATTCTCATCGGTCATGATAAGATATAACCGTCATTATCGCATGCTCATCCACAAATTTTTTATTTATCGTAGTGGCGTTCCGGGACCCACGGGTTTGTCCGGAGCCGCCAGGGTTGGACCGGATTCATCGACGGCGGCTATCAACATACCGTTTGAAACAACTCCCATGAGTTTGGCCGGCTTTAAGTTGGCCACAATAATGATTTGTTTGCCGATGAGTTCTTTGGGTGTATAATTTTGTGCAATGCCTGCGACGATGGTCCTTTTTTGCCCTAAATCCACTTCAAGTTTTAAAACTTTCTTTGCTCCGGGAATCCTTTCCGCATGAAACACGGTTGCCACCCGAAGATCAATCCTGTTGAATTCTTCCAACGTGATCTCCGGTTTGATTTCAGGTCGGTCGACAGCTGCTTGCGCTGTGGCCAGTGGATCAGCAGCTTTTTCAGCTGATTCGACTCGCGGGAAAAGGACAATGGACTTCGGCAACCGGGTGCCGGGTTTGATGGATTTCCAGGTTTTGATATGATCAAGAAGGTAAAAGGGCTTCTTAGGATCCAATCCGAGATGTTTTTGCATTTTGGCCGCCGTATCCGGCATGACGGGATATATGAGACCGGAAATGATTCTCAACCCCTCAAGCAGATTATAGATAACCACCGATAGGGATTTACGGCTTGATTTCCTCTTGGCCAACTCCCATGGGGCGGTGACATCCACATATTTATTCATTTGGCTAATGAATTTCCAAACTGCCTGTAGCGCGTTGTGGAACTGGAATGATTCCATAAAATCTTCGTAATCGGCAATGGCGGTCTGAGCATTTGCTTCCAGGCCGAGTTCACATTCGGCTTCCACGGATGGTTCGATCTCAGGGACAACCCCTTCAAAATACTTATGAACCATTGAAAGAACCCTGGAAAACAGATTGCCAAGATCATTGGCCAGATCCGAATTGATGCGCTGAACCAAAGACGTTTCGCTGAAACTGGAATCCAGTCCGAAGGCCATATCGCGAATTAGAAAAAAGCGGAAGGCATCCAGACCGTATATATTTTTAAGTTCCATGGGTTCAACCACATTTCCCAGGCTTTTAGACATTTTGCTGTCTTCAATATTCCAGTACCCGTGAACGTTCAAATGTTTGTATACCGGAATACCGGCCGCTTTAAGCATAATTGGCCAATAGATACCATGGGGTTTGAGGATGTCCTTGGCAACCACATGCTGAGCTGCCGGCCAGAAAGTCTTAAACAGGTCTGCGCCGGGATATCCCAAAGCGGAGACATAGTTTAAAAGAGCATCGAACCATACATAGGTGACGTAGTTATTGTCAAAGGGCAGGGTAATGCCCCATTTCAGTCTGGATTTAGGTCTGGAAATACATAAGTCCTCCAACGGCTCTTTCAAGAAGGCCAATGCTTCTTTTCTATAGCGTTGGGGACGAATGAAATCCGGTGTGTTGCGGATATGATCGACGAGCCAGTCCTGATAGCGACTCATTTTAAAAAAATAGTTGGATTCTTTGATAACTTCCGGTGCCGTTTCATGGTCCGGACATTGTCCGTCCACAAGTTCTCGTTCGGTGTAAAAACGTTCGCACCCGAAACAATACAGACCCTCGTATTCGGCAAAATAGATATCACCGGCATCATAAATTTTTTGCAGTACCTGTTCCACAACGGCCATGTGGGCGGAATCGGTGGTGCGAATGAAGGCGGAGTTGTTGACACCCAACTCGGGCCACAAATCCCTGAATAGACTGCTGATGGTATCCACGTAGGCCCTGGGTGTCATATTTTCTTTTTTGGCGGCACGTACGACTTTGTCACCATGCTCGTCTGTGCCGGTTAAAAAATAAACATCGCATGCGCACATGGTATGAAAACGCGCGGCCACATCCGCCACGATAGTGGTATAGGCGTGCCCCAAATGGGGACGCGCGTTAACATAATAAATTGGGGTGGTGACATAAAAGGGCATGGACATTTTTCAATCCTTTATGATTTGATTGACTGCGGTTTCGATTTCCATACCGTCTTCTAAACGAACGGTTATGCAATTGCAAATGGCATTGTGGCGGATTACTTTTCCTTTGCCTTTTTCGGTCATAATGTGTTTTCCGATTTTAGGCAAATTTTTCTTCAATGCCCGGTAAGTGTCATATTCATAGGTCAAACAACACATCAAACGGCCGCACTGGCCCGAGATTTTTGTTGGGTTCAATGACAGGCTTTGCTCCTTGGCCATGCGTATGGAGACCGGTTCGAATTTTTCCAGAAAGGCTGAGCAGCACAGCTCGCGGCCGCATCTGCCGATACCACCGCACATTTTAGCCTGATTGCGAATACCCACCTGGCGCATTTCAATTCTAACGCCTAGCTGCCTGACCAGCATTTTTACGAGTTGTCGAAAATCGACACGTCCCTCGGATGTGAAGAAAAAAGTATATTTATTTCCATCAAAGGCTTTCTCGACTGAAAAAAGATTCATTTTCAGCCCTAGTTGTTTAATGCAGTTAATACAGTAATTGTGGGCTGTTTTTTCATCAGCGAGATTCTTGTCCTTCTGCTCAAAATCTTTTTTAGTTGCCAGACGATAGATCTTTTTTAGCGGTCTGTCATCTTTTTTACTTTCGTAGAGAACCGGATCAACGGCAACCGTGCCGAAACCGAGTCCCTGGTCGGTTTCTACAATAATATGATCACCGCGATTTAGGACGAATGCACCGCAGTCAAAATCATACACCTTGCCGGTGGTTTTAAATTTTATGCCGACTTTTTTATTCATAAATTGTATTCTAGATTAAATCCGGGACAATTTCAAGACCATTGTTTCCATGGCAAGCCGTAAATTTGTGCCGGCCTGAATTGCAATTTGGGTGGATTGAATTGTTTCAAACTTTGAAAGCAGCGATGTTGTACTCATTTTTTGCGAAGCCCGGTGCACGTTTTCAGTCAGATCCTGATGGATTATTTTTTCAGGATAAAGTTTGCCGATTACAAGATCGCGCAACCAAGACTTCATTATCTCGAGGGCGTCCGGCAAAGCGTCTTTGTTTTTTGCCAATTGTTCACCGAAGGCCAAAAGACGACTGATGGATTGCGATGATAAGGAATCCAACTCGCTGATAAGCCAGTTTCTGCGGTTTATCCAATTCGTCCGGTACATATGCAGCGCCCGTGAAAAGCTCCCGCCGGACATGGCTGCAATGATCATCGCATTTTCCGGATCAAATCCATGCCTGCTTACGAGTATGGATTCCATCTTTGTTCTCGAAATCGGATTGAACCGAATGTGCCGGCAACGTGAGACGATGGTGGGCAGGAGATCGGATGTATGATTGGCCACAAGAACCAGAATGGTTCCGGTTGGAGGTTCCTCCAACACCTTGAGGAGCGCATTGCCGGCGGCAGGATTCATTGCCTGGGCGTCGGATATCAGAACCACCCGCATGCCGGCTTCATATGGTTTCATGGCAAGGGTTCGGCAGAGGGAGCGGATTTGATCAATTTTGATAAACACACCGGATGGCTTTATGCGGATGATATCCGGATGGTTTTCAGATTCGATTTTCCGGCATGACTTGCAAATTCCGCAGGGATTGATAATTTGCGGTCGGTTCGCGGTGCTGTGACTATCGGCAGCCCGGTTGTTTTCCAATTCAGATTTGGTTTCGAACTTGCCCCCGGTGCAGTTACACGCCATGGCAAATGCGATGGCCGTGTTTTGTTTGCCCACCCCTTCTATCCCCGTGAACAGAAGGGCGTGAGGAACGGTCCCTTTTTGAAGGAAGGTGGTTAGGATACGTATGGGTCGGTCTTGATCTATTATCGACTCAAACCCAGGCACAGATCAGTAGTCTACCCGATCTTTCAATTCCTTACCAGATTTGAAAAATGGAAGTTTTTTGGGTTTTATGGTGACTTTTTCCCCGGTTTTCGGGTTTCGACCCGTGTAACTCTTGTATTCCTTCACAAAAAAACTGCACAAACCGCGAATCTCCACGCGCTCTCCCCGGGCCATGGCATCTGCCATGTTATCAAAAAATATCTGGACTACTTTTGCTGCTTCCGCTTTCGAGATATTTGCTTCTGCTTTCAAGGCGGAAATTAGCTCCAGTTTATTCATACAACCTCCTTCTGGACCCTATGGTAACCTTTAGTGTATTACACTTTTATAAACCAGAACTTAATAAAATGTCAAGTAGTTATGATAATATTTTCGGCAGAATTTCAATATCATCTTCGCTGACTTCGACCCCCGCGTACTGACCGAGGGCCTCGATGTTTACCACGATACGTCCCTTGCCGCCGTATCTCACAAAGTCGCCGACAACCCCTGCAAACGGTCCGTGCACCACCATGACTTTATCTCCTTTTTCTAAACGATAGCCGGTCGTTACGGCATGATCGCTTGACACCATTATCATAAGAGATTCAACGGTTTCGTCGGCCACCGGCAGGGGGCCCTGTTTATTGCCGATCAAACGCACCGCCCCGACAGTTTTTACGACTTCCAGATGGGAGTGGGCCTGAAGGTCCGTTTTGACGAACAGATACCCTGGGAAAAGAGGCACACGAATCGTCACTTTGCGATCACGCCGTTTACTGCGCACGGTTACCTTGGGCAGATAAACCTCTATTGATTTCTTCATCAAACCGTCGTTAACCACGGATTCATGACGGCTTTTGGTGTGCAGCACATACCACAGACGTTCAAGTTTTTTATCTGTCATTTTTTTACCTCACCCGGACGAACCGGAATTGAAGAATGAAAATATTCCACTATCAGTTTTTTGTCACAAAATGCACACAAATAATTCATAAGGGCCTAAGCTTTTTCCGAGACTACGCTTGGGAAAAGTGGCCCCTGAAGGGCAGTTGTCAGTGTCAAAATTGGAACTGTAAATGCCTAACCCTCATAAACCGGAAATAACAAATTACAAGAACCAAATGACAAATAAATTATAAATCTCAATATCAAAATATCAAATAAGATCAAGAGCCAATCGTTTGGAATTTTGAATTTCGGTCATTGTGATTTGTTTGGCATTTTTATTTAAATTTTTTGATTGCTGAAACCCCTGGCCCAGACCTAATTTTATATGAATCTGGAATATAAGACATTATTAGGATCTCTTGCATAACCAGTAAGAATCCGTCATATCGCACTCTCCGAGGCGTAGGCTACGAGCCGGAGGCCAGGGCGGGCTGAACACTGAAACCTTCATTTCCAGACAACATGTTGTCAGAAAAACCTGCTAAGGGCCTAAATTCCAAATTCTCCCAATCCGGACAGGCTCACTTTTATTTCAAAATCAAAATTGTGAGAGTTGTCGACCCCGGTTCTGTCGGTGATGCGGCCCTCAAATGCCCAGCACTGGGCTTTGTATTTCATCCCGATACCTGTTTGAACGCGGGTATTGTCCAGGAAGTTGTACTCGTAATCCGCGGAAAGGGAGAGCCTGTCCGTGGCCTTCAAACGCAAATCCGCGGAAAGTGACTGGACCGGGTTCAAGCTAATTTCGTCGGAATCCCTGGTGTACCTGTATTCCAGCGCCAGTCTGTCTCCCCGAAGGTCCCAGAGATTTGCGGCGAGGTTGTGGGACAAAAATTCTGTATCGTATACGGACCACAACGCAGTCGCTTCCAGAGCTATATACCTTCCGGGAATCAGGTCCAGTCTGGCGCCTATGGGCGAGAACGGACGATTCGGATCTTTTTCCTTGGCCTCATTGATATCGTAGCTTTGCTCTAATTCAAAGCGAAAAAAATCATTGTAGCTGTGATCGGCGGCAGAGTCGATGAGGGTGGCATTGGTTTTGTCGATGCGATGGGAAATATCAAAGCTGCCTTCTTTTCGTGTTTTGGATGTCAGAACGTTGGTCAGTGAGTAGGTGAGCAGGTTGACATTGTTGATGCGGTCAATGGAGTCAAAATTCGGTAAATCATCCTGATCCACATCCGGAATAAAATCATGGATGATCCGGGGACGGATCGTATGTTTGATAGCTTCGATGGTTTTGCTTTCGGTATGAAATACACGATAGAGTTCTGAAAAAAGATCCAGGCGGGTATCGTACAATTCACGATGGTAGAATTTTTTGTCATCCGGGCCGAATTCTTTTTTGTCCGGACGCCATAAAGTACCCCGCACACCCACCGATGGCTCGATATTGATGAAGGGCCTGAGTTGGAAGGGGAGGTACAACCGCGGATGGGCATCTATTCGCTGGCTTCGCTTGCCGTCCTGGCTCCAGTAATAAACATACTGTGAATTCAGATTGAAAAAAAAGGGGGACGTTGAGATGCGCTGTTTGACCCCGTCCAACTCAATTACAGGCAACTGCTGTAAAGTGACATCCGGGTTATGGGTGTTGTGGATAGTGCTGTCCAGATCATAACGTAATTGTGCGTTAAGGCTGTAAAGCGGCCAGGCTTTATTAAAATTCAACTGATTGGTCCGGATGGGATCATTATAATCGTCCAGATCACGGCCGAAAACCTCTTCAAAATAATCCTTTGAATTTTTCCAGCCCATGTACCCATTTTTAAATTCGCGAGTGTAATCCTGGTCGCTGACAATGTCAACATCCAGTCTGGCCTGAACCCCCCAGGGCATTCTTTGATGGTGGCTGCCCCGCAACCAATAGCGATCCTCATTTTTACGCAGGATATCCGTTGTGCCGTCTTCAAAGCCCCATTTTTCGCTGGCGTCGCCGATGCCGTCATCGATTTTTTGATCATCAAGCCCATCGAGCATCCAGGTTCCTTTGGACCAGTCATCTAAATAATAACGGTATTCCACCCCCGGCCTGAGTCCACGGTTATTCATGTATTGTCCGTAAACAGTGGCATCCGAGCTTTCATCAATGGCCCAGAAGAACGGCTGGGTGTAATATGTGCCCCAACGATCGGAAATCCCGCCCTCGGGGAACAGTAAACCGGTTTGGCGTTTTTTCCTGGCCGGATAATAGAAATAAGGGGTGTACATAACCGGCATTTTCCTGGCCCACATGGTCGCATGCTGTGCCGTCCCTTGGCCATCTTCTCTGATTTTGACTTTTTTCCCGGTTATCCTCCAATCCGGGTTCTCACCATCACAGGTGGTCAGAGTTGCCTCATCGATGGTATAGGTATTTTTACCGACCTTTTTGATCAGGTTTCCGGTTAAATGAAAGTTGTTTTCCTTAAGAAACAGATAACCATTTTCAACCGACCCGATCTGGTTGTCCAGATCCATTTCCATACTCGTGCCGCTCAGAATATCTTCACCGTTGGTTAATATGACGTCACCTTCGGCATAGGCCTTCATGTTTTTGTGATCAAACCGTATAAAGTCGGCCACCAGCTTAATGTTTCCTTTATAAATCATAACATTGCCGCCGGCGCTGTATTCGTCTAAATTTTGATCATAATTGATTTCATCGGCTTCCAGTTGCCACGGTATATTCGGATCCCGGATTGCATCTCCAACCTGGTCTTGATTCACTTGCGCCGCCGGTTCGGTGGGACTGATAAACTGATAGCCGGTAATGATTCCAAGGGCGGTGAGGATGATTGGGAGGGCTGAAGAAATCCCGCGCCAACGGCCCAATCTGCCTTGCTTGTGAGTGATAGGCCCGGATTTATGAGTGGTTGTATTTAGTGCCATTCAGTTTATTGCGTCGTCGAATGCAGAGCCGGATGATGAAATGTGCTTCTTGAATCCCATTGAAATTTAAGATATAAGCCCAAGTTGATAAAAAAAGTCAAGATAATGTTCAACCGGATCTTATCAAACAGTTGAATGGTTGGTTAGTAAAGTGCCTAAAATGACTAAAATTCTGGTGTCGCAATGCTCCATCTTACTATTTTATTTAAGCGCATAAGACTTGGCGACCAACAAGCTTAATATCCGTAAAGTCACAAGAAAAAAACTACCGACGCTTTTTTTATTCAATCGATAGAACACCTTAATTTTAGTCATTCTTTGAAATAATCATGCACTTAACCAATGAATGATTTTGCCTAAATTGCAAAGAAATAACAATTAAGACTCTAAGCTACTCATGAACGTTCTATTGACAAATGACGATGGCATCCATGCCCAGGGCCTGTGGGCGCTTTGCAACCACTTTGGGGATGCTCATCATGTGACAGTCGTCGCACCGGACCGCGAGCGCAGTGCCATCGGGCATGCGATTACGCTGAATCAGCCGTTGCGTGCAATCCGGGTTTCCTTAAACGGTGGGTATAGCGGTTATGCGGTAAACGGCACACCGGCAGACTGCATTAAACTGGCCATTGCTGAAATACTTCCCGAGCGCCCGGATGTGGTTGTAGCCGGGATAAATCCGGGAGCCAATGTCGGCGCCAACTTAAGCTATTCCGGTACGGTGGCCGCAGCCAAAGAGGCGGCTCTGGGCGGTATCATTGGAATTGCAGCATCAATCGAAGGCCAAAAAGCCAATTATTACGATGACGCTGCACAGTTTGTCGCCCAATTATGCGATACCGTGCATGCCAAGGGGCTGCCTTTCGGAACATTTCTTAATGTGAACATTCCAAACCGGCCTCTGAAAGAGGTCGCCGGGGTTCGGATCAGCCGCCAGGGTGTTGAGTTGCTGTCCGAATATGTTGAAAAGCGCACGGATCCACGCCATCGCACCTATTACTGGCAGGGACGGGATATGCAGTCGTTTGGAGATGATCCCGAAATTGATGGAGCCGCGCTGGGCCAAAATTTTATTTCCATAACACCGGTCAAATGCGATATGACGGATTACAACATGCTGGAGGATTTAAGAAGCTGGGGGTTAAAAAAATGAATAGTGTTGATTGACGATTGAATATTTGTGGATGTCGCTTTGCTCCGTCAATCTAATCTCGATTGGGGTGCAGTTCCTCACAGCTTGCTACGATAAAATTAATTCATAAGGACAGGACCCAAACTTTTAAACACTACCCGATTGTTAAAGGAAGGATTCATAGTATCCATGTTTATCACCCTGGAAGGAATTGAAGGCTCCGGCAAGACGACTCAGATGCAGCAGCTCAGCACCTTTTTTGAAAAGCGGGGACATGTGTGTGTGTTGACCCGAGAACCTGGCGGCACCGCTCTCGGGGAAAAAATCAGGGCTATTTTGCTCGATCCTGCCAGCACTGAACTGGTTCCCACGGCAGAATTGCTCCTGTATATGGCTGACCGTGCCCAGCACATCAATTCTTTGATAAAACCCAGTCTGGCTGAAGGAAAAGTTATTTTATGCGACCGCTATTTTGATGCCACCGTGGTTTATCAGGGCTTTGCCCGGGGACTTGACACAGGATTCATCTGCGACTTGCACAGGTTCACATTCGATGATCTAAAACCGGATATTACCTTTCTATTGGATCTTGCACCGCAAATTGGTTTGGCGCGAGCTTGGAGACAGCTTGATAACGGCTCGCGCTCCGGCACCGAGAGCCGTTTTGAAGAAGAAACCCTCAGTTTTCACGAAAAAGTTCGCGCAGGCTATTTGGAACTTGCCCGCCGACAACCCGAACGGATCAAGGTGGTTGATGCCTCCCGTGATGAAAAACAGGTTCAGGTGGATATTCGGGATGTGCTGGCTGGATATTTTTAGACAAGAGGTTGTGGGGTAATTCCCATTTTGTCGAGAAATTCAGCCACTGAGACACTAAGCTTTTTCCGAGATTGGGCTCGGAAAAAGTGGCCCCATAGGGGCAGCAAGCACACTGATTATTTTTATAGGTTTCAGGTGTCGGGTGTCAGATTTCAGTGTCTAACATCTCCTTTCCCTGACACCTTAAGTTTTAAATTTTAGCTCATTCTTTTAATTAAAATTACAACTTACTGAAATTATAATATAATATTTTTATCTGGTAATGTGACAAAGCAGAGCTAATGAGCAATACTATTCTGAACACAATTGGTAATACGCCATTGGTTGAAATCAAAAAACTCAATACAAACCCCAATGTCAGAGTTCTGGCCAAGTTGGAATATTTTAACCCGGGTGGATCCATCAAGGACAGGCCGGCATTTTACATGATCGAGGCTGCGGAAAAATCCGGTCAACTCAGCCCGGACAAGACCGTCCTGGAAGCCACCAGTGGGAACACCGGGATTGGGCTTGCCCTGGTATGCGGGATTAAAGGCTACCGGTTGTTGTTGGTGATGAGCGAATCTGTCAGTGCTGAACGTCAGAAAATTTTAAAGGCGCGCGGTGCCGAAATCCTTTTGACTCCGGGGCATTTGGGAACCGACGGAGCTATTGAAGAGGCTTATCGCCTTGCCCGGGAAAAACCCGGACATTTTTTTATGGCGGATCAGTTCAACAACGAAGCCAACTGGAAATCCCATTACCATGGGACGGCCGAAGAAATTTGGCAACAATCCGGTGCAGCCGTCACGACCTTTATTGCCAGTATGGGGACATCCGGCACGCTGATGGGGGTCTCCCGAAAATTAAAGCAGCTAAACCCCGCGGTTCAAATCGTCGGCGTTGAACCCTATCTGGGCCATAAGATCCAGGGATTAAAAAATATGAAGGAGGCTTATTGCCCCGGGATATTTGAAAAGCAGCGGCTGGATAAAAAAGTCAATATAGATGACGAAGAAGCCTTTGAGATGGCCAGAAACCTGGCAAAAACTGAAGGGCTGCTGGTGGGGATGAGCAGCGGAGCCGCTATGGCGGTGGCCCTGAAAGAGGCGCAGCAAATGAGTGCGGGCACAGTGGTGGTGGTATTGCCTGATGGGGGGGAACGCTATCTGAGCACCTCCCTTTTCGCCGAGCGGGTAGATGTGGAACTCAAGCTGTACAATACCCTGAGCAAACGCAAGGAGCCTTTTGAGCCCGTTATTCCGGGAAACGTATCCGTATACTCATACGGTCCTGCCGCCCATGCAAGGATGCATATCGGCGAAATGCGCCGCTATGTGTTCGCCGATCTACTGTGCCGATATCTGCGATACCGGGGCTATCGTGTGCGGCATGTCATGAACATTATCGACTTGGATGACAAAATCATCCTTGGCGCTGAAAAAGCCGGGTTGGATTTGACTGAATTTGCCCGGGGCCATATTGAGCAGTTTAAAAAAGATTTGACCGTTCTCAGAATCCGGGCGGCGGAAAAATATCCTCTTGCCAGTGAACATGTCAAAGACATGGAGGCGCTTTCACAAAAGCTTGTCAACAAAGGATTTGCATATGAAAAGCTTCATTCTTTGTATTTCGATATTTCACGTTTTGCGGACTATGGCCAATTGTCGGGTATTGATATCAATAAAATAAAGCTGGGTGCCACTGTCGATCTCGATGAATATGAAAAAGAGAATCCCAGAGATTTCACGCTTTTCAAGCGAACAAAGTTGTCGGAATTAAAAAGAGGGATATTTTGTAAAACCCAATGGGGCAACGTGCGTCCTTCTTGGCACATTCAATGTGCGGCCATGGCCATGAAACACCTGGGTGACCATTTTGACATTTATGCCGGCAGCCGGGAGTTGCTGTTTCCCCATCATGAAAATGTCAACGCCATTGCGGCCGCACTCACCGGCCGATCCCCAGCCCGTTTCTGGATCCATTGCGACCGTGTTTTGATAGATGGGAAAAAAGTGGACGAAACTGGTTGCGGTCATACCCTCGACGATCTTATACGTATGGGCTACCCGGGACGGTTGATTCGATACTGGCTGTTTAAAACCCATTACAGAAAGCCCATTACGTTTTCCAAAGACCGATTGATTGATGCGCGGCATTCACTCAAAAGATTTGATCAATGCATTCAAACCTTGCAACGGATCAGGGACGGGCAGCCCTATCCGGATTTGAACCAATTGGTTTATGATATTAAACAAGGGGTTATCCGGGCGATGGAGGATGATTTCAACATAGCGGCAGCCCTGGCCTCCTTGTTCGGCAGTGTCAAAAAGATCAATATCCTTGCGCTGCAAAAGAAAATTGATGCCGCAGGTGCATCCAAAGTAATGGATGCATTTCGCAGCATCGATGCGGTGTTCGGATTTCTGGAATTTGATAAAGATGATGGAGGCCCCATGATCCAGGAACTCATCAACGCCAGAAATCAGGCCAGATCGGAGCACAAGTGGGAGCTTGCCGATAGTATCCGTAACCAATTAAGAGCACGTGGAATCATTGTGCAGGACGAAAAACTATGAAACCAGTCTATTTCCCATCCACCTGTATCTCCGATATCGTTGCTCAGGCACTGGCTGCCTGTTTCGGACAATTTATTGTTTACCAGCCCTTGGCCGGGAAAATACCGGAACACATGCGTCCCTGGGTTGAGAAGGGTATTCTGGACATCCGGGTGCCTGTGACAGCATATCAGAAAGAGCTTGAAGCAGTGGTTGGAAATTATCTGAGTTGGGCCGATTTGCATCTTGCCGGTTCAGGCCTGAAGCCACCATTTTTGCAAACCTGGAAGGAGGCCGTACCTTTCTTTAAGGCTTCAGCATCCTCACAGGTTGTGGCAGATATTAAAGAGCAAGTCCATGGCAAACCAATCTCCAGAGCCCCGGATCCCCTTTTGGAAGCCAGGCTTTTTCTCTATTTTGCCCAGGAATTCGATCGGCAAAACCAGGAGATCGCCCGGGAGCTCAAACGGCACCGTCAACAGGAAACAGAATTGATCAGACAACTGAAAATGGAAGATGATTCCTTGACCGCTGAGTTTCAGAAAGAAGAGGTACAAATACCGGATGATTCCGCCGATTATATGATTTTGGACCGGCTGGAAGCCTGGACCCGGATTTTGTTAAAGGATACGGACATTTCCGGCATATTTATTACCCACATCCCGGCCGTTTTGCAGGAGTTACTCGACAAAACACCGGCAGCTGAAAAGTTGCTTTCTCTCGAAACCATTCCAACCTGCACTGCGATGAGCGCCGAATTCGCCCCGTGGCGGCAAAAACTGGTGTCGGATCTTACTCACATTGTTGAACATAAATGGGCGCCGACCACCGCTAGACCTTCTGGTCACCCGGGCTTTCCAGCCGCGCCAAGCAATGTGTCGCTAAGTGTCTATCTCGCACCGGATGAGATGCCCCGGGATTTTTTTTCACGCTGCGCTCAAATCCAGCCCCCTGACAGGAATGCCTTCTGTTCCGGCGGCGGATTTAACAACACGCTCGTCGGTTTAATCGAGTTTTGAAATTATCCCAATTCAATTTTTACCGCAAAATGCGCAAAAATAGTTCATAAAGGCCCAAACAAAAGATACCCAAAGTGTCTAAAATTAAGAAAAAAGGAAATTCAGGGAAAAAAATGGCAAGAGGGCTTGACTCGCTTTTTTAATTGGTATAAGGACATCCCCTCGGTACATAGGTAAACCCGTATCGGGATCAAATGGAAGGTTTCAACACCATTTTATTATAATTCATTGAAAGGAGAGTTTGATAATGGCTTTTAATCCTATCGTCGATGAAGAAAAGTGCGCCGGTTGCGAAGAGTGCGTGGATGTTTGTCCTGTCGAAGTATTCGAGATGGAGGATGGTAAATCCGTGCCCGTCAATGCCGAAGAGTGTCTTGGATGCGAAAGCTGCGTCGAAGTGTGTGAAGAAGGCGCAATCGTAGTCGAAGAGACCTAAGTTTTACAAAAAAGATCCCCCTGCCCTGGATGAAAATTCCAGGGCAGGGGGATTGCCTTTCTTGTTGTCCCACCACTTGCATACCCCGGATTCCATCTCAGAATTCAAATGAGCGATTTCCTATGCGTAATGCGATTGTTATAGAGCAGCCAGGGCACTTTAACTGAGAACGTTGAACCGTTCAACCCAGGTATCAGAATCGCAGAGTAAGCCCCAGGCTCAACGCATAGGAGGTCCAGTTGACTTCGTTTAATTTTGTTTTAGCAGTGCTGCCATCTGAAAAAAAAACTTTGTCATGGCCGCTATCGGTTGACCAGTCCTGATAGTCGTAATTAAAATTCAGCGCCCAGTTGCGATGAAGCCACAAGTTGAAGCCCGTACCAATTTTCCAGCCGTTGCCGTCGGCATCGTGCTTGAAGCTTTTTGGATGTGCGAAATCATCTCGAAGGTTCCAATCTGCTTCAGCATGATAGTCGGCCCAGTGATATTCATAGGTAAAGTACGTTTCAAATCGATGGGCCAAGGTGGTTATCTCTTTAGCCTTAAAGCACAGATCAAAGCCAATCCAGGGACCTTGCCATTCGGCATCGTAGGAACTGTCCAATCCGGGAAACGGTCCCAGATCGGGGATGGTTTGATTGCCGTCGGTGATGTTCAATTTTTGTTCGTGATAGGAATATCCCAAAAGGGGCGTGAGTGTTCCGAGAACGGTTTGACCGAATCTGAAAGGATAGCCGATTGCAACTGACGCATCCCACACATAATTATCATCCGTACTGTTATTGGAGCGGGAAAACTCAAAGGTGCGGTTGTCGCCCAAATAATCCGAATCCTGATTGTCACCGTCAAAAATCCAGCCATAATTTGCGTAACCCTTAAGGGCGATGATATTGGGCCACACGAAATTACCCTGAAGTTTCAACTGGTAACTTTCAACATCGTCCCAGGTCAGTTCCGATAAGACGTTGGGATTGTTGCCATTGATATCCCCGGCGATATTCCAGTCCAGGTCGTCGACGCGATAACCGGCGCTAAGGGTGAAATCAGTTTCTAGCGGGATGGTCTTTTTCTTTTCTGCACTCATTGACGCTTTGGTAGCTGAAAGGTCCCCTGAGTCGGCCATCACTGCTGGTGCTGCCAGGAAAATTAGCAAGCTGATAATTGTGGCTATCCATTCGGTCTGTTTTTGGTGTTTCTGCATGCTTAACCCTTTGTGCCAAAAATTTTTACCGTCACCACTTTGGCAAGAAGCCTCGAGATTTATATCGGTTGCAAAAGAATAAACCTGAAGTCCTTTACACCGTTTACAAGTTCTGCGCAATCTATTTGCAGACATACAGCTTGCACGCTGCAACAATCTGTGATAATTATATTTTTTATGAAACAATATGTCATCGATGAGCTAAGAGCGGCGGATTATAAAGCGCTTAAAACCTATCTGGACCAGCACTACGGGCCGGCTGCAATGGGTGGGATTTTTTGGATACCGGTTGCGGCTGATATATTGACGGATATCCAGTCGAAGCACATAGAATGCCGGCCGCAATACTTCGCCGTCGATCTTTATGGCAACCGTCTGGCCTGCGAATTTTTAGTGCGCAGTAAAAATCGCGTACGCTGTGACTGTATCGATTACGCCACGGAAATTCAGCGCAACTGGCTGATTGGATTGGTCGATAATATTTTTAACCGGCTGCAGATCAAAACGTAAGTTTCTTTAACTTATGATACGTACAGCATTAATTATTTTGTATGTTTTACCGGCAACTGCTGTTTTCAGTGTTATTGCAATTATCGTATCATTTTTTTCGCGCTCGGGAAACTCCGTTCATATCATTGCCAGAATTTGGTCAAAATCAATTTTATTTGTCAGCGGCATCGATGTAATTGTCGAAGGGCTTGCAAATATTGACCCCTCTCAATCATATATTTACATGTCCAATCATCGCAGCAATTTTGATATCCCGGTGCTGCTGGGCTGTCTGCCTATCCAATTCAGATGGCTTGCCAAGGCGGAACTTTTCAAGATTCCGATCTTCGGTCGTGCCATGCGCGGTGCTGGCTATGTCAAAATAGATCGATCCAATCGGAAATCTGCTTTTAAAAGCATTGACCAGGTCGCCGCAAAAATGAAATACGGCGTGTCCGTCATGATATTCCCGGAGGGTACCCGCAGCGAAGACGGTACCGTCAAACCCTTTAAAAAGGGCGGGTTTGTTATGGCCGTTGACACCGGAACACCGATTGTACCGGTCATACTGCGGGGAACCCGGTCAATCATGGCCAAAGGCAGTTGGCGAATTAGTCCCGATAATGTCACTTTGTCCATTGAAAAACCGATCGACACCACCGGTTACACTCGGGATACCAAAGATGATTTGATAAAAACCGTTAGAAGCGTTATCTGCGAAGTTTTTGAAAAGGGAACAGAATTTGACACAAGCGCTTAAAATTATTCCTCTCGGCGGGCTGGGAGAAATCGGCATGAACATGCTGGTGTTCGAATATGGCGATACCATGTTTGTGATTGACAGCGGGTTGATGTTTCCCGAAGATTATATGCTCGGAGTTGATTTTGTCATACCGAATATGGATTACATTCGCCGTAATCGGTCTAAAGTCGTTGCTATTGTGTTAACGCATGGCCATGAAGACCACATCGGGGCGCTGCCTTATCTAATCAAAGAAATCAATGTGCCAATTTTCGGTACCGCCTTTACCCTGGGGCTTGTGCGCCACAAGCTCGAAGAGCGCGAACTGATCTCATCGTCTGTCCTGCGTGAGATATTTCCGGATGAAAAGTTACGTTTAGGCCCTTTTGAACTCGAGTTTATCCGGGTGGGGCACAGTGTGGTCGACGGCGTGGGGATCGCAATTAACACGCCCCAAGGGCTGGTTGTGCATACCGGTGACTATAAAATCAGTTATGGATCGGGCGGCGGCGCAACCACCGATGTAAATCGGTTTGCCAGCTATGGTGAAAAAGGCGTCCTGGCCCTTTTATCCGATTCCACCAATGTCGAAAAAGAGGGTTACACCATCTCAGATAGAGAGATCGGCGAAACCTTGGACAAAATTGTCAGCGACAGTCATGGACGCATTATTGTTGCGCTGTTTGCTTCCAATATCGCCCGGATTCAGCTTATTGTAAATATCGCCCGGAACAGGGGCAAAAAGGTCGTGTTCAACGGCCGGAGTATCGAGGTGAGTGTCAATATCGCCAGGTCTCTGGGGCATTTGACAATTCCCGCCGATACGGAAATTGGGATTGAACAGGTATCCCATTTTGCAGAAGATGAGGTTATTATCATAACCACCGGCAGCCAGGGAGAACCGATGTCTACCCTTGCCCGGATGGCGTCGGGCACCCACAAACAAATCAAGGCCAAGGCCGGTGATACGGTCATACTGTCTTCAAAATTCATCCCCGGCAACGAAAAAGCCATCGGCAAGATCATCAACAGTCTCTATCGAAAAGGTGCGGATGTCATCTATGAAAAAATATCGGATATTCATGTGTCGGGCCATGCCTTCAGGGAAGAACTCAAGCTGATGATCAAGCTGACAAAGCCGGAATATTTCATCCCGATTCATGGGGAATACCGTCATCTGATCCTGCATGCACGATTGGCAAACGAAGTGGGGATTGCCAAAGATAATATCCTGCTGGCCGAAAACGGTGAAATAATAGAATTTGATGAAGCCGGGGGTAAACTTCACGGTAGTGCAACCACCGGCCGGGTGCTCATCGACGGCAAAGGCGTGGGCGACGTCGGGCGCAGCGTGCTTAAAGAGCGGCGAATTCTTTCAGAAGAGGGACTGGTTGCTGTAACCCTTGCATTCGATGAGGAGACCGGAATTATCATGTATGGACCGGAAATAGTTTCCCGCGGGTTTGTATTTCAAACCGAAAGCGGTCATTTGCTGGAAGATGCCCAATGTGTGATATTAGAGATTGTCGACGAGATCACACCCGAAGTTGCCAACCGCGTGGACAAGATTCGTTCAAAAATTCAAACTGCCCTGCGGCAGTATTTTTTCTTTACCATCGGACGGCGTCCGGTTATACTTCCCTTTATAATGGAAGTATAATAGGCCACTAGGGGCATTTTTCTGACAACATGCTGTAAGTTATGACTTGAGGTTTCAGCCCGCCCTGGCCTCCGGCTCGTAGCCTACGCCTCGGAGAGTTGGACATGACGGATTTTTACCGTTCACTTAATTTGTCATTTCCGGTTTATATGGGTCAGGCATTTGCAGTTCCAATTTTCGCATTGACAACTGCCCCGCAGGGGCCACTTTTTCCGAGCGTAGTCTCGGAAAAAGCTTAGGCCCTTAGCGCTCGCTTTTGCAACATCTGGGTCATCCATATCGCGGTTAACCATAAGAAATTATGCGCAAAGAAATTTACGGGATCATTCTTTTTTTCCTTGTTATATTTACACTGATCAGTCTGCTGTCTTACAGCCCCGCAGACCCCTCGATCAACAATTCCAGGGCTGCAGGCCAGATCTACAATCTGTTCGGCATCCTCGGTGCCCATGTGTCCGGTTTTCTTATCGGGCTGTTCGGACTGGGGGCATTTTGGATTCCTATTTTACTGCTGCTGGCAAGCATTCATTTTTTCGGTAACCATCCCAGCCGTGCCATGATTTTGACCCTCATCGGCGGTATCATCCTGGTGGTCATCACCGGCAGCCTTCTTTCCATGCGACAAAATGATTTCATCTTATTCGGCAGTAAATTTTCAGCCGGAGGAATTGTCGGTATTCCGTTTAAAGCCTTTTTGGTGAAGTATACCAACTATGCCGGTGGTGTGATTATTTTGGCTCTCTTGTGGATCATCGGATTTATTCTGGCCACCGGATTTTCCCTGATTGCCTTCGGCAAACGCTTCTGGAGTTGGTTGAAGACTGTCAATAACCGCCTCCGGACTTTTTACCTGAAACGCAAGGAACGTAAACAAAAGGCTAAAAAACGTTTGTGGGTTGACAAGGAAAAAATCACGAAAAAAGCCAAGCAGATCGAAATCAAGACATCGGTGCCCAAACCGATTAAATCAACGCCTTCGCCGAAACAGGAAGTCTTTGACTTCATGAAAAGCGGCAGGGGATACCAGCTGCCGCCCTATAGTTTTCTGGAAGATCCGGAAAACCAACCGCCTTCTTCAGACGACAAGAATCTGCGTATGCAATCGCAATTGCTCGAAAAGAAACTTGAAGATTTCGGGGTTCATGGAAAAGTGGTAGCCGTATCTCCCGGTCCGGTGATTACAACCTTTGAGTATTCACCCGCTCCCGGGGTGAAGATAAATAAAATTGTCAATCTTTCGGATGATCTTGCGCTGGCACTGCGAGCCATCAGCATCCGGATTGTCGCGCCGATTCCCGGCAAAGCGGTCATCGGTATCGAGATCCCCAATATCGACCGGGCCATGGTGCGCTTCAAAGAAATCGTGGCATCCAGCGATTTTAATAAATCCGGTTCGAATTTGCCCCTGTGCCTTGGCAAGGATATTGTCGGCAATCCTGTGATTGCCGAATTGGATAAAATGCCCCACCTGTTGATCGCCGGAGCTACTGGAACGGGAAAGAGCGTTGCATTAAATTCGATGATATGCAGCATTTTATACAAATCCACCCCGGAAGAAGTAAAAATGATTATGGTCGATCCGAAAAGGATCGAGCTTTCCAGCTATAACGGGATTCCGCATTTGATTACGCCGGTGGTCGTGGATGCAAAAAAAGCGACCAATGCCCTATTTTGGGCTATACGGGAGATGGAAAGACGATACGAACTGCTGTCAAAAAAAAATACCAGAAACGTGCGGCAATACAATATGAAAATAGAAAAGGAAAAAAAATCGGGTGTGGAAGACGAATTGCAAAAGTTGCCTTATTTGGTGATCATCATTGACGAATTGGCTGATTTGATGATGGTGGCCTCGCGGGATGTCGAGACCACGCTGACCCGTCTGGCCCAGATGGCCCGGGCCGCCGGAATCCATCTTATTCTTGCCACCCAGCGCCCCTCGGTGGATGTGCTGACCGGTATCATCAAAGCGAACTTTCCGACCCGGCTGACCTTTCAAGTCTCATCCAAGACCGATTCAAGAACAATCATCGATACCAACGGGGCTGAAAACCTGCTGGGCAGCGGAGATATGCTGTTTTTGCCGCCGGGTACGGCCAAACTGCAACGCATTCACGGTGCATACATGTCCGAGGATGAGTTGAGCAGGATCACTCAATTTTTAAAGGCCCAGGAAAAGCCCGAATATGACGTAAAGGTTACCGAGGCGGCCGCCAATGATGAAGCCTTTTCCGAAGAGCAGGAATACGACGAACGATATGATGATGCCGTGGCCCTGATCACAAAGAAACGCCAGGCCTCTATTTCCATGATCCAACGTCATTTGCGCATTGGATACAATCGAGCCGCCCGCATCATCGAGGTGATGGAAAAAGATGGCGTCGTCGGGCCGTCGGACGGTGTCAAACCCAGGGAGGTATTGGTGGCCGGCTATGATGATAGGGAGTGAAGGGCAAAGGGCATGGGGCATAGGGCATAGAGCAAAGAGATTATCGGGTGGGGTGAAGGGGTTGAAGTTCGGAAGGCTGAACGCTCAAAGCAGAAAAAAAGCTGAAACGGGACAACGGAACTAACGATCAAAACGTACTAAACTTACCCATGGACATCAATCAAGATCTTATCCGCAGCGTAAAAGGCTTTCTCGATGAAGATGAAGGCCGGTGCCTTTATGAAATAGCGCTTAAGGCCAATCCTTTAGGGCCCTGTTTGGAGATTGGAAGCTATTGCGGTAAGTCGACCCTGTACCTGGGTGCGGCCTGCAGGGAGAACAACGGCATCTTGTTTTCCATTGACCACCACCGGGGGTCCGAGGAGCAGCAACCCGGGGAAGAATATTTTGATCCCGAGCTTTTTGACCCCCAGACCGGCCGGATAGACACCTTCAGCCGATTTAGAGCCACCCTTGAAGATGCGGGGATTGAAGATACGGTTGTGCCCATCGTGTGTCGATCCGAGGTTGCCGCCCGCAAGTGGGCAACACCTTTGAGCCTGGTTTTTATCGACGGCGGGCACGCCTTTGAGACGGTTTTTACCGACTACAACGCCTGGGCCGGACATATCATTTCAGGTGGTTACCTTCTGGTGCATGATATTTTTGCGGACCCGGCAAAAGGCGGACAGGCACCTCATCATATTTACAATCTTGCGATCGCGTCCGGTCTTTTTCGAGAAATTGCGATGGTAAAAACCCTGGGGGTGTTACAGCGTCAAAAGTGCGGCGGTATGCCTGCAAACCTTCCTCACCATTTAGGTTGAGCGGTTCAACGTTCACGGTTTCCAGTTAAAAATATCATTAAAGATTTGTTTTTATTTGACATATAATTTCCCTTATTTTATAGTGTGTTTCCGTATGAATTCTTCTTATATGCACTCGTTTAAAAGGTGAAGAAATCGTATTGCGTAACATCTCCCGCTGGGCCGGGTTCATTCCTGAATTTCTCCAGTCGATTTTCTCGCCTTTAACCCAAGTTTAGCGATTTTTTGCGAAAAGTTTCATCGATACGTTCCAGAGCTTGAAAAATGAGTCAACTGTACAGGACAGCAGTTGCAAGCATGGTGGTGGGGGCGTTCGGCATGATGATGAGCCTGACTCCATTCGGTATGGAACTTGAGGAAAATACGGGCCTGCATTTATTGTTCAAAATTAGGGGAAAACGCAGGGTCCCACCGGATGTCATTATCATAACACTGGACAAAGCTTCCGCCGACCATCTTCATTTGCCCTCGGCCCCCAGAAAATGGCCGCGTTCAATGCACGCCCGCCTTATCAATAATTTAATCGATAAAAAACCGGCTGTGATCGCCTTCGACCTGATCTTCAGCGAAACAGGCCCAGCGGAGCAAGACAACACTTTTGCTGATGCGATCCGCAAGGCCGGCAACATCGTTCTTGGGGAATGGCTTAAAACGGATAAAGTTCCCTTGGTTGACCAAAGCGGAGGTCACACAGGAACTCTTAACATTGAAAAAATTGTACCGCCGATCCCTCTCCTGGCACAATCCGCTCTATCCAGTGCCCATTTTTCCCTGCCCAAGGTTCCGGTGAAGGTCAATCGTTATTGGGCGTATAAGACAGGCGCCGGTGATCTGCCCACCTTGCCGGTCGTGGTATTTCAAATTTACGCCCTGCCGGTTTACGATGATCTTATGCACTGGTTAAAAACGGTCAGCCCTGATCTGACGAAAAGACTGCCGGTTAGCCGGGAAAACGTGTTTGCTGAAAAAAACGTTAAAGATATCATCCGGCTGTTGAGAGATTATTTTGAACAAAAACCGTCGATAGCAAAAACAATGTTGGAAAGGTTAAGGGTGTCGAAGACTGTGGCAACTGATGTGAAGCAGAATCAAATCCTTGTTTCCCTGATTCGGATGTATCAGAGCCCCAAAAGCCCTTATTTGAACTATTATGGACCGGCAGGTACGATTCGTACGATTCCCTACCATCAAGTTCTCGAAAATCCTAAAAACCCGAGCGGCGGGTCTATCCTGGATGATTTAAACGGCAAGGCCATTTTTATTGGACTCTCCGAACAGTTGCGGCCGGAGGAAAAAGACGGGTTTTATACCGTCTTCTCACAGCCCAACGGAATAGATATCAGCGGCGTCGAAATAGCGGCGACTGCCTTTGCCAACCTTTTAGAGAATTCGCCTGTTGAGCCGCTTAACCGTGGGGTGCATATCACAATTGTTGCGCTCTGGGGAGCGGTATTAACGATTGTGTGTTTACTGTCCTCACCTGTTACGGCCGCAGGCAGCGTTTTTGGTTTAAGCCTGTTTTATATGGGGTTTGCACATTTTCAATTCAAGCACTATGGGCTCTGGTATCCGCTCATCGTTCCGTTGTTTTTTCAGGCGCCGGTTGCCTTTTTTGGCGCTTTGTTTTGGAAGTATTTCCAGGCGAACAGGGAACGTCGCAATATTCGCACCGCCTTTGGATATTATTTGCCGGACGATGTCATAAATCGGCTGGCGGAAAGCATATCGGATATCAGAGGCGGCAGTCGCGTTGTCTACGGAATTTGCCTGTTTACAGATGCCCAACACTACACGGCTTTTTCTGAAACGATGGATCCTGAAGAGCTTAGCAGATTTATGAACAAGTACTATGAAGTTATATTTGAGCCCGTTAAAAAAAATGCTGGAATTATATCTGATGTCAAGGGGGACTCCATGCTGGCCATATGGGCAACGGCGCATCCGGATCCAACTGCCAGGAATCGCGCCTGTTGCGCGGCGCTGGACATTGCCCGGGCGGTAGAAAAGTTTAATCAGCCCCTTGATGATCGACAGCTGCCCATTCGCATCGGCATGCATTCGGGCTACATCTCTTTGGGAAATGTCGGTGCAATGGATCACTTCGAGTACCGGCCGGTCGGTGACATCGTCAATACTGCTTCCAGGATGGAGGGGTTAAACAAATTTTTAAGGACCCAAATACTGGTGTCCGAGGAGGTGTTGGATCAACTCGACGGCTTTTGCAAAAGACGGCTTGGCAAATTCATCCTGGCTGGCAAGTCAAAGCCCGTGGAAGTGTACGAATTGATCTGCAAAGCGGAAGAAGTCATAGAAGAACAAAAAAGCCTTTGCAGGGTATTCGCCCGGGGGATCGATGCCTATCAAAGGCAGTCATGGGGGGAAGCCATTGATCTTTTTGAGGGTGCTTTGAAACTGGACAATACCGATGGGCCGTCACGGTTTTTTCTCGCGCTGTCTGAGAAATATCGGGCAGATCCACCGGCAACCCACTGGGATGGTACCATCTACTTGAATAAAAAATAGTTCGTGGTTGAGCGAAAAACCGGCTAATTTAGATTTGTTGGGTTTCGCATTTCGCAATAGCAATGGCAAAATGTAGGTTGGGTAGAGGTACGAAACCCAACATAAACGATCAGGCTCTACCCAACCTACCAAAAACCAGACTTTTCGTTTAGGCACTCGTTAAATATTTTCCATCGCTAAAAAGGAGCCGCCATGAAACACTTCGAAGTTCGTGTGTTGATCGTGTCTCTGTCTTTGGGCCTATGCTCGGTTTTTTTGTTTTCCGGTGTTGCACTCGGCCAGTCATGTGAGCAATGGGGTGGAAAAATTGTATCCGTGCAGGGTGTGGTCCAAGTCCAAAAAGCCGGTGAATCGAAGTGGATGGCGGTTGGGTTGAATGCGACCTATTGTCCCGGAGACATGATTCGGGTGCTCAAAAACAGCCGGGCCGCCATTGTGTTAAGTAATGAAACCCTCTTTCGTCTCGATCAAAATACAACTGTCACCTTTACCGGAGTTGAAAAAGAAAAGACATTTTTAATCGATATATTCAAAGGGGTGACACATTTCTTCAGCCGTCATCCTCGAAGGTTAAAAGTGGTGACACCCTTTTTAAACGCGGCTGTGGAAGGTACCGAGTTTTATGTGCGTGTCGAGAAAGATCAGACTTTTCTGTCCATATTCGAAGGGCGGGTCGCCGCTTCGAATAAAGCGGGGAGCCTGGTATTGACCGGGGGGCAATCGGCAGTCGCCGCGGCAGGCAAAGCACCCGTGCTGCGGGTCGTGGTGCGTCCCCGGGATGCCGTCCAATGGGCCTTGTACTATCTGCCGGTCATGTATGTTCCGCCCGGAGAAGCCCCAAAAGAAGATATGAGTGATCCGCGCTTTTTGGCCTATCGCGCCTCACAACTGCTGGCTGTGGGCCGCGTGGATGAGGCCGGTGTCGATATCGAGCGGGCCTTGAGCTTAGACCCGAAGTACAGCGACGCCTTTGCGCTTCAATCGATCATCGCCGTGGTGCAGAATGAGAAAGACAAGGCCCTCGGTGTTGCCCAAAAGGCGATCGATACAGGACCGAACTCGGCGACGGCCCGCATCGCCATGTCCTATGCCCGGCAAGCCGGCTTCGATCTGGAGGGTGCACGCGCCAGCGTCGAAGAGGCGGTAAAACTGGATCCCAATAATGCCCTGGCATGGGCGCGGCTGGCAGAGTTGTGGTCCTCATTCGGCAGGCTTGGTAAAGCCCTGGATGCGGCTAAAAAGGCGGTTGAACTGGATCCGAGCCTCTCGAGAACACAGATGGTTCTGGGCTTTGCCTACCTGACCCAGGTCAAGACGACAGAGTCCAAAGCGGCCTTTGAAAAGGCGATCGAGCTTGATCAGGCCGACCCCCTTTCGAGACTGGGCCTGGGTCTGGCAAAGATCCGCGACGGTGATCTGCAAGCGGGGGGCAGGGAAATCGAAATTGCTGCCAGCCTGGATCCCAACAATTCCCTTGTCCGCAGTTATCTGGGAAAAACCTACTATGAAGAAAAACGCACTGACCTGGACGGGCGTGAGTATGCCATCGCCAAGGAGCTCGATCCCAATGACCCCACGCCCTGGTTTTACGATGCCATTCGCAAGCAGACCACCAATCGGCCGGTGGAGGCCTTGCATGATCTGCAAAAAGCCATCGAGCTCAACGACAACCGGGCAGTATACCGTTCCAAGCTGCTGCTCGATTCGGACGAAGCCGCCCGCAGCGCCTCGCTGGCACGGATATACAGCGATCTGGGCTTCCAGCAGCGTGCTCTGGTAGAAGGATGGCAATCGGTTAACACCGATCCAACTAACTTTTCCGCCCACCGGTTTCTGGCCGATTCCTACGCTGTTCGGCCACGCCACGAGATCGCCAGGGTCAGCGAGCTGCTTCAATCCCAGCTGCTTCAGCCCCTCAACATCACCCCCATCCAGCCCCGCCTGGCGGAAAGCAACCAGTTTCTCATCAGCGCCGGCGGCCCGGCGGGTCTATCCTTCAACGAGTTCAATCCCCTATTCAACCGCAATCGGATCGCTGTCCAGGGAAGTGGGCTGGCGGGTGAAAACGATACTTACGGTGGTGAAGGTGTCGTCTCGGGCATCTACAAAAAGTTTTCTTTCAGCGCTGGCTACACCCACTTTGAAACCGACGGTTGGCGAGATAACGCCGACCAGAACGATGACATCGCCAACGTCTTTGCCCAGTACGAACTCTCTTACAAAACGAGCATTCAAGCTGAATACAGATATGATGATTTGGCGGCTCGCAGTGCCAGTCTTGGAAGAATATACAATGATCTGGGATTTCAACAACTGGGCCTGGTTGAGGGATGGAAATCCGTCAACACCGCTCCGGATAATTATTCTGCCCATCGGCTGCTGGCCGATCTGTATGCTGTCTTGCCCCGGCATGAGATTGCCAGAGTAAGTGAGTTTTTGCAGTCTCAACTGCTGCAGCCCATTAATATTACCCCGGTTCAGCCGCAGCTGGCAGAGAGCAATCTTTTCATTCTGGATGGCGCTGGTCCATCGGATCCTTCCTTTAATGAGTTTAATCCACTTTTTCTTAGAAATCGTTTTGCCTTGCAGGCCAGCGGTGGTGGTGGGTGAAAATGACACGTTGGGTGATGAACTCATTCAATCGGCAGTGTGGAATAATTTTTCATACAGCCTGGGTCAGTTTCATTTTCAAACAGACGGCTTTCGGCAAAACAACGACCAGAATCAAGATATTTACAACGTCTTTGCTCAGGTGAGCTTGTCGCCTAAAACAAGTATTCAGGGAGAATTCCGTTATAAAGACTTTAAAGCGGGTGATCTTGAGCTTACATTTACAGGAATCTTTTATCCCTACTTTGAGACAGAAGGAACTCGGACGAACTTTTCGGTTTGGTCTAAATCATGCTTTTGGACAAGGCTCTAATTTTTTGGCTTCATTTATTTACCAGAATGCAGATCTTAATACAAACGTTATCCCGGACACAATCGAGCTCTCAGGTGATTTTGATCACTATATAGGAGAAATGCGTTATTTGTTTCACTCGACACGATTCGACATTAGCGCAGGTTTCGGTTATCGCGATAAGGATGAAACTCGAAAAAGGAGAACTTTTTTGGTTTTACTTCTAAAGAAGACTTTGATACCAAATTTACCAATGCTTATGTGTATTCACAGTTTTATTTTCCAAAAAAAATCAACTTAACCATAGGTGCGAGTGCTGATTTTCTCAATGGTGCTACCGATGATGAAGACCGGAATCAATTTAACCCAAAACTGGGACTGACTTGGAGCCCGTTACCATCTACAACTGTGCGTGCTGCAGCCTTCAGAACTTTACAAAAATCTGGAATTTCACAACAAAAATATCGATCCAACATTGGAGCCTACTCAGGTTGCTGGTTTTAATCAATTTTTCTTCGGCGCTGAAGGAGACAGAGAATGGCGCTATGGTATCGCTGTTGATCAGAAATTCTACCACAACCTCAACGGAGGAGCGGAATTTTCAGCTCGGGATATAGATGCACAGCTTCTAACAGGGCCTTCAGCGTCACCTGAAGTTATTCGACGTGATTGGGATGAATATGAGGCGCGAGCTTACCTTTACTGGACACCCTATTCGCGACTGGCGTTAAGCGTCGAATATCTTTACGAGCATTTTAAAAGAGAGGAAAATAGCGGTTTTCTTGGCCCGGAGGAATTTAAAGAGCTCCGGACCCATCGAGTCCCGTTGTCAGCACGCTACTTTCACCCTTCCGGATTCAGCACTGGTCTTAAGGCAACCTATATCAACCAGGATGGGGATTTTACATTCCCTCAGGTTTTAATTTAACCACTGAATCGGGTAATGATCAATTTTGGATTGTCGATGCATTTATTGGCTACAGATTGCCGAAGCGATATGGCTTAATTAGCCTGGAAGCGAAAAACCTGTTCGACAAAGAGTTTGATTTTCAGGACACGGATCCCGGTAATCCCAGAATTTCTCCGGACCGTTTGATACTTTTATCACTTAAACTTTCATTCTAAATTTTCTGTGTGCCTGTGACTGAGATCAGTTAAAAAAAGGGGGTGGTCAAAGGAGATGCAATATCAGCACGATGGAGCAATTTGAACTAAGAGATTTGTCAGCTGAACCAATCCGATAATTCAAGACATGTCAAGGGAGGAAAAAAATGAGACCAAAAATATTTATTTTGGCATTTATTTTAGTATTTTCTTTTAGTGCTATTGCATGTGCACAAGAAGCCAGGTACGCAATTATAAAGGTTCCAACGGACCCAGAAAGAATTGAAAAGGGAGAAAAAGTTGAAATATCTTTTGAAGATGAAAATGGAAATGTTATAAAAACCGACCCGAAAAATGTTGATAAATGGCCTTTGCCAGTAAATAAAAATGTGTTATTTCTTGACGGAGCGATCTGGTATATCAGCAATCCACAAGTTTGTGTTTGGTGGGATAAACAACGAAAATGATATCCCTGATTAGACTAAGGGCAGTTTGCCCTTTTCGAAAAACTGACGTCAGCGGATAATGGAGCTTATTACAAAATGGATTGCAAATGATGCTGCGCAAGCAGGTACATGCAAAAGAGGGGTCACGATCTTTCCGGGCTGTTGTCCAAACTTATTTTCTGCATTAATGCATCGCCCAATTTATAAGTTTTTAATATAAATTCATGTAGTTAAAATTCATATGAAGTAAAATTTACCGGGTAAGCTCCAAAAAAAGTATCTAGGCAACAGCCCGTTTTATTTTGACAGCTTCATGTTATGAAGCATTCGGAAAATTGATTTTGTCAAAAGATCTGACCCGTCCTTTAATGGGTGACCCCTATTCCTGACCCCTCAAGGTCTTTAGCCCACCTCGGATGTCTAAAAAATCAGTTTTCGGCTGTTAAAATCCGTCTGATTGTTCCGCAGGGCCTATCCCTCCATTCCCACATGGGCCGGAACACCATTCTGTTCCCATCAGATCATATAAAACGAAGATAGATACCTTTTTATTAAAGAGGCATTCTATCTAAACATGCCATCAAGCTTTTCCAATTAAATTTGCTTAGACGTGCACGCTACGAATTCAGTACAATTGAAAAGAATTAAGCCGTAAACCAAGTTTGCATAAAATATTTAAATTCGTAAATTGACTTTACATAAACTGTCCGTGTCAGCTTACAACAAGGTGAGCCGAAGACCCTGGGTAAAACAAAATAATAAAATAATTCAATGCATTGTAATCAGCATTGGGGCAAACTACCTTCCCTTTTCGATCCTGGCACAAAATTTGCCTATTGAATCTTCAGACAAGCTACACGAAGACCAAACTTCAAACAGAAAAGGGGGGCGAACCATGTTTAAACGAATCCTCGTTGCATTGAAGTTCACCCCGGCCAGTCGATCGGTGCTGGAAAAAGGTATCGAGATCGCACGGGACCATGGGGCTGATCTGCACATTTTTCATGCCCTGGATTATCGGTTGCAAGCGCTGGATTGCAGTGACCCCAAGCTGCAGGAAATAAATAAGGAAACCAAGGATCGATTTGATACTGAAGTGAAGCCTCTCCTGAACGATTTTAATCATATCACATTCGGATGTCTGCCTGCTGATCCTGCCCTTGAAATCTGCAGAATAGCCAGGCATCACAAGTCCGACCTCATCATTCTGGGATGTCATCAGGAGTCGGAAAAAATGAATCTGGGCCGGGTCGATTATGTGGGAATGACCATTCTTGAAAAAGCCTCCTGTCCGGTAATGCTAGTACCCTCATGAGTTTGAAAACCTGAAGCTAAACAAAATGGCAAAATCGATTCCAATATTTGAATTCAACAAGGGGGATATCCGGAAATAGGTTTGATCTCGCCTAAAGTGAACATCCCGACTATGCTCCGGCAATTCAGTGACCGTGCAATTTAAATAATTGATTGGGATATTTCATTGAAATTGACGATCCAGGCGGTAACTGAATATTGGCACATTGTCTGAGCTGCAGGTTTCGCCAAGATTTCGGCAAATCTGAAAATTACGCATTATTCTGATATGCGAAATCATGGAGGGAATTCGATGAAACCATCAATTGAAGAATTGTGGGAGCATTATCGAAAATTGCCTGATGAAGAAATCGAACGATTAGCCTATTATGAAGCAAATAGCTTAACACCTGAAGCGCTCAAAGTTTCGGAAGGCGAAATAAAGAGACGTTCACTCACGCAGAATTTTCAGACTGTTGTGGATATCCAAGAGAAGGGACTAACTGAAGAAGATCTTAACGAATTGATAGCAGCAGTGGCAGGACTGCCGTGCCCTGTCTGTTTTAACAAAGAAAAAAGACTTAATGCCTCAAAGATTGCAGTTGTTCAAAGTGCTATCCTCGTCACGAGTTTTAATGAATCCTTACTGATCGCATGTCCTGAATGCATCGTTGCAAGCGCTAAAAGTGCGATCAATAGGACACAATTCTTCGGATGGTGGGCTATTCCCTGGGGTCCAATAAGGACTCTCCAGGCTCTTTCGACTAACTCTATTTCGAAGGATTATGAAAGATACAGTGAGCCAACACCAGAATTTATAGAGTTCATTAAATCAAATGCGCCGGCAATCAAAGCAAAAATCCATAAAATAAATAGTATAGATGAGTTGCTATAAGTCCCATCGTTAATGATTATAAACTTTTCCTTTAGATAAATTTTGGACATTGCCGCAGTCCTGATGCGTCATTTTGCCGGCCTGCCCCCTTTACTGTGTCCTGGTGCTAACCTACCATACTAAATTTCCAAGCATCAACCCCGGTGAACATTCTTCACCTTCTAAGAACATGTTAGGATAAGCTCAAACCTTGGTGAAATTAAACATAAGGTGCTTTCAATTGGATTCCACAATGCACCGGATAATCTCCTATCTCAGATGACTTGCCTTCACCTTCAGGGAACTTACATCAAACACACTCCATCGGAAAACCAATGTGTCTATGATGTTTACGCAACAGCTTTTCTCATGTGAACTACCTTGACGATTTTGGGAAATTTACGTTGCGCAATAGTGGCGAAAGATAAATAGTAAAGTAAATTAAAATAATAAAAATAGTCAGTTAAGTATATTTATCTAGTATGATGAAATTTCACTACCTGTGTGGAACAATATTTGCTGATCCTTTTTCATAAAGGGGTAGAACAATGTGTCAAACCCTTTAAAGCGGGCCACAGGCCCCGGAGCCTGTGGCCCAGGACAATCACTTTTCCGAAAATTTTTCTAAAAAAATTCACATGGGATGAGGGATTTTTCTCCTGTGAACAGCGAAAGGAGGGTGAATCATGACAAATCAAAACGAAATAAAAAAAATTATTAAAGAAAGCGTGAGTGAAATATTGGAAGAAAAAAACCGCGACAAAAAAAATAAAGTAATTGAAATTCTGGGAGTTATTTTAACTCCCGTTATGATTGCCGCAGTCAGTCTGCTGGTCACATATGAGATCAATAAATCACAGGCAATCAATGCCCGGACAATTGCCGATGCCCAAATCGAAAGCGCTAAGAGTATGGCCGAAGCCCAGCGGGATCACACCGCCAGGCTTGCCGAAGCTGAACTGGAGGTACAACGCCTCAAACAGATTGACGACATTTTTCAAAAAATCATTAAGAACGGGAAGAGTTCCGCCGATACGGAAGCCAAAAAAATGCTGATCGGCTCTTTAACTGTGCACCGTGAAACTTCGCTGCCGTTTCTGGTCAGGATCAGGGATCATTTTGCCGACCAAAAGGGAGATTCCGGTGAGTTGTCAATGTATGCCCGGAATATCATCGAGGCCGTCCTAACCAATAAACATTTGGATTTCGAAGAGATGGATTTTAGCGGTAAGGGCGAGCTTCGAATTTTGCGTTATGCAAAACTGCAGGATTATAATTTGAGCGGGGTTAAGTTTGATAACTGCAATCTTTTTCAAGCCAAATTTACAAGAAGTACGCTGTCGAATACCAGTTTCATAGGGGCAGATCTTTTTGGGACAGATTTTTCGGACACCAAATTGGAAGGTGCAAACTTTGACAGGGCCAATCTGAGAAAAGCCGTATTCATAGGCAGTAAAATTGACGGTGCTCATTTTGAGAACGCCAAAAATCTTGAGGATGCTAATTTTACTCTGACTTCTATTTTAAGAGACTACCGGGGGAAAAGTCCCTTTGAAAAGGTAAAAAACGACACCATGCTGAAGCTGTTGATTAAACATATTGATGAACTGAAAAAAATGGATCCCGAAGACCCAAATCTGCTGGTTTTTTTGCAGCGGTTTGAAAAGATTGTCACCTATCAGGAACTTGTGGAAAATCTTGAAAAGCGCAGATATGTTATGAAAAGCGAAAGCATGGTTTTTTCCTCATGATGCAATCGAACCTCAAAACCGGTTTCTCAAAATGGCCGGCATGGCAGAAACGGATACCCCATGTTATCCTTACCTTTAAAGATGTATACAATAGATCAAGATTTCCGCCGGGCGAGCGCCGGGAGCACGGCAGACCGGCGGACTGCGCCGTATTCACTGAGCCTTGGTTATTTTGCCGTATTTTGCGGGTATCACTTATGGATTGCCGGCTTTCACAACTATGCCGTCGAAACCTTTCATGTCAGCGCCCTGCACGTTGGTTACCTGTTTTCAGTTGTGGCCCTACCGGGAACATTCGCATTTTTGATCAGCATAATTGCCAGAAAATTCAGGTTGAGCACCTTAATGATCTTTGCCTGTGGCTTGATGGGTTTTGGTCTTATTGGAATCGGTCTATCGCCGAACGGCTATTTCTTATGGCCTGGCGTTCTATCCATCGGGCTTGGGTTTACCTGTTTTTATCCAATTGTCAACAGTATTTGTATTCAGCATAGCGATCCGCGGACCGTCAGCACCGCTGTCGGTCATATGAAAAGTTACGGCCCGCTGGCGGCGCTAACCGCTTGCTTTCTTATTTCCGTGTGCCTGCCAAAATTGGGCTATAGAAGCTTTTTCGTTCTTTCAGGCCTTTTTGTTGTTTTGATTGGTTTGGCGGCAGGAACCGAGTCGCCCCTCGAGCAATATTCAGACCGGCCGGGCCGGCTAAGATTTAAAAAGGATCTGTGGCCTTATTACGCGCTTAATTTTTTAGCAGGCTGCCGGAGCGCAGGGGTTGCAGCGTTTGTTCTATTTTTACTGGTGAGGGAACATGGCATGTTGGTGCATCAAATCGTTGCGGTCGTGTTAATCAGCAATTTTTGCAGTTTCGTCGGATATCGCTTAATCGGTCATTTGGGCGATCGATATAATCCGTCAAAAGTATTGTCTTTTAGTTACGTGTGCGTTTCACTCATTTTTCTGGGCTTTTGTTACATCAACTCCCTTTTTTTTCTTATCCTCTTTTATTTTTTTGATTCCTTACTGTTCGGTGTTTCTGTGGTAACCGACAGCTATTTGAAGAGAATCTCCTGCGCAAAAGACACAATTGGTGATGTGGCCAGTGGTTTAACACTCTTTCACCTTGGCAAAGTAATTCTTCCTTTGGCAGGCGGAGTCGTGTGGAGCCATTTCAATCAGCAGGCAACGTTTCTGGTGTGCAGCATACTGGCCGGCCTGGCTGTTTGGATTAGTAGAAAACTCGTTATCCCGGAATCAGATATTATGTGATTCCTCAAAGAGATCAAAAATATAAGAGGTCAAAGAGCCGGCGCATCCGCGGACTGGAACCGATGATTCCCTGGAAAAAGAAACGGCCCATACCTCGAACTTTAGTCTTCGATTCTCCCACTCCAGAGAGCCGGCATACTGCCTGAGTTCTCCATAAAGTTGCGCATTTTCGATAGCGATAGCTATCATTTATTGCAAAAGTTTCCTCAGGTAAACTACAACACTTTTTCCCAGAATCGGGTTCAGCAGGTTTTCCAGAAACCGCGTACCTCGCGGTCGCTTCATGATATCCCAGGTCAGAAACCGGTGATACAGGTTGACCGATACGGAGTCGCTGCGGTTTGGTCCCACCAGGCATTTCAGCCACCAGAAGGGGGTGTGCAGGCTGTGGGCAAAATGCACCGCCCACTTTGCGACTCCGGCGTCTTCCAGATCCGCGATTAAATCAGACTGTTTGAAAATCCGAACATGCCCCCCGCGGGTTTGATGGTAATCTTGTGACAGGGCCCAACAGATACGTTCCGGCCAGTACCTGGGAACGCTGACCACAAGATTGCATCCCGGCTTCAAAACCCGGACGATTTCTTTAGCCGCGACCTGATGCTGGACAATATGTTCCAGTACCTCGGAGCAGATAACAATATCGAAATAGCCATCCTTAAAGGGCAGGCTGGTCACGTCCGCCACCGAAAGCCCCCATACCCCCCCACCGTGTTCACCCAGCCGGTCATGCAGTCTCAGTCGCTCACCGGCTTCGATTAAGTCCTCGAAATTCAGATCGGCTCCAATGGCGGTGACATTTCGGCATTGATATGCCGCACAGGTGTGCCGCCCGGAACCGCAACCGATGTCCAGAATCTTAAATCCGGGTTTTACGGTAAGCCGGTCAAATTCGACGGTGACCATCAAGGACCTCCCGGTAGGCGGCCACAGTTTTTTCCGCAGCTCTTTCCCAGGTAAAATGTTCTTGAACCCGTCTGTATCCGGCCCGGCCTAATTTTTTGGCCTTTTTGGGGTTGCCGAGAAGTTCACGTATGGCTCCGGCGAGGGCCGCTGAATCAGCCGGTGGTACCAGAACGCCGGCATCTCCCACTACTTCGGGCAACGCGCCTCCGGTAGTGCTGATGACCGGAACACCACAGGCCATGGCTTCTCCCACCGGCAGACCAAACCCTTCATAAACAGATGGAATTACAGCCAATGTTGCCCTGGCATATTGCCTTACAAATTCCCGGCCGTCAATCCTGCCGGTGAAATTGATGCGGGGACCGATGCCCAGCGCAGCGACCAGTTTTACAATGTCGCCGTCTTTTTTGGGTTCTCCGACAACAGTAACGTGAATATCCTGAATTTTCGCCAGTTCGGCCACCGCCTGGAACAGAAAAAAAAGACCTTTCAGTGGTGTATCAGCGCTGTTGGTTACGATAATCCGATTTTTTTCTCTTTCAATTTCGGCGATGGGATAGAATAGCTTCGTGTCGATGCCGTTGGGCACAATGCTGAATTTTTGCGTCGGTATATTAAAATCCCGACTGATGTCTTCTTTGGCCGATTTTGATACCGTAATAATGCGGGCAAGTGATCTGGATACGCGCTTTTGCATTCCAATGAATGAATACCAGCGCCACTGTTTCATTTTCTCCCATGGGGGGGAAACCGACCGGATGGCGATCTTGCGGTCCACCGTAACAGGGTGATGGATGGTGGCAATGGTGGGCACCAGCTTATTTATGGCCCAGATGCCGTAAGAGAGGCATTGGTTGTCATGTACGATATCGTATCTGCCCAACCTGGATCTTATAAATTGATACGCCCTGAGTCCGAAAGTGAAAGGCTCCGGAAAACCCATGGTGGAGACGCCGAGCCATTCAACGAGATTGATCGGATTTATGAGTTCCGGCAGGGTGGGAATTCTGAATGGATCTTCGGGATTATACAGATCAAGGCAGGGAATATGATACACCGGTATGTCATCATCCAGCTGCGGATCGGGGGGCCCCGATATAACCTCCACAACATGGCCGAGATCTTTAAGTGCTCGGCTTAAATTTTTTAGGTAAACCCCCTGGCCGCCGCAGTGGGGGTTGCTGCGATAGCTTAACAGGCATACGCGTAAAGGCCTGCGATTATTTTGCGGCATTCGAAAATCTCGTGGATTTGCCATTTGCAGCTTTCTAATACCCAATCCGTTTTTCTTTGGCAGCCGGATTCTAATTCGGATTCACAAAAAAAATAATTGTGCATCCCATACAGATTTTTTGGCATTGCCGTCAAGTTCTTTTCGGGTAAATTATACTTTGGCGTGCTAAAGTTTTCACTCGACACGTCGATATAAAAATTTAAAGGTATGCCCAAAACATAAATTGAATCGATATTTTGCGGAAAAAGCGTATGGATGATCAAAAAAAAGAAACAATTCTTTTTGTGGATGATGAAGAGAGTATTCTTGATGTCGCCAGTCGATACTTTGAGCGGCAGGGGTATCAGACTCTCACCGCATGTAACGGTGTCGAAGCCTTGAAAATTTTTGAGAATGAAAATGTGGATTGCTGTTTCACCGATATCAACATGCCTGAGATGAACGGGCTTGAGCTGGCTGAAAATATTCGAAAGCATGATTCGACGATGCCGGTTATTGTCATGACCGGCTATCCATCCCTTGAAAACACGATTCAGACCTTAAAAAACGGCGTTGTCGATTTTTTGATCAAACCGGTCAATCTCAAGCAGATGGAACTGTGCATGCGGCGGGTGATGCAGCAGCGCGGGCTTTTCGTAGAAAACGTGCTTTTAAAAGAGGAAGTAAAAAGCAAGGAACGGCTCGAAAAGCTCAACCGTGAATTGCTGTATAAAGTGGATGAGCTGAACATTTTAAACAAAATAATGGGTAGTTTTACCACCACAGGCTCCACCACCGATATCTTTAAATGCGCTGTGGATGTGGCGCTTGAGATCACCCATGCTGATCATTGTATGTTCCATGTGATCAACGAATCGGTCGGGCAGCCCTTTGAGGTAGCTTCAGCAGGAACCGGAGGGGATAAAATAGCAGAAAATGAACCGGAATCAGGCCCGCGATTGGCTCCAAATACCGCCGGAGAGCAACCGGCTGATTTCTCATCATTGATTGGCAGGGTAATTATGGAGGTCGCATCCGACGAGATACCGCTCCTGATTTCAGAAAATAATGGTGTTCGTGGACTCCCTAAAGATCTGCTGTCTGTAATGATCGTGCCCCTGAAAATTCGTGAGAAAGTATTTGGTGTTTTGACTGCCTTCATCCGCCGGGGTGCGGTCCGATTTAGCGAAAAGGATTTATATTATCTTTCTTTTATGACTCAGAATGCGGCGCATTCCATTGAGAATCTGGCCTTGTACGAGAATATTTACGAAAATCTGTTTGCAACACTATATGCATTTGTTAATGCAGTTGAGGCCAGGGACCTTTATACCCGTCAGCATTCCAATCGCGTGACGGGGATATCATTGATATTAGGTAAGGCGCTGGGATGCACCGGTGAAGAATTGGATATTTTAAATTTTGCCGGCCACCTTCACGATATCGGTAAAATCGGGATCCGAGACGATATCCTGCTAAAACCCGGTCGGCTTACCTCCCAGGAATTCGAGAAGATAAAGGAACATCCGGCCATCGGCGCCAATATTTTGGAGCAGCTGGGCATGTGGGAAAAAGAACGGCAAATCATACGCTGTCATCATGAACGCTTTGACGGCACCGGATACCCGGATGGTTTAAAGCGTAAGCAAATCCCCTTTCTGGCTCGGATCCTTTCGGTGGCCGATGTCTACGATGCCATGGCATCGGATCGTGCCTACCGCAAACGGATGGAAGAAGAACGTATCCTTAAGGTTATCGACGAAGGCGCCGGTACTCAGTTCGATCCGGATGTGGTGGCGGCGTTTAAACATGTGTACAACCAGGGCACAATTTTGAGTTATATGGAAAGCAACCTGGGGAATGACGCCGGCGACTTTCCGAGCAGCACTGTATAGTCGATAAGCGTTTTAAATGTATCGGAATTTCTACAACTACTCCAATCGAACGACCTTGAGGCTCTCGACAGGTTGTCAGCGGAGCGAACTAAGCGTCGTCCCATCCTATCCAGCAGGTTAAGGCTTTGTTGCCGGTATTCGAAGAACAGCGTTGACGCCATCCCGTTTAAGTAGGGACGTCAGTTTATGGACGACCTGTTCCATCTTTTCGGGTTCGGTCGCTCCCATAAAAGAGTAATGAAAATCAGCGACACTGCCGATTTCTCTTTTATTCCTCCTGAATGATTAGATTTTATTTTTTTGTATGATTTTAACATAGTGAATATTATTTCAATCAATTGTAAAATTCCCGGGATAATGAATTAGGCTCGAATCAGCACTTTAAGAAAAAGGTCTCCCCGCTGGCCCGTCGTAACTTGTTTTCCGAGGCCCCTGAGCCGAAGTTTGTGACCTTCCCGTATTCCTGCCGGTACTGCCACCTTGTAGAGCCGTTTATGAAAACCCCAGGGAATGTTTATCAGCTTGCGTGTTCCGGTGACGGCCTCATTGGGTGCAATGGTAATTGTACCATAGAGGTGCGGGTCCGGACCGGACCCAACCGGCCGAATGACTTGCAGACGAGGGGTTTTTTTCCGTTCGGTTGCGCGGCGTAATATTTCAGGAGATGGGGTACTCGGCAATATCAGCAATAGTTTTAAGAAAATGATGCCGAAAACAAAGCCCCCGATATGGGCCCACCAGGCAACACCGCTGATCTGGCCGTGGCTGCCGGCGGCATTGAGAAATTGCAAAACAAACCAGATTCCAAGAAAGATAAAAGCCGGAATTTCCAAAAAGTAAGGGATAAAAAAAATGGGGATCAGCGTTAATATCTTGGCGCGGGGATGAAGAATAAAGTAGGCGCCCATCACCCCGGCAATCGCACCGCTGGCGCCAATGGTAGGGATATTCGAATTCAGGTTCAACAATATATGGGACAGACCCGAACCTAAGCCGCAAATAATATAAAAGAGCAGATAGCGCAAATGGCCGAGTCGATCTTCGACGTTGTCACCGAAGATATAAAGGGACCACATGTTGCCGAGCAGATGCCAGAAACCCCCATGGAGAAACATAAAGGATATGAAAGAAAAAATTTGTTGTGAAATTGTAAAATAAGCGCTGATTTGGGGAACGGAATACCGGGCCGGGACGAGGCCGTAAATATAGATAAATTTCTCCAGTCCGACCCCTTGAATAAGTTGATAGAGGAAAATGACAACATTGATCCCGATGATTGTGTTGTTGACAACCGGGTAATTTTTAGTTGGGACGGTGTCGCGCAGGGGAATCATTTTACGCGCTGCAAGTTATGGGTTATGGGTTTTGATGCTTTTTGCAGCCTGAGATTGCATGCCGGCAATCCAGTTGCCAAACCCATTGAAATTATAGTGAATACAATACACCGATCGTGTATTTACCCCAGCCGGCGCACGAATGTCAAACCAAAAAATCGAAAGAAGAAAAACCATAGCGCTTAGAAATCAGAAATTAAATGACAAAGGGTAAATAATAAAGTAAGCTTAGAGATAATTGCAATCGTCGGCAGCGAATACTTCGACAGTGGAGAAACGATAATGTTTTTTATTGTTCTGGGAATTTCAGTTTTTGCAGCAGTGTCCGGTGTGTTGTTCATTTCTCATTGGAAGTTCAGCGATCATAAAGATTACCTCTATGATGAGACTGACTCATTTGGCAAACGTCAGCAAAAAAAATGGCACTTTTAAGGATATACAATCAAAAAATACAGTGAGATCGGCAATCCCGACTTTTTGGGTCCTAGCTGGAAGCGAAGTCCAAAGGGTTTCAGCTTTTTCTGATGGTCAAAATCGACACCCTCCTTTTCTCCTTGAATCCGATAGAAAAAGACCCTAGCGGCGCCTTCGGTCATCTTTCTAATAATTCTGTTTTTATATAATGAGCAAGTCAAGTGGTTAATTGGAAAACCAACCTTGATAATCCTGCATAGGTTAAAGTTTTCCTTACAGACGCCGATGTGGTTCCGGCAGCGTTTCAACACCCCGGCGTTTATCTTTCTACCGATTATATATGAAAAAACCTGCATTGGGACATTTTATGCCGATCGGGAAAAACCGGCCCCCCCCTTCCGGAAGGACAATACAAGTACCTGAACATGCTTCGCAACCAGTTGTTGCTGGCCATCAAGCATCTCATATAGTGCCGCCAGGTTCTGCCCCGGCCCCTGCTTTGGTGAATCAGTTTTACCAGTGTTTCAGCGTCTCCCCACTTCAACGGCAGGCCGGCATCGGATTCCGGTAGATATCCTTTCTCAAACAATTCCATAGATGGACTCCCAGCTATCGAAGGTTCCCTGTTGGAAATTACGGGTCGGGAAGACACCGTGGCTCTGGGTTCCGACCACCGTAATTGCCATACCATGCAGGCGCAATGGCGGCGGATTGTCCTTTACAATTTTGAACTTCCCTCTGAATTTTCTATTCTGTCGTTAGCCACCCCGTGATCCGCATTGATGTTGAGCCACGTTCGGAAAAGCTTAAAGCTGAGGGATAAAATGACGGCGCCAACAAATAGACCAATGAATCCCATTGAAATAAATCCTCCGATTGAACCCAGAAAAATAACGAGCATGGGCACTGGAGCGCCGCGGCTTAGCAGAATTGGCTTCAAGAAATTATCAGATAACATGACCAGAATAAGCCAGACCATCAACAATCCGGCGGTCAACGTGTCCGCCCGATAAAACATATAGATGATGACAGGAATAGCCACCGGAGCAATTCCAATCTGAATGATTGCCAAGAATAAACATAAAAAAGCCCATACCCCCGCACCCGGGACCCCGGCTGCCACAAAGCCCATACCGGCCAATGAACCCTGGATAATGGCCACACCTAAAATGCCCTTAACCACATTACGAATGGTTTTCGTCGAGATATCAGCAAAGTCGCTGCCGCGCTCGCCGGCTAGACTTACGAACAAATCCGTTACCAGATTTCCACCCTCCTTTGCATTGGCCATCAGCACTCCGGCAATGATGATAGATAGTGCAAACTGCAGCAATCCGATGGTGGTACTCATAGCCAATTCCAACAATTTTAAACTTATGGTTTTGAGCTGAGGCGCATAGCGGGCCAGCGTTGACTTCATGTTTACCGAAGCCTCTTGCCATCGGCTCTTCAACAGTTCGCCGATCACCGGCCAAGACTCAATTTTATCCAGTGGAGGCGGTACTTTAATTTCACCGCTCTGGATATTGTCGTTGAGATAGGTCATCCCATCGACAAGCGAACCGACCATCTTGATGCTGGGAAGGATGATGATAAGGAGTGCAATTACCGTCATTATTGAAGCTGCTATCCTGATACGGCCCCCCAGCAAATCACGGAGTTTCTTGCAAACTGGATAGAAGGCAATCGCAATAATGGTTCCCCAGATCACCGGCGTGATGAATGGTCGCAATATCTGGAAGCACCAAGCTACCAAAAGGGCTAAGACACCGATTCGAATCGCTATATCTGTTGCCAAACCCAAGTACGATTTTTCTTGGGCCATTTTATCTGGTTGATTCATAATGTTTCCCCTGCGAAATGTTGAATGTTAAGTGAGTCCTATGCGAATATGTCCTTTGTATTTTTTACAGCACAAAGAGGAGAAGGAATTGAATCAAAACGCCATCCCCACACTAAAGTGAAACACAAAAAAATCTTCATCCCGGTCACTATCCCGGTCCGGGTTAAAGGCAAAATCAACCCGGGCCGGTCCCACCGGCAACTGGTATTGGAGGCCGACCCCCACCCCGGTGCGGAAGTCTTTGAAATACTGACTGAATGTATCCGACATAATCTCGGACTTGCTGTCGTAGGGGGGTTTGCCTTGCTCTGCGCGGGTCCGGTTTGGCGATACATTACCAAGGTCAAGAAAAAGGGATCCGGTCAGATTTCCAATCAGTCGCTGCCGCAATTCTATATTGATAACATTGCTTGCCAGCCCGCCGACCGGGTCGCCGTTTGCATCCTGCGGACCGAGTTCGGATTGTTTAAAACTACGCACCGTATTTTCACCCCCATTGAAAAATCTCTCGGCGATGGGCAAATTAAAATCATCCTTCCCGGGAACGATCAAACCCGTCCGGTAGCGCATAGCCAGAACAGTGGATTGTGTCAGTGAAATGAAATAGCGCACACCGGCTGTCAAACGCGTGAGCTTAATATCGCTTCCCAGAAACGAGTCGGCATATTCGGCGGAAAGAAAACTTCTCTGCCCTTGGAGAGGGAAAAACAGGTCACTGCGGCTGTCGTAGGTTGCCTGAGCCTTGAGGCTGGCATAGTCGTAGTCGTTCACATCATCCACACCTTCGATATCCGGATCGACATCTGAGACATCCGTCATGCGGAAGCCATAACCACCGGTCGCCTTCACACGATCTGTTAATGTTCGCGTAAAAAAAAGGGTACCGCCCTGGTCTTTGCGGGTAAACGATGGCTCTTCGCGGCGGCTGTAAAAACCCGTCAGATCGGCCTTAATTTTGGTGTTTAGAAACCAGGGATCGGACAAACGCGCGACCAGGCTTTGGCCTTTGAAAGAGCCGGTGGCCTCCAGCCCGAAGATGCGGCCGGTGCCGAGCAGGTTTTTCTCACGAAAACCGGCCTTCAGGCGCAGCAGTTCGTAGGAACCCCAGCCCGGCTCAAAATAGACTTCTTTGGCCGGGGCTTCTGTAACCTCTACCACAAGAGGCCACTGATCGGTGCCCTCCTGTTTTTCAAGATGCAGGTCTACTTTCGTGAAAAGGCCGGTCTTGTAGAGATCCCTGAAGCTTTTCTGTTTCTGTTTAAGTTTAAACCGGTCGCCCGGTTTCATATGCAGCCGGTTGCGGATAAACTTTTTCTTTGTCTTGTCATTGCCCCGGATTAAAATCTCAGAAATGGTCACCCGCGGCCCTTTGACGATTTTTGCTGCCAGTACCACCATGCCGGGCTCGGTTCCCTGTTGCTCTTCAACTTCCACCAGCGTGTTCGGGTATCCGAGATTGCCGTAAATTTCGATCAAGCGGCTCCGCAAAATCAACCTTCGCCGGGAGAAGTATGGTTGGTCGATTAATTCCTGACGTGATTTTTTCAGGTTTTCCTCTACCTTCGGGATCAGATCTCCCCGAAAAAGGATGTCGTGAACGACGTAGCGGGTGCCCTCCTTGATGGCCACCGTGACGGTGGCTTCGGTGCGGTCATCGTTAAAAGAATATTGGGCATCGCCAACCACCGCATCGCGATAGCCCTGGGAGATATAAAAGTCCCGGATCTGGGATACTGCCGACTCGATATCGGACTTAATGAAGAGAAGTTGGCCCTGGCCGAAGAGACCTGATTTGCCTTCCTCGAAAAAAGGCAGCAGGGTCTGCGTGCCGATGGCCGCATTGCCGGTAATATCGATTTTTTGGAGGACGACACGCGGGCCTTCATCTACCGTAAAGGTGACCACGAGTTCTTTCGCAACCGGCTCGATTTGATAGTCCACGGTCGCAAAAGCATGGCCGGCCTTGCGGTAGGCAAGCTCCATCTGAAAGGCGGCATCATCCACATCGGACTGACGCTGCCCCTGCTTTTCAAAGGCCGTCAATTCATCCACCGCCGCCTTGCGTAAAGCCATCTCGGTTAAAGCCTGATTTCCCTGGAAAACGATTTTATAGGGTTTCAGCTTAGCTTCCGCCGGTTTTATTTCGTCGGCCGCAACGGGGTGCTGAAAAAAAGTCATGCCCGCCGGCATCACCAGAACAAGACAGATGAGCCGCCATAGCCAAAGCGCTTTGAAGCGGTATGAAGCCTTTTTATTTAAACCGGAAGACAATTTTTATTCCCGCATTATAAAAATCAAATATATCTTTTTCGCCGGTAAGATAGAGCTTGTCACCATCACGAAGAACGCCATCCGCAAGCCGGAATTGCGCATCGATGGTTTCCTCACCGGATCGGGTCACGGCCCTGCCGATTCCGATCTCAAACCGATCCATAAGGGATTCGTTGGCTTCCACCGAGTCGCCGCCGAACCAGCGGGCGATCAAATCTTTGCCTAAAAAGACGGCCACATTCATACTTTGCCGTTGGGCGGCCCCTTCTGTATTGGGTTGTTGACCGGCGATGAGTAAAAGCAGCAGTTCCTCATTAGCCAGCGGCGGTACGGAGGACAAGGTCACAACCGGCTCGTCGTAGGGCCCTTCGACCAGCATTGTGACATCGTATCCGAGCATCTTCGATGTGCCGACCAGGTCCAGGGTGGGGCGATCCGGTCGGTTGGGATCGAAGCGAACGACGCCGGACTCGAAAAGAAGACTGCCGGCGGGAAGGCTGATCCGGGTGGGCTCGACATATACTTCCCCGGCAAGAACCGGAATTTTACCGGTGCCGATCAGCTTGAGTTCCGGCCGAACAGCGCCCTTGACCAAATTGTTGCGGATTGTGAAGGGATTTTTTGAGGTAAGCTGCACATCAAAAACCATATCGCTGAGAGGCGGCTGCTGAATGGAAAAAAGCTGTAAGCCCATATCTGTTTTGGGTTTTGAGGACCCTTTCAGAATGCCGAGAAGGTCGAAGTATTTTACCAGACGGCCGTCGGTGATCGCGACCGCACCCGCCACTTCCAGGCGCTTCACAGGTCCTTTGACTGTAAGGTCCGTATCGGCGCGTACCTTCAAGCCCGCACTGCGGTAAAAAAGAAGATTTTCACCCTGGAGACGCAGGTCCGCAACGGCACCGCTATCGCTGGTTCGCAACACAGACCCCGTGACCTGAAAAGCGGCGCCGCCCAATTCTCCCGTAAACGTTTGCAGCCGTGCGCCGGCCGGAGTGATCACGGCATTCAGATTTAGCGCCTGCAGGGAAGGCACATCCATATCAGGCCGCAATTCGCCATCGGTGAGGCGAACGACGGCATCTACTGCGGGGTCCGATATCGGTCCTTTCATGGTTATATCCGCTTCAAGCCGGCCGGAAACCCGCCGCAGACTGGGATTCTCCGCCGCCAACCAGCTTAAATCCTCGACATTGAGTTTTCCCTTCACATCAACATTACCGGACGGCATTGCGGTTTCTGCCTGGAGAAGTTCGGTCAAGGCCGGCACCCCGATCCATTCACCGCGGCTGGCAAACGTCAGTTTGGGGGAATTGATTCGAATCGATTCCACCATGAGTTTTTTTCCAACGAGACGGATGTCTCCATCGAGGTCAATTGGACCGGGCGGCATAGATTTCAAATACGGGGGGTCGTTTAAGCCCCGGCTCTTGAAATTAAAAGTGCCGGACGGTGCCTTCCAGCTGCCGGCCATCTGCAGTTTGCCGTGAAGGTCTCCATCCGAGGGGATGTAGTCAGGAAACAACCAGCCGAATGCGGCCAGATCGGGGATGGATACTTGCGCATCGACAGACAGCGGACCCGACCTTAGAAGCGGCTTTTCCAACAGGTTAACCGGAATAGTGCCCGTCAGGGTAATCTGCTGCCCCGGCCCGCCCTGCCATTTAAACTGCCGGATATTTATCTCGTTTTGGGTGTAAGAAAGATCGAAACGACCGGACAGGGAAAGCCTGTCTTGCTGGCTGTCAAGATTCGCCAGGTCGCCGGTAACGCTTACAGACGGTGAATTCATGGTACCGAAGAGATGGATGCGTGCATTCAGTCCGCTGAAACGCACCCGTTCGGTTACAAGGGATTCGAACCAGCCATGGCTGTTGACGTCGGAGATGCTGAGGTCAAAATCAGCCTTTTTTTGCGCAGCCAAAGAACCTTTCAGGCGGATGTCGCCGTTCGGGCCGCCCAGGGATATATCCTTTAAAGAAAAGTCCCCAGAGCGGGTAAAATGAATATACGCCGGTTTTTTGAGAGCCAGTAAGGCTTTCTGCCCGGAAAGGCTCAAATCGGTAAGTTCCAGATCGAAAGCCGCATCGGCCGGTCCCCGCAATAGGTTTCCAGCCAGCTTGGCTTCGCCCAATGGCGCATTTACCTGGGCCAGGTCAATATGAATCCGTCGCCCGGAACTGCGCAACTTGAAGATCGCATTGGATATCTTGACATCATTGAGCTGCACCTCTTTGAGTGCAATATCGGCCCGCGCCGCCGGTTCCTGGAGAGGGCCGGATATCGTGAGGTTTGCGCGGACGGCAGCGTTTATCGGCTGTTTTTGGGGAAGTAAATTTTTTGTGTATGCGGCAACATCGGCAATCGCAATATCCAATTTAACCTTTTCAAAAATTCGGGATTTGAGATCAAAGGATCCCTTCAAATCGACCCGATCTTTTGCCTGACGGACCTTGAATGTCTCGACGGTGATCTTTTGACCATCTGAAGTCAGCCGGATGTCGGCATTTCCAAATTGAGTTTTTTCAAAGCTGAGTTTTTGTGCCTTGATGTCGGCGGTGCCGCCGGGCATCGTCAGCGGACCGTCCACGGTGACCTCGCCGGCCAGGCTGCCGGCGATGCGGGGTTTGCCTCGGGCCAGGTTCCAATTTTCAGGCCAGAATGTTACCGTATAGAAAGCCAGGTCGGACAGTCGAAACTCGAGTTGAACATCCTCAAACTCCTGGTTAACAAAATGAAATCTACCCCGGCCGGTGAGACGGTCCTTGTCCCGCAGCAACGTTAGCGACTCTATTGTCGCTACCTGAGAATCGGCGCTTGCTTTCAGCGTCAGGTCGCCATAGGTCACATCCTTAAATGAAATCCCCTTGGCGCTTACGCTTGCCGTGCCACCCGGGGCCCCTAAGGTTCCGGTCACCGTTGCATGGCCCTGCACGGCTCCGCCCAGTTGGGGGATTTTGAACAGACGGCCGATCTGCGCCAGGTCCGGCAAATCGATATCCAGGGCGGCCTGGATCGCAGTATCAGTTATCGGACGGCTCATTGACGGCAGCGCGATGCGTGATGAATCCAGGCGTATGTGCCCGCTGTCCGTGGTCAGGCTGCCATTGGAAATAATGATTTCACCGCTGCCGATCTTCCCGCCAAGCATCAGTCTGTGTGCCGGCACCGCAGCAATCTCGGAGGAAAGATCCACCCCCGCCAGGGAAATAAGGGCGGGAACATCCCGGCAGTCAAAAGAAAAGCCGCCCGCCAGGGTTTGTAAAATACCCTCGACATCGCCCCCGAACACTGCCTGCGAAGCGGAGCTGACATCTCGTAATTCAATAAGATTTCCACCGGTGCGAAGATCGAGCTTATCCAGGCGCACTTTGCCGTCTTTTGCTGCGGCCTGCAAATGCAGCTCGTCGGCCGCAAGCCCGTAGATGTTTCCGCGCTGCAACTGAAGATCCAGATCGGTCACCAGATCTGTCGGCTGGTCCAGGGGCAGGGTGATGTCCCCCTTCAATGAAATCATTCCTTCGAGCGCGAGAACGGGTTGAAAAATGGCGGAAATTTGCGCCAAGTCAAGATGATCCGCCTTGATTTGGCCAAACAGGTCAGAAGAACCAAGCCTGCCATCGAGCGCTAATCGACCGCCGGCCGGATGAAGCTTGGCCTCGAAGGGCATTGTCTCCGGTAAGGTCTTCAATCCGATCTGCACAAACTCCGCCAGTTCCGATCCGCCCAGCATCAACCGTTTGGCTGTGATTTTCTCGGCGGAGTACTCGATTTCCGCCGAGACCGGTGTTTTGCCGGGCTGAAAAGCCGGATGGGTCCAGCTCCATTCCGAAACGCGAAACCGGAAAATGCCGGTCATCTGGCGGCGGGGGCGGGTTTCCAGCGCAATTCCTTTAAACTTCGTCTCATAATCCGATCCCCGCAGAAATACGGAAGTGTCGCGAATACTAATCTGCGGCAGCAGCCGCGGTAAAAAGATGGACGGCGAAGAGTCTGCCTCCGGTGAGGCCGGTTCTTCCACATCCGGCTGCGACAGATTGAATTCCAGCTTGGCGGCTTCAAGCTGGACGGCGGCATCGCTCAGGAAAGTGTTCAGACCCTTCAAAAGGGATAACAGATTATAGGCCACCCGAAGTCGCTCGAATTCCAATGAAACCAGTGTTCCGGTGGGCGCCGGCTGTTGGGTGGTGACATTCGTCACCTCGAAATCGGTGATGTAAGACCCGCCGATATTTCCGATGGTCACCTTCATTCCAAGTTGGGTTTCGATGGAATTTTCCATGAATCTTTGAATGTGAGGGGCGATCAGAACACTCCGCAACAGGTATAGTGTGGCAAGCAGGATGATACCGATCCCAGCGAGTATGATGAGCCCTTTATAGAATCGGTGGAGAATGTGTTTCAAAATCTTAAAGTCCTGACATTTGCGTATTCTGAGACGTTAAATTAAACTGGCAGCGATAGATACGCCGTCGGGCAGCACCGCTGCCAGCCGATATGCCGCAGATGAAAACGTGACATATGAGGCGGGGTTTTGGGCCAAAGGCCGGTAGAAGACCTATTTTGAACTATTAAAGTTTAGATGGACTTTGTTTTTTTGTCAAGAAGGCTGAAAGATGAATCAGGGAAACGTCAAAATCAACTCTAATTGAAATTTGTTTTTTGGTGTTTGGAATTTTCATATGCGATAACTCTATTGATTCCTATCACCGATTACTTTAAAAACCAAAATAGCGTTCGGCCATATAGTAGCAAATGTCTTTGACCATGGCTCCCAATAGCGCTACGTCATCGGGCAATTCACCGCGCTCGACATCCTTGCCCAGCAAATTACATAATATTCTTCGAAAATACTCATGATATAAGGTTTTGGCAGTCTCCTTTTGAAGTAAAAAATCTTCAGATAAAAATAGCGTCATGCGCAACTCCTCATATGATCCCGACCGGTCCAGATATAGGGCAGTCCAAAAGCTTCCAGTGAAGGCACGAACTCGGTTACCGGTGAAACGCTGATGCGGGCCATGTCCAAAGCACCAAACTGCACCTGTTCGACCACCTTCTTCTCGCCTTTACCCAGTTGGCCGCCATATTTGACATCGATAACAATTTGTCCATTGGAACGTTGTTTCGCCAGTTCGGCGAATTTAAACAACCCTTGAGTGGTGGGATAATCTTGCGGGTGAATCTCAGCAACAGTGAGTTTGATGGTTTTTGCGGCGACTCCCACCGGCAGGGCCAAAAAAACAACCATTAAGATGGATATATTACGGAATATCAAAATCTTATGAAACTATAGCAAGATTGCGGGATATTAAATGCTCGTTTTTGGGATTGACTTGCAATTAAAAGCAAATTATCTGTTCCGTATGGAATTTCCCGATATAGTACAGGCCAAAGAAAAAATTATAGATCATTTCTCTGATGAGACAGTGATTGCTGCGGATGACGTCTGCGTGATTGCCTCACCCTATCGTATTTGTCCGCTCGGTGCCCACATCGATCACCAGGGGGGTCCTGTGCTTGGTATGACCATCAACGCTTACACCCTTTTGGCCTTTACGCCAACGGATGACGGTACGGTTCGGCTGACAAGTAGGAATTATCCTGGAAAAGTCAGGTTCGAGCTTGATCGGATTCTCGATACAACCGAAAGTTCCTGGGGTGTTTATGCCAGGGCGGCGGCCCTGGCGTTCAAAGAAGCCTATCCGACCGAAAAAGGCGTTAGCGGGCTTTTGGAGGGTATGCTGCCGGGTTGCGGCCTGAGTTCTTCCGCATCGGTGCTTCTGGCTTACCTGCATGCTTTTGCGGCTGCCAATCATATTCGGTTGCAACCATGGGACTATGTTCGGCTGACCCAGCGGGCTGAAAACAAATATATCGGACTGAAAAACGGTATTCTGGATCAAACCAGTATCGTGTTTGGACGTAAAGGCTGCCTGCTGCATATCGACACCAAAGAAGAAAAGGTCAGCGAATTGCCCGAACGACCAGGAGAAACCCGTTACCGGATCTTAGTCGCTTATTCCGGATATTCGAGAGAACTGACAACATCCGGCTATAACACCCGGGTTCAGGAATGCCGGGAAGCGGCTGTCCGGCTTTCACATCTGGCAGACAGCGGCTTAGCCCAAATACTGTCAGATGTTCCTGAAGAGGCTTTTAGCCGTTATGGTCACAAACTTCCACAGGATGTCGGTCGACGGGCCAAACACTTTTTCAACGAGGTTCAGCGGGTCCGCAAAGGAGTGATCGCCTGGCGGCAAGGGTTGATCGATGAATTCGGACAATTGATGTTGGCGTCGTGCCGAAGTTCCATGGAACAATACGAATGCGGCATTCAGGCTATTTATGATTTGCAGAAAATTGTAAGTTCCGCTGAAGGAATGCTCGGTTCGCGGTTTATGGGTGGTGGATTCGGTGGCTGTGTTGCCGGTTTTGTCAACCAAGAGCGTGCTGCGGCTGCTGCCAGTGATATCCAGCAAGTTTACCGGAAGATGCACCCGGAAGTCGCTGATCAGGCTTTGGTCTATCTGACAGACTCCGCAGATGGAGTGCGTTTCCTATGATTGCCGTTATCCTCTGTGCGGGATTTTCCACGCGTAGGTATCCTTTATTTAGTGGTGCAAAGTATAGGTGTCAGGTTTCGGGTGTCAGGAAGGCGAATCGCTAAACCATATGATACTTCAATAAATCGGGGGGGGCAATGTCATCAAACTTGCAATCAAAAGCTTATAAATTGCCATTATTAAATTTATTAAGTTCCAATGAAGTTTCTTTTTCGATTAGACTGGCCATTTTTTTGGCCGGCTGCTGGGCTGAACACTGACACCTGAAACCTTCAGTTTCTGACAACATGTTGTCAGATAAAAGCCGTTAAGGGCCTAAACCATCAAAACGAGCATAGCGACCTCAACGACCTAAACGATCTAAACGAATTCAAACGACCGCAGGAGGTTTAAACATATGGACATCAACATTGCAGTTGTGCCGGTGGCCGGCCTGGGCACACGGCTTTTGCCGGCCACCAAGTCCCAGCCAAAAGAGATGCTGCCGGTGGGCCGCAAACCGGTCGTGCAATATGTGGTGGAAGAATTGGCGCGCGTCGGCATGCAGCGCATATTGTTTATTACCGGGCCGGGTAAAGCTTCGATAGAAAACCACTTCGATCTTGATAATGAGCTGATTCAGCTTTTACGGCAAAACGGCAAAGAGGATTTACTGGCTGAACTCAGCTTCGAACGCGCACCACTTCAGTATTTCTACACCCGGCAGCGCCGGCAACTGGGCCTTGGACATGCCGTCGCCTGTGCGCAACCCTTTGTCGGCAATCAGCCGTTTGCAGTTGCGTTGGGAGATTCGATTATTGGATTGAATGCTCAGAGTGACGTTCTGAGACGCATGACCCAATGTTTTTTTGAGAAGAAGGCCGGGGCGGTGATTGCATTTACCGAGGTGGCGCGCGGCAGGGTGCCCTATTACGGCGTCGCCAAGCCCAAAGAAGACGGCGACGTCTTCGAGCTTGAAGACGTTATCGAAAAACCGGGCGTTGACGAGGCGCCGAGCAACATGGTGATTGCCGCACGATATGTTTTTGCCCCCGGCATATTTGAAGCCCTCGAACAGATCCAACCCGGCGCCGGAGGTGAATATCAGCTAACCGATGCAATTCGCCTGATCATCCAAGGCGGTGGGAAAGTATACGGTGTGCGCCTGGGTGCAAATGAACGCCGCTACGATGTCGGAAATTTTGATTCATATTTCCGCGCATTTGTGGAGTTTGCCCTGGCAGATGAAAAATGCGGCCCTGCGCTGCGTGCATATCTGGAAAGCATTCTTTAGGTATGGATATTATCCGCAAACGTGCCTATGCCCGGGCCGGGCTTCTTGGTAACCCGTCCGATGGCTACAATGGCAAAACCATTTCGATTATCGTACGAAATTTCTGGGCCGAAGTTGTCCTGTATGAGTGGGATTCTGTCGATATTGTCCTGTCAGGAGATGATCGCGCTCGGTTCCGCTCCATCCATGATCTGGCTCAGGACGTGCGGCTACATGGGTATTATGGTGGTATCCGGCTTATCAAAGCAACCATCAAACGCTTTGTCGATTATTGTCGGGGACGTGATTTAAAGCTTCACGATCAAAATTTCTCGGTGCGTTACGAAACAAATATTCCGCGCCAGGTCGGGATGGCCGGGTCCAGCTCAATTATAGTTGCTGCGCTACGCTGCTTGATGAAATTTTACGGAATTGATATCCCGCTGGCCCAACAACCTTCCTTGGTTCTGTCGGTGGAAACTGAAGAACTCGGCATTTCGGCCGGTTTGCAGGATCGGGTGATTCAGTGTTATGAGGGCATGGTTTATATGGATTTTGCCAGGTTGGTCGAACGCGTGGCAGACGGGGTAACCTTTTATGCCTACGAAAGGCTCGATCCCGCCCTGCTGCCCCCCCTCTACGTGGCGTATCACGATGAGCTCAGTGAACCCACCGAGACGTTTCACAATGACATCCGTGGTCGCTATGACAGCGGTGAATCTCTGGTTGTCAATGCCATGCAGCATTTTGGCCGCCTAACTGTCCTGGGCCGCGAAGCACTGCTCAACCGTGATTGGGAAAGATTATCCGGGTTGATCGACGAAAATTTCGACACCCGGCGTAGGATTTACAATCTGCCCCCTTGGCAGATCAATATGGTCGAAACGGCCCGTCGTTGCGGCGCCAGCGCCAAATTTGCCGGCTCAGGCGGCGCCATTATCGGTATCTATCGCGATGAAGCGATGTTCAGGGAAATATGCGATCGCATGGCCGCAAACGGCGTTCACACCATAAAGCCGGTGGTAACGGGATGACTTAGTTCAACGTTTTAGGCGGATTAGGCCCTTAGGAGCATTTTTCTGACAACATGTTGTCTGGAAATGAAGGTTTCAGTGTTCAGCCGGCCCTGGCCTCCGGCTCGCAGCCTACGCCTCGGAGAGTTCGATATGACGGATTCTTACTGTTCTATGCAAGAGATCCCAATAATGTCTTATATTCCAGATTCATATAAAATTAGGTCTGGGCCAGGGGTTTCAGCAATTAATAAATTTCAAATAACAAAACACAAATACCAAACAAATCATAATGACCGAAATTCAAAATTCCTAACAATTGGTTTTTGATCTTATTTGAGATTTGGTATTTTATTGTCCTATAAAACCTTCTGATGCAACTGGCTTAGAATTTACTTTGACGATACCCATCAGCGGCGGTGCTGACACCTGAAACCTGACACCTGAGACCAGGTGCCCGTATATTGGAATACAATCGGAAAATAATTTAGAGAAGAGGTTACGATTAAATTTCACCAATCGAGGTTAAGAGTGAGGCCGCATCATCATCGAGATAAACGAAAGCCTTGGGATGTTCCCGCAGGATAGACGCCGGGTGCTGGGGAGAAATTTCCCCCTCAAAACACTGCTTCACCGCCCAGGCTTTCCTTTTATCCGGAACCGTACAAATAATTGTCTCAGACTTCATAATTTGTTGAATCGACATTGAAATTGCCGTGTCGGGAACCTCGTTCAGGGATGCGAACCAACCTTCGCCGAATTGTTGTCGCCGGCAAGCGTCATCCAGTTCCACAATAATGTACGGTAATTCGGTGTTGAAATCCGCCGGCGGGTCATTGAATGCCAGATGCCCGTTTTCGCCGATCCCGACAAACGCCACATTAATTTCATCCCGGGAGATGATGTTGTTGATTCGCCGGCACTCGGCGGCCGGATCTTCAGCCTGGCCCTGAATAAGATGAACTGTGCCGGGCTGAACCGCATCGACCAGGCGCTCTTTGAGATAACGGCGAAAACTGGCAGGATGACCTGCATTCATACCGATATATTCATCCAAATGATACATCGTTGTGAGCCGCCAATCGATTCCCTCTTTTTCTGTCAGGGCTTTTAGAAAATCAAACTGGGAGGCTCCGGTGGCGACAATAAAACTCGCCCGACCGTTAGCGGCGATGGCTTGCTTTAAAATTTCCGCTCCCCTGTCAGCCGCTGCGACCCCGCACTCCGCTTTTGTTTTAAACACTTCAATTTTCACCTTTTCTCCTTTTCCGATTTCCATAAGGATGGATTCATTTTTTTATACTATATTTGACAGGATTTGCAGGATAACAGGATGTTTCCACGGTTTCTTTCGGAAACCGGGAATCTAAAATATCTAAATGATCCTGTCTTTTTTTTATAGTTAAAGAGAGTCTAATCATCTGAATACTGAGTTCGGTGACATAATTCTTGACAAAGATATGTGTCCCATTTATCGTGCTTGAGCCGGATTCGGCAGACGACCGGCTCATAAGAATCATCATCGTCGTTATATTGGCAGAGGAGCTTTTTTCTTAATAACACTACAAAAAGAAAAGGGGGAAATGCAATGAAAAAAATCGGAATCCTTATCGTCATCCTGTCAATGGTTTTTCCTGGTGCTTTCGCTGCTGCCGACTGGCAGCCCAAAAGGCCCATTACACTGATTGTACCATGGTCGGCCGGCGGCGCAACCGATCAAACCTGTCGCACTCTGGCCGGTGAGATGGAAAAAGTCCTCGGTCAAAAAATCCCGGTAATCAATCAACCCGGCGGTTCCGGTTCCATCGGCATGAAAAATGCTTTTGAAGCCAAACATGACGGCTATACCTGGACCGGCAACGCGGACGGCAGCGTGATCACTTATCAGGTTCTGGACCTGCTGCCCAACATATCGCACAGAGACTGGATTCACTATTACGCGATGTTGACGGCCCCGGTTATCTGCGTACAATATGACTCCAAAATCAAGACTATTGATGACCTTGTGGCCGAATTCAAGGCTCGGCCGGGGGAAGTCAAGGTCGCCTCGGCCGGAGTCGGCGCCGGCGGACACCTGGCAGCCGAAACCTTTCGCAAGGCCACCGGTATTGAATACCGCCATATCCCTTATAAAGGCGGCTATCCGGCAGTGGTGTCCACCGTTAAAGGCGAAACCGAAGTGGTCATGCAGCTTTCCATGGAAGTCGCGGATATGCTGCGTGCCAAGAAACTAAGAGCCCTGGCCAACATGTCCACCCAGGCCCTCGAAATTGACGGTTACGGGGAAGTGCCGCCGGTGATGCAGTTCATCCCAAACCATGCGCAGCTGCAGTATCTCTTTGGTCTCTACATTCCCAAAGACACCCCGCAGGAAGCAGTCGACGCCATCAACAAAGCCTTCGACGCCGCAGCCGCATCAGATTCCATCAAACGCCTGGCCAAGGAAAAAGCATCCGCCGTCGTCAACTACAAAGGTGAAGAAGCCCTCAAGCTGTCTGAAACCACCGGCAACAACGTCAACTGCATTCTGCAGGAGATCGGCATCGCCAAAAAGGACCCGGCGGCGTTTGGATTCATTTGTAAATAAAGGGGCGAAATAGCATCATGAAAGACAACGGAATGCCCAAGGCCGACTTTGTTATGGGCCTGATCTTAATGGCGGGCAGTCTTGTGATTGTGGTAGAATCGCTTAAAATTCCGCGTTTTGAAAAAGACTGGGGCGGCTTCTACGCCGCCCCCGGTTTTGTGCCCTTAATCCTGGGGATTACCCTGTTTGCCATGAGCCTGGCGCTTTTTGTTCGAGCTGTGAAAAAGCAGGGTTATCAGATCATCCCCGGCAGGCAAACGCTCCGTGATTTTGTGCGGTCCAAACCCGTTCATCGCTGGTGCCTGGCCATGCTCTATGCCTTCGGTTTCTTTTTCCTGCTCGGCAATATCTACTTTTACCTGGCGGCTTTTCTCGTTCTCTTTGCGTACATGGCGACATTCGGCGAACAAAAACGTTCGATCTCCCTGATCATTTCGCTGGTCGCTGCCGCGGCTATTTATCTCGTGTTTACTAAAATCTTTCTGGTTCCGTTGCCATAGGATCCATCAGTTTCACAGTTTCACCGGCTTATTTCTTACTAACAAGGCATCTGGTTAAAGCATAGAAGGAGGTCCTTTTTGGGTGTTGTAGATCTGGCTAATGCGGTCTGGGGATTGCTTACACCCGAAATCCTGTTTTCTGTTTTCTGGGCGACCTTTCTCGGTATAATCGTCGGAATGCTTCCCGGTTTGACGGCTACCATGGGGATTGCGCTTCTCACCGGCCTGACCTTCCAGTGGGAATCATCAAATGCAATAGTCATCCTGATCGCCATCTACGTGGGCGCCATTTACGGCGGCAGCCGCTCGGCCATTCTGGTTAACATCCCGGGCACCCCGGCCAACGCTGCCGCCTGCATCGACGGCCACCCGCTGGCGCTGCAGGGCAAGGCCGGTGAAGCCATCGGCATCGCCACCACGTCTTCATTTCTGGGCTCCACCATTGCTCTTTTTTTCATGGCCTTTTTCACACCTTATTTGGGGCAAATCGCCCTTCGTTTCCAGTCCTTTGAGTTTTTCTGGCTGACGCTGTTCGGTGTTTTGATCTGCGGCAACCTTACGGCACCGGAAGATCCGCTCAAGGGCTGGATCTCCGGCTTTCTGGGATTGTTTCTGGCGATGATCGGGATGGAGGCTATCCAGGCCTATCCCCGCTTTGCCTATGGAACGGTTGATTTGTACGGCGGAATTTCGATGATACCGGCGCTGGTCGGCGTATACGGCATGACCGAGGTTATCCAGACCACGGTCGAGGCCCAGCGTCGCGGGAAAATTATGCAGATTCGGCGCGTGTTGCCCCGCATTAAGGATTTGCTCAATAACTGGAAAAATATTATTCGATCCGGCTTGATCGGTGTATTTGTGGGCGCGGTTCCGGGGGTCGGGGAAAATATCGCCTCTTTTGTGGCCTACGACTTTGCCCGTCGCGCCAGCAAGACGCCCGAAAAATTCGGCAAGGGTTCCATTGAGGGACTGACGGCTGCCGAGACCGGAGACAATGCCTGTGTGGGGGGCGCCATCATCCCGGTGCTCGTACTGGCGGTACCGGGCAGTCCCCCGGCGGCCGTTTTGCTGGCTGCCATGTGGCTTCATGGAATGCGGCCCGGTCCTTTACTGGTCATTGAAGCACCCAACTATATCTATGAAGTGTCGGCCATGTTCCTTTTGGCCAGCGTGGCGATGCTGATTCTTGGACTGTCGATGGTCAGAGTCGTGGTTAAGATTCTGCACGTTCCAACAACCATCCTGATGCCGATTATTCTGGTTCTGTGCGCGGTCGGCTCTTTTGCCATTAGCGGACGGGTTTTCGATATCCTGATTATGCTGTTGTTTGGCGTCATCGGGTACCCGCTCCGCAAAATGAAATATCCGGACGCACCGTTAATCCTGGGTCTCATTTTAGGGCCCATGCTGGATGAAAATTTACGGCGGGGCTTGATCCTGAACGACGGCTCCCTGGTGCCCTTTTTTACCCGCCCGATTTCAATCATCCTCATTATTTTTATCCTGATGACCCTGTTCAGCAGAAATCAAATGTTAAGGCAGGCGCCGGGGCGGGTGAAGAACTTAATTTTTAGCTGGTTTCGCAAGCCAACCTAGCGAAGAGCAGGAAGTTAAGAAGCTGGGAAGATGAGAGGCTAAAAGTGGAATTCGGAAGTGGGAATGCGGAAGATGAGAAGCTTGGAAGCTGGGAGGCTATGATGCTGGGAAGTTAAGAGGCTGATAAGTTGGGAGGCTATGATGCTTGGAAGTTCACAATCAACGAAATCAACTTAATAAACCCAGTCAACAAAATCAACTTAATGAACCCAGTCAACCAATTAACCAGTCAACCAATCAACTCAATCAACAAATCAGCTAATCAACCAATCCAATATCCACTTTTGGCTGTATCATGGAGTCATCTATGAAAATTTCGATTTGTAACGAACTCTTTAAAGGTTGGGAGATCGGAAAAATCTTCGATTATGCCGCGCAGCTGGGTTATGACGGCGTTGAGCTGGCGCCTTTTACCATGGGCGAGACGGCCCTGGATATCTCAGCCGGCGCAAGAAAAAGTATCCGCGCAGCAGCCGGCAAGGCCGGCATTGAGATCGTCGGACTCCATTGGCTGCTGGTGAAGCCGGAAGGTTTGTACATCAACCACCCGGATGCCGGCATCCGCAAAAAGACGCAAAATTACCTCCATGCGCTGATTGATCTGTGCAGTGATCTGGGGGGCAAGGTGCTCGTGCACGGATCACCCCAACAGCGCAACGTTAAAGAAGGCTGGGAGCCGGCCGAAGCCTGGAAGCGCGCCCGGGAGACCTTTCAGATTTGTGCCGAAGCGGCCCAATCACGAGATGTTTTCTACTGTCTGGAGGCTCTGACCACGGTTGATACCAATTTTATAAACACCATCGACGAAGCGCTTCGGATGGTGACTGACATCGATCACCCCAATTTTCAAACCATGCTCGACTGCCGCAGCATCCACGCCAGTGCCGGCGCGGAACTTCCGGAAGTGCTCAGGAGGGCTCTCGCAACAGGCAAGTTAAGACATGTGCACGTCAACGACCCCAACGGCCGGGGCCCCGGGTTCGGAGATCTGCAGTTCACCCCGCTGCTAAAGACCCTGCACAAAGCCGATTATCCGGGGTATATCTCCGTCGAGGTCTTCGACTTTGCGCCTGACCCCCGGACCATTGCCGCTCGCAGCCTGGGTTATTTGCACGGCATTTTAGAATCGTTCGGAGCCAGGGCAAATCGGGCTAAATTGATAGTTTCAAGTTAAAAATTTATTTTTTCCTCCTAATGGGACACGGATAAACGCGGATTAAACAGATTAATTATTCTTTTAGCTGCCATCACAGAAGAGTGATCAACCCTAAAATATCTGTGTCCTGAATTTTCAAAAAGCTCAAAAGGGTTAAACTATGCACACACTGCTAATACTGAATCCCGGTCACTTCCACGCCGCCCTGGTTTTACGTGAAGGTCATCCAAGTCTCTCCGATGATATCTATGTATATTCGGAGCCGGGACCGGATCTGGACCGCTTTCTGGAGATTGCTGAATCCTTCAATAACAGGCAGATCAACCCTACCCGCTGGAAGTTAAACGTTTACCGGGGCAATGATTGTCTTGAAAAATTAATTGATGAAAAAAAGGGCGATATCGCCGTTCTGGCCGGACGTAATAAGACCAAGATGGAAAATATAGACACCTTAAACCGGGCCGGGTTTGCAATATTAGCCGATAAACCATGGGTCACGACCCAAGCGGCGCTCCCTTTTTTGCGTTCGACGATGGCTTCCGATCGTCCCCTGGCGGCGGACATCATGACCGAGCGGTATGAGATTGCCACCCTGCTTCAGAAGGGATTTATGGCCGATGAGAACGTTTTCGGCCGGATTCGGATAGAAGCCAACGCCGGCCCCTCGGTTTTCAAAGAATGTGTCCACCACCTTTACAAGATTGTTAATGCAAAACCACTGGTCCGGCCGGCCTGGTATTTTGATATCGATGTCCAGGGTGAGGGCATTGTCGACACCACCATCCATCTGGTGGACATGACGCAATGGATGCTGTTTCCCGGAAACCCCATCGATTATGAAAAAGATATTGAACTGGTCGAAGCCCGACGCTGGGCAACCGGGGTCCCGCTGGATAAGTTTGCCAAAATCACAGGCAGCCACCAATTTCCCCACGCTGTTCACGAATATGTAAAAGATGATATCCTGAACTATTTTTGCAATGGCGAATTGATTTACCGCATCAAGGGAGTTCCGGTTCATCTGAGGGAAATCTGGAATTTGGACGAACCGCCGGGGGGCGGCGATACCCATCGGTCTCTTATTAAAGGCACCCGTTCTGATCTTATGATACGTCAGTTGCCGGAACAGGGTTTTAAGCCCGAACTGCTGGTCGTGCCCGGAGACAGCAGAAATCAGGTTGAAAAAGCCGTTCAGGACTGCTTGAAGAGATGGTCGGACAGGTATCCGGGCCTTTCAGCGGCCCCTGAAAAAAATGCTTTGCTGATTAGAATTCCGGACCATTTAAGAACCACCCATGAGCAGCATTTCTACCGGGTCCGTGACGCGTTCCTGGACCATCTGGACACAGGCACCGAGCCGGCGGAGCATCGGGCCTGCACCATCGCCAAGTACACCCTGTTGGCCGAAGCCAGAAATATGGCCCTTGTTTCTCCGTTTGAGATGCTGCGGTAAAAGGGCAGGTGAGAGGCTGAAGAGGGAATTGGGAAGTGGGAAGGCGGAAGGGGGAAGGCGAGAGGGGAAGATGAGAAGATAGGAAGTTGGGAAGTTGGGAAGGACGTTGTGAGTTACGGGTTGCGGGCAAATGGGGCATAGAGCAAAGGGCAGAGCGCATTGAGCAGGACATCGCCCATGACAGAATACTACAGATTACAGATGCCGGAAATCAGATTGTATGGAAGGGCATAAGGCGTAAGCATAGGGTTAAAGTTAGAGGGCCTGGAGTTGATCGATCTTTTTCGAATTCCACATTTCGAATTCAGATTTCTTTCTTATGTCCTCTGACCTCTGTTTTCTGTCCTCTGATATACGGAAAGCGGGAGGATAAGTTCATCAGTATCGAAATTAGCTCAACATACTAATTAACAAGTCACCTTAATCAACCAATCAACTTAATCAACCCAGTCAACCAATTTTATCAAAGGAGGAAGTCATGGCAAAAAAAGGCGGTTACGGTTTCGGGATCGTCGGTTGCGGGATGATTGCGGATTTTCATGCCCGGGCGATCGAGGGCATGAAGGGCGGTCACCTTGCCTGTGTGTTTTCCCGCAGCAAAGCCAATGCGGACCGGGTCGCAAAGGCTTTCCACTGCGCCTCCTATCAGAATTACAAGGCATTTTTGGCGCATCCGGGACTGGATATCGTCGCCATTGCCACACCCAGCGGCGCTCACCTGGAACCTTGTCTGCAGGCTGCCAAAGCCGGTAAACACGTTATCTGTGAAAAACCGCTGGAGGTGACGCTGGAGCGTGTGGACCGCATGATCCGGGCATGCGACGAAAACGGAGTTATGCTGGCCGGAATTTTCCCACGCCGGTTCAACGAGGCGACCACCGTGTTCAAAAAAGTCCTGGACACCGGCCGCTTGGGTAAAATCACCCTGGCGGACGCTTACATCAAGTGGCACCGCACCCAGGAATATTACGACAGCGGAGATTGGCGCGGAACCTGGGCGCTTGACGGCGGCGGTGCATTGATGAACCAATCCATTCACACCATTGACTTGCTCTACTATCTTGCCGGTGAGGTGACGGCGGTTTGCGCCTATGCGGATCGTGCCATCCACAAAGGTATCGAAACCGAAGACAATGCGGTCGCCATCGTAAAATTTAAAAGCGGTGCGCTGGGGGTCATCGAGGGATCCACATCCTGCTTTTCCCCGACCGGACATCCGGCCGAAGTCCACCTGTGCGGTGCTGACGGGTCTATCTTTATGCGGGACAATGCATTTAGCGTGTGGGATTTCAAGAAAAAAAAGCCTTCGGACAAAAAAATAATGCAAAAGTTCCGGGCAGAAACAGGAGAAGCCGGTGCCGGCGCAGCCGACCCCAGGGCGATTGATTTTAGTGGCCATCAAAAAAATTTTGAAGATGCCGTCCGTTCACTCAAGGGCGGCAAAAAACCCCTCATCGACGGAAAGGAAGCTCGGAAATCCATCGAAATTATTCTGGCTATTTACCGCTCAGCGCTGACAGGCGGCAAACCGGTGCGACTGCCCCTCAAGCGGACACCGGTGAGGAAAAGTTTTCGATGAACTCCCGCGAAAGAATTTTAACTACTTTGGACCATCGTGAGCCTGACCGGGTCCCATTTGATTTAGGCAGCTGTCAGGTTACAGGCATCCACGTGGTGGCCTACCAAAATTTGCGTAAGGCTTTGGGATTGCCGGAAGTTAAAATAGAAATGTGCGATGCCGTCCAACAGCTGGCGGCTATCGACGATGATGTCGTCACACGGATGAATATCGACACCCGTGGTCTTTATCCGCTGAACAGCCACAACTGGCAGGTTGTCGCGGAGGATGCCGGCGACTACTGGGCCTACCGCGACGAGTGGGGCATCACCCATCACCGACCCAAAGAAAATGGTCTCTATTACAGCGTTGTGCAAGTCCCCTTGCCCCAAACCGAACTGACCGCAGAAGACATCTCCAACCATCATTGGCCGGATGTAGCGAATCCCGAACGGCTGGCGGGGCTGCGTGAACTGGCGCGGCAGTATCGGGCCGCCGGCTATGCCGTCGTGCTCAAGGACGCTTTTGCCGGGATTTTTGAGTTTGCCCAGCGCATCGTGGGAATGGAAAATCTGCTCATGATGATGATCACCAATGAAAAGACGGCCTGTGCCCTGTTCGACAGGCTGCTGAAGTTGAAGCTGGACTACTGGCAGAAAGCACTATCCGAATTGGGCGACCTGGTGGACATTGTGACCTATGCCGATGATTACGGCACCCAGGAATCACAGATCATATCACCCGACATGTTTCGCAGGCTCATCAAACCACGCGTGAAAATCCTGTTTGAAACCTTTATCAAATCAGCACCCCATGCCAAGCGTTTCTTTCACTCCGACGGCAATGTACGACCGCTGATCCCCGACTTTATAGAGATGGGTGTCGAAATACTCAACCCGATTCACATTCGCGCCAAAGACATGGCGCCGGCCGGCCTCAAGCGTGATTTCGGTCGGGATCTGGTATTCTGGGGCGGCGGCGTAGACACCCAGGGAATTTTACCCTACGGCACGCCCGGGGAAGTCAAAGACGACATCAGACGCAATATCGAAGCTTTAGCGCCCGGCGGCGGTTACGTATTCAATACCATTCACAATATCCAGGCTGATGTGCCGCCCGAAAACCTCATCGCCATGTGGCAAGCCCTTCAGGAATACGGCGTGTACTAGCCTGAAAATAAATACCCAATCCGGACAAGCTTAGCCGGTCGTAGCGCAGCGTAGATCCCGCTCGCGGGGTTCTATCGAAGCGTAAATCCCGATTTATCGGGGAATTGAATATTGACGATTGAATATTGAAGATTTGTGGTATCGCTCGCGCAGCGCAGGCGCCTGCGCCGCGTGTCGCTCTGTCTTTTCAATTTAATTTTTTTTGAATCGACACCTTCAGCTTTTAAGCTAGAATGTTCCCATTCATCATCAACTTTTTGAGGGATTTGATACGTATATTCATGTTGAGGAAGACCCCACCGGGTGGTTCGAGGGGCACAAGACAGAATCAAAAGTATGATGACGTAAACAATATATATGGGTTTTTCCCGAACATATAAACTTATCATCACTTCTACCTCATAAATTATTTGATGCTACAATAAGGTGGAAATCATCATCCCTTAATGTTGCTGCTTAATGGTCAGGATTCACATTCTGCTATCTGGATTATTATCCAGTTAGGATTAATTGCGTTAGCTGTTAGCCGGTAGTCCGGTAAAGATTAATGATATGCTCTAAGTTTTTACCAAATTTGACAGACTTCCGGCGAACGATATCTTGTCATTATCTAAATTTTAATAATAATTTAGATATGTTATTCATATCTTAAAGAATTAATGCCTGTCTGAAACTGTGATACAGATATTTAAAGTTCAGACCTTCAGCCATACAGGCCCTGCGCAAGCAGCTTGTGTGGCAGATGTCCATCCTACGTGTTTTGTTTCTTTATTGCTTTCGGTTGAGACAGCCACCTTTCCGCCGCCTCCATAGTCCCGAATATATTTAATTCCATAGGCACCTCCTCCAAAAAAACCGAAAGTATCCACATCATCCCATAAGATGCCGGATTCTTTGTGATCACAGCCCATCGCGAATGAGCCATCACACCATACAAATTCTTCAAGTATGACGATATTTCAAGCTTTGTTGGAGGCATCTGCCATTTAAAAACCCAGCTCTGAAAGATTGGCTCTACTGTTTTATTTCTTTGAAATTGGTGGACAGATAACCTGTTTATTTTCTTGACAAATCGTTATATGAACATGAGAATGTCCTGGTCGCATCCTTGGCTTTTCAACTTCAGTGTTAAGGAAACCATCATGGCGCAATACACACACATAAAAGGCCACCAATCCACCCGTTACATATTGGCAATCGATTTGGGCAGCGGCGGTCATAAGGTGGCTATTGTAGCGGATAGTGGAGAAGTTGTCGCCAGTACGGACGAATCGGTGACGACCTTTCTTTTGCCCGATGGGGGTGCCGAGCAGGATCCTGAAGAATGGTGGAGCGGTGCCAAAAGAGCAGCTAAAAAAGTGATCAAAGAATCCCGGGTCCCGCCGGAGGACATCGTAGCGGTCGGTTGTGATTCCCAGTGGTCGGTGGTTGTGCCCGTGGATGCGCAGGGCGAGCCTTTGATGCGGGCTGTTCACTGGCTCGATCAACGGGGAGGACCATACAACCGAAATATCACCGGCGGGTTTCCGAAAATCCAGGGCTATGGTTTGACCAAGCTGTTGAAATGGATCAGATTGGCCGGAATGGTGCCGACCCATTCGGGAGTGGATTCTTTGGGCCATGTACTGTTCATTAAAAACGAGCGGCCGGAGATCTACGCCAAAACCTGTAAATTTCTCGAACCCATGGATTTTTTGACCGCCCGGCTGACAGGAAAAATTACGGCAACTCAAAAAACCATGGCCCCATTTGCGGTGGTGGACAATCGCCAATGGGGGTCCCGGCAATACAGCAACGAACTGTTGAAACTTGCCGGTTTGGAAAAGGATAAGTTTCCGGAACTGATACCCAATGACGGTATTGTGGGGCCCTTACTGCCCTCGGTTGCCGAAGAGATCGGACTGCCGCCATCAACCAAAGTTGTCGCCGGCATTGGTGATTCCAATGCTTCGGTCATCGGTTCGGGGGCCGTAAGAGATTTTGACACGATCATCTATATCGGTACTTCTTTATATATGACCTGCCATGTTCCCTTTAAAAAAACCAGCCTGGCATCCTTCATGACGTCCCTCCCAAGCCCCTTTCAATCAAGATATTTTGTACTGGGAGAACAAGGTGCCGGTGGGAAATGCGTTGAATTTTATCTGAAAAATATCGTTTATGCGGATGACCGGTTTAATACCGGGCAAAAACCCGATGACGCCTATGAACGGTTTAATGAAATTGCAGCCGGGGCACCGGCCGGCAGCGACGGGGTGATCTTTCTGCCTTGGTTGAACGGCTCCATTGTGCCCAGTGAAAATCCCCACGCCCGCGGTGGCTTTATGAACCTTTCCTTGAGTACTACCCGCAGCCATCTGACACGGGCCGTCATGGAAGGCATTGCTTATAACAACCGCTGGACCCGGGGTCCGGCGGAAAAATTTATCGGGCAGCCTATCACGAAATTTCGCTTTTCCGGAGGCGGGGCGCTGTCCGAGGGTTGGTCCCAGATTCATGCGGACGTGCTGGGTGTGCCGATCCACCAGGTCGACGATCCTCTCCATACCACCGTTCGCGGAACTGCTTTTCTCGGGTTCATTGCATTGGGATATCGTTCAATTGAAGAGCTTCCTGAACTCGTTAAAATAAAACAGGTGTTCGAGCCGAATAAGTCAAACCGGGCGGTTTATGACAAGATGTATAGCCAGTATCGTGAGTTGTTTAAAAGGAATAAGAAGGTGTTTGCGGCATTAAATGCGGGATAGCTAATATTTTGCTCTGATACTGTGACCGATTAGAAATTACCATTATCTTTAGAAAGGAGGACGTCATGTCGGAAGAAATAATTGAAAGTGAAATCACAGATCCCTTTAAGCCGTATAAAGGTCGTTTTAAGAGCTATCACGCCATTCCGCAAAAAGGGCGTGACAGGGATGATATTTTCATGGAACTGTCGGCGATGGCTGAAGAGGAAAATGCAAAATGGCAAACCGGCCGGGTATCAGGCACATTTTATCATGCCGGTGATGAGCACCGTGCCTATCTGAACAAGATATTTTCGTTGTTTTCCCACGAAAATACCATTCAATTCGATCTGTGTCCGAGTATGTTCAAAATGGAAAGCGAGATTATTGCCATGACGGCTAAAATGCTCAACGGCGATGCGGTCAAAGACCGTAACGCAGATGACGGGGTTTGCGGGACGGTTACCTCCGGCGGCACCGAAAGTATCATTATGGCTATGAAGGCCTACCGGGACTGGGCCCGCGTGGAGAAAAAAATGAAAGCGCCGGAGATCATTATGCCGCACACGGCCCACCCGGCTTTTGACAAAGCCGGCCAGTATTTCGGGATCAAGATGGTCCACATCCCTGTTGCTGAGCCGGATTTCCGAGTCGATCCGGAAGCCGTTGAAGCCCAAATCAATGAAAATACCGTCGCGATTGTCGGCAGTGCCGGCAACTACCCTTATGGGCTCATTGATCCACTGGAAAAATTGTCCGACATTGCGCTAAAGCACAGCATCGGCTTTCACGTGGACGGCTGCCTGGGTGGATTTATCCTGCCATGGATCGAAAAATTGGGTTACGATGTTCCGGTCTTCGATTTTCGCCTGCCGGGGGTAACCTCCATGTCTGCCGATACGCACAAATACGGTTACGCCCTGAAGGGCACCTCGGTGGTCCTGTATCGCAGTAATAACTTGCGCCGCTATCAATATTTTAATGTGCCGGACTGGTCCGGCGGGATGTATGCTTCACCCACCGCGGCAGGCAGCCGATCCGGCGGCCTGACTGCAGCCACTTGGGCGTCCATGGTATACCTGGGTGAAGAAGGCTACCTCAAGGCGGCAAAAGCCATCATGAATGTTGCCGATTCAATTAAAGAGGGCGTGGCGGAAATACCCGAACTGTCACTTATAGGAGATCCCACGTTTGTTATCGGCTTCCGCTCCGATGAGGTGGATGTCTTCCATGTGAACGACTTCATGAAGACCAGAGGCTGGCGCTTCAATTGTCTGCAGTTGCCGCCGGGGATGCATTTTTGCGTGACGATGCCTCAAACCTTTATACCGGGCATTGCCGGGCGCTTAATTGCCGATTTGCAGGAGGGTGTCGCATATGCCAAATCCAAAGCCGGGACCGTCGCCGAAACCACCGCCTTATACGGCCTGGCAGGCACGGTGGACGGCAATCAACAGGTGACCGAACTTGTATACGGGTTGTTTGATTATTTATATGCCGTATAGAAATTTTGACAGGGATGTATCCTAAGATTGTTTTAGCAATTTTATCGACAACGGCAATCGTCATTGTAGGATTTGCCGCCAAAGCGTATTGCATTTTGAGAAGTGATTGGACGAAAACTCGGCAGATTCGATGTGTTGGTTTCGTCCTTTAGAAATATGTTTATATGGATGCTTGATTGTCGTAAAAGGTTGAGTTGAGGTACGAACTCAACACTAGCGCTTGGGTTCAACCCAACCCTCTACCCAAAAGCCTATTTTTAGTTCAGGCAGTATTTCCGAAGGCTATTCTTTGTGTTCATACACATGGATATCGCGCTGTGGATAGGGGATACTGATCCCCTCGGCATCGAACTGCTTCTTGACTTTTTCCGTAGTGTCAAAATAGAAGCCCCAGTAATCATCCGCTGATGTCCAGGCGCGTGTCACGAAATTTACACTGCTGTCGGCCAGTTCGGATACGGCCACCATCGGCGCCGGATCTTTCAAAACGCGGTTGTCCTCTGCGATAATCCCTTCGATGACCTTGCGGGCCTTGTCGATATCATCCTCGTAGCCGATACCAAAAACAAAATCCACCCGGCGGGTTCCTTTCATGGTGTAATTGGTGATATTGTCTCCCGTCATTTTTGCATTGGGCACGATGATGGTTTTGTTATCCGGGGTTTTAAGTTGGGTCGTAAAAATCTGAATTTCTTCAACGGTACCGGCAACGCCCGCCCCATCAATAAAATCACCCACCTTAAACGGTTTAAATATGATCATCAGAACACCGGCTGCAAAATTTCCCAATGAACCCTGCAGCGCCAGACCGATGGCTAAACCGGCGGCGCCTAAAATAGCAATGAAGGATGTGGTTTGGATACCCAGCTGGTTCAAGGCGGCAATGATTACAAAAGCCAGTAATGCAATATAACATAGACTCCCGACAAACTTTACCAGGGTCTCATCGGTGTTGCTTTTGGCCATCATCTTTTTGATGAAGTTGGCAATCGCTTTTGCCACCCAGCGACCGACAATAAAAATGACAACAGCCGCAACGACTTTAATCCCGTAAACCGTCAACAATTCATACACTTTGGCCATCAGACCGGATGCGTCCATTTCTTAATCTCCTTTCCTCTATCATCTAGCGGGTTTTAGTTTGTTAAGGCAAAAAACGTTGAGCTGAGAGGACGGACATCATCGTATTGAGCCTTGATGATATCCAGTTCTACACAACTTAAATCCTCTTTAATTAATTGCAAGCAATTTCTTGAAATTTATCCATCAATGATTAGTGTCCCTAACGGGATTAGCATAAAAAAATAAATTCTACAGAGATATACGATTAGGGAGAAACCCATGAGTGATATGATATTGAGCCGTCTGGCCGGGTATTCGGAGTTTTCCGGCCCGGTGGTCACGGTGATCATGGACGGTGTCGGAATCGGGCCGCAAAATGAAAGCAACGGTGTCTATCTGGCGTATACGCCGGTGCTGGACACGCTTTTTCAGGAGCCCATGTTTACCCTATTGAAAGCCCACGGGACCGCGGTGGGTATGCCTTCAGATGATGATATGGGAAATTCCGAAGTGGGGCACAATGCCCTTGGCACGGGCCGGGTTTTTTCCCAGGGAGCCAAGCTGGTGAGCGAGGCCATCCATTCAGGGCAGATATTCGAAGGCCGGGCATGGGCCGAGGTGTGCAAGCGTACCGGCCAGGGTGGCACCTTGCATCTTATCGGTATGGTTTCCGACGGAAACGTGCACAGCCACATCGATCAACTCTACGCCCTGTTGGAGCGCTGCGCCGCCGACAAGATCAGACGAGTCCGGGTCCATGGTCTGCTGGATGGCCGGGATGTAGGCCAGAAAAGCGCGCTCACCTATTTTGAACCCCTGGAGAGAAAGCTCAAGGAATTCTCAACCGATGACCGCGACTACCGCATGGCGTCCGGGGGTGGGCGGATGGTGACCACCATGGATCGGTATGACGCCGATTGGAGCGTCGTGGAAAATGGATGGCATGTTCATGTGCTTGGAAAAGGGCGTGGCTTCTCTTCGGCCGTGGAGGCCATCCGGACCTATTACACGGAAGATCCCGAGACCACGGACCAGTACATGCAAAGCTTCGTGGTCGAAGAGAATGGCGAACCTGTCGGCACCATCGAAGACGGCGATGCGGTGGTATTTTTCAACTTTAGGGGGGACCGGGCCATTGAAATTTCACGGGCATTTGAAGATTCGGATTTCACCAAGTTCGATCGCAAACGGGTTCCCGACGTTTTCTACGCCGGTATGATGGAATATGACGGAGACGCTCACATTCCCAAAAATTATCTGGTTGAACCGCCGGCCTTTGACCGCACGCTGGGTCAATATCTCTGTGCTTCCGGTACAACCTCCTTTGCCATCTCAGAGACCCAGAAGTTCGGGCATGTGACCTATTTCTGGAACGGCAACAACACGGGTTACATTGACGAGAAACTCGAAAAATATGTGGAGATTCCCTCGGACAAGATCGTTTTCGACCTGCGGCCATGGATGAAGGCTGCCGAGATAACCGATGCGGTGATCGATGCTATTCGCGGTGGCCAGTACAAGTTCATCCGCTTAAATTTCGCCAACGGTGACATGGTGGGGCACACGGGGGCACCTGTTTCCATCCGCATCGCGGTTGAGACGGTAGACCTCTGCCTTGGCAGACTCCTGAAGGCCGTCAGGGACACCCGGGGTGTAGCGATGGTCACCGCCGATCACGGCAATGCGGATTGCATGTGGACCGAAAAAAAAGGCCGGCGTACACCCATGGTGGCTCATACGAAAAATCCCGTCCCTTTTATTATCAAAGACTACTCGGAAGTGAACAGGTTTTCCCTGAAACAGATCGATAACCCGGGTCTGAGCAATGTGGCCGCGACGATCTGCAACCTTCTCGGGTACCGTGCTCCCGAGGACTATGATCCGTCCCTGATCACGTTATCCTAAGTGCTCCTATTCATAGTTACGGTATTTATGAATTTATGTACTAAGTTAGTATTTGTGATTTGATATTTTTAGCTGCTGAATCCTGAGACCACACATCTGGCTTCTGACCTCCGTCATCTGCCATCTAACCTCTGTCACCTGATAAAAGGGGGAGACAATGGAAATAATGCTCGACTCTGAATTTATGCGCCTGGAGAAAGAAGCTAAACTGGCTTGGCTGACATTTACCCGGGTAAGCCACCTCAACGCCATGAATAACGCCTGTGTCGATCAGATCAATCGGATTGCCATGGCTTTAAGAGATGACAGCGATGTGCGGATGGTCATTATCCGGGGTGAGGGCAGAGCCTTTTGCACCGGCATCGATCTCAAGGAACTGGCCGCCGATCGGATAGAATTGGACTATCACCGTCGTTGGGAGCAGGCCTTGGGTCATTTTGAAACCATGGAAAAGCTGGTAATCGTGGGGATGCACGGTTACTGTCTGGGCGGTGCGCTTCAGTTGGCCCTGGCTGCCGACATCCGTGTCAGCACGGCCGAATGCCAAATCGGCCTGCCGGCGATCAAAGAGTCGCTCATTCCAGGCCTCGCAACTCTGCGGCTGCCGCGCTATATCGGCTGGGGACGCGCCAAAAAGATGATTCTGGGCGGGCAAAATATCGACGGCCGGGAGGCGTTGCGGATCGGTCTGGTGGACCACATTGTCCATGAAGAGAATTTTTTTTCCCATCTCGACGAAATTGCCGACAACTACCTGGCAGCTTGCTCGGTGGGAACACGGTTGAGTAAACTGGTAACAAACCAGGCCTTCGATCTGGATTATGAGGCCATCCTCCAATATTACTTCGAACTGCAGCAACGCGCTCAATTCAGCCCGGATGCCCAGGAAGCCAAACGCGCTTATCTGGACAAGCGTGAACCCATCTGGCAATAGTCGGTTCATAGCCGTTCAAGGTTCACGCTTCAAGGGTTTCTGGTTAAATCTTTTCCAATCTTTTAATTTCATCATCCAACATAATGATGCAGTAGCGGCAAAGCTGATCGGATTTGCGGTCGACATCTTCTTCATTGCGGCAGTAATGCATGATGCAGGTGTGCTCCGGGCAATGGCGTAGATTGAAGGTATGGCCCAGTTCGTGGATGGCCTCTTTTACGATTCGATCGATGTACTTGGGGGGGATGTTGATCCCCGAACGCCCCTCATTCAACCGGAGCGTTGAGACAATACAGGCGGCGCCCCCGAGCTGGGCTTCACCGTAGACATGGGTTAAAATGGGTATGAACAGATCGACCTGGGCGATGGCCAGCACCCTGATGGTATGGGGGGGGATATTGGCGGCCAGCCGATCCAGGATCGCCGTCGAGTGGTATTGATTGCGGTTTTCATCCAGCGCGAAAGAAAGATCCTGCAGAATTGGGTTTGTTTCGGTTGAAAAACCGAACACTTGCTCGATTTCTCCGGCCACGGCCTCAAGCAGTTCGGCACTCAACTCTCCAACCGGCGAAATCAGAATGCTATGTTCAGATTGGGAAGTCAAGCTGTCTTTTGAAGATCGTAGCGTTTGATTTTACTGTAAAGGGTAGATCGGTCAATGTCCAGAATTTTGGCACAGCGGGCGATATTCCAGGCATTATCCGTCAGTATCTGCCGGATGTGGGCTTTTTCTACTTCTTGCAAGCTATTGTTTCTGGGGGTGTGCAGGGGTTCGTGACAGAAAATGGGCAAATGCTCAGGAAGTATTTTACGTTCCTTGGCGACCACCACGGCCCTTTCGATGGCATTTTCAAGTTCGCGCACATTACCCGGCCAGTCATAGAGCATGAGCTCGTCCATGGCTTCCCGGTCGATTTTATCGATACGTTTATTCGTCTCCTGAATAAAGCGTTGAAGAAAATGTTCCGCCAGCAGGGGAATGTCTTCTTTACGCTTATTCAGGGGCGGCATTTTGATAGAGATCACATTGAGCCGGTAAAAGAGGTCTTCACGAAAACTGCCGTCTTTAATCGCTTTTTCCAGGTTTCGATTGGTAGCCGCAATCACCCTGAAATCCGCTTCTATGGGCTGGGTGCCGCCCACGCGATAAAAAACACGGTCTTCCAGCACCCGCAGCAGATCGATTTGCATGCGCATGTTGATTTCCCCGATCTCATCCAGAAAGAGCGTGCCGTCGTGGGCCAGCTCCAATCGCCCCTTTTTAGTCTCCTTGGCGTCCGTAAAAGCGCCTTTCTGATGGCCGAACAATTCGCTTTCCATCAGGTGCTCGGGGATGGCGCCGCAATTTACCATGACAAAAGGACCGTTACCGCGCGGACTGTTTGTGTGGATGGCCTTGGCGGCCAATCCTTTGCCGGTGCCGGTTTCTCCGGTAATCAAGACCGTGGATTCCATGGGGGCCACATCACAGATGAGATCAAAAACCTCCTGCATGGGTTTGGACTGGCCGATCATGCTCTCGAACCGGGTACGTTCCTTGTGCTCCTCCCGCAAAAAGAGCATCTCGCGTTCCTGGTCCTGGTGTTTGATTATTTTATCGACCAGCACCCCCAGTTCATTGGGGTCAAAGGGTTTGAGCATGTAGTCATAAGCGCCGTTCTTCATGGCTTCGATAGCGGTGGGGATGGAGCCGTAGGCCGTGATCATGACGATGGCCACATCCGGATCATTTTCATTGACATGCTGCAAAACATCTAGGCCGCTGATGCCTTCCATCTTGATGTCCACCAGCATAATGTCGAAGCGGGCCTCTTTTAATTTTTCCAGGGCCGCTTCCCCGCTGGGTGCGGTGTCCACGGTATGCCCATCTCTTTGCAGCCATCCGGCGAGGGACTCCCGCATGATCAATTCATCATCGACGATCAGTATTTTCGCGCTGCTCATGGAGATCTCCTGCTGGTGGATTGGTAATTACTTGTTTCATGGAATCACCTGTAGGTAAATTTTAATTTCGTAATTGTTCTGTGATTTTTAGGTTTCAGGTGTCGGGTTTCAGGTGTCAGATTAAAACTCAAAATTCGACGTCCGAACACAGAATCATCTATTTTTCAGGCCAGCAGCTGGGCTGACACCTGACACCTTTTCATTTGTGGTGCCGATCGATAGCGGATTTCAAGGGGAGCTTAACCTGAAAAGCGGTGCCTTGCCCCACCTTTGATGTGACGTAAATGGATCCCTGGTGTTCCTGGATAATTCCGTAAGCGACGGATAGACCGAGACCCACACCCTTGCCTTTTTTCTTTGTAGTGAAAAACGGTTCGAACAGTTTGGGGTAATTTTCCTCGGGGATACCGCAGCCGGTGTCCTTAAAGTTGATCTGCAGCCTGTCTTCACTCAGTAAATGCCGGGTCTCGATGGTCAGTACGCCGCCACGGCCGCCGCCCATGGCTTCACTGGCATTGGACACCAGGTTCATGAAGACTTGCTGAAGCTGGTCTTCAGAACCCAGCAGGTCCGGCAGATCGGGATCCAGCTGGGTCTCGACCTTGACTCCGTCCATTTTAAGCAGGTTTGAATTTAAAAACAAGGTTTGTTCGATGAGACGATTCAGGTTCAACCGCTTCGGTTCCATCTTGGACTGGCGCGAAAATGCCAGCAGGTTTGAAACGATGCGGCTGGTTCGTCGGGTTTCGGTTTCCATGAGACTCAGGTAGTGCTGAAACTGTTCGATTTCGTTCCGGCCGAGGGTGTCTTCGGCAACAATTCGTTGCATCAGCATGATAAGATTCAAGATACCGGCAATCGGATTGTTGATTTCATGCACCACCGACGCCGACAGCTTGCCCAAAGAGGACATCTTGTCCTGGTGCAGGAGTTTCTCGTGGGTTTCCTTTACCTGGCGGGTGCGGTCTTCAACCATCTGTTCGAGGCGGTGGGTGATTTCCGCTTCTTCTTTTTTGTGCTGGGTGATGTCCCGGCTGATATGAATGAACTTGTGAATTTTGCCGTCCTTTTCCCAGATCGGATAAATTTGGACTTCATAATAGCGCTTTTCACCATCCGGCATCAGGCGGGTCTGGATTTTGCGAATCTGTCTTTTGTTGCTGACGACCTCCCGCAGGGGACAGTCGGTTTGTCCGCCATTACAGGGATACTCTATTTTGTGATAGACTTCGTAGCATTTCTTGCCGATAACATCTTTGCGGGTGTAGTGCATTTTGGAAAGAAATGCGTCGTTGACCTCGATAATTTCCATCCGGGGGGTAATGACCATGATGAAATCCTGAATTCCATTCAGGATTGTTTCCATCTCCTCGGTTCGCTCCCGCAGCTTACCCTCTTCCAGGCCGATAGCCTTCCAGAAAATTTTAAATACATTGTAGGAAAGCAGACGGATGCGGGGAGGGCGGGTGCGCAGAACCTCATCAAAAATCTTCTGCTCGGGGGTCAGCATGATAATTAAATGGATGCTATAGCGCGGATCGTATAACTTGCGACAATCATTGAAGGTCAACAGGCCCAGTTCATCCGCCAGTTTAATTCCCGGGCTCTCGGGATCGGGATCCGCCACCGCTAAAATGGGCGCATAGACCCCTTCCTGCTCATATACAAAGGTAGTTTTTTCGAGAATTTCCCTGCAAAATTCTCCGCCGCCCACCAGAGCAATGTTGGTAATGGAAGGCGTTTTTTCCGGCACGAGCTTCTCCTTATTTAATAGAATAGATGGACTCCAATGGGATTCGATCTGCTGCTATGACGTTATCATGGGGCTCTGCCGGTTTCAAGTCCCTTTTGCCCGATAGGAATGGCAGGACCACGTTATTTAAATAGTTAATTGTTATTTTTTAAGTCGGTTGGAGTATACTTTGCCGGTACCCAGGGAGAGCGGGAATGGATAGTTACTTGCAATTTTTAAACTTTTGGCGTATTTTCCCAGATTAACGGCAAACATTTCTTGAGATTGAGTGCTAATTATAAAAACTTGTTTGTGATTAAGCTCTGTCCGAAAAAAATCCGAATGCGGCACTACGCAAGGATGTTTTTATGAACACGACCAACCCCAAAGAAATTATTTTGCGAGCGATCGAGGCCTTCAACCGGAGGATGCTGGTGGTTTCGCCGCAATTTGAGATACTGGCCATCAGAGGGCAAGCCGATGACGTGCAGGAGGTGGATGTCGTCGGCCAAAAATGCTACAAAATTCTTTACAGCCGCAATTCTCCCTGCGACGAGTGCCCCACCCGCGAAGTGGGGCGCAAGCGTCAGCCGGCTTTAAGTCCAGGCTATCATCCTACCTCATATCGGGGCAAGATTCCATGTTTATACTCTTATCCTATTTTGGGCGGAGATGATATCGAAGCTTTTGTGATGTTGGATTTTGATTTTCCGGCGCTATATGCCCTGGAAGAAAAGCTGCGGCGAACCAACGCTTTTTTGAGCAATCTGATTCACAGTGCGGTGGACTGTGTGATTGCCGCGGACAGAAATGGCAAAATCCTCATTTTCAATGATTCGGCAGCCGAGGTTTTTGGTTACACCGTGGAAGAAGCATTAAACAGTCTGAACATCCGCGATGTGTATCCCGATGACAACGCCAGGGAAGTCATGCGCAAACTGCGCAGCGAGGAATATGGCGGCAAGGGAAAGCTGAAAACATACCACACGGACGCGTTGGCCAAAAACGGTGAACGTATTCCCATTAGCCTTTATGCCTCCATTATTTATGAAGATGATCGCGAAGTTGCCACCATCGGTTTTTTTCATGATCTGCGTGACAGACTGCGGATCGATGCGGAGCTGGAAAAAACTCAACTACAGCTCCTGCAGTCGGAAAAGATGGCCTCGCTCGGGAAATTGGCTGCCGGAGTCGCCCACCAGATAAATAATCCCCTGGGCGGAATCACACTATATGCCAAGCTGGCGCTGGAAGAATATGAGCTGGAAGAAGGGGCGCGGCAGGATTTGGGCCGGATTCTCAAAGATGCCGAAAGATGCCGGGATACGGTCAAGGAATTGCTGGAATTCACGCGGCAAACCCGCCACCTCATGCGGCCCCACGATATTAACGGGGTGATATCCAGGACCCTGTTTCTCCTCGAAAACCAGAGTTTGTTTCAAAATATCGAGATCGAAAAAAAATTTGGGGATTTTCTGCCGCCGGTGCAGGCAGATGTCCAGCAGCTGAATCATCTGTTTATGAACATTATCCTCAACGCCGCCCAGGCCATGGACGGCAAAGGCAAGCTGCGGATAGAGACTTTTAAGGTGGCCGTTAAAGAACAGATTGGTATCGAGATATCAGACACCGGTCCCGGGGTCCCCGAAGACGTTATACCCCACATATTTGACCCGTTTTATACGACCAAAGAGGAAGGCCAGGGAACGGTCTGGGACTCAGTCTGGCCTACGGGATTGTTGAAAATCATGGGGGCCGTATTACCGTACGCAACAGTTCCGGCGGCGGGGCTGTATTTAACATCGTCCTTCCCATCGCTAACGGAGAAAATGAAGGAGATCAAGGTGCCGAAAAC
>CAVXXE010000032.1:0-38617 GCA_963765595.1 uncultured delta proteobacterium
TGGCAACATAAATTGAGAATACATGGAAATTCAGCAAAATACAGATACGTAGATGGTATTCAAATCCCGACAAAATTACTGATATCACAATCCATCGGTTTAAAGTCAAGGAAATTTTGATTTTAATCACTGTAATCCCCTTTGCATCCAGATTCAACACCCCCCCCCCACTCCCTTTTGTCTATCATTATAAATAAGTGAATGCGATGGTTGCACTAACGAAACACATGACAATGCCGTTCCGGATTCCTGCTATATCCCCGCTTCTTATTGTTCTAAAAATCCCATTTTGAAAAGCAAAATCAAAATATTTCCAAAAACTTTTGTTGTTGCCGGCGCTGTAATAAAAAGAACATCAGTCAGAAATAGTTTATAACAAGGCAACCCATCATTAATCTGGACAAAGGGTGCTTTTGGATGCCCGTTATCTGACCATTTGTAAAATAAATTGGTTGTTTAAATTCAGACAGAAATCGGGTATAGATTTCGCCATGCTTCAAAACACATTCATACACATCCAGGGCATCGGAGCAATAACCGAACAAAAGCTTTGGGATTCTGGTCTCAGGGATTGGGATGCATTTTCTGTTGAAAGTTCAATTCCCTTATCCGGTAAGCGTAAATATTTATTAAAAGAGGCAATCGGAGAATCCAAACGACACTTATATCAAGACAATCCGGGATATTTTTCAAAGCTGCTGGCATCAAACCAATCCTGGCGATTCTTTCCCGAGTTCAGAGATTCCATCGCTTATCTGGATATTGAAACAACAGGTCTGGATCGCTATTTCAGCGACATCACCACCATCGCCCTTTATGATGGTCATGAGATTAAAACATATGTGCAGCGGCAAAACCTGGAAGATTTCATAGAGGACATTCAGAAATACAAAGTGATCGTCACATACAACGGGAAGTGTTTTGATGTTCCGTTTATTGAGAATTATTTCAATATCCGACTCGACCATGCCCAAATAGATTTGCGTTACGTTCTATACAGTCTTGGTTTTCGAGGCGGGTTGAAAAGTGTTGAACGTCAGCTGGGGATGGACAGGGGTGATTTGAGTGATATCGATGGATTCTTTGCCGTGCTGCTCTGGGATGAATATATAAAGACTAAAAACCGGCAAACCCTTGAAACTCTGCTTGCATATAATATTCAGGATACGGTCGCGCTGGAAAATCTGATGGTAACCGCTTACAATATGAAATTAAAAGATACCCCCTTTTATGAAATTCATTTAATCGAAGAACCAACGCCACCGGTGAATCCATTCAGTGCAGATCTTGCCACCGTAGACAGGATTAAAAACAGTTCACAATACTGGTCTTCAGGTCAATGGTAATAAACATTCAAGATTGTCGTTATCCACTCACACCAACTTTAGAGGTATAAGTTTCGCGGTTCCATATTCGGATATTCATCCCAGCTAAACTCACTCCATGGTGGTTATCGGACGGTTTATTCCGGTAATTTTGATGGCTTTCGATCGATTATAGGGAAATGAGCGAATGCGGCGGGCACTATATGTTGTATATGGGATATGGATTTTTTATTGAAATTTCTGGTCTTCGTTGATACAGGTATCAAATGGAAATCTGAAAGATTTTAAGGTATTGAATATTTTAGATTTAGGCAAGTTACCTCTCCCCAGCTCAACCACACAAATGGCTCTGTTTCTGCATCGAATCGACCTTCCTATCAAAATGGATAGTTGGGCTTTTAGACAACAATAACCCCAAAAAAAAGAAAGGAGAAAAAGATGAAAAAATTTGCTTTAATTGTGGTTGTATTCGGACTTCTTGGCTTCGGAAGTATACATGCCCAAGAATTCACCCTGAAAAGCGATGATTTAAGCGGGCAGTTGACTGAGACCCAAGTGTTTTCGGGATTTGGCTGTACTGGAAAAAACATATCACCATCCCTGAAATGGATTAATGCACCCAAAGACACAAAAAGTTTTGCGTTTACTGTATATGATCCTGATGCCCCGACAGGGAGCGGATGGTGGCATTGGGTTATTTTTAACATTTCCGCTGGCATTAATGAGCTTAAGGCAGATGCGGGAAATCTACAAAAAGGTCTGGCACCCAAAGGCAGTGTCCAAAGTGTAACTGATTTTGGAATGCCTGGTTTCGGTGGAGCCTGTCCTCCAGAGGGAGACAAACCGCATAGATACATATTCACGGTATATGCGCTTAAAGTTGAAAAATTGGATTTAGACGAGAAAGCATTACCGGCTTTGGTGGGATTCTTCCTAAATCAGCATACAATAGCAAAGGCATCTCTTATGGCCTACTATGGACGATAATTACAAAGAGGGCCTTAGGCGGCTGAGAATATTGAATATATGGCCGATAGCTTAGACGGACATTATAAACCATTGTTTTCATATTTTTGACTTTGAGTCCGATTGCCATAAATATCCCCTGGCACAAAAAAATCTAAAATTCCTCTAAGCCTTTATGCCTAAGTGCCGATAGTTATTTCATATAATCCACATCTAAGGTCCGTAACGTATTACAACAAGGGTTCTCAGAAAAATTATGAACAATTTACGGAAACATCACGTAACTTCAGGCAGTTATTATATCAGTCGGAATACGGCGCTAATCCTGCAGGCCTTTCTCGGAACCTGTGTTGGCGTTGCTCTTTACGACGAAGAAGCCGATGTGGGAGGCTTGATTCATCTGCTGCTGCCGGAACCGGCCAGTGAGGGGAGTTCATTTCAGCCGGGAAAGTATGCCTCCACCGGGTTTCCCATTTTTCTCAGAGCCCTTTACGACGAAGGTGCCTCCAAAAATCGTTTAAAAGCTTTTATCGCCGGTGGAGCTCTGGTGGGTCCCTTGGCAAGCAGAGATTTACATCTGGATATCGGCGGCCGAACCGTTGAAACAGTCATGCGCTCTATGGAAGAAATACAACCGATCCCGCAAGTGGCGCTGAAAATTTTGAGACTGATCAATGAAGAAGAGCATGATATAAAAGAATTGACCGAAGAAATCCGCCAGGACCAGGTCATCTGCGCCAAAACATTAAAATTTTGCAATAGTGCCGTTTTTGGATGTATAAAAAAAATTGAATCGCTCGAACATGCCCTGGCTTTTTTAGGTTTTAAAAATCTCGTAAAATTGGCTATTTCCACCTTGATGGGTAACTTTTACGGTCGCTCGGATGCCGGATATTCATTGTGTAAAGGCGGCCTTTACCATCACGCCGTCGGCACGGCCATCATCTCTGAAAAGCTGGCTAATTTGACTGCAAAAGTGAAACCGGGGTTAGCTTTTACTGCCGGTCTTCTCCACGATATCGGAAAGGTGGTCCTCGATCAATATATAGCTTCGGCCTATCCCCTTTTTTACCGCCAACTGTTTGAAGAAGAAACTGATTTTTCGGCAGCGGAAAAAACGAATCTTGGCATTGATCATACGCAAGTCGGCGGTGACCTTGCCGTGAGATGGTCCTTACCCGATTCGTTGATCGATACCATCCGCCATCACCACAAACCAGAAAACGCCCTACGAAACTTTGAACTGACATATATTGTTTACCTGGCAGATCTTCTCATGTCCAGATTTCACGCCGGTTTGGAACTGGAGCGGTTGAGTACCGAAACGCTTTCAACAAAACTGGGAACTATCGGATTTTCTACTGAAAAATTTTCCGATATCGTAGATTTGATTCCCGCCGGAGTATTTAAATCTGAGCCGGAATTGGCGTTGACGAAATGAGAAACGCAAAACAAAGAAAATCGTTGAAAAATGGCAGAGAAAGAAGAAATCGATATCAATGAGTCACAGGCAGCTGAATTATCCTCCCTTGAGAAACTTGGCTTTAATGATCAGGCCGAAATAATTCTGGCTGAAGAGGAGACGGTCGAACCATTGATAATATTGCAGGATGAGGTCGTTAGCGAGGAAGCACAGAATAAATCCGGTAAACTGGCTAGCGATACTTTCAATGAAGCAGAAGTGCCGTCAAGCCTGGACAACGGTGAATCGGAATTCCTGCCGGAAGAAACCGCAGCTGAAAATTCAGCGGATACAGTCGATGAACTGAAAGACGGGGAATCAGAACCAGGTGAATTTGAGGACGACGAATTTTTAGGTTTGGATGATGAGAAATTTGAGGATGAACCGTCGGAAGAGCAGGATCCGCCCCAAGAAGAAGTGCTGGAAAACCAGGAGAACGACAAATCTGAAAAAAAATCCGATAAAGATAAAGCGTCGCCGGAGAACCAAAAAGACCGGAACCATGATGACAGGCCTCCCGTAAAATCAACCAAAAAATCCAAGGTTAAAATCACCATCGCAAAGAAGTCAGCAACCCAAATAATCGCCGTCTTAACCTTGCTTTTGATGGGCATCGCAGGTGGTGTTTTTTACATGAACTCTGCTCTACCGGGATTCAATAGAGCGGCCCACCCCCTCCCCTCTAAAGCAGCTGAACCAACGCCAACCGTGCAAACCGTTCAAAAACAGATCGAGACACCCAAACCTCTCAGTGAAAATGAAAGGTATTTGGCAAAGTTGACGGATGCCGGTCTTCTCAGAGATGAACTATTAGAGAAAAAAGAAGAAATCTACCGACTCAAACTCCACTATCAGAAGGGCATCGCCGATCTGGAGGATCAAATTAGCCGGGAATTGCAAAAAGAAAGCATAACCTCTTACATGGAAGCCCTTAAAAATAGGCGTATTGAGCTCAATCTTCGCACCATCCAGCGCCGCCGGTCCTATATCCATGGACTGGAAAAACCAGCCCGTTGGATCAAACAGGGAAGTGAAGAACTTCTCTATCTTAAACGCAAAGCCGAGTTCGATCTGCAATTGATCGATATTGCCGGCGGTATCGATATGGACAGACATATGCGGCATATCGGCGCGGCGATTCAAAAATATCGGCCAAGTGCAGAAAAGCTAGCAGCCGATCGTGAGAATACGGATCTTCCGCCCCTCGAAACAATCTGGGGAAAAATAAAAAATAAGAAAAAGAAAACCGGACCAGCGCTGCCGAATGTGACGGATCGGGAAATTATCAAAGAGATTTGCGCGGGAGATTTTGCGCGCACCGCAGAACTCACCAGTATGTCCGCCGCCGCGGCCCAATGTCTGTCCAAAAAGAATGGATCGGACCTTTTCTTAAATGACTTACCGGCACTTTCCCCGGAGGCGGCTAAACACCTATCGCAATGGCACGGCAGCTGGATCTGCATAAACGGTCTTAAAGAACTTTCTCCGGCAGCAGCGCAATATCTGTTCAAATGGGAGGGCAATTGGCTATCTCTCAACGGCTTGACGGAGTTCCCGCCCGAGCTGGCAACATACCTGATGGAATGGGAAGGCAAACAGCTGGAACTTATGGGGCTTCGGTTCAATAACAAGGATGCAGATCTAAAGGCACTAAAATATCTGGCATTGTGGGAAACCATGGGCGGTAAATTGTTTATATCCGATGATGTCCGGAAAGAAATAGAGCGTGTCCTGATGTGAACAAAAGGGAGTTGAGGACCCTGATATGAAAAAGCAAATGATATACTGCAGTTTGACGGCATTGATGGTTTATCTTTTGTTTTGCGGGCCAATTTGCGCAAGCGAGCAAAAAACCACGGAACTAAACCGAAAAATGGCTGAAATTTCATCTCTGCAGGAAGGTTTGTCAAAAAAAATTGAACTGGTGTTGCAAAAACAGGAGCAGTTAAAACAAAAAGTGGATGAACTCGCAAAAGAGATCAAACTGGAAAAAGAGCAATCACAGACTGAATCCTATCTGAAGGCTATCCAAAATCCCCGAATTGACTTTAACCTTAAACTGATTCAATTGTTGTTTGGTTACCTTGCCGGATTAACTGAAAAAATTAACTATTTCCAAAATGGATATGAAACGCTCGATTTTTTTCAGCAGCAGGTGCGGGATGATTTGCTGATGCTCAAGACGCTAAACGATATGGAAATAGACCAGCTCACCGCCCAAATCAATTCGGTTCTTGATGAATTCACTCCTGAACTCGGCAAGCCCATTTTCAATACCAATGATATCCAATCGAAAGATACTGAAAAGATATGGGATGAAATAATTCAGCAGCAGAATGCGAAAGGATGATGGTTCAAGTATGATTCAGTTTTTGTAAAAATTCTCTGAACCACACCGGATTGGTTAAAATGATATAGACAAGAAATAGGGCCGTAAGAGGCAAAAAAAACACGACAAGGTCGATGAGTAAAATACCGACCGACAAAATAACTCGCTGACCGAAGCTCATGGTATGCTCCAGAAATAAATCGGCAAAATGTTATAACAACCCCTCATCCGTTAAAAGAATCATAGATTGCTGACCGACGGTGGTGACTTTTGTCAAGGCTTGGGTGAGGTGGTAGCCGGCTTCGTGGGTCACTCCTGAATTCAACATCACCAGAGCGGTATTAATGTCTTTTTCAACATCCTGCCAGATCTTGTGAGGGGCTGCTTTTTTGGCAACATGAATCTCAGAGGCGATCATGTTGATTAATGTTATGAGTACTCTCTCTGCTCCCGGTTTTTCAGAGTCCGAAAGGCCGATGTGCATTTCGATGATCTGGCTTGCCCAGATAATACCGCTTTTCAGTTTTTCACTTTGCGAGAATGCTATGATGGCTTGATTGACGTGCATGATATCGATATCCTTACATCATCTAAACTCTATTAATGAGGGATGCCATGTAACCGGCCCCGAAGCCATTGTCAATATTGACCACCGCCACATTCGAACTGCAACTGTTCAGCATCGCGAAAAGCGCGGTCAGCCCTCCGAGATTAACGCCGTATCCCACACTGGTCGGAACGGCGATAACCGGCCGTTCGACCATTCCGGCCACAACACTGGGCAGCGCTCCTTCCATACCGGCGGCTACGATCAGGACCGCGGCCTGATCTATCGTTTCCTTGTGATTCAACAGTCGGTGAATTCCGGACACGCCCACATCGAATATGGTCTCAACGCTATTTCCCATGGCCTTCGCCGTCAGGTAAGCCTCCCTGGCAACGGGGATATCCGATGTGCCGGCGGTAATAATCAGGATGGTGCCGCGTCCTCTAATCGGCATCGGGTTCAACTCCAGAACAATCATTCGGGCGTCTTCATGGTAGACGGATTGAGGAAATCGTGACAAAACCATGTCTGCTTTTTGTCGATCGATGCGGGTGACCAGGATAATATTCTCCTGAGGTATCATTTTATCCATGATCCCGGCGATTTGCTCGGCGGTTTTGCCTTCTCCGAAAATGACTTCGGGAAAGCCTTTGCGAAGAGAGCGGTGGTGGTCGATGTGGGCATAATCAATGTCCTCAAATGCCATGTGCTGAAGTTTTCCGGCCGCATCATGGGTGGAGGTCTTTCCAGCGGCTACTGATTCCAGTAGTTTGATCAGCAAGCTCTTATCCATCGTGTTTCCTGTCAGCTTTTCGTTCTGAATCTCCGTTGCGAGAAATCGAAAAAATGATATCCTTTATTTCAGATTACCAAGCACCCAAAGGCTACTCGGGGGGAAGGTCCTGTTCCTGTACTTTGATATCTTCAATAGTTGAAGGGCTCTTATTTTCACCCAAGCCCGTATTTTCGGTCATTGTGGATTGCGCGGGCGGTAATTTTTTTGAGATTGATTCCTCAGGCTGGCGGTTCAATTTTGAACCTATTTGCAGGTCTTCGATTTTCTGTTGAATCGAATCCAATCTCTGAACAAGGCGTGTGATTTCCTGAGAATGGATGCTTTGATTTTTCTTGAACATTAACAGCTCAACACCCAACGCGGCTTTATCGATTTTTTCACTTAACTGCCTGGCAACCGATGCCTGCAGCAGATCATACTCTTTTTTGAACGCTGCGGTATTTTCAGCGATCTTTTGCATCTCTTCCGTAAATTGGTTTGACAGATTTTTTATTTCAGAAGATACCGATTTTAGGTCTGCGCGAATTTCTGTCAGCGCTTGAAATTCTTTTTTGAGGGGATTTAAATCAGCCTCTAATTCGGCGATAGCGGCTTCCTGGCTTTTTTTGTCGGCTTTGGCCTTATCCAATTTCATGATAGTGCTTTTCGTTTGTGTTAAACTCTCGTTTATAGACTTCATGCTTTTATTTAACACTTCGATATTATTATTAATAGTGTTTAGTTTGCCGGAAATCGAATTGCCGAAATCCTGTTCCTGAGCGGACAGGGTCGTTGAGAACGTGATTAACTTTTCATTGACTTTTTTTGAAAGCGCTTCCATTTGCTCTGATAGTTTTTGAACTTCTATATTTTTGCTATCCTGACCCTGGTTTAGTCTACCGGTCAGGTCGCGGTAACCGAAATAGATGGCCACCGCAATCAGGCAGGGCAATAGAATCGATATGAGCGTAATTCGCTGGTTTAATTTTTCAACCCGCAGGTCCTTCATTTCCTCGCGAAAAAATTCATCGGGTTCCGGATCCCCGGAATTAAATCGGAATTCGGGAGGTTTTCTTTCCGCCATAATTTTTTATTCCCATTCAATCGTGCTGGGGGGTTTCGAACTAATGTCGTAGACCACCCGGTTAACGCCATTGACCTCATTTATAATCCGGTTGGAAATGCGGCCCAATAATTTATGAGGCAGTTTCGCCCAGTCAGCCGTCATAGCATCCTTGCTTGTCACCGCTCGTATGGCCACGATGTTTTCATAGGTTCGTTGATCACCCATGACGCCGACACTCTTGATCGGCAGCAACACGGCAAAGGATTGCCACAATTTTTTATAATATCCGGCATTTTTAATCTCTTCAAGTAAAAGATCATCAACATTGCGCAATATTGTCAATCGTCTCGGTGTAATTTCGCCGATGATTCTAATAGCAAGGCCGGGGCCCGGAAAAGGCTGACGCCAGATTAAATCTTCCTCGAGACCCAATTCTTTGCCCAGTAGACGCACTTCGTCCTTAAAAAGGTACCTTAAAGGCTCGATGAGCTTTAGTTTCATATTTTTGGGAAGGCCGCCGACATTATGGTGGGATTTGATAACGGATGTAGGTCCCCCAAATGCGGATACCGATTCGATGACATCCGGATACAGGGTGCCCTGGGCTAAATAATCGGCACCTTTTATCTTGCGGGCTTCTGCTTCAAAAACCTGCATGAAAATCCGGCCTATGATTTTACGTTTTTTTTCAGGATCGGTTACCTTGGCAAGTGCCCTTAAAAACTGCGTTTTTGCATTTACAAACCGGATATTTAGGTTGAGCTGCCGTTTAAATGTGATTTTGAGTTTGTGGGCTTCGTCTTTTCTGAGCACACCGTTGTCCACAAATATGCAGGTCAGTTGTTTGCCGATGCTTTTATGCAGGAGCAGGGCCGCGACCGAAGAATCCACCCCGCCGCTTAATCCCAATATGACCTTTTTATCGGCCACCGTCGAGCGGATCTCTTCAATAGACCGGCGGGCAAACGATTTCATGGTCCAGGTACGTTTGCAGCCACAAACTTCGAACAGGAAGTTGCGCAGCATCTTTTTGCCCATTTGGGTATGCGCCACCTCCGGATGATATTGGAAGCCATATAGGTCCTTTTTGGTATGAACCGCGGCAGCAATTTTCGTGCTGGCGGTGGAGGCGGTTATTTCAAATCCGCACGGCAGTCTGCGGATGGAGTCACCGTGACTCATCCAGCAGATGCTTTTTTTACTCACCCCCTCAAAAAGACCGTCGGCTTTTTTGATGTCGAGCTCGGCGAATCCGTACTCACGCTTGCCGACGCCTTCAACGATTCCACCCAGCGCCGAGATCATGAAATGCATACCGTAGCAAATGCCCAGCACGGGAATTCCGAGGTCAAAAACAGCTGGGTCGGTCTTGGGGCTGTTTTTTTCATAAATGCTAGCCGGGCCGCCGGACAGGATGATGCCGTCCGGATTGAGTGCCTTTATTTTATCCATTGTAATACCGGGCGGATCGATCCGGCAATAAACATGGTATTCCCGAACTCTGCGGGCAATTAACTGATTGTACTGCGAGCCGAAATCGATGATGAGAATCATAACTTACCTGCACCTTAATATTTTAGTTATACCGAAAGCCCAAGTTACCATCGAACCAACTTATTCTTGGGAGCGGCTTCCAGCCGTGAAATTTGATCTCGCGGCTGGTAGCCGCTCCAACATCCGATATCACTTGTACATTCTATAAAACCAGATTTCAATAGTGGAGAAGTCCCTCATCGATTGAAAATTGAATCTTCACGATTCAATTGACGGGGGATCTCTGAAACGGTTTGCGAAAACAGGTTGAATATGTTAGACAAGACGGCAATTGTCAACCGTAAATTAAAACCAGGGTTTATTCGGATCTTTTTCAACATTTTAACCCTAAACTCCAGCACTCCAAAACTCCAGCACGCCAATATTTATGATAGTTCAGATCTATGAGGTACAGGATCCACTTGAGGCCGAAGCACTTGTTGACATTGGTGTCGATCGCATCGGTAGTGTCATTGTTTCCGAAACGGACTGGAAAATCCCCGGGGTAAAAGACACTGTCCGGCGGGTCCGTTCTGGATCTGCCAAAAGCAGTTTGATACCGCTTTTTAATACCCCGGAAGCCGTCCTGCACACCCTGGATTATTATCAGCCGGATATTGTCCACTTCTGCGAATCTCTGGTGGACGAAAAAGATGTCTGGCATTACTGCCGTCAGTTGATCCAGCTTCAAAAAGATGTTAAAGATCGATTCCCACAGATAAAAATTATGCGTTCCATTCCCATCGCCCAGTACGGTAAGCACACCGCGGTTGCCACCCTGGAACTGGCTGGATGGTTTGAACCCGTCAGTGATATATTTCTCACGGACACCATCCTGGCAAATGAATCGGGGGTTGAAGGCGCCGCCCAGCCGGTCCGGGGCTTTGTGGGAATAACCGGATTGAGGTGCGATTGGGATACCGCCGCCGAGTTGGTCGCATCCTGCCGCATCCCGGTCATCCTCGCAGGTGGGGTTTCACCGACCAATGTGGCCGAGGGTATACGGCGGGTCAGGCCTGCCGGTGTGGACAGCTGCACCCTGACCAACGCCCAGAACAAAAGCGGTGCACCGATTCGATTTAAGAAAAACCTGCAAAAGGTGAAGCAGTTGGTTAATGCCGTGCGGGCGGCAGAGAAAACTTTGACAGGTTAAAAAAAAACCAAAAGGAGAGGAATAATTAAATATGTTGGAAAGTGGTGACTTGAAAAAAGGTGTTAAAATCGAAATTGATGGCGACCCATACGTCCTGGTGCAGTTTGAGTTTGTCAAACCCGGTAAAGGCCAGGCGCTTTATAAATGTAAATTGAAGAATATGGTCACCGGGGTTCAATTTGACAGAACGTTCAGATCCGGTGAAAAATTTAAACAGCCGGACCTGGAAGAACAGGAAATGGAATATCTGTATGCAGAAGAAAGCCAGTTCTGTTTCATGAACATGACGACCTATGTCCAGGAATATCTAACCCAAGAACAACTCGGTGACGCCAAGAATTTTCTCAAGGAAAACACCGTCTGCAACATACTATTATTCGATGGTCGGCCCATCGGAATTTCCTTGCCGATTTTTATCAATTTAAAGGTCGAACACACCGATCCCTGGGTGAAGGGGGATACGGCTTCGGGTGATTCAAAACCGGCCACCCTGGAAACCGGGTATGTGCTCCAGGTCCCGCCGTTTATCGAGGAAGGCGAACTGCTAAAAATCGATACCCGTACCGGAGCGTATGTTGAACGGGTTAAGGATTAGCGAACTTTCTGATTTCAGGCCTTAAAAATAGATACCCGGGAGCCAAAAACAGGGTAGAAATCCACCTGGTTTTTTTTGGCATGTATCCCGCTGGTGACGACAGCCCATTGCCCGGCCGGCTTTACTTCAACCGGAATTCGGATCTTCAATATCCTTAAGCATCTTCCTGGTTTCCCCGGGACGATTAAAAACTGGATCACTTGTCCGTCCTATGGGTAAAATTGACCGGCCCGAATCTAAGATAAGCGAGTATTTGCAGTCCCTGACCAACTCCCGACGCCTGGGAACCCAGGTAGTCTTTCAAACCACCCTGCCGGAAAACCCCGCGAGCTGGTCGGAAACGAGTGCTGAATGGCCGCCTGAAATAAAAAAAGCCCTCCACTCCCTGGGTATCGGTGCACTCTATGAGCATCAGGCCCGAGCCATAGATTTGATTCGAAACAAGCGGCATGTCATTGTGGCCACACCCACGGCCAGCGGTAAAACCTTGATCTATAATCTGCCGGTTTTGGAACGATTTCAAAAGGATTATAATTCAAAAAGCCTGTATATTTTCCCATTAAAAGCGCTGGCCCAGGATCAATTCCAGGCGTTTGAGCAAATGGCGGCCCACTTCGGAAAGACCAGACCGACGGCTGCCATTTATGACGGTGACACATCCGCCTATCGACGTAAGCGTATCCGTAATGAACCTGCCAATGTCATTTTGACCAATCCTGAGATGGTGCACCTTTCTTTTCTGGCCCATCATCGGAAATGGTCGCAGTTTTTCGAAAACCTGCAAACCGTGGTGGTGGATGAAGTCCACACCTACCGGGGCGTGATGGGTTGCCATGTGGCCCAAATTTTCAGGCGTTTACACAGAGTTTGCCGGCGATACGGTGCGGCGCCGACATTTATTTTCAGTTCCGCCACGGTGGCGAACCCGGCCCGTCTGGCCCGGCAATTGACGGGTCTTTCGGTGACGGCCATTACAAAATCCGGAGCACCCCGCAAAAATCGCTCTCTTTTATTTATCAACCCCGAAACCGGGCCGGCCCAGGCAGCGATACTTTTGTTGAAGGCCGCTTTACACCGTGAGCTTCGCACCATCGTTTACACCCAGTCACGCAAACTGACCGAACTCATTGCCCTTTGGGCCGCTAGTCAATCCGGTGATTTGGCAAACCGCATCAGCGCCTACCGAGCAGGGTTTCTGGCCGCAGAGCGCCGTGATATTGAGATGCGGCTCTCCAAGGGTGATCTTCTGGCGGTCATCTCCACCAGCGCCCTCGAGTTGGGCATCGATATCGGTGATCTGGATTTGTGCATTCTGGTTGGATATCCCGGCACGGTGGTATCTACCTGGCAGCGCGGCGGCCGGGTAGGGCGCAGCGGACAGGATTCCGCAGTGATCCTGATTGCCGGGGAGGATGCCCTGGATCAGTTTTTCATGCGAAATCCGCAGGACTTCGTCAACCGTGAACCGGAAGCGGCGGTGGTCAATCCATACAACTCGCAAATACTGGCACAGCACCTGGAGTGTGCCGCCGCGGAACTGCCCCTTAAAATCGATGAACCCCTGGCCAACAAAAAAAACGCCGCCAAAACCGTCGTACAGCTTGAAAATATCGGAAACCTTCTGCGCAGCGCCGACGGAAGGGAATTGTATGCCCGGCGAAAAAACCCCCACCGCAATGTGAATATCCGGGGAGCCGGCCACCGGCTTCAGATTGTCGACAGCCGGACGGGGAAAAATAAAGGAGAAATCGATGAGTTCAGAGCATTGCGCGAGACCCATCCCGGGGCAATCTATCTTCATCGGGGAGATACCTATGTCGTCGACAACATTGATTTAAATGCTGGGATAATAACGGCTTCCAGGATTGAAGTGGATTATTTCACTCAGGTTAGAGGAAATAAGGAAACCGAAATTCTGGAAATCTATGAGCAAAAGCCGGTCTGGGGCACGCTGGCCTGCAGCGGCCGGTTGAAAGTGACCGATCACGTCACCGAATATGAAATCCGGCGCATCCACGGCAAGAAACTGATTAAAAAAGTTCCGCTGGATCTGCCGCCTCAAATTTTTGAAACCGAAGGATTGTGGTTTAAAATACCCCAGGAAATTTATTACGCTGCCGAGGCCGGGCACCATGATTTCATGGGGGGTATTCATGCCGTTGAGCATGCCGCCATCGGCATCTTCCCACTTCTGGTAATGGCGGATCGCAACGATCTCGGCGGTCTGTCGACGCCCTATCACCCTCAGTTGAAAAGCGCAGCCGTGTTTATCTACGATGGTGTTGCCGGGGGGATCGGATTGAATCGGGAGGCATTTATACGCGCCGACAAACTAATGACACATACCCTGGACGTCATCCGGGGATGCTCGTGTGAGTCCGGTTGTCCATCCTGTGTGCATTCGCCAAAATGCGGCTCGGCCAACCGGCCCATTGATAAATCGGCGGCAATATTCATACTTGACAAATTAAAACAGATGAGTCCAGCCAGGCCGGAAAAAGCGCCGGTGGTCATCGCGCCGCAAGCGTCCAAGTCCTCGATCGGCATAAAACTGCCGGAAGTCTTGCATTACGGTGTCTTTGACCTTGAAACGCAACGCTCGGCAGCCGAGGTCGGCGGGTGGCACCGGGCAAATCTGATGAAGATCAGCTGTGTCGTGCTGTACGATTCAAAACAGGACCGTTTCATCGATTTTATGGAAAACCAAATTCCCCGGTTTATCGAGTGTCTGCAGGCATTTGATCTGGTTGTCGGCTTCAATATCAAACGATTCGACTATCAGGTGCTCAAAGGGTATTCCGATTTTGATTTTAGGCAATTAAACAATCTGGACATCTTGGAAGAAGTTAAAGAATATCTTGGCTTTCGCTTGTCCCTGGCCCATCTGGCCACAGCCACCCTGGGTGCTGAAAAAACTGCCGATGGCCTGCAAGCCCTGCAATGGTGGAAACAGGGGCGTATCCTTGAGATCATCGAGTATTGCCGGCAGGATGTAAAGATTACCAGAGACCTGTTTCGTTACGGCAGAAAAAGCGGGCATCTGGTTTTCAGAAATCGCACAGATAAAATTGCACGGATACCGGTAAATTGGCAGTGATGGTATGACGAGTGTCGAATGAAGAATGAACAACAGGGCAGGGCGCAGCGATTCCTTTTGCTATATATTTTTTTTCTTTTTTGGGCGAGGTTTTTGTATAAAAAATTGCAGTTTTGTTGCGCCGATATCGATGATATCAAGATCATTGAGGATGGCCGATTGCTTCACGATTTTTTCATTGAGTTTCGGCTTCGACAGGCCCCCAACAAAGCTTAAGTAGAAACCGTCGGGTCTTCTGCTGATGGTGACCGACGTTCGTCCGACAAATAGACCCTTCACGACAATGTCGGATGTGCGGTGTTTGCCGAGTTTGGTAATTTTGCCATTGAGCTTGATTTTACCGCTTCCGCCGACCAGATAGGTTAAGACACCAACGATTTCATTCTTACTACCTTTGGTGAGGGGTTTGGGAACTTTTGAATTGTTCTTTTTCATCATTTTGCGATGTTGGCTCGTATCGATCACCATGGTTTTTTCCATTTCATCCGAACCGTCAGCAGGCATCGCTTCATCCTCTAAATAGGAAAAGACCAAAGAATGCTTGCCGATGCTGATAATATCGCCACTTTTGAGCCAGTGTGAATGAATCAGTTGCTCGTTGACAAAAGAACCATTTTTGCTCTGCAGATCCACAACCACAAATCCGTCCGCCACCGAATCTATCTTGGCATGGTGGCTCGAAACAGCCAGATTTTCGATGACCACGTCATTATTTTTCCGCCGGCCGACGGTTATGGAATGTCCCTTCTGAAGCCGGTAATCTTCAAGTTTGGTATCTTTAAATTTTAAGGTTAAGTTCGGCATCTTGCTGCTCTTGGATATTTTAACGTTAAGTTAAATTTTATTTTGGCAAGAATTCTGAAAGAATTCCGTTTAACCAGGGCTAAAAATCGATTGATCTTATGAGGTGAGCTCTTAACCAATTTGACTTTAATCACAATTACGGTAATGTTGTCCTCACCACCGCGATCATTGGCCAGTTCCACCAGTTTTCGGCAGGCCGCATCCGGACCATTGGTGTGGGCCAGTTCCAGAATTTCTTCCGGCGACACTTTGTCGTTCAAACCGTCCGAACTAATCACCAAAATATCATCTCTGAAACATTGAATTTCATAAATATCTGCATTTACAGATTGATCTGTTCCCACCGCACGGGTCAACACATGTCTGAATTCGACGCCAAGTTTTTCGGCATCTTCCGGGTGAAGCGCCCTCTGTTCTGCCAGATAGGTGTGGGGCACCGACAGCAACTTGATCTTGCCGTCGCGGACCAGATAAATGGGACTGTCTCCGACATTGGCCGCAATCAGAGTGCTGTCGGTAAAGTATATGGCAGAGACGGTTGAACCCATCCCCCGGCAGGATCTGTTTTCCTGAGATGCTTCATGAACGACCTGGTTGGACATGCGAATACTGCTGAGAAGACGGTTGGCTTCCAAGGAGAGGGTTGCATCGAAGTCGGCTGTCTGAGCACAATTGTGATTGTCTATGGATTTCTTGATGTACTCCCCGATGGTTTCGACAACCAGCCGACTGGCGATCTCACCAGCCCGATGACCGCCCATCCCATCGGCGACGACATAAAGTCCCAGGGCATTTTCAAGAATCAGGGCATCTTCATTGGCTTTGCGTTTTTTGCCCTTATCGGTAATACTTGCCGATTCGACAATGATCATAATGCGTAAATGACTTCAAATAAAATTGATTTCGTAATTAGGTTAGAAAATTTCCCGAATTGTGATACCAAAAAACTTGCTGTTGCCGAATAAATTTATTATTTATTAATTGGGCTGAAATCATTAATCTGAGTTTACTTGGCCTCATTTTCTAATATCGCCCATCTGAGGGGGAACATTAATTTTTTTAGATAATTTTAACTTTTATCGCGTAATGGTGACACAATGCGAACCATTAAATTACTAAAAAATACCGTACAGAATTATGCCTGGGGGTCCCTAACTGCAATTCCTGAACTTCTCGGAGAGCGCAACCCTTCGCATGAACCCTGGGCCGAGCTTTGGATGGGCGCTCACCCCAAAGCGTCATCTTTTGTAAATTATGATGGAGAATGGCTGCCGTTAACAGAATTGATCGCCAGGTACCCGCGAGAGATCCTGGGAAATGATGTGGCTTTGGAATTCGGCAACAAGTTGCCGTACCTGTTCAAAGTGCTGGCGGCTGCAAAGCCGCTTTCCATCCAGGCTCACCCCAGTCTGAATCAGGCTAAAGAGGGGTTTGAAAGGGAAACCGATCAGAGAATCGATATAGACGCGCCCAACCGGAATTACAAGGATGACAACCAGAAAGCAGAGTGTATATGCGCTTTATCGCCGTTTTGGGCAATGTCTGGATTTCGCAATATCCCCGATATCCTTGCCATGTTGGGGAAAAATTGTCCTGCCGGGTTGGCCACTGAATTGGATTTGCTAAGAAAACACCCGGATTCCCGAGGATTGAAGAGATTCTTTACGGATTTGATGACCATGGATTCCCACCGGCAAAAACGAGTGGTCGATGAGGCTGTCCATAATGCACATCGATATTCGAAAGAAGAGTCTGCGTTTCACTGGATGACAAGGCTTTCAAATGAATATCCCTTCGATATTGGTATTCTTGCCCCCCTGTTGTTAAATCTTATTGAATTAGAGCCCGGTGACGCTTTATTTTTGCCGGCAGGGGAACTCCACGCCTATTTGGAGGGCGTCGGGATGGAATTGATGGCCAATTCCGACAACGTTTTACGGGGAGGGCTGACCCCGAAACATATCGATGTGCCGGAACTATTAAAAGTGCTGAACTTTAAACCCCGTTCTGTTAGTATTCTGCAGGCAGTAAAAAAAAATAAGAACGAACGTGTGTATGCCAGCGAGGCGGATGAATTTGTTCTTTCGGTGGTTTCAGTCTCAGCCGGGAACCCTTATCAATCATCAGAATCAAGGAGTGTTGAAATCTTGCTGTGTGTTGAAGGCACGGCTTACTTAAAAGATAAGGGCACCCAGGAAATAGTGAATATTATAAAAGGGAATTCCGCCATTATCCCCGCTGCGGTGATCGGCTACACAATTACCGGGGATGCTTTGATTTATAAAGCCGCCGTCCCGTAATTACTATTTTTTTCCCAAAGGCAGTAAAACATTTTGACAAACGGTGATGAATATGGTTTCAAGTATTTATAACCCCTTGACAAAAGCAAAAGATTTAATTAGCGTAGCGCCGTTGCTATGATTTTTCCAACAGAGTCTTTTTTCACCTACAGGAGCAAATGATCAATGACACTGACAAAAGCCAATATTGTAGATGCAATTCACAATGAGCTCGGATTTCCCAAAAACCGATCCGCCGAACTGATAGAGATTCTGCTGGAACAAATTAAAAGTACTTTAGAAAAGGGAGAGGACGTTCTGATCAGCGGATTCGGCAAATTTTGTGTAAAGAACAAAAAGGAAAGAAGAGGAAGAAACCCGGCCACAGGCGATGATATGATGCTCTCACAACGTCAGGTTGTCACTTTTCGGTGTTCCCATTTGTTAAGGGAGAAGATTAGCGGCCGGTAACCTCAAATTAATGAGTGGAATATTCATCAGATGGCTGACCTCTACCGGGGCCATTATTGTTACATCCTATTTACTAAGCGGCATCCGCGTTGACGGGTTTCTTGCGGCGTTTTTCGCAGCCGCCATGCTCGGTATTTTAAACGCGTTATTCAGACCCATCGCACTTCTTATCACGCTTCCAATCAATATCCTGACCCTGGGGTTATTCACCTTTGTGATCAACGCGCTGATGCTGAAGATGGCATCCGGTGTTATTTCCGGTTTTGATGTTGAGGGATTCGGCTCAGCCATTCTGGGTTCACTGATGATCAGTGTCATCAGCTGGTTGCTGAATTCGTTTATTGACCGGCGCGGGACCTGGCGCTACATTGATCTGGGGCACAGATCCAATCATGCCGACCCAACTCGAAACCATACGATAGAATTGAAACGCAAAAAGAATGACCACTGGGAATGACCACTGGGAATGACGAATGTCGAATTAAGGAATCCTATCGATTTTATGATTATCAAACGACGGAGCGAAGCGACTTCCACAATTTGTCAATATTCATTCATCATTCGTCATTCTTTTCCGGCCACGCCTGCTTCTTCGAAGGTCAGCACTTCTTTGAAGACACTGACGGCACCCTGCATGATGCTCATTGCCAGGGCACCACCGGTTCCCTCACCCAACCGCATTCCGAGATCCAGGATTGGGTCTAACTTAAGATATTCCAGCATCGCCCGATGGCCGGATTCCTCCGAACAGTGGCCGGCAAACAGGTAATCCGCCACCCGGGGGCACAGGGCGCGGGCGATGAGGGCACCGGCCGTCGAAATGAATCCGTCGATTACGACCGGGCGACGATGAAATCCAGCAGAAAGTACACAGCCGGCAATTGCCCCGATTTCAAATCCACCCACTTTGGCAAGCACATCCAGACCGTCTGAAGGATCCGGGCTGTTTACGGCGATGCCACGGGCAACGGCATCCTGTTTGCGTGCGAGCCCGTCGATATCCACACCGGTTCCGAGTCCAACCATTTCTTCCAGGTCGCCGCCGCATATGACGGCTGCGATAGCAGCCGAAGGCGTGGTGTTACCGATACCCATGTCTCCGGTGCCCAGAATTTCAACGCCGTTTTGATAAAGCCTGGAGGCTTCCTGGAATCCGAATAAAATGGATCGTTCGGCATCCTGGCGTGACATTGCCGGTCCCCGGGTAAAATTGGCCGTCCCGGGTGCAATTTTGTGAACGATCAATCGATCGCTGCCCACGCCGTCCAGTTCAGCGATGATTCCCATATCGACGACATATACATCCGCTGCCACGTGTCGCGCGATGGCATTGATGCCGGCGCCACCGGCAAGAAAGGTCTGAACCATGGCACCGGTTACTTCCTGGGGATACGCGCTGACGCCTTCCGCCACGACTCCGTGGTCACCGGCCATCACCAAAATCGCTTTGCGATTTATGGACGGCTGCATGGTTTTCTGGATGCCGCAAAGCCGCTCAGAAATTTCATGCAGCCTTCCCAGAGCCCGGGTCGGCATGACCAGCTGCGCAGTACGCTGCCTGGCCTTGGTAATCCATTCCTGATCCAGGGGCTCGATACCTTTTACGATGTCTTGCAAATTCATTTTAAAGTTCCTCCTGAAGTTTTCTGTTATGATCCGACCTTTGACGTCGCTCAATAAAAAATCCCCAAGCGTAATCGCTTGAGGATTTACCATCTCCACAAACATGAACGTAATGGCAGGTCTTCTGACTTTCGGATCAATCTACTCGCCGCGCCTTCCCGATCCGTTTGGTGGCCGATCAGTGGCAGTTGCGGATTTCGTCCCCGAACACAGCGGCGGGTCCGTGCCGGAATTTCACCGGTTTCCCTGTTGGGCCCCAAGGGGCACCACCACGTTACATGAATAATTTTCCGGCTGCAATAGTTTATCGTGGATTAATTGTCAAGGATTTCTTTGGTTGAAATTAGTTACGCTGCCACGTTTTTTGACAATTTTCCATACTTTATGATATATTAACAAATGTATTCAGCGAAATACTGTATTTCTAACTGCTGCTGATCCAGCACAATCAGGTAAGGATATAATCGTGGCCAATCAGGTCCCGCAATCGCCCACCGTAAAAACCAGCGACCCTCCGAAACCGGAAGCCGCAAATGACTCTCCCTCTTCCGAAGCGCTCGAAGCGGTTCGGGGATTTATGGCTGCGTTTGCAAATGCGGTTAAAAGCTATGCCCTCTATCCCGAAACACATACCATTTCAGAAAAACTCTTGAGTGGTCTTGACGTTAGCCTGACAAATTTCTTTCAAACATCTCCTGATCTGAAACTGGACATTGAAAAGGAGCGAATTTGTTTTAAAGGAGTTGAGGTTTACCAGCAGGGTGGCAGTGAGGATTATCTGGTCACACCATTTTTCCGTGACGGAATCCTCTGGATTGAATTCGGAAAGGGAACAACAGTGACCGAGCTCTCTTTTCTGCTTGCTATACTGAACGAGTATCGAATCTTAACAGATGAGTCCGAGGGGGATTTGGTCACTGCGCTGTGGGAGAAAAACCTACCGCATATCCGCTATGAAGCAGCAGAATTATTCTGGGAAACAGAACCCAAGCTTGATTTTTCGCACTTTCGTGTGTCCGGATCGGCAAATGAAAAATTTCATGATCCCGCCGTTTTGAAGCATGGCACTGCCACTGGTAAACAGCAAGACAGTTCGGGAGATGCTGGAAATCAATCCACGGTGAGTATTGACTCGACGGAGGTCAAGCGGAGCTTGATGCAGATAACGCGTTCAGAAACTGAAATTCTCCAAAAATTGATCATCGAAGAAGAACACCGAAATCGCAGCCAAGATGTCCTGGATGTGCTTCTGATTATTTTGGAAGACGAGGATGATGAAGAGGAGTTTGGCAGTATCCTTGAACTTTTGGCCCAGGAATTTGAAAACACCCTGCGCCATGGTGAATTTCCACTGGCCGTTAAGATCCTTGATCACCTTCGAAAATTGCATGACAAGGACGCTGCTAAAAAGACCTGGCGAGATCCGCTAATCAATCAATATTTCGAAACTGTTTCAGATTTAGAGGTCTTAGAGGCTTTTAAGGAATATCTATCGGACTTTAACCCTGAAGATGCCGCCCGATTAAAAATATTGCGCCAGGTTCTCCTAATGCTGCATCCAAAAGCAGTCCTTAGTTTGGGTCCGCTCCTGTCCGAAATTTCATCAGCTGCCCTTCGGCGTCGCCTGATGGAAGCCATTGGAATTTTATCAAAACAGGATTTAAAGCCATTAAGTCAGCTGCTCAAAGCGCCGGATGACCTTATGGTACAGCAACTTGTGACCATTGCCGGACATCTCGACGGAAAAGAACCACAGAAGCTTGTGCTGAATATGGCTCGTCACCCTTCACTTGACGTTCGAAGGGAAGCCCTGAAGCAACTCCTCAGGCGAAAGGGCTGCGTACAAAGGTCATTTTTCTTTTTGATTGAAGATTCCAGTGGTAGCATCCGCCGCGAAATCCTGAAACATTTGGCCTCTGAACGAAATCGGATATCGGAAGATTCTTTGCTGGAGTATCTTGAGCAAAAAGCGTTTAATATTTACGATAACAACCATATTCTCGCCTGCTACACAGCTCTCGGGAAATGTGGCTCCGCACGGTCGATCCCTTTGTTAAAGGCGGCCCTGGAAGAACGGTCCTGGTGGGAAATTTTTACTATCGGCGGGTCACCGCAGCGACGGGGCGCGGCGATGGCCTTGGCGAAGCTGAAAATACCCGAAGCGGATAAAATCCTCCTGCAGGCGACCCGCAGCTTCTTTCCGCCCATCAGACGGGCAGCACGCAGCGCGATTTCAGGGAAACAGTCGCAATGAAGACAGATGATAAAACCAATGAGTTAAGGGAACATGTGCTGCTCAGTGAAAACCTGTTTACGGCTTTCTACAAAATGGTGCAGGCTGTTAGAATCCATCGGGACAACAATCAGCTGGTGATTCAATGCGCGGAAGATTTCATTCATGCTGTCAGTCGATTCGGTGGTGACGAAGATCGTTTAATGATTCAAATTATTTCAGGACGCTTTTATCTGCAGCAGGAAAAGCTTCTTTATCGGCGCGAGACCGTCAACCTGATCAACAATGCCCTCGTCTACTTTGAAAAGCGCGGCCTCCACGGATTATCCCTCTCTACCACCTTGCAACGTAAAGATTTGAGCGAGGTGCTCTTCTTTGCCCACCTGATGAACCAGGCTGAATCCCGCAAAGATGCGCCCGGCTGGCTCGAAGCGCAGATGAGCGAAAAAGGTTTGGATTGGGTCGAAATAATTGCGGAACCTGATTCGGACAGCCTTCACAATTTGGACGGAACTGATTCGTTGACGATTTCCATAGACGGCATGGCCGCCGATCAAGAGGAAAAAGCCGTTAAGACTGCTGAAATAGCCTATGCCGGCTCTCTCGTATCACTCAAAGAGGTAATCGGCAAGGTATCGGACAATCGGCCGGCGGGGATACGCAAAACTGTTCGAATCGTCCAAAAGACGGTCGACCTGGCGATCGATAAGCGGCCGATTCTGTTGAAACTGAGCACCTTAAGAGACCATGACGACTACACCTACACACACTCGGTCAATGTGTCGATTCTGGCCATCTGCCTGGGGCAGCACATCGGACTTAGCAAAAATGCACTTGAAACACTGGGAATCTGCGGACTATTCCACGACCTGGGCAAAGTCGACATTCCGCTAAAAATACTCAACAAGCAAGGAAAACTCTCCGAGCATGAATTTAAGGTGATCCAAAAACACTCTTTGAACAGCGTTCGCCACATTGCAAAATTAAGGGCACCCCGGGAACTCAAATCCAAAATCATGCTGTCCCCTTTTGAACATCATTTAAAATACGACTTAAGCGGCTATCCACGGTCCTGGCGTAGTGAACCGCTGAGTCTATTTGGCAGAATTCTGACCATCGTGGACGTGTTTGACGCCATCACATCACGCCGAGTATATCGATCCGAAGCGATAAGCCCGGACCAAGCGCTGAACATGATGAGTGAAAGTGCCGGCAAAGATTTTGACCCGATTCTGCTCAAAGCCTTTATCAACATGATCGGCGTTTATCCGGTTGGGACCCTGGTGGAGCTCAACACCGGAGAAATAGGACTTGTATCTGAAAACCCGGAACAAAGTGACGGCAGTCATCCTCTGGTGACAATTTTGATCCCGGCAGATAACCAGGGCTACACCCGCGGTGAAACCGTGGACCTTTCTGAACGTGAAACTTCCGGCGGCAGGTATAAGCGCAGCGTTTTAAAAGCGTATAATCCTGCTCTGTTCGGCGTTCAGCCGGCTGAATTCATTATTTAGGAATTTTCGTCGATAATCCTCCGATCCCCTATCCGTTCTTCTATAGGATGCCACAACACCAAAATTAAAAAAGCGAACCGTAGTTTCTTTTTCAATCAAACTGACCGTTTCCAGCGCCTGCGGCAGGGCTGCAACCCCCAAAATCCCTATCTGACGACATCTTTTACTTTTCTCTTGATAAAAAGCAGATTTAATAGTAAGTTCCCCTATATTCTTAAGGTGCTCGAAGGAGCTAATAGGGAATCCCGTGAAAATCGGGAGTGGTCCCGCCGCTGTGACCCCACCTTTTTCGTTCTGAACGAAAAAGGAACTCTTCCAGTTACACTACGCCACTGTTTCGATTGACCGGGATGGGAAGGCTGCTGGAAGGGCAGGGAAGCCAGAAGACCTGCCTTAACGGATCACCATAGCTCTGCGTTGGGACGGAGTTATTGGTAACAGACAGATAAGGGCCAAGCAAACAGGGTGCAACCCTTCAAGCCGTACATGCTTGAAGGGTTTTTTTGTTGAAGGATACAAATGCTGTTCCGGAAGCTCAAAAAAACAAGCCGATTCAGGAAAAAGTTACAACAGGCCGCGGCAGTTCAATTTGCCCTGCTGGCAGTTTTTCTGGGCGCCGTGATTGTTATCTCAACTGGAATGGGTTACATCCAATTGCCCCCGGCTACTGTGGTAAAGATCATTTTTGCTAAATTAAGCGGCCAATTGCATCTGCTGGCGGGAATGGATCCAATCTTCCCGGTTGTGGTGATGGATGTGCGCTTGCCCAGGATTTTAGCGGCCGCCGTCGTCGGCGCAGGATTGGCCATATCCGGCGTTGTGTTCCAGGGGATTCTGCTAAATCCGCTGGCAGATCCTTATACACTGGGGGTGTCTGCCGGAGCGGCCTTCGGTGCATCACTGGCGATTTTGTTTAATATCGGAATGATGGGATCCTATTCAGTCCCTTTGTTTGCCTTTGTCGGCGCGGCCGTGACATTATTATTCGTCCTATATCTTTCATCTTCCAGCGGCGGGCTTTCTTCGAACAACCTGATCCTTTCCGGCATCATCGTGGCAGCCATATTATCGGCCGGCATCAGTTTCTTAAAGTATGTCGCCGACGAACAGGTTGCCGTCATCATTTTCTGGTTAATGGGGAGTTTTGGATCGAAAACCTGGGCCGATGTGGGTCTCACTTTTTTGTTTATTTTATTCGGCTTTTTAGCCTTCATGTTCTTTGCGCGGGATATGAACCTTTTGTCATTGGGAAATCGAACGGCCGCTTCCCTGGGCGTGGATACAAGGAAAGTAACCATCTTCCTCCTGGTAACCGCATCGTTGGTGGCGGCGATTTGTGTGTCCGTGTCGGGGATCATCGGTTTTGTGGGGCTTTTAATCCCCCATATGATGAGATTGCTCACCGGACCGGACAACCGGCGGCTGATACCCATGTCTCTTTTAGCAGGGGCGATCTTATTGCTGATCGCCGACACCATTACACGGGCTGTTTTGCCGACCGAAATACCCATCGGCGTGCTGACGGCGCTAATCGGGGGACCATTTTTTTGCTATATTTTCCGTAAGCAGCAGAGAATGCGCAAGGTACTATAACCAAGCTTGGAGTGCATTAATGATAGCCGGCTCAGGTTGAATCGAACTTAGGGGCTTCACTCCAATTGGAATGGTGGAATGATGGGTTTAAAGGAATTCTATCTGTTAAAAAATGGTTTTGTCCGATTTTATTACGCAATCTTCCAGTATTCCAACATTCCAGTATTCCAGATGAACGGCATTCACAAAAGACTTAGAATATCACTTTACATCAATAAGTTGTAAAATTTTCGAGACGTTGAATTAAACGATTTGAACGATGCCCTTTGAACTGACCGGCTTGAGTTTCTCTTATTCGGAAAAAAAAGTCATTGACGACATCTCGATGTCCTTTGGGTCGGGCATGTTCTGTGGCATTATCGGGCCCAACGGGTGCGGAAAAACCACCTTGCTGGATCTACTTGCCAAACACCGCCGGCCCACAGCCGGCAGGATTGCATATAACGGCAGAGATCTTGGAACTTATTCAACCAAAGAGTTATCGAAGGAAATTGCACTGGTTCCCCAGAATTTTTATATTAACTTTCCCTTTACGGTAGAAGAGGTGGTGATGATGGGGCGTTATCCGCACATTCCAAGATTTTCCGGCCCTTCGACCGAAGATGTCAGCATTGTTCAAGACATCATGGAAAAAACGGAGGTAAGTGAATTTGCCGGTCGATTCATCAACGAACTCAGCGGTGGTGAAAGACAACGCGTGGTTTTTGCCCGGGCATTGGCCCAGGGCGCGCATGTGCTGATTCTGGACGAGGCGACATCCAACCTCGATATCAACCACTCTATCAGCCTTTTAAATATCTGCGAAAAACGCATGAAACGACAAGGCCGGACCGTCATTTCCGTAATGCAGGATATCAACCTGGCGGCGGTTTACTGCGATTATCTGATATTTATGTCCGAAGGACGCATCGTTATTGACGGTGCCACCCGAGACGTGTTGAATCCGGGTACGATGCGCCAAGTTTTCAACGTTGACGCCAAAGTCTATGCCGAATCTTATTCCGACTCATTGCAGGTGGTTTTCAAAAAATAGCATATGAAGAAAAATATTCCACCAAAAAATAATCGATTCTTTCGAGCTATTATCGTCATCCTGTTTGGTCTTGTGTACGTCCCGGCAGGTGCGGACGGTCAATTTTCGGCTGAAAGCCCGAATACGGTGATAGATCAATCCGGCAGAAGGATAGTGGTCGATAAACCTTTCAAACGAATTATTTCCCTTTACGGCGCCCACACGGAGAATCTATTCAGCCTGGGACTTGACCAGGAGATCATTGGTGTCACGCGCCACGAAAGTTATCCGGCCCGAGCTTTAACCAAACCGGTGTTTTCATATCACGATGATCCTGAAAAATTTTTAGCGGCCCGTCCGGATTTGGTATTTGTTCGCCCCATGATCGATCGGGGGTATCCGCAATTTGTGACACGATTAGAGAAAAGCGGTATTGCGGTCGTGTCCTTACAGCCGGCAACCGTCAGCGAAATGTATGCCTATTGGAAAATCCTCGGTGTTTTAACCGGCAGACAAACCCAGGCTTCTGATATGATATCGCGTTTCCAAAGTATTTCCTCGAATATTAAAGCGGCGACATCCTCAATAGCGGTGAAAAAAAATGTCTATTTTGAATCCATCCACAGTAAGATGAAAACATTTTCACCGGATTCCATGGCGATATTTGCCCTGGAGACTGCCGGCGGAATCAACGTCGCCGCTGACGCCAAACCGGTCAGAAACACCAATATTGCCGGATACGGTAAAGAACGCATCCTGTCGCGCGCAACGCAAATTGATGTATACCTGGCCCAATTCGGCGCTATGAATCGTCCCACGGTTGCGATGATTAAACGCGAATCCGGCTTTAATGTCATCAAGGCTGTTTGCGACAATCAAATCTTTATCATCGATGAACAGATCGTATCACGACCCACGTTAAGATTGCTGGAAGGGATTCATGAGATCGGCAAAATTCTGTACCCGGATATTTTTAATACCAAAGGAGCGAAAAATTAAAGGAATCGTCATTGGCGGGATGAAAAGCGGTTGTGGTAAAACCACAGTAAGCCTGGGATTGATGGCCGCTCTGGTCAAGCGGGGTTTGAAAGTCGCACCGTTTAAAGTGGGCCCGGACTTTATCGACCCCGGTCACCACAGCAGGATTTCCGGTGTTGGCTGCCGAAATTTAGATGGTTGGATGTTGTCCCAAAATTTCAATCTGGCTACGTTCGCAAAATGCATGCAAGATGCGGATATTGCCGTCGTCGAAGGTGTTATGGGACTTTTTGACGGTTACGACGGCAGAAGTGAAGCCGGTTCGACCGCTCAAATGGCCAAATGGCTGAGGCTTCCGGTAATCCTGCTGGTGGATGCCGCCAGCATGGCCCGCAGCGCCGCTGCAATCGTCATGGGCTTTGAACAGTTTGACGCAGAACTGACATATGCCGGTGTCATCTTCAACAACCTGGGCAGCAAACGGCACCTGCAGTATTTGAAAGAAGCCGTGCAGCAACGCATTGAGATGCCTTGTTTAGGGGGCATTCTTCGCAACAACGACATTGCTATTCCGGAAAGGCACCTGGGCCTTGTCACCCGGGAGGATCATCCCCTTGCGGAACAGAGCATCGATCGGCTGGCTGACCTTATCGAAAAAAGCATTGATCTGGACTTGCTGTTAGACAATTTGCCGGACATCGCCCTGACCCGGCAAACCCGTGGAAGGCCGCTTAAGCGAATTGAAAAAACAGTGTGCATCGCCGTGGCACGGGACAATGCATTTTGCTTTTACTATGCGGATAATCTTGAAATGTTGGAGCACCAGGGGGCGGAACTCGTCTACTTTTCGCCGATGGTCGACCGTAATCTGCCTGAGAATATAGATGGACTCTATTTGGGGGGGGGATACCCGGAACTATTTGCCGGAAAACTTGCTGAAAATACGGCTTTGAGAAATCGAGTTAAAGAAAAGAGCGCTGACGGTATGCCGATTTACGGTGAATGCGGCGGATTCATGTACCTGTGTGAGGAGTTGGTCGATCTAAATAATAAGAGGTATCGAATGAGCGGTTGTTTTCCATTCGCGACCAGAATGTTTACACGCCTCAGGGCCCTTGGATATCGCGAAATTACCCTGAACCGCGATACCGTTATTGGAAATGCGGGTTTGACCATTCGGGGACATGAATTTCATTATTCCGAACTGGTTAATCTGTCGCGGGATGTACCCACCGCTTTTTCAATTTCAGACAGGTCGGGAATGGAAAAGGCGCCGGAAGGATATGTCATCAATCGTACCCTGGGAAGTTACAATCATCTGCATTTCGGCAGCCAACCCGATGCCGCCGGGTGCTTCGTAGAAAATTGCCGGATATACCGGAACCAAAGGAATTAATTTAATGAAACCTGATGAAATTGAGCGATCAAGCTTTCAGATTATCGATCAAGAGGCCGGAACACATGATTTTACCGGACAGCAGTGGTCCATTGTTCGTCGCATGATTCATACCACAGCTGATTTTGAGTTTAAAGAAATGGTGCGCTTCCACCCCCAGGCCGTATCCGCTGGAATTGAAGCAATTCGAAACGGCAACATGATTATTACAGATACAAATATGGCCCGGGTCGGGATACGAAAAAAAGAAGTCGAAACTTATGGTGGTCGGGTGAAATGTTATATTGATGATCCTCTGATCCACACAAGGGCGCAAACAGAGGGCGGTACCCGGGCAAAAGCTGCCGTGGATGCGGCCGTTGCCGAAATGAAAGGCGGTATTTATGTCGTCGGCAATGCGCCTACGGCACTGTTGCGCCTGATTGAGTTGGTCAGCGCAAAAAAAGCCCGACCGGCTCTGGTCATCGGATTACCGGTGGGCTTTGTCAACGCCGCCGAGTCAAAGGCAGCGCTTATGGAACTGGACTATCCGTATATTTCCAATGTGGGCCGCAAAGGGGGCTCAAATGTGGCTGCCAGTGTGATCAATGCGCTGGTGATATTGGCCAAAGAAGTTTAGGGCAAAGGGCATGGAGTATAGGGCATAGAGCATGGGGCCTGGTGTACCATAAATCAAATCGGCCCCTCCGGCCTGTGGATCCTACGCATAGAAGAGCGCGACTTAATTGGTCTGGACTACTTTCGTCTAAACGGTCAAAACCATCCAATCAAAATTTGAGGGCATTATGGAAAAAAAGACCGGAACCCTGTATGGCATCGGAGTGGGGCCGGGTGATCCCGATTTGATCACACTGAAGGCTGTAAAAATTCTCAATCAGGTGGATATCGTATTTGCAGCCGCCTCTACCAAGAATAACCACAGTCTGGCGGTAAATATCGCCAGACCTCACATTCCGAAAACTGCTGCGGTCAAGGTGCTCCGTTTCCCGATGACAAGGGATCAGTACAAGACCCGTGAAGCTTGGCGGGATCATTCCCAAACGATAATCGCTGAGCTTGAAAATGGGAAAAACGTGGCTTTTTTAACATTGGGAGACTCCCTGACATATTCGACCTATGGGTATATTTTAAAACATATTCAAGACGCGGCTCCCTATATCGCCGTTCGGACGGTTCCGGGGATCACCTCTTACCAGGCATCAGCGGCCAGATTGAACACCCCCCTGGTTGAAGGAGAGGAGTCGCTGATGGTGGTATCCGGCGCCATGGGCGGTGATCGGTTGCGGAGCCTGACCGCAAAACCTGAAAACGTTGTCTTTCTAAAAGCATACCGCAATGTAACGGATATCAAGGCGGCCATCGATGAAATCGGCGACTATCCAAGCTGCGTGGGCGTCAGGAGCTGCGGCCAGCCAAATGAGGAGATTGTGCGGGATCTGGAAGAATTGAGCCGTTGTGCCCCCGACTACTGGACATTGATCATCGCAAAACAGAATAAGAAAAATGGCCTCTCAGAAGGATAGACCGGTATTCAAGCCTTTAATTTTATCGCTGAGTATATCCGGCCTGATCCTTCTTTGCGGCGTTATCTTGATCCCGGATCTGAACCTGCGGCAAATCCTATCCAAACTTTTGCAGCCGCTGACGCGTCTGATGCTGTTTATTACCATCGGACTTTTAATCGGCCAGATCATTGAAGCTTCCGGATGGACGAAAACACTGGCTGCTGTGGCCCGGCCGCTTTTTCGATTCGGGCGCCTTGGCGATCATTGCGGCGCTGCGTTTACGGCGGCCTTTTTTTCCGGTGTGACCGCCAATGCGATGCTGCTGAGCTTTTTTAAAGATGGTAAAATCACGCGCAAGCAGTTGTTTTTGTCAAATTTTATCAATCAACTGCCGGCTTTTTTTCTTCATTTGCCGACGACATTTTTTATTGTAATCCCACTGACCGGCCGGGCCGGTGGAATTTATTTTTTAATTACTTTTTCGGCGGTGATCCTTCGAACCGTGCTGTTTCTGGTTTACGGTCATTTTGGGCTTTCACCGGCTGCCCATGAAGGCGAACTTGCAAAAACGGGAGAATTATCCAGCAAAGCCAAGAAGTTTAAAGACGTATGGCAGAGGATTAAATCGCGTCTACCCCGTCGACTTGCCGGAATTGCCGTATATGTCGTGCCGATATATATTTTAGTTTATACCCTAAACGTCATGGGCATGTTTCAGCTGTTGCGGGAATCCCTTTCGGGTTTCGTGGTCACAGCCTTTATGCCGATGGAATCTTTGTCGGTGATTATTCTCAGTTTCGCGGCTGAATTCACATCCGGCTTTGCGGCTGCCGGCGCCTTGCTTGAAGCAGGCGTTCTGAGCATCAAGCAAACCGTCATCGCTTTGCTGATCGGAAATATCCTGGCATTTCCGGTGCGGGCTTTACGGCATCAGTTGCCGCGCTATATCGGTATTTTTTCACCCAGAATGGGCTCGCAAATTTTGCTGCTGGGACAGGGTTTTCGGATATTCAGCCTCATGCTAGTGGGCATTCTTTATTATTGTTTAGGATAAATGGCTAAAAAACTTCGCATGGGATTTACGACCGGAACCGCTGCAGCGGCCGCTACCAAGGGGGCCCTGCGCCTGATTCTGGAAAGGAAAAGGCCTGCCAAGGTACGGATCAGGCTGCTGACCGGTGATGACATTGCTATTGCCATCCATATGTGCAGACTCAAGAAGAGGGACGAAGCCATATGCAGTGTGATCAAAGATGCGGGCGACGATCCGGATGTGACCCACAGAGCGGAAATCGGCGCCAGAGTCTCACTGATGGAACCAGACCAGCGAAGCGGCATGGGTAAGAAGCCGGAAATTATCATCTGTGGCGGTGAAGGCGTCGGCCGTGTCACCAAACCGGGTCTGGAGGTCGCACCGGGACAGCCGGCGATTAATCCCGGTCCCAGAAAAATGATTGCTCAAGCCATCGAGGAGGTGTTGAAAAAACACGGACTGGACCGTACGGTGCGCACTGAGATTTTCGTGCCCCGGGGCAAAAAACTGGCTGAAAAGACTTTGAACGCCAGGCTAGGAATTTTAGGTGGTATTTCCATCCTGGGAACCACCGGTGTCGTCCGGCCCATGTCTCACGATGCCTTTATCTCCACGATCGAGTCGGCTTTGTCGGTCGCACGTGCCTGCGGGCTAAACCGGGTTATATTGACCACCGGACGCCGCAGTGAGAGGTTCGCTCAGGATTGTTGGGGTCGAATTTCGCCCGAAGCCTTCATCCAAATCGGTGATTTTTTTAAGCTGTCCTTGGTGGCGGCCGCGAAAAGGGGCTTTAGCCACATCACCCTGGCGGTATTTTTCGGTAAGGCGTTGAAGATGGCCCAGGGGGTGCCCCATACCCATGCGGCCAAGTCAAGCCTGACCTTGGACAAGCTCTCCGGATGGACATTGGAGATCACGAAAGATTCAGAATTATCTCACACTATTTCAACTGCCAACACTGCGCGACATGCCTTTGAAATTCTCCGTGAACATCATCCGGAAGTCGTCTCTCATGTCGGACAGCTCATTCTAGAGTCAGCCAAACGTTTTGCTGGGCTTAAGACCAAAATTCGAAGTGTCATTTTTGATTATGACGGGAAGGTGGTCTTTGACTCGGAAAACCAATGAAGGGTTTGCTTGCTTATGAAAACCGTGACAATCATCGGCATGGGCCTGACCCCGCAGGATCTGACAGCCGAACATCTTAAAATTATCGAAGAAGCGGATATTCTGATCGGCGGGAAGCGGTTGCTGGACCATTTTGAGCAATGTCGCGCCCAAAAAAAAACGATCGATAAAAATGTTCAGGGTGCCATCGATTTTGTTAAAAATCACATGGCATCCCGATCCATTGTGGTGCTTGCATCAGGCGATCCTCTTTTTTTCGGTATCGGCGCCCGATTGGTAAAAGCCCTAGGTGCCGAGAATGTTGTTATTTATCCCAACATCTCATCGGTGGGCGCAGCCTTTGCCCGTATAAAAGAACCCTGGAGTAATGTCCGGGTGGTTAGTTTGCACGGCAGAAACAACGAAAGCGTCTTATTTAAAGCCCTGGAAAAAGAAAACGTCGTGGCCGTATTCACCGATCCGAAAAACAACCCGGCCCGGCTTGCACAACGCCTTATCGAAGAAGATTTTATAAATTTCAAAGTTTGCGTGCTCGAGTCTTTGGGGACCACCGCCGAACGTTTCCAGTGGTACAGTCTGGATCGTGCAGCCGGTATGCTGTTTTCAGAACCCAATCTGGCAATTTTGAAAAGGGGTTCTGAAGACCCAAAAGAAAAAAAAGCGCTTCATCTGGGATTGCCGGATAATTATTACCATCACCAGCAGGGATTGATCACAAAATCAGAGATTCGGGCCATCACCTTATCCAAGCTGCGACTTTTGAAAAATCACGTTCTGTGGGACCTGGGCGCCGGCAGCGGGTCGATTTCCATAGAAGCTTGCCTGCTGGTTCCAGCGGGCAGGGTCTTTGCCCTTGAAAAAAATCCGGCAAGAATCGAACAGATTGAAATCAATAAACGTCGGTTTGGGGCAAAAAATTTAGAAATTGTGCAAGCCGTGCTGCCTGAAGGCCTGGAAGGGCTACCCAGACCAGATCGGATTTTTATCGGTGGCGGTGGCCGGGACCTGGAAAACATTATCAATGCCGCTGTGACCTTTCTCAAACCCGATGGTTTGGTTGTTGTCAATACGGTTCTGATGCAAAATATACCGACAGCGACCGAAGCCTTGCGGGCACTCGAATTTAAAACCAGCACGGTGCAGGTTCAGATCAGTCGAAGTCAGCATATGCCCTGGGGTGACAGATTTGAAGCCCAGAATCCGGTATGGATCATTTCCGGATTTCGGATTTAAGAATGCGGATTTCGGATTGAACTGAAAGTATTTCAGCGGGATTACGGTATGTAAATAGAACAGGGTAGGTGAGTAAACTTTAAATCTTAATATTGGGTTATTGAAAAGGAATTATCCATTGAAAAGACAGATTACAAATTCTAAATCCAAAATCCCCAATCCAAAATCCCAAATCGACAACCCTGTTCTGTTCGTCGGCGCAGGTCCCGGAGATCCGGAACTCATCACCGTCAAAGGGCAAAGAGCACTGATGGCGGCCGATGTGGTGATTTATGCAGGGTCGCTTGTGCCTGAAGGGTTGCTGCAATGGACCCGGCCCGGTACGACGGCCTTAAGCAGTGCCTCCATGGACCTCGAAGAAATCGTTGCGGGGATGGAAAGCGCTCATTCGGAGGGCAAGCGGGTGGTCCGGTTGCACACCGGCGACCCGAGCCTGTATGGCGCCATTTTTGAACAGATGGTTGAACTTCAGAAACGCGGGATTCCCTATAAAGTCATACCCGGGGTAACCGCCGCTTTTGCGGCTGCGGCTGCGATCGGCCTTGAATATACGCTGCCCGAAGTATCCCAGACGCTGATCCTGACCCGCATGGCCGGCCGGACACCGGTGCCGGAAAAAGAAAACCTGGCGGACCTGGCCGGCCACCAGGCGTCCATGGCCATTTATCTCAGCATGTCCATGGTAGATGAAGTGGCCGGTATTCTGGCTTCCGCCTACGGCAAGAATGCTACCTGTGCGGTGGTTTATCGGGCAAGCCAACCCCAAGAAAAAGTCATCGTGACAACACTAGAAAAACTTGCAGCGCGGGTTGCAGCAGAAAAAATTACCAAACATGCCCTGATTATAGTTGGTAAAGTCCTGGATGTCGACCCCGATAATTTAAAGCACAAATCAAAGCTGTACGACAAGGACTTCAAACATGGGTGTCGAGGTTGAGGACAGAATGATGATGCCCGGTCTTGATGGGGTGTTAATTGAGAAAATGAGCTAAAATTTGAAAAAATAGAATTAACGATTTCGATAAATGGTTCATGTAAAGAAAAACAAAACTGCCATCTGGGTGATTACACCCAACGGCACTAAACTGGCCGAGCTGCTGTCGCGTAATTTGTCGGAATCGGACGTGTATATTTCACGGAAAATCGCGCCAGCACAAATAGGGCATTTAAGTTTTCAGAGCCTGTCCGAGACGTTGAATCAAAAATTTAAGCGCTACAGCGGCCATATTTTTATCATGAGCACCGGTATCGTTGTGCGTGTGATTGCCCCGCTAATAAAAAATAAAATTGAAGATCCGGCAGTCGTCGTGGTGGATGACCGGGCCAATCATGCCATCAGTCTTTTATCCGGCCATCTGGGTGGTGCCAATGCCTTAACCCAAAAAGTTGCGAACATCATCGGGGCTGATCCGGTGATCACGACGGCAACCGACGTAAACAGGGTGCCGGCGATCGATGTGCTGGCCAAAGAGATGAACCTTTTGATTGAAAACCCCGGCGCCATTAAAACAGTGAACATGGCGCTGCTCAAGAGCGAAAAAATCTTCGTCCATGATCCATTTCGTTTTCTGGCAAATAGCTTACCGAATATCGAGCCTTTTACTTATGGCGGGACAACAAAGCATTTGAAAAAATTCGGCCGGGTAAATGAATTTGAAGGCGTCCCCGGCATCTTCGTCGACGATATCATCGTCGACCTTCCGCCGGAAGTACTGGTATTGCGGCCGGCCAGCCTGGTGGCCGGCATTGGATGCAACCGCAATACCGCCATGGAAGAGATGAAGGCGCTCCTGGAAGATGTGTTGGCAACACATAATCTGGCGCTATCCAGTTTAACGTCATTGGCTTCCATCGATGTGAAATCCGATGAAAGCGGGCTGCTCAGCTTATCTGAAAATCTCAACCTGCCGCTTATTTTCTATAGTCGGCAGGAACTGAACCAGGTGAAAGAAATAAAAAATCCATCCATTGTGGTGGAAAAACATGTAGGAGTAAAAAGCGTATGCGAAGCATCAGCAATTCTGACAGCCAGGGGCGGGGCACTGATCGTTCCGAAACAATTGACCAAAAACGTGACGATAGCCATCGCACGAATCAACTTTTTGTCGTCGGAATAGGGCCGGGCAGTCCGGATCACTTAACCCGACGGGCCGCCCATGTTCTCGCCTCGGTTGAGGTCGTAGCGGGCTATAGTACCTATATCGATTTAATCCGCCCCCTGATCGACGGCAAGGAGATCATCAGCACCGGCATGACCAAGGAAGTCGCGCGGGTTGAAGGTGCCATCGAGCAGGCCCGGGCCGGTAAATCCTGTGCCATTGTCTCCAGCGGAGATCCGGGAATTTATGCCATGGCCGGCCTGGTCTTTGAAACCTGTAAAATTAAAGGCATCGCAATTATGCCGCCGGGTTCAGATGCCAGGGCCGCTGATGATAGAAATGTCCTGAGATTAGAAGTCGTGCCCGGAATACCGGCCCTTTGTGCCGGTGCGGCCCTGCTCGGCGCGCCGCTGACCCATGACTTTGCGGCCATCAGCCTGAGCGATCTGCTGACGCCCTGGGAACTCATTGAACAGCGCCTTGAAGCTGCTGCCGCGCCGGATTTCGTCATCGTATTATACAATCCCAAAAGCAAAAAAAGGAACTGGCAACTGGGAAAAGCCCGGCAAATCATACTGCGGCACCGCGATAAGAATACCCCCGTTGGGATTGTTGCGCGAGCCATGCGTGAGGAGCAAAATATTGAAATCGTGACCCTGGATAACCTGCATACCGCCGAAGTCGATATGCAAACCACCGTGTTTATCGGCAGCAGCACTTCGAGTGAATATATGGACTTTATGTATACACCCAGAGGGTACGCTAAAAAATATGAAATTCAGAAATGAAGGATCAAAATGACAGTGTCAGGAAGAAATATTAAAAAAGCCCCCTGTCTAGCGGTTTTTGGAACCGGCTCAGATGTGGGCAAAAGTATCGTCGCCACCGCTCTGTGCCGATTATTTGCAAACCAGGGGATTCGGGTGGCGCCTTACAAGGCCCAGAATATGTCCAACAACTCCGGCGTCACGCCCGAGGGTCTGGAAATGGGCCGTGCCCAAATCGTCCAGGCTGAAGCCGCCAAAATTCCGCCCCACGTGGATATGAATCCTATTTTGCTGAAACCCACCAGCGATATCGGCTCCCAAGTCGTCCTGTTGGGAAAAGCGGTGGCGAACAGCACGGCCAGTGAGTATCACACCAAAAAGGAACGCCTGTTCGCCACTGCCGGCGCCGCCCTGGACCGCTTGCGCTGCGAATATGATCTGGTTGTCATGGAAGGTGCCGGGTCTTGTGCCGAAGTGAACCTCATGCCCCATGATATCGTCAATTTCCGAATGGCCGAATACGCAGACGCCCCGGTGATTTTAGTCGCCGACATCCACCGCGGCGGGGTGTTTGCCCAGATCGTCGGAACCCTGGATTGCCTCGAAAAGGCCAATCGAAGCCAGGTCAAAGGATTCATCATCAACCGCTTCAGGGGGGATATCAGTCTTTTTGAAGACGGCATCCGGTGGATAGAAAAAAAGACCCGCAAAAATGTATTCGGTGTCCTGCCCTGGTATAACCACATCCGGATCGATCCCGAGGATTCCGTGGTCATTGAAAATCCCCAAAAAGTGTTCACTGAAAATACGGGCATGCCGGCGGTTGCCGTCATCCGGTTACCGCATATTTCAAATTTCAGCGACTTTGACCCTTTGATTGCCCTGGACGGCCTGGATCTATTTTTTTTAGAAAAGGTGCAGGCCCTGACATCTTTTAAAGCGGTTATACTGCCGGGTTCTAAAAATACGTGTTTTGACTTGCAGTGGGTTAAATCCTCCGGCTGGTTGGAAAAGCTTACCGATTATGTCGCCAACGGTGGTCATGTCCTGGGCATATGCGGTGGTTACCAGATGATGGGCAATTTCGTGCATGATCCGGACGGGCTGGAAGGAACGCCCGGCACGACCCGGGGTTTGGATTTGTTGCCGGTTGAAACCGTATTAAAGGCCCCGAAGACAACGACCCTGACCCGGTTTTATGGTGATCAGGTCCAGGGCAGCGGTTATGAAATCCATATGGGCCAAACCAAACGACATGGCGGCGATCCATTGTTCAAGGTAGTTGAGCGAAACGGTGTCGCCTGTGAAGATGCCGATGGATGTGTCTCTGCGGATAATAAAATTATGGGCACCTATATTCACGGCCTGTTTGAAAATCCGACGATAACCCGGCTGTGGTTAAATAATATTGGACTGGCCGATGTCGAAACCTCAGAACTTGAAGGTTTGGCAGCCAAGGACAAAGAATACGACCTGTTGGCTGAGTATTTTGAAACCCATATCGATGTCAAAGGGATCGTTGCTACCGTTCTGGGTTCCAGGTTCAGAGGTTCTATAAAAAAGGAGTTAATCAATTTCTATGAAGAAAAAAATATTTGTACTGGGCGGATGCCGCAGCGGCAAAAGCAGTTATGCCCTGGAAACGGCCCAAAAGTTTTCCGGTAATAAAAAAGTTTTTATTGCGACCTGCGTTCCCCGTGATGATGAAATGAAACTCAGGGTCACCAGACACCAACAGGAACGCAGCCGGCAATGGCATACCGTGGAAGCGCCCCTTGACCTTGCGGAAGCGATTGTTGAAGCCGGCGGGAAGGCCAGCGTGCTTTTGGTCGACTGCCTGACCCTATGGATCAACAACCTGTTGATGGAAAACTATGATTCCGACCAAATACTGGATCAGGTTCATAGCTTAACCCGTGCGGTTTCATCAGCAACCTGCCCGGTCATACTGGTATCCAATGAAGTCGGAACCGGCATTGTACCGGAAAATAAACTGGCCCGGCTCTATCGGGATCTGGTCGGATCGACCAATCAAGCCGTGGCCGCATGTGCCGATCAGGTGGTTTGGACCGTGGCCGGGATTCCGGTGACCATTAAGGGA
>CAVXXE010000033.1:0-12365 GCA_963765595.1 uncultured delta proteobacterium
ATTGGCCTATACCTGGTACTTTTCGCTGGGGATCTCTACCAAAATCAGGATAAAGGCCGCCGGGGAGATGGAGCTCACCTGTTTCAGGAGAATCATACGCGTTAATGCCAGGGATATTTCGATGGTTGAAGGCCCGCGATCTGCGTTCCTGCCGTATGGGTTTATCAGATTTCGGCTGGCGCGTGAAAAGGCCTACTTATTCTGCTGCATTACTGACGCAGAACTCCAAAGGATCCTGAAAACCATGAAACAAACAACAGTGAAATAAAGTTTAAGGGGGTGTAAATTCCAGGTGGTTTGCCCGGCAAATCTGATTCGAAACCGGTTGTCATTGCGCTAAACGCCTTTAACGCTTCTGATGACGTTTCTTCTCTGGCTTTGTTTTTTTATTGACGAATGATGCATAATAAAGTAATTTGGTTATTTCAAAAAGATTCGATTTTGAGCTAAAATACAGGAAGGAGAAATTATAATGTTTGTGCTTTGGCCCAACGTTGTGAACATAATTTGCGGTATTCTCGTGGGCGCGACCATCGGGTTTATCATTTACGGCTGCATTAAAGGATTCGAGAACACTTTCCCGAATGATTAATCATCACCGGCGTCTTCCCCAAGTTTTTACCAACAGGTTTTAACGCTTTACAGACTGCTGCCCGGCGGAAACCACACAACCGCCGGGGGCATCAACTCCTGCCCTGACAGCCCTTTGGTTAAGTAAATCCAAGCACCCAATGTCCACGGTAAATCTGATCTAACGCCGTAAACCGGAGCCACACGAGTTTTCAATTATAATTGGATAAACAATGATCCTCCGGCGGACTTTGCTCTCAGTGTCTGGTGGTGAAGTTCAAAAAGTCGATAAGAGCCTAAATTCTCTTTGGTTTAACAGTTGACTTTTCGACTGTTATAACCTATTTTTCTGGCCCTTTTTAAAAATGTTTTTAAAAAATCGAATGACCGATCAAAACGAACATAAGGCCTTAAATAACGACACCAAAGGCCCGAAGCTGTGGGGTTGGCCCACATACCTGAGTATCGCCGTTGCCGCTGCGATTTTATATTTCGCAGCCACAATGGTTGATCTCAGGAAAGTCTGGCACGAAATCATCGCCTGTGACAAGCGCTTTATCGTGATCGGGGCGTTGGCGCACTATGCGACCTATATCATACGTGGCATGCGCTGGCGGCGATGCTTGACCCATCTGCCCGCAAAAGCCGGCAACGGCAGATTCGCACTGCTGGTCTTTTTTTATAACTTTGTGGACAATCTGGTCCCGGCGAAACTGGGCGATGTGTACGCCGCTCATCTGGCCCGTATCAATTTTGGCATTCGACGTTCGGCGGCCCTGGGTTCCATCGTGTTTTTACGTATGATCGATGCCTGGATTATCCTGATGCTGGCATCCCTGGCATCCTGGATGTTGTTTGCGAATCGACTTCCCCCTGCGGTCATCTGGAGTCTGGTTGGCGGCGGGATTATTGCTTTAGGGGCAACATCCGTCATGCTGGTGTTCTTTTTTTTCAAAAAGAAGCTTCCCGGCTGGATACCGGCCAAAGTCCAACAGATGATTGGCGCCTTTCAAGGCAGCATGTGGCCCCGGTCCAGGGAAATAATCCCGATTGCACTTCTAACAGCCGTTATCTGGGCCCTGGAGGCGGTCTGGATTTTCTCATTGACCTTGGCATTCGGTTTGCACATTGGTTTGGCCGAAGTGGTTTTTCTAACCATGATACCGCTGCTGGCCTCCGCCTTCCCGATCACGCCATCCGGGGCCGGCGTGGTGGAAATCACTCTGTTCAGCTGTTTGCGCGTGGTGGGGATATCGATGCCGATCGCCGGATCGTTGACCGTCGTCAACCGCTTTATTGACTACTGGCTTCATATCGCTTTGGGTGTCCTGACCTGGGCCGCCCGACGTCTGATCGGGCTGCGCACCTGGCGCGACGTGCCGCCGAGCGGAATTAGTGGGACGGATTCGGCTGAAATATCCGCCGATCAAAAGATGATACAGGGGAATTAATTTCGTTCTGTTTTTAAGGGTAAGCTTCGTTGTCGAAAAAATGTGAATCAACCGCTAAACATCATTAAATCTATAGGATTTTTTAAATAGAAAATCGTCAATCAGAAATCATTAAAGGGGAATAGCTTCATGGCACTCATCGGCTCCGTACCTCGAAGATGTGTGAATCTTCCGCCTGGGAAGTTTAAGAACGCTGGTCAGCTCCGTTTTAAGCAAGACAGTGCAACACGGACCAGCCATCGATGAATTCTACACAAAATTCGCACAATGGCTGGGGGTGTCCCATGTATTGGGGGCAGCTTCCGGCCGATCGGCGTTTCAACTGGCACTGGGGGCATTGGGTCTGGAAAAAGGCGCAGAAATCATTTTCCCGGCATTTACCTTTCCGGTCATCCCCCTGGTTGCGAAACTGCTCGGTTATCAACCGGTATTCTGTGATGTCGATCCGCAGACCTACAATTCCGGCCCCGAGCATGTTGAGCCCAAAATCACTGAAAAGACCGGTGCCATTCTAGCCACCCATCTTTTCGGCCAGCCCTGTCCCATCCGTGAGTTGGCGGATCTGGCCCGCCAAAGAAATATTCGGCTTTTGGAAGACTGTGCCCATGCCTGCGGTGTCAGGGTCGATGGCCAACCGGTCGGATCTTTCGGAGACATCGGCATATTCAGTTTTGCGGAGGGCAAAAATATGCCGTGTTTCGGCGGGGGAGCGATTGCCACATCCGATGCTGAGATTTCACAAAGGGCCATCGACATACTGTCTGAATCACCGATGCCGACACAAAACGCCATCACGAAAAATGCCTTTTCGATCTGGCTGAAATGGCTGCTGACCCGCCCTTTTATTTTCGGCATGACTGCGTATCCGGCCCTGCGCCTGAAACTTCTGCTGGGACAACCGCTAATGGATTCCGCCGTCGGTGATGAACTGCTCGAAGATTTTAAGAAATCAAACCCGCGCGTCCATGGCATGTCAAATCTCCAGGCGGCCGTCGGACTGCTACAGCTCAAGCATATCGATGAATTTAACGAAGGTGCCCGACGCAATGCCCGCATCCTGACCGAAAATCTGGGAGAGGTGCCGGGTATCGAGGCTCCGGATGCGGCTGAAGGGGACCACATTTACGTCTACTACCCCTGAAAGTGGATCCCGCGAAACGTGACGACCTGCGCCATTATCTCTTGATGCATGGTTTTGATTCAAAAACTCCGACATGTCAGACTGTAGCCATTGATAAACGCTTTCCAGGATACGGAACAAGCTCGAAAATAATCAAACCACATCCCGCGAGGCTTCCATCCTGGAGATTTGCGTTTATCCGGTGATTGCCCAGGACAAAATGCGCCGGCTGGCCCAGGACATCCGCGCCTGGGCGGGGTTGCCGGCAAGATAATTTTACAGGTATCAGTAGGAGTGGTGTTATTTTTGTGGGAGCGGCTTTCCAGCCGCGATTTAGCGATGAAGGTTGTAAAGCAACCTCTTTTCGCGGCTGGAAGCCGCTCCCACGAGAAGCAGATGTTAATAATCTAATGACATTGAGCTGCGAGAAAAAATACATGTCGTGCGGACATCGACAGCAAATTGTTGATGCGGTTTAGCTAAGTAGCTAACCTGGCGTGGAGACATTATCGATCAATGCCAATTTTAGAAAATTTCAGCGTAAGTTTAAGCCTGGATCAGGTTCGCAGAAGACTACACATGAAACCGGACAGCGATATGAGTCAGGTTCGGACCCTCGTCGACACCGTTCAGCAACTCATTGAACCCAGGGCGATTTACAAAGTCTGCTATATCGAAGAAAAGTCGGAGGACAGCGTCATTGTCGACGGATTGCGTCTGAGCAGCCGGGTTCTGCGAAAAAATTTGGACTGGGTGGAAAGAATTTTCCCTTATGCCATCACCCTGGGCAGTAAATTGGGCGAAAAGCAAAACGCCTGCAGCAATCTTTTAGAAAACTATTACCTGGATTCCATCGGCAACCTTGCTCTGACTTCGGTTCAAAAACAGCTAAAAAAGCATCTGCAGTCTAAATTTGCCCTGGAAAAAATGTCATCCATGGCTCCGGGATCATTGCTGGACTGGCCCATTGAAGAGCAGGGGCCCTTGTTCCAATTGCTCGGAGACGTGGAAGCTTCCATCGGCGTAAGATTGACCCAAAGCCTCTTGATGATTCCGGCCAAATCTATCTCCGGTTTCTATTTCCCCACGGAAGTGTCCTTTTTCAGCTGTCAACTGTGCCCCCGCAAAAGGTGCGAATCGAGAAAAGCAAAATACGATGAAACGCTGGCCGGCGAGTATGGAATCAATAAGTGATGAAGAAAAATCAAGCTTTCTTTCGAATTCTTACGTTTAAAAAGTCATCCCAGTTTTATTCCACAGAAATCTAAAATTGTGAACATCTACTGAATAACATGTCTCGCCGCTGGTTAATATTTGCGATTTCCTCATCCCTTTTTTTCATTTCCCAGTTTTATCGGGTTTCCAATGCGGTTATTGCCCCCCTGCTGATCCGGGATCTTTCCCTGGACACCGAAGGGCTTGGATTAATTTCAGCATCTTTCTTTTATGCGTTTGCCCTCACCCAGATACCGATCAGCCTTTTTCTGGACAAAATCGGTGCAAGAAATTCGATGACGGCGCTTTCCGCCGTTGGCATATTGGGCGCCGTTGTTTTCTCATGGGCCGATTCGCTGGCGTTGGGTGTGACGGGTCGCGTTTTGCTGGGAGCAGGTGTGGCCTGCAATTTGATGGGAACTTTAAAGCTGCTGACCCTGTGGTTCAGCCCCAGAAAGTTTGCCACTCTCATGGGTGTTGTTATTGCCATCGGCACTGTCGGAAACATGGTGGCGACGACCCCCCTGGTGGTATTGGTGGAGAACATCGGCTGGCGGGCCGGCTTTCAACTCATTGCGGCCATCAATCTGCTTCTGACCCTGGTATTTTATGCCGTCGTTTGCGACCCGCCGGCGAACTCGCCGGACAACCAGGATCCCGGGTCCTCAATGAGCCTGCAGGATGTATTTGGCAACATGCAATTGCTTTTTAAGCAAAAAGATTACTGGATCATATCATTCAGCACCCTTGTCCGCTACGGGGTCCTTGCCGCCTTCCAGGCCCTTTGGGCGGGACCCTATCTGATGGAAGTCATGGGGTATTCCGCTCTGGCCACCGGCAATCTGATTCTGCTCTTGAATTTTGGAATGATTTTGGGGGCCCCGTGCTGGGGGACCCTTTCCGACAGGCTGTTTAGAACCCGCAAAGGGGTCGTCATTGCCGGTTTGATCGGCATTGCGCTGACCATCATTATTTTGACGGCAATCCCGGCTGGAATACATCTCGCAGTGTTAGCCTTGCTTTTCTTCTGCTTCGGCTTTTTCAACGCCGCCGGGTTGTTGATGTATCCTCATATAAAAGAGATGATGCCGCTGGCAATGGCCGGTGTGGCAATGACCGGTGTCAACTTTTTTAATATGATCGGACCGGCGGTTTTCCTCCAGGGACTGGGAAGCCTCATGCAAGCCCTTTATCCTGGTGCCTCCCGCGGACCGCAAGCGTTTACTGCCGCTTTTATAATGTGTTCAGTCTGCCTGGTGATCGCGACCACGCTCTATTTTTTTACCAGGGAAAAGCGTTTGGATCGTTAAACTGGGTCAATTGGTTCAATAGTTAAATGGTCGAACAGGTAAAATAAAAGATCAAATCATTGTGAATTCCCAGGGTAATCTCTCTCTGTCCTACGATAAGCTTTTTGTACCGTGGCCAAATATTCAACCCTAACATTTTCAATTGCCGTGACTTTCTTTCCCATTTGGCACAAGAATGTATCTGCTGCTAATGTAATTATCAGGAATCATAATCAATTTCTCAACAATCTTGATTAGTTGCCCCTTTTCCTGTATCATGCATACATATTTAAGATGACAATATGACCTTCGATCTAAATCCTGAACATAAAAGGATAAAGAATGGTTCAGCCAGATTAGAAATCCCGCCTCTCAAATACGAGGGCGGGATATTTTTTGACATAAAGCTGATGAAACAATCAAATTTCAAAAACTCGCCGTATTTTTCCTAATATCTTGGAAGGAGAAACTAGTGCCACGTATTTTCGACAACATTGAAACAAGCCTTCTTCCAACCCTTCAGGAAACTCTTGAATTATCTGATCATGCTGATTTTTGCGTCGGATTTTTCAACCTCCGGGGTTGGAAGCAATTAGATTCTCATATTGAAGAATGGCCCGGCGGGGAAGGTAGTTGTTGTCGTCTTCTTGTCGGAATGCATCGGTTGCCTCAAGATGAATTGCGGCAATCCATGAGCTTTTCAGGGGGCGATCCCGGCATAGATAATCAGACTGCACTACGTCTTAAGAAAAGACTGGCAGAGGAGTTTCGGGAGCAATTAACGGTTGGCGTCCCTACCAACGAAGATGAAAAAGGGCTTCAGCGTCTATCCAAACAAATCAAAGAGAAAAAAGTTGTCGTCAAGCTCTTTCTTCGACACGCATTACATGCAAAACTTTATCTGTTGTTTCGGCCTGATCCCATTAATCCCATTATTGGATATCTTGGAAGCAGTAACCTCACATTTTCCGGTCTATCGAATCAGGGGGAGCTAAATATCGATGTTCTCGACAGCGATGCCTGCAATAAGCTGGCTCAGTGGTTTGAAGACCGTTGGGACGATCGCTGGTGTATCGATATATCTGATGAACTAGTTGAAATAATAAATGAAAGTTGGGCACGCGAAGAACTGATCCCGCCTTACCATATCTATATAAAAATGGCTTATCACCTGTCCCAGGAGGCTCGGACCGGACTATCTGAATTCAGTATTCCGCGCGAATTTGATCAAAAGCTGTTTGAGTTCCAGAAAGCCGCTGTCAAAATTGCCGCGCACCACATCAACAAACGAGAAGGCGTACTAATAGGTGATGTCGTCGGGCTGGGAAAAACGCTCATGGCAACTGCTGTCGCCAGGATCCTTGAGGATGATTTGGGTCTGGAAACCCTCATTCTTTGCCCTAAAAACTTAGTGGAAATGTGGGAAGACTACCGTGATCAATACAGGTTACGGGCACGGGTTCTTTCCATTTCTCAGGTAATCACCAAACTGCCTGACTTGAGGCGCTTCCGACTTGTCCTCATCGATGAAAGTCACAACCTTCGAAACCGAGAAGGAAAGCGCTACCGGGCCATACAGGAATATATTAATGAAAATGAAAGCCGCGTCATCCTTCTTACCGCAACACCCTGCAATAAAACCTACCTGGATCTATCCAATCAACTCCGCCTTTTTGTCCCGGAAGATAGGGAGTTGGGAATTCGGCCGGAAAGATTGATCCGTAAAATCGGTAAAGATGAGTTTATGAAAAAACACCAGTGTTCCATGCGTTCTCTTGCCGCATTTGAAAAAAGTGAATACACGGATGACTGGCGCGAACTGATGCGGCTTTTTCTAGTACGGCGAACCCGAAGCTTTATTCAGGAGAATTATGCAAAGACAGATCCGGAAAATGGCCGTAAATTTCTTACCTTTTCCGACGGTACGCGATCCTATTTCCCTGTGCGTTCTCCAAAAACCGTCAAATTCCCTATTGACGACAGCGACCCGAGCGATCAATACGCTAAGCTTTATGGCCCTGATGTGGTCAATGCGATTAACAGCCTTAAACTCCCGCGTTATGGGCTGGGCAATTATGTCAAAGCCTCTCCGAAAAAGCTCCCGACACCGTCCGAAGCAAGAATTTTGCAGGATTTGTCCCGTGCCGGCAAGCGACTCATGGGGTTTTGCCGCACTAACCTTTTCAAAAGACTCGAGAGCAGTGGTCAGGCGTTTATCCTGTCCATTAAGCGGCATATTCTTCGCAACTTTATTTTTTTAAACGCCGTTGAAAAAAATCTGCCGTTGCCCATCGGTACCCAGGACTCGGGACTCCTTGACAGTCGTCTTTGGGACGAAGATGTCGATGCTACCAGTGTCGTCACGGGGCTGTTTAATGATGAGAATGATAGTGAGGATACAGACGCCCGGGAAAATCACGATGCTTTAGAAACTGAAGATGATTACAAAGCGCACGCGGCGGAAGTCTATAACATCTATGCGTCAGAATATAAAAGTCGTTTCAAATGGCTAAGGCCAAGCTTGTTCAGCAAGGCGTTAGCGAAAGATCTGGAAGATGGCGCACAATCATTTTTGTCGATTCTAAAGGACTGTGGCGCTTGGGATTCAAAACGGGATGCCAAGCTTGAAGCACTTTTTAAAATCATAGAAAACAAGCACCCCAATGAGAAAATCCTCATATTTTCACAATTTGCAGATACCGTTCGCTATCTTGAAAAGCGACTTAGGCATAAACAAGTTTCAAAGCTTTCCGGGGTCACCGGAGATGATAAAAACCCCACAGCCCTGGCTTGGAAATTCAGTCCGGTGAGCAATGGAAAAAGAGAATTTATCAGTCCCGAGGATGAATTGCGGGTCCTGATCGCCACGGATGTGCTCAGCGAGGGCCAAAACCTGCAGGACTGTTCTATTGTCGTGAACTATGATCTGCCCTGGGCCATCATTCGGCTTATACAACGGGCCGGTCGTATCGATCGAATCGGGCAAAAGGCCGAAAATATCCTTTGTTATTCCTTTTTACCCGCCGAAGGCGTCGAACGCATCATTCGACTCCGAGCTCGCGTCCGTCAAAGGCTTCAGGAAAATGCAGAAGTGGTCGGAACAGATGAGGCCTTTTTCGAAGATGATCGCAACGATCAGGCGGTTGTGGATTTATACAATGAAATGGCCGGAATCCTGGATGGGGATGACGACACGGAAGTCGATCTGGCATCTTATGCCTACCAGATATGGAAAAATGCCACGGATTCAGATTCAAAACTGAAAAAGATCATTCCTGCCATGCCTCCCGTGGTCTATTCGACACGGACATTTATGCCGGAAAGCACGAAGCCGGAAGGTGCTCTCGTTTACATGCGAACCGGGGAGGGAAACGATGCCCTGGCCTGGATCAATCCCGATGGCGAAAGTGTCACAGAATCACAATTTGAAATCCTCAGGGCCGCCAGATGCAGTCCGGATACAGACGCCATCCCCCGTCACGAAAATCATCATGAGCTGGTCACAAAAGGTGTTGAACTTTTGATTGAAGAAGAAAGACAAGTTGGTGGTCAGCTCGGCAGACCATCAGGCGCAAGGTTTCGCACGTATGAGCGCCTGAAAGATTATGCCCGGGAGGTCGAGGGCACGCTGTTTGAATCAAGAGATTTGCTTCGCGCCATTAACGATATCTACCGCTATCCGCTACGCCAGGCTGCTATTGATACATTAAACCGGCAGCTTCGAAGCGGCATATCGAATATGGCCTTGGCGGAATTGGTCATCGCACTCCGTGATGAGGACCGTTTGTGCATCATCCACGACGACACCGAAGAAGCTTACGAACCTAAAATCATCTGTTCTATGGGCCTTAAAGCGTCAAACGGGGAGATAGGCACATGACACTGAGCGTTTCGCGAATTCAACACTATCTGAAAAGCTTTAAATTGGGAAAACTATTCATCGAGGAGCTCGGATGGGACCGCCATTCCGGAAAACTTCTAATTGAGGTGGACGGAACATCTTATACCCTTTCCGCCGTTGCCGAAAAGCGCGGAGTCCAGATTTTTACGTGCCCGCCTGGTGCCGGCGGCATTATCCCGAGCTATGCAACGAGACGCAAAATCGAAAAACAGGTAACAAAGTCCGCTTATGAGCACCTGATCATTTTCATCGATAACGCCAACTCCATGCAAATATGGCAATGGGTATCACGCCAACCGGGTCTTCGCGCCGCCTACAGAGAGCACCATTATCATCCTAAATATCACGGCGGCGAATCCCTCGTTCAAAAGCTAACGTCGATCACCTTTTCCTTGAATGAGGAAGAAGGGCTTACACTCACTGGTGTCGCATTCAAGCTTCGTGATGTCTTTGACCGGGACAAACTCACCAAGAAATTCTACGACTATTTTAAAAGACAACACACGACGTTTCTCGACTTTATTTTGATGAAATCGATAATCTCTTAGCGAAGCATTATGGTTTTACAGCTGCTGAACTCGACTTCATCATCAACTACGACATAAAATACCGTATGGGATAGGATAGGATAGTTGTGACCCTCGAAGAACTAAAAAAACTAGTTTCCGAAATCCACTCCGCTCAGAGTGAGTCGGACACAGTCGAAGTCAAAACAGCCAAAGGTGGCACGCCCAAAAGGCTTTATGAAGCCATGTCGGCATTTGCCAACCACACCGGCGGCGGTATCATTTTGTTCGGCTTGGATGAGTCCAAAGATTTTTCAACTGTAGGTGTCGGGGATGCCCATAGGCTTCAAGAAGAAATCACAAGCCTGGCTTCCGACAACATGGAACCCTCCTTACGGCCCGAGTTTACTGTTGATGACATAGATGGTTTAACTGTGGTGGCGGCAGAAATTGACGAGATTCCCGCTTCACAAAAACCGTGCTTTTATAAAAATGCCGGACTACCCAAGGGCGCATATCTCCGTGTAGGCAATACCAACCGACAGATGACCGAGTATGAGGTGTTCGGATATTTAAGCGGCAGGAGGCAACCTACTCATGACGAAGACACCGTCCCGGATGCTTCACTGGAAGATCTGGATAATTCTCTAATCAATACCTATCTGGACCGTCTTCGCCAAATCCGTCCGCGTGCAGGCTTTTTAAAAAGCGGCAAAGAAGTGATATTGCTTCGGCTAAGAATTGCTGCCCAGGATGACGGCGTAATACGCCCAACCCTGGCAGGTTTGCTGACGTTCGGAAAATATCCCCAGGAATTTTTCCCACAGCTTATGATCACTTTTGTACAATATTTCGGCACCACGGAGGATGAAAAGACGCCCCAGGGCGCCAGGTTTGTCGACAACCGTCGCTTCGAAGGCCCAATCACTGAAATGGTGGATGAGGCGGAAACGTACATCATCAGCGCAATGCGAAAATCATCGCTGATTGAGGGCATGTTCCGCCGGGACATCACGGAATACCCGAGGGAATCATTAAGAGAATCTATTGCCAATGCAGTGGCCCATCGCGATTACAGCCCATATGTGCGCGGCAGCTATACTCAGATCCGCATGTTTGCCGACCGTCTCGAAGTCCAGAGCCCGGGCGGACTATTTGGAAACGTTACCGTTGACAATTTGGAAGATGAGCATTCTACCCGAAATGCCAGATTGATGCGCATGATGGAGGATATGCAAGTGGTTGAAAACCGGGGCAGTGGGATCAGCGCCATGCTCCATGCCATGCGAGAGGCCAATCTGGAGCCTCCCAGGTTTGATGATCGGCGGGCATCTTTTAAGGTAACATTCCACAATCATACCCTGATGACTGCGGAGGCCGTATCCTGGCTGAATCAATTTTCCCACCTACCGCTCAACGATCATCAGCGGTTGGCGCTTGTATACCTTCGACAACATTCTAATATCGACAATCGAGACTATCGTCGCCTGAATCGTGTCGACATGATGACCGCCGGACAAGACCTTCGGGGCATGGTTCAGACCGGCTTAGTTGAACAAACAGGCTTTGGCCGAGGGACAAAGTATATTCTTAAAATCATAGAGGAAAAAGCCAAAGAGCCCAAAATTAAATCCCACGAGGAGATAATCCTTGCCCATGTGAAAAAGCAAGGATCAATAAACAATACCGAATGTCGGGATTTATTGGAAACCAATTTGCAGAAGGCATCGTATTTACTCAAAAAACTGACTAAAAAGGGATTGCTTAAACGGGTAGGTGAGCGTCGCTGGACTCGATATCAGTTGCCTTAAGTTCTATTAGAACTCTATTAGCAATAATTTCTAATAGATTTTCTAATAGATTTCTAATACCAGAAATCTCCGACTTATCCATAATTTCTGGATAAAATTCTGGATAAATGCAGTTGTTCTAATTGTAGACCTTGAAGCCATGACATACGTCGTCAAAAAAATTGAAACCAGTCGCCTCGAATACCTTTCCGTTATTAACAAAAAGGATTTTCAAATACACTATCCAAATCTCTGGACGATTGGTAACCTTGATATTTTGGAAATGGATTTGCTTGGTTTCTTCTGTTCGGTAAAATGCCCCGGCAATGTCATCTTAAAAACTTATGATTTGGCCCGAGAATTACGGGATGCCGGCATTGCAGTTATTAGCGGCTTCCATTCGCCCATTGAAAAAGACTGCCTGGACCTTCTCCTGAAAGGTACTCAACCTGTAGCGATTTGTCCAGCCCGCGGCATTGAAAACATGCGCATACCCAAAGCCTGGCAGAACCCAATGACAGAA
>CAVXXE010000034.1:0-117274 GCA_963765595.1 uncultured delta proteobacterium
GATGTTTCCTTTTCCGTGAAAAAGGGAGAAACACTTGCCATTGTCGGTGAATCCGGCTCTGGAAAAACCGTGACCATGCGTCGGGTCATGCTCTGCTCAGTCGGGTGATAACCATTCCGGCCAGATCCTACTGAAAAAAAAAACGGTGTAATTCAGGATATCACCACTTTGTCCAATTCAGAGGCCCGGAAAATCAGGGGAGTTGACATGTCCATGATTTTCCAGGAACCCATGCCTCTCTCAATCCGCTCTTTACCATTGGCAATCAGTCGACTGAAGCGATTCTCATTCATCAGGATATTCCAGGTGCCAGGCGGAAAAAAAGCCATTGATCTTCTGGAGATGGTTCGCATCCCGAATTCAAAACGCCGGTTCAAGGAATATCCCCACCAGATGTCAGGGGGAATGCGGCAAAGAGTAATGACCGCCATGGCGCTGTCCTGCAATCCCCGTTGCTCATTGCCGATGAACCCACCACTGCACTGGATGTAACCATCCAGGCCCAGATACTGGCCCTGATTCGTTCCTTCAAAAAAAAGTTCCAAATGTCCGTGGTTTTATCACCCATGACATGGGCGTTGTGGCAGAACTGGAAGACGGGGTTGTGGTCATGTATAAGGGCCGGGTGTGGACCACAATGACGTGCAGTCCATTTTCTCAAACCCGGGCCTCTTTATACAAGAGCATTGCTGAAAGCGGTGCCTTATTCTGGGTTGCATGACAGGCCTGGAAAATCCTGCCACCCTGGCAATACTTGAAATGGAAAAGGAATTGAGCAGGGAACAGGGGGACGCACCGCCTGAAGAAAAAGAGATTGATACTGCTGATTTCAGTGCCATGCCTATTTTGGAAGTCAACCATCTCACCACTCGGTTTGTCTCCAAAAAAACATTCCTAGGCAAACCCACTCATCTGGTCCATGCAGTGGAATATGTCGGTTTTAAGCTTTTCCCCGGCGAAACCTTGCTTGTGGGGAAATAGGGCTGCGGTAAATCAACCGCAGGATATGCCGTTTAAAGCTCGTTCCTGCCAAAGGCAGGTTCTGTCAGGGGGGAAAATGTCATGGCGGTTTCAGACGCCCAACTCCAGGCGTTGCGCCAGAATATCCAGTTTATTTTTCAGGATCCCTTTGCTTCGTTGAACCCGAGACAGACCATTGGTGCGTCCATTGCGGAGCCATTGGTGATCCACGGTATTGGGGATAAAAACACCCGGCAGAAGCGGGTGGCAAAACTCCTGGAACGGGTGGGTATTCCCGCAGTCCATGCCGGTCATTATCCCCACGAGTTTTCCGGGGGGCAACGCCAGCGGATAGCCATTGCAAGAGCTTTGGCCACAAACCCCCAGGTGATCATTGCCGACGAAGCAGTTTCTGCCTTGGATGTTTCTATCCAGGCCACGGTCCTTAACCTGATGATGGAACTGCAAAAGGAGTTGAACCTGTCCTATATGTTTATCTCCCATGATATGGCAGTGATCGAGCGGGTCAGCCATAGGGTGGTGGTGATGTATCTGGGACAGGTTGTAGAAATGGGGACCCGCCAGGATATTTTTGAGAATCCCGGACATCCCTATACCCGAAAGCTCTTGTCTGCCATCCCCATTGCCGATCCGTCAAAGCGGACCGATTTCAACATGTTGACCGGGGAAATTCCAAGTCCTGTTCGGGCCGTGGATAATCCTCCTGAATTATTAGCTTTAAAGGAAGTCTCGACAGGCCATTTTGTTGCCAATGTGCCTGCCGGAAGTGAATTCAGCTCATGACGCTGATAACAAACATTTAAAAAGGAGAAAAAAATGAAACGAGTGATCCTGGTTCTGCTGGTATCGATGCTACTGGTAGCCCCGAGTTATGCGGGCACCAAAGACATTATTTATGCGTCCGAGTCAACCGCAAAATCCCTGGACCCCCATGACACGTCCGACACCTATTCCGGCGCCATTGAGCGTGCGATTTGTCAAGGCCTGATGGGCTTTGACAAAGATCTGAACATCATCCCGCTTCTGGCCGAGAGCTACACTTTTAACGATGCTGCCACCCAATTTACTTTCAAACTGAGACAGGGCATCAAGTTCCATGACGGTACGCCGTTTAATGCGGAAGCGGTAAAGGTTAACATTGAACGCATGATGACCGGCAAATACAAAAGATCCAGCCTCATGAAACCCGTGGAATCACTTCAGGTGATTGATGAGTATGCGGTTCAGTTCAACCTGAAAGAACCCTTCGGCGCCTTTGTCAATGCCATTGCCCATCCCGGTTCCCTGATCCTGAGTCCCAAAGCCCTTAAAACCTATGGGGATGAAGTTAGTAAACACCCTGTCGGAACAGGCCCTTTTATTTTTGATGAATGGGTTTCCGGCAGTCATGTCAGAATTAAAAAGAACCCGGATTACTGGAGAGGTGAAGTTAAAGTGGATTCCATAACTTTCCGCCCCATCCCGGAAAGCGGTTCGCGGCTTGCCATGCTCAGGGCAGGTCAGGCCCAATATATTTATCCGATGCCGGCCGAGCTGCTCAAAATTGCTGAAAATGACAGCAAGATTGACATCATCAAACAGCCTTCCATTATTGCCAGATACCTGGTCATGAACACCCGGTACAAACCGTTTGCGGATGTAAGGGTCCGCCGGGCAGTAAACTATGCGCTGGACAAAAAATCTATTATCAAGATTGGCTGGGGCGGGGCGGCCACGGAGGCAGATTCCATTCTTCCGCCCAACCTACAGTTCTATAAAAAACAGGCTGTTTGGCCCTATGACCCTGAAAAAGCAAAAACCCTCATGAAAGAAGCAGGGTATGAAAAAGGCTTTGAAGTGGTCTTCCTTACGCCCAATGCCTCCAACCGTCTGAGAGTCACTGAAATGGCCCAGCAGCAACTGGCAAAAATCGGGATTACCGGAAAAATCGAATCCATGGATATAGCCAGTTTCTACAATAAGCTTGAAAGCCAGAAAGTAGACGACGCAAGCCCGCTTCCATTCATTGGATTCGGCGGCTGGTCTGCTTCTACAGGAGATGCTGACTGGGGTACAAGACCCCTTATTTCGACAGATGCGTTTCCACCGGCCATGTCTAATTTCGGGTTTTTTGCAGACAAAAAAGTAGATGATTTTATCACCGCGGGTCTTGCCTCTGCCGATCCTGATGTCCGGAAAAAAGCCTATGCCGATCTCCAGGATTATGTCTGGGCGCAGGCACCCTGGGGCTATCTGTTTGTAGATACCATGTTAGCTGCCAAGACAAAAAACCTCAAAGGCATCTATCCCATGCCGGACGGCGCCTTTTCAGTTGAAAGCGCAGAACTGACAGATTAAGTTTAAAAGATTTTGTTTAAATATTTTTCAAAACGTCTTTTCTCCATCATTCCGGTGCTTGTTGTGGTCTCCATTTTGGCATTTGCCTTTGTGCATCTGCTGCCCGGGGACCCGGCCCGGATGATGGCCGGAGACGATGCAGACCAAGCAACCATTGAAATGCTGCGCAAGGAGCTGGGGATGGACCGTCCCCTTCCCGTGCAGTACCTTACCTACATGAAAAACTTGGCGACAGGAGACCTGGGGACCAGTCTCCGAACAAAGCTGCCGGTATTTGATGAGATTATGTTGCGGTATGGGCCGACTATGTATCTTGCTATCATGGGCATGGCATGGTCGGTGATCATTGGTGTCCTCTTTGGTGCGGCGGCTGCCATTTACAATGGCAAGTGGCAGGACTACACCGCCATGATGCTGTCTGTGTCCGGCATCTCCGTGCCCCAGTTCTGGCTGGGGCTTCTGGCCATCCAGTTCTTTGCCGTCTACCTGGGATGGCTGCCTGTGGCAGGATACACGGGTAAATTTTCCGAACTTATCCTGCCGTCTTTTACCCTGGGCGCCACTGTGGCCGCGGTTATGGCCCGTTTTACCCTGTCCGCCTTCCTGGATGTGCTGGATGAGGAATATATCTCCACAGCCAGGGCAAAAGGGGTGGTTGAATCCCTTGTGATGTGGAAACATGCCTTCCGTAATGCGTTGATCCCGGTAGTGACTATGGTGGGCTTGCAGTTCGGGTTCCTCCTGGGCGGGTCTGTGGTGGTGGAGACGGTATTTGCATGGCCTGGTCTTGGCCGGTATATGATAGAGGCAGTGGGCGTGCGGGATTATCCCGTGCTCCAGGCTCTGCTGCTATTGTATTCTTTTCATTTTGTTTTTATCAACCTTTTGGTGGACATGGTGTACGCCCTGATCAACCCGGAAATCCGTTATGAGTAAAGATATCGTTTTGACGCAAAAGAAAACGCCTTTTTCTATTTTCCGGCATAAATTAAAACAACGGAAAACTGCCATGATCGCAGGTGTATTTATTGTGCTCTTGGTGCTTGTGGCGATTTTTGCGCCCCTTGTCGCCCCCCATGATCCTTTTCAAACCGATTACAGCATTTCCATGATGCCACCAAGCTTTGAGTACCCGGCCGGTACGGATTTGTATGGCCGGGATATTTTAAGTCGGATTATTTATGGCGCGCGGATTTCCCTGGCTGTGGGATTTACCTCGGTTCTTGTGGGAGCGCTGGCCGGGGTAACACTGGGGATCATCAGCGGATTTTTCGGCGGTTTTCTGGATGGGATCATCATGCGGACGTCGGACGTTCTTTTTGCCTTTCCCGGGATATTACTGGCCATTGCCATTGTGGCCATCCTGGGACCGGGTCTTGTCAATGTGGTTGTCGCGGTGTCCGTGTTTTCCATGCCCACCTTTGCAAGGATCGTCCGGGGCTCCACCCTGGCGCTGAAAGAAAGCCTTTATGTGAGGGCGGCCACAAGTCTCGGGGCATCCAAGAAACGGTTGATGTTTGTCCATATCTTGCCGGGCACGCTCAGTGGCGTTATTATTTATTTCACCATGAGAATCGGAACTTCCATCATAACGGCTGCAAGCCTAAGCTTTCTGGGTTTGGGTGCCCAGCCGCCGACGCCGGAATGGGGCGCCATGCTCGCGGAAAGCCGTGACTATATCGGAGTGGCCGACCACATGACCATTTTCCCGGGAATTGCCATTTTTCTGACCGTATTGTTTTTTAATTTGTTTGGTGACGGTTTGAGAGCTGCCCTGGACCCAAAAACAAAGTAGGATGGTTTTATAAAACCCCTGATCAGCGTGATTGCAAATACAGGTTTGAACTGGAATCACGGCCCCAAGATTTTCTCGGACGTCATGTTCAGAAAAATAATAACAGGCTTTCCTTGTTTAAGACGGTTATGGAAAGATGCACATGTTGATCAGTTTTCTCTTTACTTCATGATTAACCAAACTCCCAAAATAAGGACGCCGAATCCCGACAAGCGGGAAATATCTAATGGCCGCATCACAGCCCCCAGCAAACCAAAATGGTCCAGCAGTGCGGCGCTAAGAAACTGGGAGGCAACGATTATGGTAAACGCTCTTGAGAGGCCCAGCCGGGGCACCGTATAGCCAATCGCTGCCACAATCACCAAACCTAACACTCCGGCACTCAAGGCATACCAGGGGACCTCCTGCCACGACCGCAGGTTCCCTCCACGTGACGCTAACATAACGACACCGGCCAATATACCGCCACTGACATAGGTAATGAAAACACTCTCCCGGGTACCGATGCCTTTATCGATCAATCCCATAAACTGGCCTTGAAGCGTAACTGCTAGGCCACCAATGACAGCTAGGATTATCAGTGAAATGTAACTATTCATTGAAATTGCCCTTGAAGAAATATTTTTGTGAAAACCTATCGGCCGTTGGTAGGCCAAATTAGTATTTTCCAGTCTGTTTATACAACAATTGCTATTAATACAAGGATTTGTTAATGATATGATCTAAATTATGGGCTGATGCGCTGTCCAAGGCGCCCAAGGGTAAGATACTAAAACGGAAATGAGAAAACAATTAAGGCAGATGATCATGACTGTCGATAATTTAAAAATGCTTTGGAACGAAAAGAAAAAATCTACCAAAATATCTCTTATATTCAGTTTGAATACGTTCTGGCAATGTAAATGGAAAAATAAGGAGTGACACCATGTCGAATCTGGCTGATCTTGCCTTTCTGGATGCAACCGCACAGGCTGAACTCGTGCAGAAAAAAGAAGTTAAACCCCTTGAACTGGTGAAAGCCGCTATCGAACGCATCGAGGCTCTTAATCCAGCGCTGAACGCCGTCGTCACACCGATGTTTGATCTGGCACGCGAAGCCGCGACGACCGAAATACCCGACGGTCCTTTCAGCGGCGTACCTTTTTTGCTTAAAGACCTGATGGCGGAATATGCCGGTGTGCGACTTACCGAGGGCTCGGCCTTTCTGAAAAACTTTATCTCGTCTCAGGATAGCGAGCTGGTAGTGAGAATAAAAAAAGCCGGGCTAATTATCTGCGGTAAGACCAATACCTGCGAGTGGGGGTCATTGCCCACCACCGAGCCGCTGCTGTTCGGAGCCACCCGTAATCCCTGGGATACCGAAAGAACGCCGGGAGGATCGAGCGGTGGATCGGCAGCTGCGGTGGCCGCCGGCATGGTCCCCATGGCCCATGGCAACGACGGCGGTGGATCCATCCGCATGCCGGCATCCTGCTGCGGCGTGCTCGGCTTGAAACCGACGCGGGCGCGCAATCCCATGGGACCGGAGTATGGAGACGCCTTTAGCGGACTGCCGGCGGAACACGCCCTGACGCGCTCGGTTCGAGACAGCGCCGCCCTGCTGGATGCCACTTCCGGCCCGGATCTGGGTGATCCCTACTGGGCACCGCCACCGACTCGACCGTTTATCGAAGAAGTCGGCGCAGATCCGGGCAGACTTAGAATTGCCTTTACCACCGAAGCACGCCCTGACATCGATGTGCACCCGGACTGCACTCAAGCGGTGCAGGACGTTGCGGCACTTTGTGCTGATTTAGGCCACAATGTGGAGGAGGTCCCCCTGGCGCCCAACAGTCGGGATCTGGCCAAATCGTTTTACCGCATGTGGTTGGGCGGCGTTGCCTGGGATGCCAAACACTGGGAACGCAGAACCGGCAAAACAATCACCCCGGACCAGGTGGAACCGTTGACCTGGGCTCTGATTGAAAAGGGACGCCGGACGGATGCCGGCACATATTTACTGGCTTTAGAAGATCTGCAGAGACTTTCGCGGGAGGTCGCCCGTTTGTTCACCCAATGGGATGTGTGGCTCACCCCGACCCTGGCTGAACCGCCGGTTGCGCTGGGCACATTTGATCCCAAGCCGGATGATCCGCTATATGGGTTTTTCCGCTCCGGCAAATTCATGCCGTTTACCGCCATCTGCAATGCAACCGGCCAGCCGGCCATGTCGGTGCCGCTTTGCTGGAATGGCGACAATCTACCGATTGGAACACATTTTATCGGACGTTTTGGCGATGAAGCCACCCTTTTCCGTCTGGCGGCCCAGCTGGAAGCAGCCCGTCCCTGGGCGGATCGACGTCCGTCGGTTTCAGCCTGACAAGCAAAAAAGCTTATTCCGCTGATATATTAACGGCGTAGGGCGGTATAAAATTACGCTTAATATGTCGCTGGAGATTCGATCGGAAATCGCGGGCGCGTTTACCGCATCTCAGCTCCAGTGTTGATTTAAGGCTAAGGTTCATTCCCGCCTGAGATCGATAATTTCCATCCGATTGTTGCGTTCCGGGTGTTTAATTGAAGGCCCTTCGGTCAGCACGACCAAATTTTCTTTAATTTGATTGGATTGGAGCCATTTTTTTATCCATGATTTCCAGTCTTCCGGATGATCAGGTTCATGAACCGGCCAGACACCGTAGGAAAACATCAGATCCTGGATGGTTTTTTCCTGGGAACTAACGGCCGTGAGCCAGACCGGCAGCTTGAAACGGGTGATGCTTCTAGCGGTGGCTCCGCTGTGGGTCGGGACGATCACGGTGGCCGGCGTGATCCGGTCTAAAGTGGTTTCGACACTCGAGGCAATCAGATCTTGAATTTTAATTGGGTCGTCTTTGCGATTTGCCTGCAGCACTTGCCGGCTGGCGTAGACCGCGCGATGCGGCTCTATGGCAGCGGCGATCCTGGCCAGCATGGCGACAGCTTCAACCGGATACTCCCCCATGGCGGATTCGCCTGACAGCATGACGCAGTCCGTGCCGTCCAGGATCGCATTGGCCACATCGGTGGCTTCCGCACGGGTCGGGCGCCGGTTGGTGGTCATGGATTCCAGCATCTGGGTGGCGGTGATCACTGGTTTGCCCAGCATGTTGGCCTGACGCATAATATATTTTTGCACCACCGCGATTTGTTCGATGGCTATTTCCACCCCCAGATCGCCGCGGGCGATCATGATGCCGTCAGCGGCTTGCAGAATCTCATACAGATGGTTGCGGGCCCCGGCGCGTTCGATTTTAGCGATAATGAACGGATTGTGCCCCAGGCGGGCTGCAGCCTCTCGAACCGCAACAATGTCGGCTGCGATTTCGACAAAAGATTGACTGACGGCATCCACGCCGTTTTCCATGGCAAATTTAAGGCATTCGTGATCGTGATCGGTGAAGGCGCTGATGCCCAGATCGATGCCCGGCAGGTTGAGACCTTTGCGGGAACGAAGTTTGCCGCCGACAACCACTTTACAGCGAACATCGCTTCCGTCGATTCCATCCACTTCCACTTCTACATAACCATCATTTATGTAGAGTTTGTCACCTGGTTTCACTGCTTTGGGCAGACGGGAAAAGCTGACTGAAACACGACCGGCATCACCGACAATTTCCTCGGTGGTCAGGGTAAATGAATCGCCGGGCTTTAATTCGATCGGCTCTTCGGCAATTTGGCCGATTCGCATCTTGGGCCCGGGTAGATCGGCCATGATGGCCACCTGTCTCCCGGTCGCCTGCGATGCCGCTCTGACCTTCTTGATGGTTTCGTGGTGACTGGAAAAATCGCCGTGAGAAAAATTTAACCGTACCACGTTCATGCCGGCTAAAAGCATCTGCTGTAGAATTGCCGGGGAATCCGAAGCCGGACCGACGGTGCAGACCAGTTTGGTTTTGTTGGCAGGAAATGCCATGGGCTTGCTCCTTGTTACCAATAGACAGATCACGGAAAACAGAAAACAGTTGATAGAAGACAGTTAGATGATGTCAGGTTCCAGATGACAGAATTCGGAGAACAGAATCCATTTCAACTACTAAAATTGTTAAACTGGCAGAATTCCATTGATGGGAGCTGACCCCGGTCGTTATTGGGGGCGCTTTCTATGCTTTTTCGCGGCTGAAAGCCGCTCCCACAAACTCAGGATGGAATAATGTGCTTGAATTGAATGTTATCGATTAAACAAAAGCCAGTTCTCTATTTGTTGGCACAGGGTATTTGCTTTCTGTCCCCTGTTATCCGACTTCTGTCTTCTGGCAATTTACTTCAAATCTAAATATTCCAGAATGCCGGCGTTGTATTTCTCCCTGAACGCATTATCGACTTTTTCGATAGGATTGGCGCCTAGAAATAGCAGCAGCTTGTCCATCTTATTTTTTCTGGCAGCGGCATCGGCAGTATTTTTTAGATTTACGATCTCATCTTCGACTTCAAAATATTTCAGCTTGTCATTCAACGGCAGCTGCCAGAAAAGTAAAAAACCCCTGTCCGGGAAATCCACCCCCAGCAACCGATAACAGTATTGCATAAATATTTTCTCCAACTTGCGTCGGATGGCGGTAATTTTCGTTTTTTCGTCTGCCAGGTCTTCCGGGTTACACGGTTTGCCGATTACCTCGAAATACATTTTTATTTTCGGCTCGGTGCCCGAAGGCCGCACCGTCATTTTTATACCGGCCGTCTCCGGCAGGTCGTCAATGAAATATATCAGTATATTTCTGGCGGAAGTATCTGTTTTTGATAGATGGGGCTGGGGATCTCCCTGGCGGCGATCGAATCGTTCTTTAACACGAAAGTTCTCAAATGATTCGATTTTGGTGCCTCTCAAATGATCCATGATAAGACCGATCTGTTCCATGCCTTTGGCCCCCAGTAACCGGATTTCGGTCAGATAATTGTGACAGTAACCGTAGGTCGAATAGATGTCGTTGAGATCATCGAGCAGGGTTTTTTGCTGCTTTTTTAATTCGGCGGCGTGTTCGGATAACCAGATAGCCGCACAGGCTGCATCTTTATCCCGGGCGTAGTTGCCGGTAAGATATCCATGGCTCTCCTCGGCTCCAAAGATAAAATCGTCGCTTTTTCCCTCTTTTTCAATCTTGTTCATCTCATCTGCGATGTATTTGAAACCGACCAAAAGATCGTCGATGCAATGGACGCCGTTTTTCAGGGCGATTTTTTCCATCAGCGATGTGGTGACATCCGTTTTGATAATGACACTGTTCGGGTTGAGGCGGCCATTGGATCTGTATTTAGAAATTGCATAGTTGGTCAGGATGATTCCGATTTCGTTGCCGGTCAGGAACTGCCACGAACCCTTGTGGTTGATCATCACACCGATACGGTCGGCATCCGGGTCCGTGCTGATTAAAATATCTGCATTCACTTTGCGGGCAAACGGCAGCGAGTTGTCAAAGGACTCAGTCACCTCGGGGTTGGGAATATTAAATGTAACATTCTCAAAGGCCCCACTTAAATTCGATGTCTGCGGGTCAAGGGTGATATCAAATTCCAGTTTCTTTAAAATCGGATAAACAGAAGTCAGGCCGGTGCCATGCAGCGGAGAATACACGATTTTTATTCCCCGTTCATCCGATAAGGACACCGGGCGAACCGCATCATAATAGGCATTGTCCACCTGTTCATCGATCACTTCAACCATCCCTTGTTCTCTGGCCGCATCGACATCGACAACCTTTATTTCTGTGACATTTCCGCTAACCTCGTCGACCAGAATCTGATCTTCGGGGGGAATCAATTGCCCGCCATACTGATCATATACTTTTTTGCCGTTGTCGGTGGGCAGATTGTGACTGGCGCTGAACATATCACCGGAAACGGCATTTAAATGACGAATCGCATAGGAGAGCTCCGGCGTACTTCTCTCGTTTTGGAACATGTACACCTTAATTCCGTTTGCGGCGTACACCGCTGCGGCGGCCCCGGCGAGTCGGCGACCGTCAAGGTTCATGACGGGATTGGCAAGTGTTTCATCATAGATTTCTTTTTGGGTGTATTTTCTGACATCAAACGCCAGGACAACACCCCGCCGGCCGGCCTGCTCACCGTATTGTCGGATCAGATACTGGGAGTGCCCCTGGGCCGATGCCTGGATGGTCCAGGTGTTGATCCGGTTGGGACCGACACCGACCAAACCCCTGCGCCCGCCGGTGCCGAACGGGATCACCTGATAAAAGGAATCCAGCAGAAAATTCCAGTTTCCCTTTTCAATCAAATACGTAATTTGCGGCACATAGTCTTTGAAGGAATCATCGGTTAACCAGGTTTCTAACCACTTCAGGGCTGAGTTGACGTACTTTTTCGAAACTTCCAGACTGTTGAAACCATTTTCTGTTTTGATTAGCAGTGATTTTGCATTCGTCATTTAAGTCCTCTTTCTTCGCATTTAGCTATGAATCCTTTGCCGTCAACCAGACATACTGGTAAGGTTTCAAGGCAAATTCGCCCGTATTAACAGTTTCACCAGAAATCTGATCCGTCATCTGGCGGGGGATTAATTTTTCCGGCAGTGACAATGGTATCTCAGCGGCTGAGATATTGGTCAGGGCAAATACGGTTTGATCTTCGGTATATCGTTTGATCGCAAATATTCTGGGATCGATTTCGAGTATATAAAAAGCCGCATTGGGATGAAAGGCCGGTTGCTTTTTCCTGGTCTTGATTAAATCGAGATAGGGATAAAAAACTCTCGATCGGAATGATTCAGGATTCTTTAATTCTTTTATAATTTCTTCTGCTTGGAGTTTCTCCCGGTTTACGGTTCTGGCCCGGCCGGTCTGCTCAACGCCTTCTGTCCAGTTGCGTGAACCCAACAGACTGTGGATGTAAGTAGCGGGAACACCCGGCAGCACATACTGGATGGCCTGGGATGCCAGGAATTTATCCGCCCGGGTTGAGTTTTTGTCTGCCAAAATCGCATCCACATAGGTTATGTTCAGTTCATAGGGACTTTCCGTACCATCCGGATTCTGTTTATAAGAAACCTGTCCGCCGTTGGCTTTTACGATTTCAATCAACTCTGCCAGTTCCTCGGGCGGCAGAATTCCCTCCAGTGGGCGAACGCCGATGCCGTCATGGGAGGCGGTGAAATTAAAAAAGGTGTTATGCGCAGATGCCAGCTGGAGTCCTTGCGCCCAGCGGGAAAGTTCCGTGGTGTCTTCTTTGACAAACGCATAAAACAGCAGCGGCGGCAAGGTGAAATTGTATACCATCTGGGCCTCATCGCGGCCATTGCCGAAATAGCTGATGTTCTCGGCATGGGGGACATTCGTTTCGGTGATAATCACGACATCCGGTGCCACCACATCCAATATGCTTCTGAACAGTTTAACCATGTCGTGGACCTGGCCCAAGTGGATGCAATTTGTGCCGATTTCCTTCCACAAATAGGCAATTGCATCCAACCGCAGGATGGTTGCGCCCTGTTGCACATAGTACAAAAGTACTTCGATCATTTTTTCAAGTACATCCAGGCTTTTAAAATTGAAATCGATTTGATCGGAACTGAAGGTGGTCCATAAGTGAACGCTTGTGCCGTCCTTTTTCCTGTATTCGGATAAAAGGGGCAGGGACCTTGGGCGGGTTACGCGGGAAAGATCCGTCGCGGGGTCGGCTTCGATGGCAAATTCACAAAATCCCTCTCTGCCTTCCAGGTAGGATTCAAACCACGTGCTTTTTGAAGAAAAATGATTGAGTACATAATCAAACATCAGTTCAAAATCCTTGCTGATAGCTTTCACTTCCTGCCAGGTTCCAAGGGCTGGATCGATGGCGAAAAAGTCTATGACCGAAAAACCATCATCGGAAGAGTACGGGAAAAAGGGTAAAAAATGGATACCGGATATGGCACCTCCCAAATAACCAACGGCAAATTCATGCAGTGTGGCAACCGGGGCCTGTCCCTCCTTTTTTATAGAGTCGCCATAGGTGATCAAAATGACATCTTCCTGGGAAAAGTATCCCTGCTTTTTTCTTTTTTGAGCGGGAAATTTTTCAATTAAAAGGCTGATTCTTTCAAATGCCGACCGTCCGGTAACTTCTCCGTAGATGTTGTTCAACAATTGCTTTATTGTTTCAATACCTGCCATAATTTCTCCATTAGATTACGAAAATTCTCCCGGTAACCAGCCGCACTCTCTCATAAAGTTCCTAAGGCTCTGGTGCAAAACACCATAGGAAAAGAATTTTTTTCCCAGTTCATAATTATGATCCACCATTGCTTGACAAAGATCGGGATTATCCAATATCTGCCTGGCTTTCTCGACCGCTTGGGAGGTCACATAGCCATCAATTTCGATGACGGAGAAACCTTTGGGTTTGATGTCTTTGGTATAAATTGAATAGGCATTGACCACGATGGGTTTACGAAAATAAATGGCTTCCAGAAAGGCGTTACCAAATCCCTCAAAGGTGGAAGGATAGGTGACCAGGTCGGCGTAGGGATATAGGTCTTCCAGGGTATAGATTTTCCTTCCGTCTGCGGTGACACCCCTTTGCTCATTGATGATATTTGAAACAAAGACCGTGTCCACCTTCATCAGCTTGGAATATTCTATCAACCGCTGCTCATAGTCATGGCCTTCATCACCGGATGCATGGGAAACAATCAGTTTCGCTTTTCTTCCCAGCCGGTTTACCATCTCGATAGCATGCTCAATTCCTTTGCGTTGCACCACCCGGGTCGGTTGAAGAATGAAAAGCTCATCATCCTCGATCCCAAGCGCCTGGCGCACATCCGCAGTGTAGTCGTCAGGCGGCGGCGGCGGATTTTCAAAATCCATGACATTTGGCGCGATTCGAGCTGAAACTCCCGTTCGCAGACTCAGTTGAGCATCGGCCACCGAGTTGATGACCACATGATTGATGGACGGTAAAACGGGCGGAAAAGCCATGTTCAGATAGTCCTGCACGGCGTTTACCATAAAACGGTCACGTTCCCAGTAAAAATCATGATGATGTGCGATGGTTTGAATGTTGGTTTCGGCAATAAATTCGGTGAGGGCGATTCCCAGGGGAATGTTCAGCGGGATGGTCAAGGCATTTTCAGGAATAATAATCTGGATATTAAATTTTTCGACAAATTCGTATAAATGATCTTTTAATTTCATGGCCAGTTGATAAATCTTCTTGGAAACCGCTCGCTTCCTTCCGGTATAATTGAAAGCTTCTAGATAAACATCTTTGATATCAGGGTGGGTAAAATGGGCCTCGGGAACCAAATAGCACCGTTCCGCCGCCCGATCCAGTTCCCCGGCAAAGTAAAAGCAGGTGAATCCCTCCTCCTCAAAAATATCAGCCCATTTTTCGATTTCCAGTGATACGCCATCTGTTCCGGCGATTCGGGTGGAGATAAAGGCAACATTCTTGAAATCTGAAATCGACTTGAAATCCCGCATATTCGACTCCTTCAGTGGCAGCAATTTGATAAATATCGTCCCAATACCATTAACTTAACATAAGCTCCTCGCAGGAGTGGTTTCGGCTCGGCTGAACCCGTCGCAGGCCAGCCGCGAAGAGAACTCGGTCCGGAGTCTTAATCGCGGCTGGAAGCCGCTCCCACAGGAATATAACCATTCAGGCTTTGCCGGCGCTGCCCAACACCTTCTCATTTTTAAGTTTGACCATTTTAATTAATTCTTCCCGGGCCGGGCCGAGATATTTGCGAGGATCGAATTCAGCCGGATTCTCGGCGAAAATTTTTCGAATTACTGCCGTCATCGCCAGGCGACCGTCACTGTCGATGTTGATTTTGCAGACCGCCGAACCGGCCGCCTTGCGGAGTTGTTCTTCGGGTATCCCGACGGCATCTTCCATGCTGCCGCCAAACCGGTTTATCATGCGGACATACTCCGGGATCACGGCCGACGCGCCATGCAGTACAATGGGAAACTCCGGGACTCTTCTTGCAACTTCTTCAAGAATATCAAAGCGCAGGGGCGGCACTTGGCCCCCGGGTTTGACTTTAAACTTATAGGCCCCGTGTGACGTGCCGATGGAAATGGCGAGACTGTCCACACCGGTCCCGGCAACAAATTCTTCGACTTCCTCTGGTTTGGTGTAATGGGAAACTTCGTGGGACACTTCATCTTCAACTCCGGCTAGCACGCCCAGTTCTCCCTCTACGGTGACCTCCCTTTCGTGGGCGTAGTCAACCACCCGTTTGGTTAATTCGGCATTTTTATCAAACGGATGGTGTGATCCATCGAGCATAACAGAAGAAAATCCACTGTCAATGCAAGACCTGGCAAGCTCAAAGCTGTCTCCGTGATCCAAGTGCAGCGCGATTGGTATGTCGGCGCCCGCATCTTTGGCCATCTGAACAGCGCCCATGGCCATATATCTCAACAGGGTCGGATTGGCATATTTGCGGGCGCTGCCGGACACCTGCAGGATAACCGGTGACCTGGATTCGGCACAACCCAGGATGATGCCTTGAAGCTGTTCCATATTGTTGAAATTATAGGCCGGGACCGCGTATTTACCCTCCAGGGCCTTCTGAAACATCTCTTTTGTATTGACCAACCCCAGATCCCTGTAATGGGTTGTTGCGTTCATAATTTTCTCCTTAGCTATTCTTCCGACACGTTTCGAATATTATCCAACAAAATAATATTGATCAAGATAAGAATTTGTTGGCGGGTTTCAATGTTTTTATACATTCCCCAGTTTGTGCGGCAATTTCCAGTTCTTCGTCGGTTGGGATGACGGATGATAGAGAACAGAATACAGACGCCGATGTTGGAACTTAAAACCATTTGAATCGCGGCTGCCCCGCTAGAAAAAAGCGGGATGCAAGCAAAAGCCGCTCCCACAACTTAGCATCGATCGATGTGCTTTTTTTAGTAAAGATTTAATAAAAAGGTAATCACATTAAATTTTTTGTCTTTTTTCCCGTCTCCCGTCTTCCGCCTTCCAACTTCCGCATTCAAATTCCTTCTGTCATCCGTCCTCTGACACAGCTGCCTGGGCCTGAATCGCCGTGATGGCCACCGTGTTGACGATGTCGGTTATGGTGCACCCCCGGCTCAGATCGTTTACCGGTTTGTTTAATCCTTGCAGCACCGGTCCGATGGCGACCGCATCGGCGGAACGCTGAACCGCCTTGTAGAGATTGTTGCCGGTATTCAGGTCGGGGAAGATGAAAACCGTTGCGCGTCCGGCCACTTCGCTCTTCGGCAATTTGGTTTCGGCAACCCCGGCATCCACGGCCGCATCGTATTGAATGGGACCTTCAATTTTCAAATCAGGTCGATTTGCTTTTACGAGCCGGGTAGCTTCTCGCACCTTGTCGACATCCTTGCCGGTGCCGGATTTTCCGGTGGAATATGAGCACATGGCGATGCGGGGTTCGATACCATAAATTTTTGCAGTTTCAGCCGAGCTGACGGCGATGTCAGCCAGTTGTTCGGCGCTGGGATCAGGATTTACCGCACAGTCTCCGTACACGAGCACACGGTCTGCCAGACACATCAAAAATACACTGGAGGCGATGGCAACGCCCGGCCGGGTGCGGATAATCTGAAGTGCCGGCCGGATGGTTTCGCCGGTGGTGTGAACGGCACCGGACACCATGCCGTCGGCGGCACCTTTATGTACCATCATAGTTCCAAAATAGCTGACATCCGTCAAGGTATCCCTGGCCATTTTTTCAGAGATGCCCTTATGCTTGCGCATCTCATAATAGATCATAGCGTATTGCTCGAGCAACTCCGCCTGCATGGGATCGACAATGTTGATTCCCTCCAGGTTGAGCCCGAGTCCGCTTGCTTTCTGTCGAATATCTTCCGGCTTACCCAGCAGGGTAATCTCCACAACCTGGCGCCGCAGAAGTATTTCACTGGCTTGCAGGATGCGTCCTTCAGACCCCTCGGGCAGAACGATATGCTGTCTGTCGGCCTTTGCCCGTTCGATGAGATTGTATTCAAACATGATCGGCGTCACACTTTTGGATCGAACCACTTTGATGCGGTCCGCGATCTCCGGTATATTCGCATGGGCTTCGAAAAGTCCCAGAGCGGAAGCAATCTTTCGGTCATTTTGCGGCGTGAGCGCCGCTCTCACCGACCCGGCTTTCAGCGCTGTCGCATATGTATCGGAGTCAACGCTGAAGATGGGTATCGGCGACGTTTTTTTAAAACCTTCGATCAGTCGTTGGACCTGGGGTTCAAGCGACAACCCGCCGGTTAACAGAAGACCGGAAATATTCGGATATGTTTCCGAAACCGTTGCCGCCAGGCTGCCCAGGATGACATCGGAGCGATCACCGGGGGTGATGACAAGGGTTCCGTCGCTGATATAATCCAGAAAGTGCGGCAAATTCATAGCGGCAATTTTAATATCGAGGACTTCCCGATTCAAGCCATCCGGATCACCCTGTAATAGTCGACTTTCCAGGTGTGCGGCGATTTCTCCGACGGTCGGTTTGTCCAGCAGCGGTACCTCGGGAAGGATATACACCGGTTCTTTGATTGATGTTTCATATTTGAGTCGGGTGTTGATCAGGCCAACATGCTGCGGTTCCACCCGATTGGCCAGGATTGCCAGGAGGGTGCATCCCTGGCTTCCAAAGGCATCACGGGCAAACCGAGTCGCATCGAGAATTTCCTCCGGTGATTTGCCACGTCCGTTTACTACCGCTAGAATCGGACATCCCAGATTATTGGCCACTCCGGCATTAAAGTCAAACTCGAAAGCGGAGGATACCCCCGTGTAATCCGTACCTTCACACAGCACAAAATCACACCGGCTCTCCAGAGCTTTATATTTGTCGAGAATATTTTTTAAAAGCATATCATACTGACCATGGGAAACCATGCGCCGGGCGTCCTCGTGCTTGTAGGCGTACATGTCTTTATACGCCGGCCGCAAATTGTAACGCGTCAGGATCAGTTGGATGTTGTTGTCGCGTTTCACATCTGGAATAATCGGCCGGAAAAACCCGATGTTTTGCAAACGTCTTGACAGCAATTCCATGATACCGAGCGCCACCACGGATTTGCCTCCACCGGGTTCCAGAGTTGCAATGAATAGACTTTTTGACATGTTGCAGCCTCTAAAAAGTATATGCTTATCCGGAAAGTCCATTACCACTTGTTCTTTCCGGATAACCCCAAAAAAGTGTTTGAAAAATTATCGAGGCAAAATCACTTGGCATTTTGTTTATCCGGAGAGTGGTAATGACCCCGGAAATAAATCAATCAATCTGCCCCGGCGGACGTGTATCTTGGCCCGTCTTCGGCCTTACGCCAGAATCCACATCTAGACAATAGGCCTCCTTTGGCGTTTATTGAAGACGAACCAAAATCCGGCACAATCCTTGTGATATTAACTGATTATGCGACCCTAAGTTCTTTTTGAAATCCATAAACAGAAGCACGGAAAGGCCTTCAGCCGACCGGTTGCGGACGTAGATGAGCACAAGAATGAATTTATATCACGATGCACTCGAAAGCAACCTTTATGCTGCACCCTATAAAGAATACTATTCGAGCCGAAAGACTTGTATTGAAATCGCAGGAAAAGTGTTGACAGTTTTAGAAGAGATGATTAAGTTGGCGAAATAGATAATCATTTTTTTCAAGCCTTACCAACTAAGAAAAGGAGGAGTAAAATGAAGCGAAAAAACGAAATTAACAAAATTGAAAGATCGGTGAAATTAAAATCTATTCTTCTGCTAATGCTCTTTGGCATGATCCTGCCGGGTTTAATCGCCACCCAGGCGGCGGCCTTTGAAATTATTACGAAAGAGGATATTGTTCAGAAAACTGTTACGAAAGAGGATTTTATCAAAACAGCAGATAATTTTATCGTCCTGATGGATACTTCTCAATCCATGAACCATCGGTGGGCGAAAGATTCGACCAAGTCAAAGCTCGAAGTTGCCAAGGAAATCCTGGTGAACGGAGAGCAGGCGCTGCCGGATTTGGGCTATAACGCCGCACTTTACGAATTCTCACCAACCGCGGCCCTTTACCCGATGGGGCCGCTTGACAAGGAAAAGTTTGCCCAGGCCATCAACGGTATCAGAGCAGACGCCGAAGGCGCCACTTTTCTGACGAAAGCGCTTCGTGACCTTGAACCGGTCCTGCAAGGGGCGTCCGGCAAAACAGTGGTCTTTATCTTCAGCGACGGCGATTTCAGCGAAATCTCGGCGGGGATGAACGATCCAGGCGATCTTACCACGGAACTGGCCGGAAAATACAACGTTTGTTTTTATGTCATCGGTGACGCCACTCAGGCCCGGGATCAAAAGCGGTTGCGGGATATGGCCAAGTCCAATGAATGTTCGCGTTTGATTTCATTCGCAAAGTTTGTCGAGAATCCGCAGTATAATAGCGGAGCACTGTATGTGGTCAAAACCACCTCGGAAGTTCAAACGATAACCGAATTGAAGACCGCCGGGGCCGCAGGCGACAATATTATGTTCGATTTCGGCAGTGCTGCCATCCGCCCGGAATATAATGACGAACTCGATAAGGTCGGCGAATTTTTGCAGAGCAATCCCAATAGCTACGCCGTCCTGGCAGGGTACACCGACAGTGTCGGAAGTGAAGAATATAATCTGGGATTGTCACGCAGAAGAGCGGAAAGTGCTGCGGCATACCTAATGAATAATGCCAATGTCGCCGAGGATCGCATCGTTCTGCAGTGGTTTGGGAAACTCAATCCGATCGCCGGCAACGATACGGCAGAAGGACGCAGCCTGAATCGGCGTGTTGAAGTCGCGGTAGGCATTGAGTAGCCTGATTGACTCAGGAAAAATTAGAGCATAGATTAGGCAGAGCCCCTATTCCAACTTTCCAATTGGATCATGGCGGTTCTCCCGATTGAAATCAAAGCCGGCCCTCCGGGGCCGGCTTTTTTCAGTAATGGCTCTGCTGTTGAGAATGGTTGCACCCTACCAGTTAAGATATAATTTCTTCTGACCGCCTCACTATCCGTGTTCAAGTCTTATTGTCTTTTTAAAACTCGATTATTTACAGCAGCTTAGCGCGGAGATGAAGTCTACGCCACGATTTTGGTTAAGATTAACAACGATTTTTACAGGTAAAATTTCGAGAAGTCATGCATACCACCATGCCTTTAACCGGTTGAGAAAAATTATCAGTTTAAAATTTTATGCTTGAGATTCGCTTTTATTGTGATATAGAGTGCTTATATGAGGTCATTTTCAAAAGACATGAAATCCGCAGCTTCTTGAACGAGCCGAATTTTAAAACCCAATTTCAACGAATCCCTCAATGTAAGGAAGGGAAAATCACAAAATGGCAGATAATTCCACGGTTGATGATACCACAGGAACGCAGGCGGTGAAGCCGGAGAAAGGGTTATTGACATCCGTTTTTAATTTTTTCGGCGGCAAAACGCTCAGGCTAAACAACGACATTGGGGCCATGGCCATATTCTTTTTCCGGTCCTTTATCTTAATGTTTAGACTTAAAGCGATTCCCGATATAATCCAACAGGTCTACTATATTGGCGCAAAATCCGCTCAGATTGTGATGCTGGTGGGCTTTTTTACCGGGATGGTGCTGGGACTGCAGCTGTATTTCGTTCTGGTCGGTTTCGGTTCCGTGGGGGTGCTGGGCACCGCCATCGCCCTGACGCTGATCCGGGAGATGGGGCCGGTTCTAGCCGCCATCATGATCACCGCCCGAGCGGGTTCGTCCATGACCGCGGAGATCGGCATCCAGCGGATCTCAGAGCAGATCGATGCGCTGTCCACCATGCGTATCGACCCGCTGGGTTTTCTGATCAGCCCGCGCATCGCCGCCGCCGTCATCAGTTTTCCGATTTTAACCGCTTTTTTCGACCTCATCGGCATTATCGGCGCCTGGGTCAGCGGCTGCCTGATCCTGGGGGTCAATTCCGGTTCGTACTTTTACCGGGTGGTGTCAAGTACCCAGATCGATGACATTACGGGAGGCTTTATCAAGTCCATCGTGTTCGGGGTTTTGGTTGTCACCATTTGTTGTTTTCAGGGGTATTTCACGCATATGCGGACAGACAGCTTCGGCGCCAAGAGCGTCAGCCTATCCACCACCTCGGCGGTGGTGATATCGTGCGTCATGATCCTTATTTCCGATTATGTTGTAAACTCTTTTATTTTGTAGGATACGAAGCAGGACGAATCGGGAACAATTGACGGTATCACTTCGCCCTGTCTTTTTATTATGGTCTTATTAGATTTTTGCTCAATTAAATGGGGATCGCATGGACACACAAAGAGAGCCAATTATTGAATTTAAAGGGGTGAGCAAAACCTTTGGCGACCGCAACATTCTGGATCGCATCGATTTTTCAATTTACGAAGGTGAAGTCACGACCCTCATCGGTCTTTCCGGTACGGGCAAAAGTGTGACGCTCAAGCACATCATCGGAATGCTCGAACCTGATGAGGGCCAGATCCTTTTCCGGGGCAAACCCATCGATCAAATGAAGAAAGCCGAATGGAATAATTATATTGGTCAGATTAGCTACATGTTTCAGAACAACGCGCTGTTTGATTCGCTGACGGTATTCGAAAATGTGGCCTTGCCGCTCAAGTACACCACGAAACTAAAAAAGAAGGAAATCGAGCAAAAGGCCATGGCCCGCATCGAACAGACGGAGCTGACGGAGGTGGCCGACAAATATTCCTCTGAAATTTCAGGTGGCATGCAAAAACGGGTGGCCCTGGCCCGGGCCCTGGTCACCGATCCGAATATTGTGCTCTTTGATGAACCCACCACCGGTCAGGACCCGATTCGAAAAAATGCAATTTTGGGGATGGTGGCCGACTACCAGAAACGCTTCGGGTTTACCGCCCTGTTGATCAGCCATGAAATCCCGGATGTGTATTTTATCTCCAATCGCATCCTGGCCCTGTATGGCAGAAAAATCGTTTTCCAGGGCAATCCCGAAGATTTTGAATCGTTAGACCATCCATTCCGCCAGGAACTGATCTCGAGTCTTGAAAATCTGGGGCATGAATTGACCGGGTTGTATTCCCGGCGCCAGTTTAAAGTTCGCTATCAAAGCGATTTGAGTCAGCGGCGCACCGATGCTTCCTACGCGGCGGCAGTCTTTACGATAGATGACCTGGATAATGTCAGTGAGAAACTGGGTCACGACGTGGCCCAACAGATTATCCGGTCTCTGGGATCGTATATCAACAAGCATTTTGGTGCGGTGGGCGGATTCTCATCGCGTCAAACGATCAATGAATATGCCACGGTGCTGCCATATTCCGATCTTGAGGAATCCGAACGGATCATGGAAGACTTTACCAAAGATTTTAATAAACACGGGATTCAAGGCGTCAAAACTTACATCGAGGGTGAAGACAAACCGGAGGACGGTGTTGAATTCAGTGTTCTGGCCGGACTGGCCCAGGGCAAACCTCAGATCGAGATTGAGTCCGTGATGGAATTTGCCAGATTTAACCAAAAAGAACTTGCACGATTTACGTGTGCACGCGGAGGTGAAGCGCAATGAAGAAATATTCCAAGGAAACAGTGGTGGGCATTTTTGTGGTCATCGGGTTGATATGCATCGCGTATATGGCCGTGAATCTGGGCAATGTGGGGTTTCTCGGTGAGAATACCTATTCATTGTACGGCAAGTTCAATACCGTCACCGGGCTGCGGGTGGGCAACCCGGTGAACATGCTGGGTCTTGAGATCGGCCGGGTGGAAAAGTTTACCATGGACCAGGAAAACCAGGTGGTGCAGGTGGAATTTAAGATCAACAAAGGCATCGAGATATTTGATGATGCGATTGCATCGGTGAAAACCGAAGGGTTGATCGGTGACAAATTTGTGGAAATCGATGCGGGCGGCGGCGGCGACCTGCTGGCAGACGGCGACACGATCACCGATACCAATTCGCCGACGAGTATCATGGACCTTATCAGCAAATATGCGTTCGGCGATGTGGGCGGAGGGGACGAAAAAGAAGAATCGAATTGAATGCGGAAGCATAGGACAAAGATAGTGGTTGGTTAAGTTGAATGGTTGATTGAAAAAAAATTGAGGATGATTGGTTGATTAGTTGATTAAGGTCGATGGATTATATCCATTTAAACCCATCAACTTATTCAACCCAATCAACCTATTCAACTCAATTTACCCCATCAACTCAATCAACGCCATCAACTCAATTAACTTAGTAAACAAGGAGGCCTAGATGATTAAACGATATACCGGACTTATTCTGATTTTTGCCGTTTTGCTGGTAATACCACTCCAAAGTTATGCCGCAACTCCGAAAGAGACTGTGGAAAGCGGGGTCAACAACTTGCTTTCAACCCTGGGCGACCCGGCATTCAAGGCCAAGAGCAAAGATGAGCAGGTCGCCGAACTCGGCACCCAAATAGAAAAGGTTTTCGATTTTACGGAACTTTCAAAAAGAACTCTGGGCCGGGACTGGAAAAAAATGAATGCCGAGCAGCAGAAAGAATTCGTAAAGCTGTTCAAAGAGCTGCTTCAAGGCGTTTACGCGGACCGGCTGCTGGCTTATTCGGATCAAAAAGTGCTCTTTGATAAGGAGACCATGCTTAAAAAAGGCAGGGCCGAAGTTCAAAGTTATCTGCAGACCTCAGACAACAAGAAGATTCCGCTTTTTTACCGGCTCACTAATAAGAGCGGCAGCTGGAAGGTCTACGACGTTATCATCGAAGGGGTCAGCATGGTGAAAAACTACCGCACCCAGTTCAGAAAAATACTTGCTAAAGATTCCCCCGATAAGCTGCTTGAAATTTTGCGGGACAAAGTCAACAAGGGTTAAAGGTTTCAGTGTTCAGGTTTCAGTATCTAGCATCTCCTTTCCCTGACACCCGACACCTTGCGCTTCTTTCAACATGTTGTCAGATAGATGACGGCCCCTAAGGGCTAAGGGCCGAATAGGAGTTTCAACACCGTGAAAAATCTATTGTGTGTTGCCGTAGTTGTGGCGTTTTTGGTTGTCCTTTGTGGTTACACCCCGGCCGATGCTTTTCGCGAAAAAGGCACGATTTACCTGGCGCAGCAAACTGAGGAATCAACCGATAAACAGTCGGAAACACCCCGAGCTGAAGCCTCAGACGAAGCTGAAACCGAAGGGGAAGATGATGACGATGACGAGTACGATGACGACGACGAGTACGATGATGATGATGAATATGCAGATGCAGATGCAGGAGACGTCGAACTGATTCCCGATCCTTTTATTGAATTGAATACGGGGTTTTATCACTTCAACGACAAGATGTATTTTTGGGTGCTAAAACCGGTGTCGCGGGGCTACGGATTTATTATCCCCGAGGAGCTGCGGGTGGCCATCCGCAACGTATTTTACAACATCCGGTTTCCGGTGCGCTTTATCAACTGTCTGCTGCAGGGCAAAGTGCGCAAGTCGGGCTATGAATTCGGCCAGTTTTTTATCAACTCCACGGCGGGATTTGCGGGCCTTGCCAACGTGGCGGCAAACTATCCGAAACTGCAGCCCAGCAAGGAGGACCTGGGCCAGACCTTTGCGGTGTGGGGGTTTGACAACGGCGCGTTTTTGATGCTGCCCTTTTTCGGGCCCTCCAGCCTGCGGGACGGTCTGGGGCGTCTGGGGGATACGTTTTTAGACCCCATCTGGTGGCTGTTTGATGACATCTGGACGTCTTTAGCCATTCGTGCCGGTGAGACGGTTAATGACGTCTCCCTGCGAATTGGAGAGTACGAGGCGCTTAAGGAAGCCGCGATCGATCCCTACGTGATGCTGCGAAATGCCTACGTTCAGAATCGCAATAAGGTGATTGCGGAATAGCGGAGGACAGAAGAAGGCAGAGGACAGAGAGCAGAGGACAGGGGTCAGAGGCGATATAGCATAGGGCATGGCGCATGGGGCAAGGGGGTCCATTTTTTAGGACAAAGGATAGGATCCTGACTGCAAATCTTCTATATATCCTCTGCACTGCGCCCTTTGATAGTTAGTAGCCGGTAATCAATTATCACGTTCCTTCTACGATGAGCTATCAGCTCTCGCCATCCAACATTGAGTATCCGGCAACAAGTATCCGGCAACCGGTATACACAACTCAAAAGCAGCGCTCCGAGGCCAAAAATCAACTTAATTACCCAGATTTTGTCAGAAAAATTCCACGGCGACCCCGATGAAATGACGTTAAACCAGCTCCCACGGTTGACAAGGCTGGAAAAGTAATTAACAAATGATTAGGTTTTAAATCCGTCCATAAATGGATAGAATCCCTTTGTTTCGTCTTTTCGAGCTAGCGCAATAAATCTTCCAATCCGGATTGTCCGGGTTAGCCACCTGAAATTAAATCAATTTCTACCAAGGAGGTACCCCATGTCATCTGTAGGAGTCGGTCTAATGGGCTTTGGCAGGATCGGAAGAAATCTTTTCCGTATTCTCTACCAAAGCAAAGCCATTCGATTGGCGGCGATCAGCGATATCGCCGACCATAAAGCGCTCGAGTATCTGCTGCGGTTCGATACCATCTTGGGACAATTCCCCGATGAAGTCAGCATCAAGGAAGACCACCTTTACGTGGCCGGACGTCAAGTCCCAATGCTTTCTGAAAAAGAACCCGGGGATGTGCCCTGGGGGGATTTAGGGGTTGATGTGGTTATCGAGGCCACGGCCCGCAAATGGTCACGCCAGAAACTCGAACAGCATCTTGCACGCGGCGCCAAGCGGGTGATTTTGTGCGCACCGCCCCAGGAACCGCCGGATATCACGGTGGTGATGGGTGTCAATGATGAGCAATTGACAGCGGAGCACCGGATCGTTTCCAACGGTTCATGCACGGCCCACTGCGCAGCGCCGATTGTCAAAGTCCTGCACGAAGCCTTCGGGATTCGGCGGGCCTTTTTGAGTACGGTTCATGCCTACACCAACCAGCAGCGCCTGGCGGATGTCCCCTCCGAGGATAAACGTCGCGGTCGTGCCGCGGCCGAAAATATCATTCCGCAAGAAACGGAAGCCGCTTTGATGGTGTCAAAACTCATACCGGAAATGGAAGGGCGGATCAGCGGCGGATCTATGAATGTTCCCGTACCCAATGGATCCGTGGTGGATCTGGTCTGCTGGCACGAAAAGCCGGTTACAAAAGTGGCGATCAACGAGGTGCTTCGAACAGCGGCTTCCACCGCTAAATGGCGGAAAATCATTGAATACGAGGATGAACCGATTGTGTCCAGCGATATCATTCGCAGTCCTTATTCGACCACTTTTGATTCCCTGGCATCCATGGTGATGGGCGATCATGTGTCAAAAACCCTGGCCTGGTACGACAACGGCTGGGGATATGCCCACCGGGTGGTTGATCTTATCAACAGGTTCACCGAAATGGAAAAGGAGGCGGCATAATGACAACACGTGTTGGAATAAACGGCTTCGGCCGGATCGGCCGCAGCGTCTTTCGCATTTTAAGCGAACGCGACGATATCAACGTCGTGTGCATCAATGACCTGTTCGAAAACGAGCAACTTGCCTATCTCCTCAAATACGATACGGTGATGGGTATTTTCAAAAAAGAGGTCACGGCAACGGATGATGCCCTGCACGTAGACGATCAAAAGGTGGTGATGACCGAACATCGCGACCCGGCTGTCATACCCTGGAAAGACTTAGGGGTTGATGTTGTGATCGAATCCACCGGCGTATTTCGCGAACGGGCACCTCTTGAAAAGCATTTAGCTGCCGGCGCTAAAAAAGTTCTTCTGACCGTGCCGGCCAAAGAGGAAATCGATGCGACCATTGTGCTGGGGGTCAACGATGATGAGCTCAAAGCGGAACACCGCATCGTCTCGAATGCTTCCTGTACCACCAACTGCCTGGCGCCGATTGCCAAAATCATAGATGATTCGTTCGGCCTCGAAGAAGGGTTCATCACCACGGTGCATGCCTATACCAACGACCAGCGACTGGCTGATGTTCCCCACAAAGATTTCAGACGCAGCCGAGCTGCCGGTGAAAACATTATTCCTACAACCACCGGCGCCGCCCGGGCGGTCGGCAAGGTCCTGCCCCGGCTAAAGGGCAAACTGGATGGTCTGGCCATGCGGGTTCCGGTTCCGGACGGCTCGATTGTGGACCTTGTGTGCCGGGTAGGGAAACGCCCGTCCGTCGAAGACGTCAATAGGGTGGTGCGGGCGGCAGCCGAAGGGCCGATGCAGCGCGTGCTCGAATACAGTGAAGAGCCTTTGGTCTCCAGTGACATCATCGGCAATCCCCATTCCAGTATCTTCGATGCCATGTCGACCAGCTCTCTGAATGACGGCTACCTCCGGGTAGTCTCCTGGTATGATAACGAGTGGGGGTATTCGAACCGGGTGGTGGATTTGATTGATAAGATGGCGACACTTTGATTTCAGAATGCGGATTTCGGATGAGGCGGCGCCGGTGGATTTTGGATACTGGATGTCGGGTACTGGTTGCTGGCCTTTGCAGTTTATTAAGTTGATTGAGTTGATTCAATCAACCCAATCAATTTAATCAACCACTGCCTGTGGGCGATGCGCTTTGCCCCATGCACTACGCTGTATCGTTTCGTATTCCCGATTGGTAAAGGTGAAAGGTAGATGATGACGACACAAGTCGACCAGGTAGAATCCATGCGACAGCAGGCTGAAGAGATTTTCCGGGCAGCCCTGAAGGCCGTAGATCCGATCGAGGCCGTTTTTCGATACGTCAAGCTGGTGGACGGCGCCCTGCAAGTTGGAGGGCACCGCTTCGAATTTAAAGACTATGATCGCATTCTGGTGGTGGGGGCCGGGAAAGCCGGTGCACCCATGGCCAAGGCTCTCGAGGACCTGCTGGGCGATCGCATATCGGATGGAGTCATTGTGGTCAAGGAGGGACACGGCCTGCCGCTGCAGCATATACGGATCCACGAGGCCGGACATCCTGTTCCCGATGAACGCGGAATACGAGGTGCCGAGGATGTTTTGTCACTGGTAAGTGCGGCCGGGGAACGGGATCTGGTATTGTGTGTCATTTCCGGGGGCGGATCCGCCTTGCTGGTGGCCCCCGCGGAAGGGGTCACCCTGGCGGACAAGCAGGAAGTTACGCGACTCCTCTTGGCCTGCGGAGCCGACATCCACGAAATCAATACCGTCCGGAAACATCTTTCCCGTGCCAAAGGGGGTTGGTTGGCCCGCTTCGCCCATCCTGCCGCGGTGATAACTCTGATTCTTTCGGATGTCATCGGCGACGATCTCAATGTGATTGGATCCGGTCCCACGGTACCGGATTCTAGTACATTTGCCGACGCCGAAGGCGTTTTTAAAAAATATGACATCTGGGAGCGTATCCCATCATCGGTGCAGGACCGCATTCAACTGGGATTAAAGGGAGATATCCAGGATACCCCCAAATCGGGCGATCTTGCCTTCCAATGCTGCTACTCCGAGCTTGTGGGGACAAACATCCAGGCTTTGATAGCTGCAAGTAAAGAAGCCGAGCGGCAGGGTTACCGGCCTTTAATATTTTCTTCCAGCGTGGAGGGGGAGGCACGCGAGGTGGTGAAGGTGCTTACCGCCATTGCAAAAGAGGTTCGCAGTTCGGGGAATCCGTTGCCGCCTCCGGCATGCATTCTGTGCGGCGGGGAGACCACCGTAACCCTCCAGGGGGATGGAAAAGGCGGCCGCAACCAGGAATTTGCCCTGGCCGCCGCCCTCATCATCGAAGGTATGGAGAATGTCGTTGTGTTAAGCGGAGGAACCGACGGCACGGATGGGCCCACCGATGCCGCGGGAGCCATTGCCGATGGAACCACCGTTACAAGGGCCAGGGCCAAAGGCTTTGATCCTTTAGATTACCTGCGGCGCAACGATTCCTACCACTTGCTGCAAGCCCTGGGAGACCTGGTCATCACCGGACCCACCCGGACCAATGTGATGGATGTGTATATGGTGCTGGTGGGAAGGACGAAAGACGGGAAGCAAAGAGCATAGAAAATCAGAATTAAATAACAGAAAAACCCGGCAGCTGTCCAGCCGGGTTTTTCTTTGATTGCAAATCCTTTTACTTATGAGCTTTGAGGGATGATCTCCATGCCCTATGCCCTATGCTAATCCACCGGTTTTGTCTTTGTCAGCCAACGCTGACCTTTTTCGTTGCCGATGCGCTGGATTTCGAATCCAAATTGGGAATAATCAGCACCGATCAGGAAGTAGTATTTTTCGCCCTTTGCAAATGGTACGGTGAGGGTTGGTTCGGATATTCCCAGGGAGTGAAAGCCGGGTTTGACATAAAAAGAAACATATTCCCCTGAGCGCAGGCGGGCGATGACGGCGTCATCCAGCGCCACCGTTAACGAAAAGCCCCATCCCATGAGATTGTTGTCCCGGATGATATACACGTGAGCTGCGTCGGCCGTATCGACGACGGTTGGGAAACGATCGGTTTTGCCATGGGCACAGGAGATCAGAAGAAATGCGAGGGCTGTCAGGATTAATTTGTTTTTCACAATACACTCGGTGGTTTTTGGTGGTTTCTTTACTTCTTTCCTTTATTTCTACTTTCCGCCAGGGTTTTGATCGCCTCTGCGATTTCACGGCTCAGGTCTGCCAGGGTGCGGCTTTGAGCGGCTATCAGGGCCTCCATGCTGTCATCCTTTGTGGGTTGGGTCAGCACGCTATGATTTTCAATAAGCATTTTTTTCCTGTTTTTATCCAAAATTCCCCAGCGAGCTCTCAAGTCTGTTTTTTCGCCCGGGATGCCGTCAAATCGGGTTACATTGACCGTCACGTTAAAATCAAATAACATGGCTCTGGTCCCGGGGAAAATACCGACACTGTCTGTCGCCAGCAAGACAGATAAATTTTCTGCCAGAACTCTGCTGAAATTTTCCTGCAGCGGACCGGCCCATTGTGAGAATTCGGCCAGGCGAATCTGATTTTGGCCGTCACGAATGACGATATCCGAGCGATCGAGATACAACGCCATTCTGATCGGACCCACTAAAATTCCGATATCGTTTAAATCCGCCACGGCCTGCGTTTCGATCTCCTCACTGTACAGGGAGTTGAGAACATAGTTTTTGGTAGGTTGCTGGGTACCTCCTATGAATGTACAGCCTGCCATGAGGTACGAAAAAGCAAGGAGAATGACTCCTACCAAACGAAAACGATTCATACTCATTTTTTACCTTCCCTTCTCACTTTTCCACGAATCAACGCGTCGGGGTTACGTTCGAGATAGTCGGCGAAACTCCTTAAAGATCGGGCCATTAACGTTATTTCTCTCAGAAAAATATCGATCTGATAGCGAAACTCTGAGTTTTCCGAGACCATTCCATCCACTTCTTCAAGTGAACTTTCGGCTGTCTCCAGGGCAGCCCGCAGAGATTTGGTGGTTTTCGCCAGGTCGGCTTGAATCGGCCTGACGCGCTTGTTGACATTGTTTACCAATTTGCGCGCATCATCAGAGGTTCGTATGATGCTGCCGGCCAGGGGGTCGACCTGGCTGTCGACATTTCGCAACATCGCCTGGGCGTCTTTGAAGGTTTGTTCGACATCGGCAAAAAGCGGATCGATTTTTTCATCCACATGACGCACCAGGTCGCGGGCGTCCTTCAAGGTTTGTTTGAAATAATGAAGGCTTTGGGCGATTTCGTCAGATGTCACGAAGCTCTCGATACCTTTCAGAGAATTTTTTAAACTTTCGGCAAGCTCGCTGATGGGGACTTCCTCAAATGTCTTGCCAATTTTCTGCTGAAAGGATCGGTTCGTCGGGATTTCATAAATGTTATCACCGAGGTCGATGCCTTCTTTTCCCATTAGTCTCAGCTTTGAATCCGGATAAAAATCAATATTGATCATAAGCTGGCCGGTGACAAAACTCTGGCTTTCCAGCCGGGCTCTTAACCCCAGTTTTATGAGCTCATCCAGATATGCTTCATCGGTTTCAACCGGCGGACCGATGTCGTGGAAAGCATCTCCGTCTATTTTGAAAATAACCGGAATTTCAATGGACATATCTTCGGTTTTGGAATATATCTTCATTTGGGTAACTTCACCCACTTTTACGCCCCGAAACACCACCGGGGCGCCGACTCTCAAGCCTTTTACCGATCCTTTGAAGTAGGAAACAAATAAAGTCGAATCCGTAAAAAATTTGCCGGAACCGAATACTACAATGGCGGCAACCGCCAGAACCACCGCCCCCACCACAAACACACCAATCGCCGTTTTGTTTGCCTGTTTGCTCATGAGTTATTGATCCTTTTGATGGTTTGGATCGTTATGATCGTTGAGATCGTTTTGTTCGTTTTGGGTTAAAATTATTGGGATGATTGAGTTAACTGAGTTTATTGAGTTGATTGAGTTGAATAAGTTGACGGGTTTAAATGGATATAGTCCATCGACCTTAATCAACTAATCAACCAATTAACCCCAACTTTTTTCCAATCAACGACTCAACTCAATCAACCACCATCTTTAACCTATGCCCTATGCGCTCTGCTCCTATCACTCAAAAATCCGAAATCCCGAATCCGCAATCGAAAGATTCCCACTTCCCAATTCAACCTATCCTTCCCCTCGCGTTAAAAATTTGTGAACCGTCGGATTTTTCGACTCCGCCAGCAGTTTTTTGGGATCTCCCTGTGCAATCATCGTTTTTGCTTCCGGGTCCAGAAACACTGAGTTGTTGCCGATGGCAAAGATGCTCGCCAGTTCATGGGTGACAATCACCACGGTAGCCCCGAGGCTTTCGCTGAGTTCCAGAATCAGATCGTCCAGCAGACGGGCACTGATCGGGTCCAATCCGGCGGACGGTTCGTCAAAAAATACGATTTCAGGGTCCAATGCGATGGCCCGGGCCAGGCCGACCCGCTTTTGCATTCCGCCGCTGATTTCGGAAGGATAATACTCATCGAACCCCGCGAGACCGACCAGGGAAAGTTTCAGGGATACGATTTCGCTAATTTGACCAGGACTTAAATCCGTATATTGCTGCAGCGGAAGCCCAATGTTTTCAGCCAGGGTCATGGAGCTGAATAAGGCGCCGCTCTGGTATGATATGCCGATTTTTTGCATGAAGCGGTCTCTGACGGTGAGATCAGTTTCCCAAAAACTGACGCCGTCATAGAAAACCTGCCCTTTGGCCGGGGCCTTCAACCCCACCATATGGCGCATCAGGGTACTTTTACCGCAACCGCTGCCGCCCATGATGATAAAAATATCGCCGCGGTTGATCGTAAAGGTCAAATCCCGTTGAACAACAAAGCTGCCGTAAGCCATGGTGAGGTCCTTGACCATGATGTGGGGCACTTTGCTTCTTTTAATTTCCGGCATAATTATTTTTTTCAATTTCAATGATATAAGCTCTACAAGCCCATGGGTTCAGGTGTCAGAATTGATCGAGCTGAACCCTGAACACTGACACCTGAAACCTATTCAAGGAATCTTGAAGCTTTGAACCCTGAACCTTCCACCTTAGATCCCCAGCATATTGCACACCACCGTGATGATCCCGGTGGCGACGATGATGGCCACAATCGAGGTGACCACTGCCGAGGTTGTTGCATCCCCCACCGCCGAAGCACTTCGGCCGCACTGTATTCCCCTGAGACACCCGGCCAGGGACACCAGCACGCCGAAAATAGTGGCATGGATAATTCCGATAAAAAAGAAGCTCAACTTCAGTGCACCCATTGTCTGATTGATATACTGCAGCAAACCGATATCGAGTGCACTAACCCCGACGATCAAGCCGCCCAGTACACCCATCAAATCCGCATAGACACACAGCAGCGGCATCATCAGAACCAGGGCCAGCATGCGCGGCAGTACCAGGAATTCCATGGGGGACACCCCCATGGTTTTTAAGGCATCGATCTCCTCGTTGCCCTGCATGGTTCCCAACTGGGCGGCAAAGGCCGCTCCGGTGCGGCCCGCCATCACAATGCCGACCATGACAGCCCCCATAACGCGCACCATGGCAATGCCCACCAAGTCGGCCACATAAATCTGAGCACCGAACATCATCAGCTGGACGGCGCCGATAAAGGCCAGGATCAGGCCGACCAATAGACTGATCAGGGTAACAATGGGCAGCGCATCGGCGCCGCATTGCTGGATGAACAGGAAAATATCACTGCGACGAAAACTGGCTTTCCCCATCAGCAACTTCAAAAACGCGATCGTCGCTTCGCCGATAAACGCCAATAATTCACGGGTAGACTGCCACAGTTCGATGGCCGCTGACCCGACACGGGAAAAAAAGGGTTCATGGGCGGTTTCTTTGCGAGCCCCTTTTCTTTCCGGAACGGCCGTGGCCAGGACAATCAGTCTCGCGACACCTTGCGGCAAACCATCTTTGTCGAAAAAAATATTATTCTGTGAACAATAATTGCTTATTTTTATTAAAAATGTCAGCAGGCCGCTGTCCCAACCGGTTAAATTCTCCGTATTGAATCCGATCCGCCGGATGCCGCCGGACGACTCTATCTGCTTCTTAACGTCGTCGGCTGAAGGAAAGCGTGCGCCAATTTTCCAACTGCCCTTGAGCCGCAGACGCAAAGTGCCCTTGGCCTGGTGATCAGAGCTGATTTCACCGGTTTGGGCGATATCTTCTTTTACTGGATTGGTAATTTTATCCTGCGGCATCGGGTGTTCAACTCATTGGTTTATTCTGTATCCAAAACCTACCGTACCCTCTTTTGCATTAAATCTAAATATCGGTCCAGCTCCTGGATGCTGGCGAAAACCTTTAGCGACGGAATAGCTTTGAGAATATCAAATACTTTTTGAATTTGAGGTTGGAGATTCATAAAAACCATCCTGCCGTTGGTTGCTTTCATGGCCTTTTTTGTTTTCAACAGCACCCGGATACCTGTGCTGCTGATGTAGTCGGCAAATTCCATGTCGAAAATGATAACATCCGGCGGGTTTTTTAAAATTTCATCGACCTTTGCTTCCAGGATTCCATAGGTACTGGCGTTAATGGAACCAATGGGGGATACGACAATAACCCCCGGTCTTTTTAAGGTTGATTTGACTTTAAGCGGCATTTGGCCTCCTCGGAAGCTAATTGTTAACGCACGGTTGAACTTCGTTCGCTTCACTCACAATTGGAATAATGGTATGTTGGGCACGCAGTGAAGCTTTAGCGCTATCTTGGAATGATGGGTTTAAAGAAACCCGTATTCAAAACGCATAGTATTCCATTACTTGAGTATGGTATCGGTCAACCTGTTCCGAACCATTTTCTGAAAAGCCCCCACAGCGAAGTATGCCCTTCGATCTCCTCTTCCCCCGGTGTTTGTTTTTTTCTGCCTTCCGGCCACCATTCCACCGAGCCAAGCTTGCAGGGAAGGAGTTTTTCAATTGCCGGAAAAAGCTGCCCTTCAATTAAAACCTTTTCCCGACCCTCAATGGTGCGGAAGTAAACATTAATTTCTTCTATATACCATCCCTTGCTTTTTTCCAACGAATCCAGGTCAACTTTGACCATCCTTTCGAATCCCTTTTCCAGCAGCGGTCTGAGGGATTCTTCCGTGAGGTTGTCGCACAACCGCTGATACCTATCTATATGCTCTTCATCCTGTCCTCTATCCAAAATAAAGGTCAACGTCAAATAGCCGCCACCATAGGGGCGATGAAAGGAGGATATTTTAACAACCCCTTCTTTCGTTCTACCATCTTCTTCGAGAGGAATGACAAAGCCGACATAAGCGACCATCCTTTCACTGGCTTTGACAGCAAGATAGCTTTTTTTGGCGTCAAATTCCTGGGTCATGGCGATTTTCCTTTGGATGGTTTGGCTCGTTTAGATGGTTTAGATCGTTAGGATCGGTTAGATCGTTTATCCGTTAAGTTCATTGGGTAAATTGAGTTGAATAGGTTGACTGGGTTGAATAAGTTGACGGGTTTAAATGGATATAGTCCATCCACCTTAATCTACGAATCAACAACCCAATCCATCCACCTTTACTTTTTTCTAATCAACCATTCAACTTAATCAACCACCATCTTTGCGCTATGCCCTTTGCACTGCGCATTGCCCGCTTACATCCCGTATCGCGCAACCTGCAACTCGTAACTCTTCACTCGCCACCCGAATTACCAGTCCGGCCGGTGAAATATTTTTTTGACCTCTTGAGACGGTGGATATTCCGTCTCTTTGGGCGACAGCATATCACCCCAGTTGGTCCTGGCCTCCATCTCCTCTTTGATGCTTGCAGGAATAAAATCATTCTCCCCACGGATTTCCCAGCCGCCGCCCAATGCCCGGTACATGGATACCAGATTCAAACCCACCGATCCGGCCGTAAATACCAGGTTATCCTGTTGGGTTGTTAAATCACGCTGGGTATCCAATACGCGCTGGTAGTCCACCAGTCCCTCACGGTACTGGATTAGAGAAAGATCAACGGATCGTTTAGAGGCCTTGACGGCATCGGCCAGGAAAAAAACCGCATTTTGTGATTGCAGAAAACCGACCATGGCGTCTTCAACCTCCTGGGCGGCTCGTAGGACGGTGTCTTCATAGTTGACCGCCAGCTCCTGGAAGCGGGCGTCTTCAACCCGAACCTGGTTTGTAATCCTGCCGTAATTGAAGATATCCCAGTTAAAGCCGGCGCCGGCATTATAGGTAAAGCTATCCTGGTCCAACAGATCGCTGAATTGGGAACCATCCGTATAGTCACTGGTTTGAAAGCCCAAGGTGCCGAACAACGAAAAATGTGGGAATAAATCCGCTTTGGCAAATCCGATCTGGGCACTTTGGGCTGCCAGCCGACGTTCGGCAAACCGGATATCCGGTCTGCGCCGCAGCAGTTCCGTTGGAATGCCCACCGCCACCTCGGCCGGGACTTCCGGTATGAGCCCGGGGCCGCCCAGCATGGCATCGATTTCACCGGGAAGTTTGCCCAACAAAATGGCCAATGCATTTTTTGCCTGCCGAACATCGGTTTCAAAACCGGGGATCGTCGACTCGGTGGATCGCAACAGTGCTTTGGCCTGGGTAACATCGAGTTCGGTGACTGCCCCGGCTTTGAACCTGACATCCGCTATCTCTAAAGATCTTTTCTGAATGACAACGTTTTGACGCGCAACCGCCAGGCGTTCTTCGGATGTGCGCAATCTGATAAAGGTACTCGCCACTTCGGAAGTCAGCGACACCAGGATATCATCATAATCTGCGATGGATGCCTCCAGGCTGGCCACCCCGGTTTGCACCGCGCGGCGAAATTTGCCCCAGACATCCATCTCCCAGGCAGCATCCAAGCCAATATCGTAAGTTGTGTAGTATCTATCGGCCACAGCAACGTTGGGCGCATTTTTGCTGATCTGGTTGGCGGCTGCCGAGCCTAAAGCCTGTTGAGTCTGGGGGTATTGAAACCCGAAGGCAATCCCCAGTTGAGCGCGGGCCTCATAGATGCGCAATCCGGCGATTTGCAGCGGCAGGTTCTGCTGGTAGGCGGCTTGAATCAGGTCATTGAGAACCGGATCACTGAATACGGTCCACCAGTCGCTGAAGTCGGCCTCCTTGCTTTCGATTTTGGGGTCGGTTGACTCCAGCCATTGTTTGGGTTCCTGGGCCGGGGGTTTGACATAATCCGGCCCCACCAGGGAGCAGCCGCTGAACAGCAATGCCAGCACGATCAGCCCAAATAAAGCTGACTTAGCTGATTTGCTAAAGATACGACCGGGTTTCACCAGACAACGATTATGAATGATTGAATTTGCATACATATCCACTCCTAGGGATTAAATGGTTTATGATTTGAAGTTCAATTTTATAATCTTTTCAGATTCGGTGTTTAGCCGGGCGAACACCTGTCATTAATGCCGGATTATAAGTTCATTCATTAATTCAATAAGTTGGATATTGCAATAAGTATTTGACATTTAGCTGCGGATTTCTTCTCCGAGTTTTCTTTTTGTATGCCGGGGTATGGGTATAAACACCTAGTCTGAACGATCCGGAACCAAATTGATGATTTAAATAGGTTTCAGGTGTCGGGTGTCAGGTTTCAGTATCTAGCATCCCTTTTCCCTGACACCCGACACCTGAAACCTCAATTTTCTGACAACATGTTGTCAGAAAAACCGCGATAAGGGGCTAAACGATGCTTCATGCCCGGCCCTCAAGATACGCGGCTAAAATGGCTGCCAGCTTATCGAGGTATCCTGCGTAAAAATGATCTGCTCCGGATATGACCTCGAATTGTGCTGCGGCATTCCATGCACCATAGGATTTTTTAATTAAATCAGGCGGGGCGATATCATCCCGACTGCCGGTAACGATCAGTCCCAGGCTGCCAAGATTGGAAATTGAGCCAAAATCAATAAATGCCACCGGAGGAGATACCATTATCATATTTGCCAACTGCGGTTCATTTATGATCGAAAGCGCATTTACCCAGGCACCGAAGGAGTATCCGGCCAGGTCGATCTGCCCGATGCCCAGATGGGCAAGATAAGAGACGGCGGCGCGGACGTCTTCCTGTTCGCCAACACCATCCCCGTAGCTTCCCTGGCTGTGTCCAACCCCTCTGAAATTAAATCGCATGGTTGCGTAGCCTCTTTGGCGATATACTCGTGCGATCGCTGCAACCACGTTATTGTGCATATCTCCGCCATAGAGCGGATGGGGATGGGTGATGACAACACCTTTTTGCAGACTGCTTTTTTCAAGACGTCCCTCGATTTCGTACCCATCGGAAAGGAATCTGATTTTTTCTTCCATGTTCTGATCCGTCCTGTGACTTTGCAACTAAAACGATATGACATCTTTTATTGAAGAATATAGGAAAATTGGATTTTATGTGCAAGAATAAAAGTGTCATGACATAGCCGCAAAAAGCCGCAAAAGACGCAAAGATTATAATCTATCCACTGATCCAACCGGCCTTTGTCTTTACTTGAGTTCGTTGCGCTCCGCTTTGGCCGCACGCAAGGCCTGAAGAGCGGCTGGGAAATCCCAGCTGGTGAGCGGCTCCTCCACGGACGCCGCTGCGGATCCGAACACGGCACGAAGCAGATGAGCCGATTCTTCGCAGGCGTTGATGGCGTTGGCCGTCATCGCAAGGACCAGCAGCTGCGCGAACCGGGGATTCCTACGGATTTCGCGGGTGGCAGTTTCTCCGTCCATCACGGGCATCTGCATGTCCATTAGAAAGTCTCTCGGGTCAGGTCTTCATTCTTGACAGACCAAAGAGAATTAAGGTGGTGACTCTTACTTTGATGTTCCACCTGTCAAGAATGAAGACCCCGATGTTCACAACAGGACGGCGACACATACAGCATACGTCCGTTCGGCGCTCTCCAGTACTCCCAGTCATAGGTAAAATCCGCCACGGTGCGGTACTTTTGCTCCGCCTTACGCAGCTTATCTTCGGCAGCTTTGCGCTTGGTGATGTCGTGGTGCGTCCCCCACACGCGAAGCACGATGCCGGCTTCAATTATCCCGACGAGATTGTTGAGGAAAATTCGCGTTTCACCTTTTGGGGTGAATTCAATTGTCTCCGTATCTGTTGTATTGTAACGGGCGCGTATAATTTTCTTTAAAGTGTCAATATTTTGGGGCACGGAAGGAGGCATGATTTCATCAAGTTGCTTTCCGATCAATTCTTCGCGACTCATAAAACCAACCATCCGCGCATAGGCATCGTTGGCCTCTGGAAAGTAGGCGTATTTATATATGATATCTAATTGCTCATCTTCCGACAGGTCGATGGAAAGGGGATGTTCGAACTCGACACACCAGATGCCTTCGGTGCTGTTTTGCAAATACGCCCTGAAGCGTTCATCGCTAATACGCAAAATTTGCTCTGTTTGGTTTCTTTTGGCTGCTGGCCGCTTGCTAAATTTACGATCAGCAAAAGGCTCCCCAGAGAAATTAGAATCAACTTACGGATATATCGGATACCCGATGTTTTTTGAATTTTCGAACCGCCGAAGGTCATTTTAGGCTCATCCCATTAAAATCCAACCCGGACAAGCCGGAATTGAAGATCGAAGATTGAAGATTTAATGTTTTCTATAAATCAGCAAAATCACCTCAACAAACTCATAATGTGGGGGTGAAAACAGATTAAATCTTTACTTGAACAATAAAATTAGATGTTTTTAACGAAATAAAGTTTACGAGGTCGTTTTATGCCAATTTTAAAGCTTGACCATGATGATGAAAGCAGTGAAATTGAATTTGAACTGCGTTATCTTAAGTCTCTGACAATAAGGGAAAGGTTTCTTTTAATGATGAGGAAATCTGAGGAAATGAAAAAATTGACGAGGAATCGTGGACACCGAAAGTCTCCTGAAATCATTAAAAGAGCATAAAGTTAAAAGCGTAAACACCATTCTCCTTTTAGGGGGATCCCCTTACCGGTCCCCCCCCCCCCCGCTTATTTTTTTCGGCCAAACGAGCAATAAATTGTCAGGCGGATTTGTTAATTGAATTAATACCCACCTTATCTGCGTTTCTTACAAGTTCCGCAAGAGAGTCCGCATTCATTTTCGCCATGACCCGCCCCCGGTATGCCTTTACTGTTTTTTCATTGATATCAGGCTCGTAGGCAATCTGTTTGTTCAGCATGCCGGAAATCACATAAGTTAAAATCTCGTATTCGCGGGGGGTGAGCAATTTAACCCGTTGAAGAATGCTTTGTTTTTCATTCATGGCACAGCGGTCCACAATATCCTTGTTAATCTCCGTATGTTATTACCATAAAAAACAGCCATTATGTATGGCAAAGTAATAAAAATTACCTCATTTGGCAATCTTTCAACCGGTTCAACAGGGCCGCGTCATTCAAGCAGGTAATTTCCTGGAATAAATAAAGTGACTCGTTTTCGAAAATCATGAAAATCCCAAGCACCAAAAAACAAATTACAAACAAATACCAATGACCAAAATTCTAAACAGGTACAATAGACGCGGAACATATTTTAAGTAACCTGAATGTTTTGGCTATTGGAATCTCGGATTTGGATAATATTTAAAATTTGGGATTTAAGGCCCGCCTCTCTTCTAGCTGTAAGCTGACGGATCAATTTAATAAAAAATGATAGAGATAAGCGATACAAAAAATCCGCAATCCGCAATCCAAAATCTAAAATTGCCCCAAACGTGGATTTAACGAAATAAAAATTGGATGAACTAAGGGTCTACTTGGGTGTTGTCCTCCTCTGCTCAGATCGCCATTGCGCTCGAAATATCGCCCGCTCGTAAACACCGCCTTTGCCATGGGAAAATCCGGTGCGGGTCAGCGAAAGCCCGTGATCGGTAGTGACGGTCAGCGGGCGGTTTTGTTTGACACATAGGTCCTGAAGTCGGGGCAGTTCTTTTTCCAGAAAACTGCAGACGGCCCGGGGCATTTCGTTGAGGCGCAAAAGAGCGGCATGGGCGGCGTCATCCACCAGGGAAACCCGGATTATGACGGGTTTGTCCGGCTGAAATTCCGGTAGGAGATCTGCCAACCCATAGGCTTCATTGCCCCTGACCTGGTGATAATCGATGCCACGGGCGTGGAATTCATCCAGGGGGTCTCCGGCAAAACCGAAAAGGGAGGAAATTGACAGGGCCGTTACGGGTATCGCTTCAAGGCGCCGCCAGGAAACAGTCATATCCGAGAGTTTGATGATGGCTTTCTCCAGGGTTTCCAGCCAGACATCCGGCGAAATCCCGTCCAGGATCACCACCATCGGATTGGACGCCAGATCTACCGGTACCACCGCCGGCAGGGTGGCCAGCCACTGTTCGCCGGCCCGGGCGGCCGCCAGAATTTTTTGATGCACCAGGGTACGCAGCTGTGGGGAGGCCCAGGGATCCACCAGAATCTTAGAAAACGCGATGCGCACTCGCAAGGCATCTGGAAAAGGCCTGCCTCTATGCCGGCAGATCCGTATGAGTGTTTCCAGACGCCGACGGATTTTGGTCGCTTTTCCCGGATCCACATGCCGGGAATCCGCGGTTGCTGTTTGCGGCCAGGGTGATCCGTTGATGATGCGTTCGGCCAAAAGCAGCCAGGCGGTGTGCAGGGCATGGGTGTGAAACAGCTCGGTGACCATAAATTCGATCAGGCTGAGATCATCCAGACGGGTCAGTCTGTCTGCCAGGGCGGCGGCCGGGTAATGCTGTTCCAAAGCGGCTTCCAGGTCGCCGGACCCCACTGTCGGCTCTTCCGTGAAAAGCCGGTGGTGCATCATCGGCCACCAGGACGGCGTTGCCGGCCCGTTGCCGGCGTTGACATGATCTTCCTGAACGGCGATAACGGTATTATCGGCATCCCCGGCCCCCCACCGTTCAACCAGGTTGCGGATCTGTTGGGGTGTCAAACGTCTGCCGGCCAGTTGAGAGACGAGATCCTTCAAACTGCGTTTTTCGATCCGAACCCGGCCTCTCAGTGCGCGGGAGAGTTCGGTGGTGGCGGCATCATCCAGCACATCCAACAGGGATGCCGAAGAGGTACGCTCATCACCCAGAAGGGTTTTCAAACTGCGAAGCCGTCCGGCGGCCTGCGGTTCGGCATCGGCCATAGCAAAGATGTGGGCGGCAAGCGCCTCTTTGACCTCGGGCCCTCTCAGAATGGTCATGTAGTCATCGAGGTACTTTTCAATTGCATCCTGGGGCTCCGTTTCCCGGGCGGGTTTTGGTGTTTCACCCGATATAAATCCGCAACCGCACACCGGGGATCGCATCAGTTCCTCAATCGGGTTGCGTTTGCAGACGGTGCCCCGGGGTGTCTCTAATTGCCGTAAAAACTCGGCCATGCCTTCAGGACGGTCCAGGACTTCAACCGCTGCCAGCCGTTGGAGAAGGACCAGAGCTCTTTTGGCAAAGCGTGTCAGTGGTTTTTTTTCAAACAAGCGGTAATAATTCCCATGGTGTTCGGTATAGGCCCCGACGTAAGCCGTTCGAAAATGCTCAAAGGCTGCAGCCAACCCGGAAAAGTCCTGCGCTTCTAAAAGGAGTTGCGGCTGTTCCAGCATACGGATGACAGTGCCGTGCAAGGCTCGAATGTGGTCATTGTCGGAAGTGATGCGTTCAATTGCGGTATGCCGGGCGTAATGATTCACGAAAACAAACTGCTCGGCTTCCCGGTTGAAAAACCTTTGCATCCTTTTGATATATTCGATATCCTGGGAGGTATAGCCGATATCACGCCAGGTTTTCAGGAATCGCTCCAGACCCTCTCGGGCGGGATAGGACACCTTGATTTCAGCGGACAGAACTCTCAAACCTTCCAGTTTGGATCGTAACCCAACCAGGTCGAATGCTTCAAAGGCCGAAAACTCTGCGACCTCGCTCAACCGTTTTTCGATATCCGTGATCGCATTTTGGACGCTGGTCCGAAATTTGATAACGGCCTGCCATGCTTCACGCTGCTGTCGCAAGCCGAAAGACGCCCAGTCGCCGGTCGGTGAGAGGAAACTGCACGTGTTGATAAGCGTCTCGCGGTCATGTTTCCCAATAACGTCCCCGGGAGCCAGCGCATCCGCCGTTTCAACTCTGTTCAGACGGAGTAATTCTATGGGAAGCGGCCGATCGTGTTTCAGCAGCGAGATCAGCCCGCCGTGCGCCAGCGCAGAAAATACAAACAGAGCGCTGTCAACGGGAAGTCCGTAGGGTCCTGAGCCCAGCGCCTGCAGCACCTCGGACAGCGGTGTTTGTCCGGCCGCATTGAGACATCCGAAGATTTCGCAAAGCAGGGGATGATGTTCGGGGTCCGGGGCGAAGAAGTAGGAACCCGAGCGCAGTTCCACCAGACCCAGCGGGGTGGCCAATCCTTCGATGGCATCATTGAGACCCTTGGTGTGCGCCTCTTTCAGGCTCAACCTTCCCGGGGCGATGAACTCGTCGAGCAAACGCTGATACAACAGTCGGGAAGCGATCGTCTTTCTGGGGGCTACCTCACGGTAGCGGGGGTAACGATTTTCCAGGACGACATCAGCGGCGGTTTCAAGGAGCCTGTCAAAGCGCATCATCTGGCGGATAACCGGTTCGATCACCATCGCGGGGTCTGAGAAGTTTGCGCCATACAAAATTTGCAGGACCGCCTGGTGGGCCAACGGCCTGAGATGCTCAACTGTTTCTTTTGCGGGCTGGATGAGGGGTGCATCAGCGGGATTGCTAGCGCGCAGCTCGGCGGAGATCTGCCGGGCAGCCAGAAACTCCCGCAGCGTTAAGGTTTCTTTTTTGTTGACGGGTAGCGATATTTCCAAAACCGCCGTATGGGTGCATTCAAATGCGGTTTTGCCCGGACTGATGACGACGGCAAAATCACAATCCGCCGAAGACAGGAGCTGGTTGATGCGATTTTTCAGAGAAGATTGCGCTGCGGTGGTTAAAATAGCAACCCACACACGCCGGCTGCTCTGACGCCATGTCACCAGGCGAAAAATACCGTCGTGCAGGATTGCGGAGCCCGGCCACGAAGTCGATTCGGGCAATTCCGACAATGGTTCCAGCAGCAAGCGGGTGTCTTCTATGGGTATATCCTCAGCGCGGCGGGCAATTTTGGCCTTCAAGGTTTTGGTGGGATCTTCCTGGGTCCGGATTTCATAGACGGCATCCAGCAGTTCACCGGTGTCGGCGGGATGCTTGACCAGAAACATGCTTTCGCGCACCAGAGGATCCAGAATGGTTTCGGCCACAAACTGGACATTCAGGTCAGGGTCGCGATCGGTCAGCGCGCAGGATACCAGCGCGGTCAGCGTTCTTACGGTCGGAATTCGGGCGGTGGGATGGATGTTGTGTAAAACCAGCACCCGGACGATGCGGCGGGCGAGGGCCCGGTCCGCGGGATCTTCAATGATTCCTTCGATGACGCCATCCAGGTGGGGGACGATATGTTTAGGATAAATGTAAAACGAGGAGAACTCGGCCATGCGATGGGAAAAGTGGTCGTAAATACTGTCCGGGCCCAACAGCTGATGGCTGGGATGATCCAGGATACCGGTGATTCTCCGGTTTTCGTCGCCTGCCAGGCGGGAGTGCACAAAATCTACTATTCCCCGATGCTGGGAGAAGAGATCACCCAATCCATCCAGCAGGGCGATGGTCGCGGGATGAATGGGATAGGTGGCCTGAAAATCTTCAAAGCTCCAGGTTAGGGAGGGAAATTGGCCTCGAAGATATTCGAAAATTTCGTATAGCTTCTCTTGACCACTTGATTTGTAATGCACCAGACGTTGGGATATCAGGGATTTGATGTGCAGCGTTGACAGGGAAAATTTTACCGGAAAGCGATCCTTAATCTTTTGAAAGGTGACCTGGGCAATGTCTCCTGTCCGCTCGATACTTTCCTGCACGGCGGCAATGATCCAGATTGGTTCGGTGTTGGCGACTTCGCCGAGCAGCTGGAGGGTTCGCGCATCCTCGTTTAAACCGCGGGCATCCGGTTTGGAGCGAAAAAATTCGGACAACTCGTCGATGATCAGCACCAGACCGCCAAAGCCGGCCTGTCGCACGGCGTTGATCGTTTTGTCAAATGTTTCATGCCTTTCTTCAACCAGTATTTCGGGTTCTTTCAAACCCTGCTCCTTCAAAAACCGTACGCCTTCGACATAGCAGCGGCGGGGATCATCGTTAAGAAGGGCATCCATTTCTACAGGGGATTTGTTCAGTTGGCGGGAGAAAGCATCGGCCAGCCCGTCGGATTTCAGCAAAATCCTGAAATGATTGAGAAACGCGGTCAGTGGGGTGAGCTGCGTTTGGATTCCGCGGGAGATCAGCACGGATTCAATGGTTTCGATGATTATCCGTTCAAGGGGGGTCGTGGCCCGGTAGTTTAACAGGGAGATTTCCACCGGTAAAATGTTGCGGCCTGCAGTCCTTGTCCGGCCAAGCCCACGATGGTGTTCGGACAGCACCTCGGCACCGGGTCGATCTGACAGCCAGGTTGACAGTGCCGCCAGGAAATGGGATTTGCCGGAACCGAAATCACCCTGGAGAAAAAAACCGCGGCCATGGTTTTTGGCCAGAGCATCGGCCAGCACCGAGAAATGGGCGCTGACTTCTTCGGTAAACACAAAGCTTTCGGCAATCCCAAGGGAACGCGTTCGGCTCTCTTCCAGGCGGATGACCGTCCGAACCGGAGGAACTTCGATCAGGTCACCGATACGCAATGTATGATCGATCATTGTTGTGCCACACCCACTAATATATCGGAATTTTTACAATTTATTGGAATTTGAGATTTATTTGGCCCAATTTTAAGATCAGGTGGTGCTTGAAAGTCTTGGCCTTGGAGTACTGGAGTGATGGCGTATTGGAGTAAAGAAAAAAAAAGACCTCAATCCTTTCGTCATTACTCCAATACGCCAGTACTCCGAAGTTATTTAAAATTGAAAGCCACCATGATGGATTACCTTCTTTTGGGTTATAGATCCGTGAAAAATAGATAATCTGCCAAAAACGAACCCGGCTTAGGATTCCATCATATTTTTAAGTTTTTTCAGCCGGCCGTAGATGGTTTTTTCTGCCGGATGTGACTCCAGTAATCTCTGATAGAATTCCATGGCCCTGTCAAGCTGTTTTACCCGCCGGCAGGCGGGGATATAGGCACTGTGAACATAAAAATCTTTGGGATTTAGCTTCAGCAATTCTTCCATGAGCACAATGGCCTCCGGTTCACGGCCGGATTTGGCCAGTACAAATGCCTTTTTGCGATGAATATTTGGGTCGGAGGCGGCGTGCGCTATTTTTTCGTATTGCTTTAGGGCCAATTCCGGTTTTCCGGCACGCTTGCAAAGAGAGGCATAGATCTCTTTGTAAATTGTCGGCCGGGACGGAATTCTTGCCAGCCTGCCCATGCGAGTCAGGACGGCATCAAACCCGTCACGTCGGATCTCAAGCTCGGTTAATGCCCACAACGCCTGGGGATGATCCGGATTGTCCTTGAGCCACTGGTGGCCAATATCTATGGCCGCGTCCGTCCGGTTTTGCCCTTCAAGCGCTTTTAGCCGCCAGCGATAGACTCCGTCCGGCGGCATTTTCCATATCCCGATCTGTTCCAGGATACGATCCCAGCTCCTCAGCTCAGCCAGACACGCCAGCATCCCGTTGCGGGCAACCGCTACCATTTTATCGTTGGCGTCGGTCACTATCGCTTCATAAACCTCGATCGCCTCCTTATATCGACGCAGTCCGGAAAGTGCTTCGGCCATACAAAGGAAGGCGTAGAGATTTGCCGGAGCGATTGCCAGCGCCTGTTCCGAAACCGTTAACGCATGACCAAATTCACCGGCCCGGGTCAGGGCGGCAGCCTGTCTGGTGAGCCAGAAAGGATTTCTCGGGTTGCCTTCCATGTGCGCCTGTTCGGCAAAACGTGCAGCTTCACCGAATTTTCTCTGACTTAGCAATTCTCTGTATTGGTCGTACGCTTTTGACATTTTTATATCTGAACTTGATATCCTGGTCCTTTACTTATCATAAAATATCAACTGAATTTTCGCCGCTTCAGACAGACCCTAAACCGATTGTTAATGCGTTTGTTTCAAAGCCTTCAGGATATCCCGTCCGAATTCTTCTCTCTGCCAGTTTTTCATTTCTTTTATCGCGGCCAATTCAGTAATTTTCAAGGGTCTTTGCACGGCAATCGAGCTGATCAGCGCTTTGTTGCATATCAAAGCGGGATCGATGGCAAGCTTTTGCGCTTGCTTGTCGCGCCAGTTTCTAAGGGCTTTGACCCGCCCGGCAACTGTAAGGGGTACCCTGGGGCCCTTTTCCCGGGGATAGACCGGCAGCGCTTCCGGCGGAAGTTTCATGGCGCCTTTTAGAGCCCTAAGCATTTGCCGGCCGTACATGCTGATTTGCCTGGCGCTCAGTGCCCCGGTTTTTTCCAGCTGCTTTAAATCCAGCGGCTTTTTGCCGGCCAATTCCACCAGCGAACGGTTGCCGAAGATCCTGAACAACGGTTTATCTTTTCTGCAGGCAATTTCGCGGCGAAAGCCAAGCAGGGCTTCCAACACGGCCAAACTGCGCGTATCGAGTTTGCCCGCACCCTTGAAATTCATGTACAGCGGCTGATCGTTTGCGGTGATTGGGCGGACTCTGCTTAAATACTCGCATTCTTCAAATACCCATCCAAGGCGGTTTTTTTTATCAAGTTCGGCTTTCAAACTCTGGGCCAGGGGTAATAGATATTTGGCATCCTTGGCCGCATAAGCAATCATGTCCGGGGGTAGCGGGCGTTTAGACCAGTCTTTGCGCTGGTATTTTTTGTCGAGCGTGACGCCAAATTTTTTTTTGAGTACTGCCTCCAACCCGGTCTCCGGAAGGCCCAAAAAACGGCTTGCCAGTTCGGTATCAAATAAATTATGAATCGTAATGCGAAAGTCTCGATATAATGAACGGACATCGTAATCCGCCCCGTGGAAGATTTTGCAGATGTCATGTCTTGCAAAAATCGGCTTAAGCGGCGACAGATCTTTAACTATGAGAGGATCAATGACCACATTTATATTTGCGGCGGCCATCTGAACCAGACAGACCTTCTCTTTGAAATGGTACATGGAATCCGCTTCCAGATCGACGCCCACGGCCTTCTCATTTTCTAAGGTTCTGACAAAATCTTCAAGTTTGCTACGGGTATTTATCATTTTATAGGTGATATCGGTGGCCGCGTTCATTTTTTTGCTTGACCCCTTGGATTGTTTTTCTTAATTTGTCTGGATGATTAAAATGGCCGGTGAATTGTTTTTATAGCTGGTGAAATTATTTTCTAACTTTCTTACTATCACGGTGAGTATGCAATGGTAAACATAACATTTCCAGACGGCAACATAAAGGTTTTTGAAAATTCACTCAGCGGCATCGATGCGGCCAAAAGCATCTCGGACGGGTTTGCGCGCAATTGCGTGGCCATGGAACTGGATGATGATCTGGTTGATTTAGATACCGTCATCGACCATGATGCCAAAATCAGGTTTGTTACCTCCAAGGATCCGGATGCTCTTGATATTTTGCGTCACAGCGCTGCCCATGTGATGGCCCAGGCCATCTTGCGTCTTAATAAAGCTGCCAAACTGACGATTGGACCGGCAGTGGAAAATCAATTCTACTATGATATCGACATGGATCCCATTTCAGAAGACGACTTTCCGAAAATCGAAGCTGAAATGAAAAAGATTATCAAGGAAAAGCTGTCGATTCGCCGCAGGGTTGTGTCCAAGGCCGAAGCCATGGAATTTTATAAAAGCGAGCCTTACAAGCTTGAAATGATATCGGACCTGGAAGACGAGACCATTTCATTTTACGAGCAGGGCGAATTTACCGATTTGTGTCGCGGACCCCATGTCCCCCACACCGGGTTTGTCAAAAACGTCAAACTGATTAAAGTTTCCGGCGCCTATTGGCGGGCAGACCCTTCCAAACCTCAGCTTCAAAGAATTTACGGCACTGCTTTTTTCGATAAAAAGGAGTTGAACGATTACCTGACGTTTCTTACAGAAGCCAAAAAGAGAAATCACCGTAAAATCGGCCAGGCGCTGGATCTCTTCAGCTTTCACGAAGAAGCGCTGGGGATGCCGTTTTTCCATCCCAAAGGCATGGATCTTTGGAATACCCTGCTGGATTACTGGCGCTTTGAACATCGTGAGGCCGGTTATGTGGAAACCAAAACGCCGATCCTGCTGAACCGTTCGCTGTGGGAACGATCCGGCCATTGGGAAAACTATCGCGAAAATATGTATACCTCGGCAATTGACGATATCGAGTATGCCATCAAGCCGATGAATTGTCCCGGCGGGATGCTGCTATTCAGCACCAGGCCCCACTCCTATCGGGACTTGCCACTCAGGGTCGCTGAGGTCGGGCTTGTCCACCGGCATGAATTGAGCGGCGTGCTGTCCGGGCTTTTCCGGGTGAGAGCGTTTCATCAGGACGATGCCCATTTGTACATGACTTCAGAGCATATCAAGGATGAAATCCTGGGTGTACTTAAACTGTCGGAACGGATTTACAGTACTTTCGGCCTGGGATTTTATCTGGAGTTGTCGACCCGGCCGGAAAAATCCATCGGGACCGATGAACAGTGGGAAACGGCCACCCGAGGGTTGGCGGCGGCGCTGGACGCCTATGGCCAGGAATACCAGCTTAACGAAGGCGACGGCGCTTTTTACGGCCCCAAAATCGATCTTCATATCCGGGATGCCCTGAACCGCACCTGGCAGTGCGGCACGATTCAACTGGACATGTCACTGCCCGAACGATTCAATTTATATTATATCGACAAGGACAATGAAAAGCATCGTCCCATCATGATTCACCGAACGGTTTTCGGATCGATTGAGCGCTTTCTGGGTATTCTGATCGAACATTTTGCCGGCAAGTTCCCTTTATGGTTGTCGCCCTTTCAGGCCATTATCCTGCCGATCAACGATGATCTGGTGCCGTATGCCAACGAGGTGCTGGCAATTCTGAAAAATGCGGGGCTGCGTGCCGAGGTCGACAACCGGACGGAAAGTTTGAACAAAAAAGTGCGTGAGGCCCAATTGCAATATATTCCGTTGATCCTCACCATCGGCGGCAAGGAAAAAGAGGCGTCAACGCTTTCGGTGAGAACACTGGACGGGAATGTCAAATATGGCGTTTCTCATGAGACTTTTTTGAACACGGTGCAAACGCACATTCGCAATCGTGAGCTTTCTTTGGATTTTTAAGTCCGTTTGGATCGTTTGAATGGTTAGGATTTTGAATGGATTCGATCTTATGTTTTTTTATTATTTGACAGGATTTACAAGATATTGTGGATTCTTTTTTTCGCCTACGGCGAGACGTCTTTCGGCCGAAGGCCGTTATATCCTGGCGATCCTGTTAATCCTGTCTACTGTTTTTTTAAAATGAGAATCCATTCCTCTTTTTGCTGGATCGTTTTGTTCGAAAGGCTATAATGTTACAAAAACGGTGTTCGATTAAATGGCTAAAAACGCAGGCGTGACGACCAGCAAAATCAACTTTTGTGATCTGCAATGCGGACATGCCGACTTTGCCAGAATGGATGCGCTGGATGGCTGTTGCCGGACATTTCAGTCCTTATGGTGTAAAAAACTGAAAAAGCACGTCACCAAAAACGCACCCTGTGAAGTTTCGTTCGGTAAAAGGCGACCGACTGCCGGGTTTTAGCAAGGCCACGTCATATTAACAGATAACCGATTGGATTTAATAAGATTATTTTATCAATTAGAGTCATAGAAATTCCAAGCACCAAATCCCAAATAAATACCAATGACCGAAACTCAAAATTCCAAACATGCAAAACTGCCATCAAACAACAGATAAGTCACCAGAATGTTTTGGTCATTGGACTTTCGAATTTGGATATTGGGATTTTAGGCCTATTACCTTGTTAGTGAGTTGCTTCAATCTTACTGAGTTATTATCAGCTATGACGTTTCCCTGGGGGTTTTAGAGTCTCAAACGTATCTGAATTCGCTCATCTATCCATGGGTTATGGAAAAAATATGCAGACCCATTTAAAGCGTTTTGTATTATACTGGCTGCCGCTTATCCTTTATTGTCTGTTCATCTATATTCAGTCCGCCCATCCTTCTCCGGAACAGATTCCCTCAATTCCATTTATCGACAAGGTGCTTCATTGTGCTGCTTATGGAATCATGGGAATCCTATTTTACAGGGCCTACCAGACCCTGAGGATCAAAGACAACATACACATGCTGATACTGATCAGTGTGGTTTCCGCATCTCTTTACGGCATCAGCGATGAGATCCATCAGTCTTTTGTTCCCTTTCGGGAAGCCTCGATTGGGGATGTGATTGCCGATATCATAGGCGCGTTTAGCGGGGTTTATCTGTATCAGTTGGTGGTGGTCTCCAGGGAAAGAGAAAGCGGAGGGATTTGAAGTCGGAATGCGAAATGGGGAATGCGGAATGTAAAGGGAAGAATGGGGTAGGGGGTAGATGACTGAAGACAGATGACAGTATAGAGCGATTAACTCCGGAAATTAGCGGGGCCGCGTCACATAAGGAGATGGCCGATTGGATTTACTATAATTTTTTTAATATTTAAGGTCATGTAAATTTCAGGCACCAAATACCAAATTCCAGACAAATACCAACGACCAAAACTCAAAATTCAAAACATATAAAACGGCTATCAAACGATAGATAAGTCACCAGAATGTTTGGGTCATTGGACTTTCGAATTTGGATATTATTTGGTATTTGAGTATTGGGATTTTAGACCCATTATGGTGGTAGTGAGTTGCTTCAATCTGACTGGCTTATTATCAACTTTGACGTTTCCCTGTCGAGGGCTGAAACCGAATTGACAAAAAATGGTGTATCAGGTACAAAGATAGATCAAACAAAATCTATTACAAAAATTGGGGATATTGTTGTTTTCCCTTTCTGCTTTTAAGGAGTACACATACCGACATGGACCTTCAAAACATTATTATTATCAATGGGAATGAGTTTTCTTTTGAACCCGGAGAGAGCATTCTCGATGTCGCGCGACGCAACAGTATCGATATCCCTACCCTCTGCCATCTGAAAGGGGCAAGCCCTACCGGCGCCTGCCGGGTTTGTGTGGTGGAGGTTGAAGGTGCCCGCAGTCTGATCGCTTCCTGTGCCGCCCCGGCTGCCAACAACATGGTCGTGCGCAGCGAGTCGGCCAGTGTCATCGCTGCCCGGCGCATGGTCCTCCAGTTGTTGCTGTCATCGGGCAATCACAACTGTGCGGTGAGCGGCTCTGCCGGCCGAAACTGGACCGAATTTCAGATGAAAGCTCAGCAGACTGAGGATACCGACGAACTGTGTCCGGTCTGGGGGGACTGCAAGCTGCAGGATCTGGCCTTTCGCTACCAGGTAAATGGTGAACGCTTTAATCCCACCGCTACGCCCTATCCGATGGAGACGGTCAATCCGTTTATTGTGCGCGATTTTTCGCGCTGTATCCAGTGCGGCCGATGCGTGCAGGCCTGCAATGAAGTCCAGGTCAATCAAGCCATCCACTACGGCTATCGCGGTGCCGGTACCAAGATTATTGCCGCCGGTGACCGCCCTTACAAGGATTCTGATTGTGTTTTTTGCGGAGAATGCGTGCAGGTGTGTCCGGTGGGTGCGCTTGTCGAAAAAGATTCACGCTACCAGGTGCGGCCCTGGGAAACCCAAAAGATACGCACCACCTGTACGTATTGCGGTGTCGGTTGCCAGCTTTACCTCCATGCAAAAGACGGCCGGATAGTTAAGATCAGCGGAGTTCCGGACGTTGCCCCCAATTACGGCAGCCTGTGTGTTAAGGGCAGATTCGGCCACGATTTTATCGGTTCCCCCGATCGCCTGACCGTACCGTTGATTAAAGAAAACGGCGAATTAAGGGAAGCCTCCTGGAAAGAAGCCCTTGATCTGGTCGCTCGTAAGTTGGGTGACATTAAAACCGAATTTGGTTCCAACAGCATTGGTGTGTTGACGTCGGCCAGAATCACCAACGAGGAAAATTACGTTGCTCAGAAATTTGCCCGGGCCGTGCTTAAAACCAACAACGTGGATCACTGCGCCCGACTCTGACATTCTTCCACTGTGGCCGGTCTGGCCGCAGCTTTCGGCAGTGGTGCCATGACCAATACCATCGCATGCATTGAAAAAGCGGATGTCATATTGATCACCGGATCCAACACCACCGAAAATCACCCGGTTTTGTCCAGCTTTGTCAAACGGGCGGTCACCCAAAAAGGAACCAAACTCATTGTCGTCGATCCAAGACGCATCAAAATCACCCGCTATGCAGATATGTGGTTGCGGCAGAATCTGGGCACGGATGTCGCCTGGATCAACGGGATGATGCATGTGATTATTCAGGAAAACCTGTACGCCAAAGCGTATGTTGAAAGCCGCACCGTGGGCTTTGAAGAAGTTAGAAAGGTTGTTGAAAAATTTACCCCTGAATTTGTAGAGCAAATCACCGGAATCCCCGCCCGGGAGATCGTTGCAGCCGCCCGCCTTTATGCCGGCGCTGAACATGGCAGTATTCTTTATTGCATGGGAATCACCCAGCATACCACCGGTACGGATAATGTAAAGTCTCTGGCCAATCTGGCCATGCTGTGCGGCAATCTTGGAATCGAAGGGGGCGGTGTCAACCCGCTGCGGGGGCAGAACAACGTCCAGGGCGCCTGCGATTTCGGCGGTTTGCCGGACGTATACAGCGGATACCAGAAAGTGATTGACCCGGCTGCGCGTCAGAAAATGGAACAAGCCTGGGGGGTTGACGAACTGCCGGATCAACCCGGCATGAAAGTAACCCAGATGATACCCGCAGCCCATGAAGGCAAACTCAAGGCCCTTTACATTATTGGTGAAAATCCGCTGGTTTCCGATCCTGATTTGAATCATTGCGAAAAAAGCATCGACAACTTAGACTTTTTGGTCGTACAGGATATATTTTTGACGGAAACCGCCAGGCTTGCAGATGTTGTTTTGCCATCGGCATGCTATGCTGAAAAAGACGGAACATTTACCAATACCGAAAGGCGGGTGCAGCGGGTGCGAAAAGCAGTGGAACCGCCCGGTCAGGCCTGGGATGATTGGAAAATTTTCTGCGAGATTGCCACCCGTATGAACTATCCGATGGACTATGAGAACAGCCGGCGGATCATGGAAGAAATTTCCCAGGTGACACCGTCCTACGCCGGCATCAGCTACGACCGGATCGAATACGAAGGCCTTCACTGGCCCTGCCCGACGGCCGAGCATCCCGGAACCCCCATCCTGCACCGGGAACAGTTTACCAGCGGCAAGGGCGTATTCAACGCTATCGACTACATACCGCCGGCCGAAATTGCGGATGACGAATATCCCCTCTACCTGACCACCGGACGTTTGCTTTACCAATACCACACCGGGACGATGACCATGAAAACCGGGGGGTTAAATGAGATCGCTCCGGAGTGTTTTGTGGAAATTTCCCCCCGGGACGCAGGTAAATACGACATGCAGGACGGGTCCATTGTAGACATCGCCTCCCGCCGGGGAAATATCCAGGCGAGGATTAAGGTTTCTAAAAAAGCGGTTTCAGGGACGGTATTTATACCCTTTCACTATGCCTTGGCTGCCGCCAATCGCCTGACCAATGCGGCACTGGATCCCATTTCCGGCATTCCTGAGTATAAGGTGTGTGCGGTGCAGCTGACGAAGGCAGGCTGACGGTTTGGAATTGGGAAGTCGGAATTATCCGATTGCGGATTTGGGATTTCGGATTTTTGATTGGAAGGGGCAAAAGGCTAAAGGCAGAAGGCATAGGGCAGCGATTCTTGAATTGGGAAGTCTGAATGCGGGATGAAGTAAGGAGAAGCTGGAAAAGTGGAAGGCTGAAGCCAGAAAGCTCAATGCTGAAAGCCCATAGGTAAAAAGATTTGCAATCAAAGAAAAACCCGGCTGGGTAGCAGCCGGGTTTTTTTTGTAATGATTTCAATAGGTCCTATAAGTCCAATATGACCTATAATCAAAAGTTTCTTTTATTTATTCCTCTTCTTTTGAATACAGCACATCCACATCCTTCAGATCATCTCCCAGATACTCGCGTTCATTTTCGCCCAGAATACCCATGGACAGGCAGATCAGGGTCCAGAGGTGAACGTTGTGCCAGCCGCCTTCGTAATGCTCGCTGAGGTCATGGATCTGAGAGTGGCAATTGTGACAAGGGGTGATACAATATGGAGCGCCGGTGGCCAATATCTGATCGGCTTTAAGCTTGCCAAAAGCGCGTCGAGCTTCAGGCATCCCATTTTGGAGGAAACCGCCCCCGCCGCCGCAGCAATAGTTATTTGAGCGGTTGGGCGTCATGTCAATAAAATTTTCTTCTCCGACCACAGCCTTGGTCACAAAGCGCAGGTCCTCAGCCATGGGGTCGCCATAAGTCTTACGAACCAGCTGGCACGGATCCTGGACCGTAAACTTAATTTTACGTTCTTTGTTCCAATCGGAGTTGACCTTGAGTTTGCCTTCCCGAATCCAGCGGGCATACAGGGTGATGATGCTTTCAATCTCAAAGTTGTGAGGAATGTTGAATTTTTGCAGTCCGACCCGGACTGCGAACATTTCGTGCCCTCATTCCGTATTGAGCCAATACTTGCAGCCCAAATCATCGACGGCTTTGGCCTTGGTCCGCACGATTTTTTCCCAGGATTCAAGGTCTGCCATAAACATACAGTAGTTTTCGGCGGCCCATCCTTTCGTGCCGTAAGTCCAGTCACAGTCGACAGCGTGAAGGATCTTCCAAAGAGGCACCATCTCATCCGGTTCGGTTACCGGCTCACGGGAGTTTTGATTCAGGAAATATTCGGCACCTTCCTTGTTGATGGGCGCTTTGAGGTTTTCAAAACCGGGCTGGATCTGCTGGACCTCCTCCAGCACATCTTCCACCACGAATCGAAAATCTTCTTCAGAAGCTCCCATGGCACTGCAGGTATCGCTTTTGAGGGCCATATCACAGGAGCCTAAAATACCCTTGGGCCGCTTATCCCTTGGTCTGCTTTTCCTTACATTGAATACCAGCTGCGGGATATCTATTTTCATCGGACAGACATAAATACACCGCATACACAAAGTACACATCCAGGCCCAATCCGTATTGAGAATCTCCTCATCCATACCAAGGGCCGCCATACGTAAAAACTTCCTTGGGTCCATGTCCTCCAGACCTGTTGCCGGGCAGCCGGAAGAACAGGCGCCGCAAGTCAGACAAAGGTTCAGGTTGCCGCCATCCGGCAAGATTTCTTTAACCTTGTCTATGAACATGCTTTTTTTCTTGCCGCCAATTTTGATTGCATCTTTCGCCATGTTGCAAAAAACCTCCGTTGATTTTTTTCCTTAACCGCGTGCGCCCCGATTCATAGCGCAAGCTTTTATTGATTCCAATTGTTCCGCAAATTGCGAGGTGAAAAAAATATTAAAGAGGCTCTTATGTCAGAAATTTTAGGGGATGTCAACAAATCTCTATAAAAACAGTAGGGTATTAGACAATGTTTTATAATTACAAACCTGGTTGAATAGTTTACTGGTTGAATGGTTGATTAGGTAAATTATAATCATAATTTCAGAATGTTACGATTGTTTAAACATGAAGTGTCCAATTATTTTGCAAATATGGAATAAATCCATTTTTTTGGTCTTTCCGGCTGGCATATTGTTAACCCGGAATCAAAATCATAGACCCGGTGGTCTTGCGTGCTTCCAGATCTCGATGGGCCCGGGCGGCTTCTGCCAGTGGATAGGTTTGTTTGACCTCAATTTTGACCGCTCCACTTAACACGACGTCGAATAAATCTTGGGCGTGAACCAGCAGATCTTCCCTTGCGGCGGTATAGGACATCAGCGTCGGCCGCGTCAAAAACAATGATCCTTTGGCCGACAGAACGGACAGGTCCAGTGGTGGCACCGATCCGGACGCCTGGCCGAAGGAGACCAGCAGGCCGAAAGGACGCAAACAATCCAAAGATTTCATGAAGGTTGCCTGGCCGACGGAATCGTAGACGACATCGACACCCTTTCCGCCGGTTATTTCCCGTGTTTTGGCAGCAAAATCTTCATCGTTATATAAAATGGGATGATCGCAGCCGTTAGCGCGGGCAAGCTCGGCCTTTTGCGGCGATCCGGCAGTCCCGATCACAGTAGCGCCGAGGTGTTTGGCCCACTGGCAGACAATCGAACCGACGCCGCCGGCCGCGGCGTGAATCAAGATCACATTGCCTTTTTTGACATTATAGCACCCCTTCAAAAGATAGCGTGCGGTCATACCCTGGAGCATCATGGCGGCTCCCTGGGAGGTGGGGATGCTTTCGGGAAGTTTAATTAAACGGTGCGCCGGAATTCGCCGAACTTCGGCATAGGCTCCGGGCGGAATTGCAGCGTAGGCGACCCGGTCACCGACGCTGACTTCGGAGACCCCCTCACCAATTTCTTCCACAATGCCGGCGCCTTCCAGTCCCGGTACGGTCGGCAAGGAGGGTAATGGATACAAGCCGGTACGGTGATAGACATCGATAAAATTCAGGCCTACGGCCTCATGGCGCACCAAAACTTCACCTGCGCCGGGTTTGCCGGGATCATCATCCTCCCAGCGCAAAACTTCGGGTCCGCCGGTTTCATATATTCTGATGGCTTTGGTCATCGTATCCTCCCTCCTGTTGACGTGTGATTTTAGCAACCTGTTTTGGAACCAGGTTATATTGTAGTCAACATATTTTATTAGTCAAATTATTATAGAAATTTCGCGACGTTCCCTTTAGTTCCTTCCAATCCATCAAGGGTAAGGAGATTGGGTCGGGAAACGTCTTCTGTGCCGATCCTCTCCGATTCCAGTCCGCATTTTTGGCAGGCAATATAGTCAGACAACCTGTTGTCACCACTCAAAAGCCATTTGGTTTCAACTATCATGCAATGGTTACATCTATATTCAATTTTCTGCATTATTCTAATTCCCCCTGTATTCTTTCCGGCTGTTTTTAATACAATCTGGTCAGGCCTCTAAGAAGAGCAATAGGTGTGCCAATGCGTGGAAATAAATCAATAATCTTTTTAAATCAATATGATAAGTTAATAATTGACGTAATGGCAGGCTAAAAAATTATGAAAAAAACAGGATATTTCTGAGTAAAAATATTCATAATGACACAGATGAAAGAACCTAAACTATTAGCCTGCATTCTGAAAAAAATTAAGCTTAAGCATCAATTGGTCGATATACACTTCGTAAGGAGACGAAAATGAAATACCTATCGACCATTTTGATCTGCATTTTTGTGCTTATTGGCGGTTGTAACAGTGGTGGTGGCATCGGCGGCGATGCGGATGAAATCATCCCCGGAGCCGGTGCTGAGGATTACACCGCTCAGGATTACGCACCGGATTTCAGGATGTGGGAACGCAATGAAACACCCTTTGCCGACGCCGATAAGACCGCGGTGGGTGATCTCAACATGTGTTGGGCGGCGGCGGCGGCGAACCTGCTGGTATGGACCGGCTGGGCGGCCGACGAGGATGATGTCTTCGACATTTTCAGGTCTCATTTTGAAGACACGCCCGGTTATGTCTACGATGCTTTAAGTTATTATTTTGCCGATTATGAGACCGGGGTCAGTGCTGAAATGGTTTCGGTGAGAGAAACCCGGTCGCATATGCTGCTTGATTTCATTGTCAGCGCCGTTCATGAGGGCAAAGGCGTCGCGATGAAGATAACCTATCCCGGCAAAGAGTTTGGACATTTTCTGACCATTTACGGATACCGTTACCTCGCCGACGAAGATAACTTTATCCTGTACTTCACGGACTCCGATGACAATGTGCACCAAATGCGGCAATTTAAAGTCGAATGGAATGACGCTGATAATCGCTGGAAAATTCAATATTTGTATCGGGACTACTATCTTGTCTACGTACTATCGCTAGCCCGCAGTTAGGCTTGATTGGCAAGGGGATTGAGAGCCCCAAGGGCGGGGATTGAAGGATTAAATTTTAGACATATTAAACACTCCAATCCCCTGTTTTTCGACGCTCAGTTGCCTATTTCTTAAGCTTTCTCCTGACGCCGACATAACCGGCGAATCCAAGTATTAACAGCAGCATGAATATAAACGGGTCAATTTTCAGCTCTGGCGATTTCTCGGCTGCAGCATCGATGAAACACACCACCACCGCCGCCGCCACTTCCTCCTTTCGCTGCTACTTCTTCGTCTCCCGCACCAGCCGAAGGAGAGATCTGTTCTGCCGGTCTGCCAGCCTGAGCGCCACTGAAATGATTGAGTTGAACCTCGATGGTGGGCGGTTCTGTGGGGTCTGGATCATTGGCGCCATGGTTCACCCTCGACCCCGGCACAATACAGCCATCGGTTTCCCAGGAAGCCTGCCATCCTGTGGCTGGGTTGAACACATAGATTTCGAGTGCCCCAAGATCCGTCTCTCCCGGACAGGGGATGAAAACGGTCACCGGCTTCACGAACACATTCGCCGGCTGCAAATTCAGCGGTACTCCAACACCCTCTACACTATCGAGATTGGGAATCTCCTCCAGAGGGCCGAATCGCGGCGCCACCGGCTCAAGATTGCCGTATATGATTTTGGCACCTTCAATGGCCGTTCCCGGATCAGCTGCAATTGTATTCTGCCCGACGACCGGATCATCGACATACTCTGTGCTGGGGGGCGTGTCGGCCAGCGCCGCCCAATGCTCTTCCTTGCTCTCAATCTTAAAACTAGAGTAATACGTCACCATCTCTACCCCGTTGAGATTCTTGGCATCGACTGTAAAATTCACTGCCTGTTCAAAAGCAAACGGAGTATTTGGCGCATGAATGATCCAGAAATCGGTGTCATCCCCTTCATTTACTTCCTGCACCCTTATGTTGACAGATTGTTTTTCGATCAGCATGCTGGCAGATTGATTTTCGATACTCATTGCAACGCTGTCTTCATCGATACCACCGTCACTTTTAATCCGGGTCACAATTGAGGTGTCGATTGGCACCCGCAACGTGCCATCATCCATTCCCTGAGCATCATGAGGATAACTATCTTGCTCAACAATTTCAGGCGGTGTATCTGGCGGTGTGAATGTGACCGTCAGGGTATCGGAAGCCGTGTTGCCGGCCGCATCCCTGGCCGTCACGGTGATGACATTCTGTCCGCTGGACAGGACGATGTCGCTTTGGCTCCAGGTGCTGGTGCCGCTGCAAGTGCCGCTGCCGCCAAGGCTGTTAGTCCAGCTCACTGAGGTGATCGCCTTGTTGTCTGAGGCCGTGCCGCCGATGCTCAGCAGGGAATTGCTCGTCGAATAGGTCGATCCGCTCGTCGGTGTGGTAATTGTTACCGTTGGACTCGAGGTATCCGGCGGTGTGTAGGTGACCGTCAGGGTGTCGGTGCCTGTATTGCCGGCGGCATCTTTGGCCGTCACGGTGATGACATTCTGGCCGCTGGACAGGACGATGTCGTTTTGGCTCCAGGTGCTGGTGCCGCTGCAAGTGCCGCTGCCGCCAAGGCTGTTAGTCCAGCTCACTGAGGTGATCGCCTTGTTGTCTGAGGCCGTGCCGCCGATGCTCAGCAGGGAATTGCTCGTCGAATAGGTCGATCCGCTCGTCGGTGTGGTAATTGTTACCGTTGGACTCGAGGTATCCGGCGGTGTGTAGGTGACCGTCAGGGTGTCGGTGCCTGTATTGCCGGCGGCATCTTTGGCCGTCACGGTGATGACATTCTGTCCGCTGGACAGGCCGATGCCGTTTTGGCTCCAGGTGCTGGTGCCGCTGCAAGTGCCGCTGCCGCCACGGTCGTTTTTCCAGCTCACTGAGGTGACGGCTTATTGTCTGAGGCCGTGCCGCCGATGCTCAGCAGGGAATTGCTCGTCGAATAGGTCGGTCCGCTCGTCGGTGTGGTAATTGTTACCGTTGGACTCGAGGTATCCGGCGGTGTATAGGTGACCGTCAGGGTGTCGGTGCCTGTATTGCCGGCGGCATCTTTGGCCGTCACGGTGATGACATTCTGGCCGCTGGACAGGCCGATGCCGCTTTGGCTCCAGGTGCTCGTGCCGCTGCAATTGCCGCTGCCGCCCCGGTCGTTTTTCCAGCTCACAGTGGTGACTGCTGTATTGTCGGAGGCTGAACCGCCAATGCTCAGCAGGGAATTGCTAGTCGAATAGGTCGATCCGCTTGTGGGGGTGGCAATTGTTACCGTTGGAGGGGTGGTGTCCGGATCTATCTGATGGTATTGCAATATGGCTGTTATCTCGGGATTGTACCCATTTGAGCTGTTGATCCAATCACTGTAAAATTCTAAAACATCGGTCGGTCCATCACTGTAAACTATTGACCAGATTCCATTGCTTGAAGAGCCATTAATGCCATTGCCAATAGTATCCCAGCTCTCCGAAGTCGACGCCGGGTCGAATATGTCCCACAACGAAGCTGCAACGGCGCCCTCATCTTCAGGATGATCTCGCACTTGGAATTGGTGGTTCAAAGTTTATATGTAAGATTTGATCCTCAGTATCAGCGTAAAATTGGGGTCATTCTGAATTGCCGCTTGTAAGAAGTTCGCCCACCCTTCGGTCCAAGCACATCCCAAACCAAAATGGCCACCCCAATAGTGGCCAGAACAACCCGGTGACGGCGGTATATTATCGCCATAAATTTTATACATCACAAAATGACCGTATTCATGGAGAAAAACATCAGAATCCCATCTGTCACCGGCAAGCAGATCAATTGATCCTCCGGGTTGATAATACGTACCAACGCTTGTATTTGTAGGGCTCCATCTGACTTGCAGTTTATATGAATTCTGCCAACCGACATTGTCGGCCAGATAGTCGAAAGCATCATTGGCAATAAGGTCATAGATGTACCAGGCCATTCGATTGTCGGCATCATCGAGTGAATAAGATCCCATATCCACGTCACCGTCAGAAACGTCATTTTGCACCGGGGTGACAAAATAATATAGGTTGCTCGGACTGGAAAAATCCGTCACCCGCACAGAGCGATCATCCGTGGAATATACTTTTACATAAATATCTTGACCACTGCCTTCTTCGTCGCTATTTGAGAATATTAGCTGAAATGTAATGCCCGCTGTTATCGGTAAAGGTGGTATCAAGTAGGGTATCGCCTGATGAACCAGCGTCCCAAATCTCAACCATTGCATCTCTGAGAGGCCAGTCGAATCCAGCCTTATCTTGATAAAGCCAGCGTCCCCTGACCGCTATTTGACCTGTTCCAGACGCTGCAAAATATGAAATCTCTTGACCTTCCAACGGCTTATGATCCGGCAGCACTTGTGTCGGAGGCTCGCTCACATCTCCAATTTTGACCGCCCCTGAACGAGTGTCCACTATTTCAGGAATAAAGCTGGTTTTGCTTAGTTCAGAAAATTCTTCACCGATATTCACATAAAGTTCTTCCCGTTTACCGAATATATAGTCAGTCTCACCACTAATAGCGCTGACCGCTATTTTGTATTGACCTAATGCGGCAGGCAAGACCTCTAATTGATATAGGGTTGTCGAACCGGATGACAAATCCTCATTAAATTGGGTGTTTCCTGAAATAAGTTCAAAACCATCGTTCGGGATCTCAATTTCGATCCGCGTGTTGGGGGCATCTTTAAAAACCCGTATTTCAATATTGAGGATCGTGTATTCATTTAACATCGGTGTCGAAGAGAAATGAAGTTCAATTTCCATTGGTACATTGCTTTTTTTCTTATTTTGCTGATAGATCCTATTATCCCCCCTCGCCAAATCGACTTGCAGCAAAAAACAAAATACAAGAACGCCAATGATGCCTGTCTTTGTCAATATTTTTCCTATCATGATTAATTACCTCCAAAATAATTGTTTTTATGAGGAAAATTTGGGTTCAGAGAAAACAGGATCATTTGCTTGAATATCCTCCTAGTATTTCTCCAGTTTTTTTATCGATATAGACAGTTCTGCTGGCGCCGACAGCATCGGGGATAATAAGTGTTACAATCCAGCACAACCTATTGATCCCGGGTTCTAAAGTTTTATATGTATTGAATGCGATAGCCGTTATAACCTTTTCTTCAATTTTGGTTTTATAATTTTTCGTGTTTTCTATATTCAGATATTTCCTGGCAATGTTTACAGCTTCCCCATTACTTATGACTTTCGTCGGTTCGTTTACCGGGTAAGCTTCATTTTCAGCTCGGAAACTAACTGCCCCGGTTGGACTGGTAATAAACAAAATAAATAACCAAAAGAAAATTCGGCTGAAACTACCCGAGGCTATAATGTCTTCGATATTTTTCATCCCCTCCCTCTTCTTTTCGCAATAAAAAAGCCAAGCCGCCATTTTTATGGCCACTCGGCTTTTGTTTTAAAACTGTCTCCATTTGTCCCATCCTCTCATCGGTGGGTTTGGGTTGTCTTGAAAGTTGATATGGATTTCGTCTAATATCTACCGGATTGACTTGCGGTTTAATGGTAAATTGGAACTTAGTTCGTATTTTTTCAGTTCTTCTTCGTGTAAGATATTAATTCGAATAAGTCAATAAATATTTCATAACAAATTGAAATAATTTACTAAATCAAGTTTATTGACTGATTTTATCTAAATATGAATATTTATTTATTTGATAAATACCGTTTATTTTATTATGTAAATATTTCTCCCCTTCAATGCTAACGGTCAAACCCTATGCCACCTCAAATGAGCTCAATTCAGTTACTGAAAAAAAGAATTTCCTGGTTTGTTTGAAATGGTAGCCTATTTATGGCAAACAAAACACGTATCGAGAATTGAGAATATGAAAAAAAATATGAATGGCAAAGGGTGATTTATGGGGATCAAGATATTTATTGCATGGGAGAAGGCAAGGGCTGGTTTAATCGGATAGCCTGTCGAGCGCTTCGGGGTCGAACGGCATGTTAGGGCGATCCGTATCGTCATATAAGCATCCGCCCCGGGCGATGATGACTCGTCCTATATAAAATACCGCTGAATGATAATGGTAAATTTGATAAGCAAACACTAATAAAAAAATTAAAGTCCAATTAAAATTCATGGTGTGACGCCATCCGAAAGCGTTTTCATAAATGCAACAATTGCGGTTTCTTCCTCAGGGGTGAGGCCAAGATTTCCCAATTCCTCAGTATTCACGTTTTTAGGGTACTCAGGTGGGGGCCAATTTCCAATATCTCGGGTGTTGTAAAAGTTGACAATTTCATCCAGAGTTTTAAAGAAACCATTGTGCGCGTATGCTTTTACAAAATCTTCCGACGGGCGTTTATCGACATTTCTGAGAGTTGGAACCTTCTGTTTCCCCAATTGATCTTCATATAACAGCCCTTTACTCTTTAGAAAACTTCCCAGGCCATAATCGATCCAATCCTTTTGCTTCTTCAGCGGAATAAACCGCACTGCTAAATAATGATGGGTTAAAGTTATATTTTCCATTTTTATCGATCCCAAAATTGGCGACGTCATTTCCTTGTTCTTTCCAAAATGCATCAAATTTGGAAGAAAAGGCATTAACTTCAAAAGATCACTGGTATGCGGCCAATGATCTGGCGATCTTCTCGTAAACTTCCGTGTAACCTTCTTTGCTGGCACAGTTAATATTGCCCCACTCTGCCTCGAAATCTTGTGCATAATCTGATTGAGCCACCTTAAAGCAGAGTATTTTAGCATCTAGCAATGCCTGTTCCAAAGGATTTAGAAATGGTACTTGAGCCTGCTCTGCAAGGGGATCGTCAAGGATCCAACCGGTTGCGCGATCATCCCAAAACATACCGCCAATCCAAACTTTTTCATCTTTCATTTTTCCCCTTTATTTAGTTCTACTTTAAAAATAAACCCGTTGTCACATTGGGGTTTATTCACCGATTATTTTGACCAACACGCGTTTGCGTCGGCGACCGTCAAACTCACCATAAAAGATTTGCTCCCAGGTACCGAAATCCAGTCTGCCATCGGTGACGGCAACGACAACTTCGCGTCCCATGACCTGCCGTTTCATATGGGCGTCTGCATTATCTTCCCCGACATTGTGCCGGTAGCCCGAAACCGGCTCATGGGGGGCGATTTTTTCCAGCCAGACCTCATAATCATGATGCAGCCCGGACTCGTCGTCATTGATGAAAACCGAAGCGGTTATATGCATCGCGTTTACCAACACTAATCCCTCTTTGATTCCGCTTGCCCGCAGGCATTCCTCAACTTCCGGGGTTATGTTGAGGAACGCACGGCGGGTGGGTACCTCAAACCACAATTCTTTGCGATAGCTTTTCATTTCGGCCTCCTTAAAAAGGCAGTTCAAGTTGTTTAGGTAAGAAATTAGACGCCGGGTTTGATTTTTCGGCATCATCAACCGATGGAGAAATAGGTTCCCCCGCCAGCGATTCAGATAATAAGGCTAAATCCTCGACATTTACCCAACCTAAGTCCTGGTCTACCTCAAGATCTAAAAGATGCTTACGCAGTTCCAAACCGACTTCGGAATCCCAATTACTGGCTGGATCAATCTGGAAAGCATCCATCAGTTTTTTGAATATATGTTCGATCGCCGGTCCGATTTGGTGCGGATTCTGCCAATGATCCGTCAACGCTTCAAAGGACAAACCAGGCGTATTTCCATTGCCGTTGTGCAGAATCAAGATCTGCCGCAAATCATTATCAAGATTGCATAATGCCCGGGAAATCGATTGCGTGGATGTCTGATAGTCGTTTGTAGGGTTCATCATAATATCGAACTGGAGTAATGGAACAATGGAATGATGCAATGATGGAATATTGGGTACATTCGTGTTCCATCTGGTTGAAAAATAATAAGGACAACCTTTCGTTTGGGAATGCCATGATTGCCGCGAAAAGGTGGCTATCACTGGTATCTATATCAATATTCATGGAGAAACTGTAAAAAATTGATCCCAAAAGCCTTGATCCAAACACTTAAGTTATGTTTTTTTGACCATTATTCCAACATTCCACTTAGCGGCCTATTGCTTCCGAAACCTGCCGATCGTATTCCTGATATTTGCTTCCGTCCATTTTCTGCCGGTTATGGTTTTGTACCCTTGTGCTTCCAGGGCGTCAAAAATTTCGCTGATCCGAACTCCTTCCTTGTATAGTTTTGCCATTAACTTCACGCCATCTTGATATTGCGCTCGATATTGATCCTTTAATGCTTCATAGGCCTGAATTTTCTCATCCTTTTTACGGGGAAACCGTAAGTTGTGCTTTTTGCTTTCACGATTCAAAGTGGCGACTGTCCAAGATTTGCCGGTACGGGTTTTATACCCCTGATCGTTCAAATATAGTGTCATTTCATCAATGGATGAAACTTGATTCAGGTGTTCCCTGACAACGTCCATGGCCTTGTCGAATTGTTCTTTATGGCGTTCCTTAACTTGAAGAGGTACTTCAACGGGAGGTTGATCTTTCGGGCGAACGTAATTGATGTCATCATACAACTTTTTCATTCTTATTTTATACTTATTTTTCATTTCGCCATAAATGGGACAATTTGGCTCACAGGCCGCTTTCAGTTTATTTTGTTCGCAGCCGCAATCAAAAGATACGGCTTCAGATCGATAGTTGTATTTGATGAGGGATTTAGTGCTATGGCGAATCCTGGATGGTGAAGAGGATGATATTTGGGACAATTCCTTTTCACAATAGCGTATTATCCAGTTGCGGCACCTGTCCGCAGAAACGCCGATATGTTTCAGCCAGGCCAGAATAAAGTGAGTGACATCCTGCCGTGTTGGGAAGGATTCACCGGCTTTGAAACGCTCGGGAACAATCCCGCTGAACAACAGGTCTTGAATGCACAAATATATTTTTTGTTTTTGAGAATCGTCCAAAATTTTTGTTAATCGCTCGATTTCTTTTAACATGATACCTTTTTTCGACTGAATATTTGCATGCTGTCCGGTTAAATAAGTATCTGGATTTTCAACGAGATGTAATTATTCACCGCAAAGGCGCAAAGAACGCAAAGGTTTAATTATTTTCAGAAAAAACATCTCTGCGTCCTTCGCGTCCCTGCGGTGAATACAATGAATAGTCCACAGTCAATTCCAGCTTGTTGGGCGGACGAACCTATAGCTTTTTTAGCAGCTGATTGGCCGCCGTCAAGGTTGGATCCCAGGTTGGTCCGAAAGGTGGTGCGTAGGCCAGGTCGGTCTGGCAGTACTGTTCCACGGTTATGCGAGCGTGAAGCGCCACTGCCGGGCCGTTGATACGGTGGGCCACGCCTTCTTTTCCCACCATTTGCGCGCCCAGTAGACGGCCTGAGCGTCTATCCCCGATCATATTTACCATGATGATTGTGTTGCCGGGATGGGCATGCGCCTTGGAACCGGATTTGATCATATTCTCAACGGGGTCGAAACCGGATTTTTCAGCTTCGGTTGCGCTCAGGCCGGTGCGCGCCACCTCAAAATCAAACACGCGGAAAACGGACGTGCCGGCAACACCATCGAGGGCAACATCCTTGCCGCAGACATTATCCGCCACGGCCCAGCCGCTGCGGTTGGCCCGCAGGGCCAGCGGAATCCAGGTTTTTTCTCCGGTCACGACATGGTAGGCATCCGCACAGTCGCCAGCGGCATAGATGTTTATATCCGATGTACGCAAATTCCGATCCACCGCAATGGATTTTTTTATACCCAGGTCAAGACCTGCAGTTTCGGCTATCCGACTGCAAGGGTTTACGCCGATGCCGACCAGCACCATATCTGCGGTGAGGCTTAAATCCGGGCAGATGACCTTGAGTCCGTCGCCGGACGTTTCGATACGTTCAACCGTGTGGCCGGCATAAATGCCGACCCCTTTGGCTTCAAGCCCTTCTCTGACAGCCCGGGCCATGGACGACTCCAGCCACGGCATAAACACCGGATTGGGTTTGACCATGTCCACCGCAATATTTAACCCGACCAGGGATTCGCACATTTCAAGGGCAATGTAGCCCATCCCAATGATGATGGTTTTTTTGACACTGTTGTTTTTCAGGAAGTTTTTGATTTTACGGCCGTCTTCCAGGCTTTTGACCACCATGACGCCCGCGGCCTCAAATCCTGCAAGATCAGGCAAGACCGCGGAACTGCCGGTTGCAATCAGCAAACGGTCATAGGGCAATTCGAAATGACCTCTATCTAATTCCACTCCGGATACCGTTTGTTTGCCCGGATCGATTTTTTCGGCACAATGGCCGGTCAACAGATTAATGTCCTGCTTGTCGCGAAATACCTGGGCAGGTCGAACGACCAGATCCTCGATGTCTCTCTCCGGCGCCGCCAGATTGTAAGGGATGCCTCAGGCGCTGTATGAAACATCCATGGTTTTTTCCAGGACCGTGATTTCCATTTCCGGCTGGTTGCGTTTGGCGCGGCTGGCAGCACTCATGCCGGCGGCATCTGCTCCGATGACGACGAATTTCATGGTATTCTCCTTTTAAGGTTCCTTAAGTTTAATAGTTAAACAGCCATTTCTGAATGGATGGACACCAAATTCCGAAACCCAATCTAACGGATACCTTGATTTTTGGCCCATTCATCGATATTTAATATGCCAATGAAAAATTATTTTCAATTATAATATCATCGCATTACGAATAAATAGGGACAAAAGTCACCGACAGGTTGGATAATTGGCTGGAATCTCGAAAATAATAAAAAAAATTGAATCCTTTTTGCCACAGGTGATGGCCGGCGACCGGTTGGCTGCCCGGCGTGAGATCAGATACCTGGCGCAAAGATCAGGCAAATTCAAACCGGATCAAAAGCTGTTGACAAGAATAAACCGGTTGGAAAACCGTCTGCAGGCCTCCGTACAAAAAAGAAAGCGCCGCCGGGAAAATCTTCCCAAACTGCGCTTCAATGACGAATTGCCGATTTTTGCCAAAAAGGACGAAATCATCCAGGCCATTGATCGGCATCGGGTCATCGTGGTGTCCGGAGAGACGGGTTCCGGCAAGACCACCCAGTTGCCGAAATTTTGTCTGGCAGCCGGCCAAGGGATTGACGGTCTGATCGGATGCACCCAGCCGCGGCGAATCGCCGCCACTTCGGTTGCCCGCCGCATCGCCGAAGAGCTGGGGCAGGAGCTCGGCAATGCCGTTGGTTATAAAATTCGTTTCAGGGACCGCACCGCCGGGGATGCCTATATAAAAATGATGACCGACGGCATTCTGCTGGCCGAAACCCAGAGTGATCGCTTCCTGAGCGCCTATGATACGATCATTGTCGATGAGGCCCATGAACGCAGCCTGAACATCGACTTTATCCTGGGAATTCTGCGAACCCTGATCAGGAAAAGAGACGATCTGAAACTGATCATTACCTCGGCGACCATCGATACCGAAAAGTTTTCCAGAGCTTTTGACGATGCACCGGTCATCGAGGTTTCCGGCCGCATGTATCCGGTGGATATTCAATATCCGGCACCGGAGGCCGATCCTTCGACCCAAGAAAATGAGCTGACCCATGTCGAGACGGCAGTGCGGGCCATAAAACGGGTTTTGCATCAAAGCCGCACCGGAGACATTCTGGTGTTTATGCCCACCGAGCAGGATATCCGCGAAACCTGTGAATTGGTTGAAGCTGAAAATCCGCAGGGAACCCGTGTTATGCCGTTATTTGCGCGGCTGACAGCCACCGAGCAGTCAAGGGTGTTTGCCCGTCGGCCCGGACGCAAGATTATTGTCGCCACCAATGTGGCTGAGACATCGATTACCATTCCGGGCATCAAATATGTGATAGATTCGGGTCTGGCGCGAATTTCCCGTTACTCTCCCAGGACCCGGACAACTTCCCTACCGGTGATGCCGGTGTCCAAAAGCAGTTGCGATCAGCGCAAAGGACGCTGCGGTCGCATCCAAAACGGGGTTTGCATCCGGCTTTATCCTGAAGACGATTATGAAACCCGTCCACAGTTTACACCCCCCGAAATTTTACGGGCCAATCTGGCAGACGTCATTTTGCGGATGATTTCCCTGAAACTCGGGGACGTTTCGAAATTTCCCTTTATTGACCGGCCGGATTTAAAAAGCATCAAGGATGGATTTGACCTTCTTTTTGAGCTGGGGGCCCTTGAGCAGAGGGCGAAGAGCAGAGGGCAGAGGGCAGAGGACAGAGTTTTGAATTCGGAAGTCGGAATGCGGCCTCCGGCCCATAGGGACCTGCGCCTCCGTCCCGGCGGGAATGCGGAAAGTAAAAAAGAGAACGGAGGCCAGAGCTCAGAGGACAGAGGACGGAAGACAGCGGCCAGGGGACAGAAGACAGAAATAGGTTTGGGGGGGAAATTGCAGGGTCGCATTAAGTTGACGGGAAAGGGCCGATTGATGGCCAGGATTCCACTGGATCCCAGGTTGTCCCGCATGCTGATTGAAGCCGGAAAAGAGGGTTGCATCGGTGAAATGACGATTATCGTTGCAGCGCTCAGCATCCAGGATCCCCGCGAGCGTCCCGTGGAAAAAGCCCGGGAGGCCGACCGGGGACATGCCGCTTTTCATGATGCTCAATCGGATTTTGTGACCCTGCTGAATATCTGGCACCGCTATCACAGCCACCGGCAAAAGGTCAAAAGCAACAACCAGATGAAGCGGTTTTGTCGGGAGCATTTTCTGTCATTTATGCGCATGCGGGAATGGCGGGATATTCACCATCAAATTTCGGATATTTTGAAAGAACACGGGATGGGGAAGTTGGAATGCGGAAGGCAGAATGGGGAATGGGGAAGAGGGAATTGGGAAGGCGGAATGCGGCCTCCGGCCCATAGGGAGATAGGCCTACGCCCCAGAGGGAATGCGGAAGTGAGAGGGCGGAAGGCGGAAACAGAATTGGGGACTGACTTAAATTCCGCATTCCGCATTCCCAATTCCACATTCGAAGCGATTCACAAGTCCGTTTTAAGCGGATTTCTGTCAAATATAGCGCAGAAGAAGGATAACAACATCTATCACGCTACCAAAGGCCGGGAAGTTATGATCTTCCCCGGGTCAGGGCTTTTTAATAAGGCCAAAAACTGGATTGTGGCCGAGGAAATGATGGAGACATCCAGGCTTTTTGCGCGTACCGTCGCCAACATCGACAGCGAATGGCTGGAAGATCTGGGCGGCGACCTGTGCCGGCGGACCTATCTGGACCCTCATTGGGAGAGAAACAGGGGAGAAGTGGTGGCCTCAGAGCAAGTTTCCCTTTTCGGGCTGATCATTGTGCCCGCTAGAAAAGTATCATACGGGAAGGTGAATCCGGCAGAAGCAGCGAGCATTTTTATTCAAAGTGCCCTGGTAAACGGGGATGTCAAAAAACCCTTTGGTTTTATGAAATATAATCTGCAGCTGATTGATGAGATCAAAGGTATCGAAAACCGCTTTCGGCGCCGGGATCTTTTGGTGGATGAACAGAAAATGTTTGAATTTTATCAGGAGAAGCTGCCGGGAATCTTCGATCTCCGCAGCCTGGCAAAGTACCTGAGACGAAAAGACAACGATCAATTTTTACGGATGAAAAAAGAGACCCTGCTTCAATACCCGCCGGACAATGCCGAAATGGGCCAATATCCGACCCGGCTTGATATCGAGCAGCATGCATTTGAGTGTTCTTACTGTTTTGATCCCGGAAAGGACGATGACGGTGTTACCGTAAAAGTACCGACAACTCTAGCGCAATCCGTTTCACCGGAAACCATTGATTGGCTGGTGCCCGGACTCTATCCGGAAAAAATTGAGGTTTTGATCAAGGGGCTGCCCAAAGCGTATCGCAAAAAACTTGTCCCGGTTAAAAATACGGTCGATATCATTGTCCGTGATATGCCGAAGGGCCAAAATTCCCTGGTATCCGCTCTGGGGGATTTTATCTACCGGCGTTTCGGGGTCGACATCCCGGCTGCGGCCTGGTCGACCGAATCGCTGCCGGATTACCTGAAGATGCGAATCTCCATCACATCACCGGAAGGTAAAGAGCTTCGTGCCGGCAGAAATACCGCGTTGTTGCGCCAGGATGTCGGCGGTCGGGTGAAATCCGATGAATTCGAAGCGGCTCGCCGCAAATGGGAAAAAAAAGGAATTACCCGCTGGGATTTTGGTGATCTACCCGAATTTGTCAGTGACTCCGGTCATAAGAAAGCCAAATGGGTTGCATATCCCGCATTGGAAACTGATTCCGCAACGCATACAAGTGTCAATCTCTGTCTTTTTCGCCGGCAGGTTAACGCAATTGCAGCCCATCGGTCGGGGGTGGCCACACTATATGCGATTCATTTTGCAAAAAATTTAAAATTATTAAAACGACAATTGATTTTGCCTGCCGATGTAAGGTTTATAGCGGATTATTTCGGCGGCCCTAAAAAACTGTTGCAACAAATGTACGATCGCGTCATTCAGGAATTATTCGGGAAAAATATACGATCTGAAAAGGTATTTTATGCCCATGCCGAATCGGCTGTCGTAAAAATATTTCCGACCGGTCAGGAATTGCGTGCTAAAACCATTCCGCTTCTAACCGCTTATCATGACGCCAGAAGCCGAATTTATGAACTTCAGCAGACCAATCGCACGAACAGCATGGCCGTATCATTTTTTGAGGAGCTTACCCGGGAACTTGAGCGCCTGGTTCCGCAGACATTTGTCGCCATTTACGATATCCGGCGTCTGGATCATCTCCCAAGATACATTCAGGCGGCCGCCATTCGGGCCCGGCGTGCGGTCGTTGATTTTGAAAAAGATCGAGCCAAATCCAATGAGATTATAAAATTCACCGATGGGTTGGACCAATTGTTAAAAGAGCTATCCCCAGCGGTATCCGATGAAAAACGACGGGCCATTGAAGCGTACTTTTGGATGGTGGAAGAATACAAAGTGTCCGTTTTTGCCCAGGAGCTTAAGACCGCCATCCCGATATCAGCAAAGCGGCTGGATAAGAAATTAAAGGAGATCGGGAGGATGGTTTGAACTGGAATGCGGAATTCGGAATGGGGAATGGGGAATGTGGAATTGGGAAGGTCCAAGGCGGAGAATAGGCTGGCTAGTACTGATTATTCCCAGATAACATTACATTGCGTATGATTCCTCATTCTTGAGAGAGGCATTGGGTTTCGGGTTTCAGTGTTCAGGTTTCAGGGACAACATATCCGGGGTCTCGTGTGAAACTTCATGGAATGACGATTGACGAATGGTGGATGTCGCTTCAGCTCTGCTTTTTTTAACAATTAAAATAGAAAGAATTCCTTAATTCGACATTCGTCAATCGACATTTGTCATGCTGGAGTTTATTTTTCGATTAAATTGGTCGTTTTTCAGGTCGGCGGCTGGGCTGACACCTGACACCCGAAACCTGAAAGCAATTTGACGGACTGCGAGTTTATTAACGATTGATACCGATTCACAAAAGCTGCAATCGTGGAAAGATGAAAATCAACAGAAGAAAGCCACTCGTCAGCATTATCATCCCAACCTACAACCGGGGATGGATCCTGACTGAGGCCATAGATTCCGTTCTGGCACAGGAGTATAAGGATTATGAATTGATTGTTGTGGATGACGGTTCCACCGATAATACCCGGGAGATCCTTGATACCTATGGGCCGGACATCATCGTTTTGCGGCAGGCCAACAAAGGGGTCAGCGCCGCCCGCAATCGGGGCATTGCCGAAGCGGGGGGGCAACTGGTCGCTTTTTTAGATTCAGATGACCTCTGGCTGCCCCGGAAATTGTCGCGGCAGGTTGATTTCTTCAAATTAAATCCGGCTGCGGTTATCAACCAGACCGAAGAAATCTGGATTCGAAACGGTGTCCGGGTGAATCCCAAAGATCGGCACCGGAAACCGTCCGGAATGATTTTTGAGCGTTCCCTGGGGCTGTGTCTGGTCAGCCCGTCCGCGGTGATGATTCAAAAAACACTGTTTGATACTGTCGGTGTGTTTGATGAGACTCTGCCGGCTTGTGAAGATTATGATTTGTGGCTGCGGATCAGCTGCCGATATCCGGTTTACCTTATCGATACCCCCCTGATAAAAAAAAGGGGCGGACACGGAGACCAGCTGTCAAAAGCAGCGGGACTTGATAGATTCAGAATTCAGTCATTGGAAAAAATCATTGAAAGTGGGCGGCTTACAGAATCCCAATACCGTGCCGCAGCCTGCAGTCTAAGAGATAAATGTGCCATTTATGCCGGTGGCTGCCGCAAGCGGGGGCGGGAGGTTGAAGCGACATATTATGAGGCACTGGCTGAGAGCATCGAGCGAAGAGCATAGGGGATTGAATGCGGAAGTGGGAATGCGGAATGCGGAAAAAAAAGCTGGAAGGTTGAGAAGCTGAAGGCTCAAAGCTCAAAGCGGTAGGACAATGGTCGTTTGAGAATAGAGGTAGAGGCTGAGGCCAAGAAATCCGTTGCCTCAAACCTCGAACGGCCCTTCTAACGATCCTAACGATCCAAACCATCTAAACGATCGAAACCATTTATCTGTTGCTTTTCAGTTTTTGATTTGATAAAGGATGAAATAATTTGAATATAATTCATACTTTAATACCGTATTAATTTCTAAATTTTAGAAAGATGTGGAAATAACAGTATGTTTTTGTTCGGGAAAGCGGTAACGTTAACTTTATAATATTAACATTATCAAACAAAGGAGGTTTCATATGAAAAGGACATTCGTTATTGCGCTAGCACTTATTTTTGGACTTGCCCTTCTGGCGGGATTGGGGCCGTTTGAGAAAACGGCTGATGCCAAAACCACTTTCGTCACCATTGGCACCGGCGGCATTACCGGCGTTTACTATCCCACCGGCGGCGCGATTGCCAAAATGGTCAACAAAAAACGCAAGGAATACGGAATCCGGGCCACGGTGGAGTCAACCGGCGGCTCCGTGTTCAACATCAATGCCGTTATGACGGGCGATCTTGATTTTGGCGTGGCCCAGTCCGACAGGCAGTACCAGGCAGTCGAGGGTATCGCCAACTGGGAAGAGAAAGGCCCCCAGAAGGATCTGCGCGCGGTCTTCTCAATCCATCCGGAAACAGTGGATCTGATTGCAGCCGTGGATGCCAATATCAACAGCCTTCAGGATCTAAAGGGCAAACGCGTCAACATCGGAAACATCGGTTCCGGTTACCGCAAAAACGCCATTGATGCGCTAGTGGCCAACGGGCTGGACTTCGAAAAGGATTTCCATGCCGAAAGCTTAAAGGCCGCAGAAGCCCCCGGATTGATCCAGGACGGCAGAATCGATGCCGCGTTTTACACGGTTGGGCATCCCAGTGGCTATTATAAGGAAGCCACCTCCGGCGTACGCAAGGTGAAATTCGTACCCATTACGAATATAGAAAGTCTGCTCGAAAAATATCCCTACTATGCCAAAGCTGTTACCCGGGTCAAAGAGCTCTATCCCGCCGCAGTGAATGATGCAGATGTCCCCACCTTTGGTGTAAAGGCCACTTTCGTGACCTCCGCCAAGGTGTCGGATGATGTCGTCTATGCGATTACCAAAGAGGTGTTCGATAATTTTGAATCCTTCAAAAAGCTGCATCCGGCATACGGCGGTCTGACGAAGGAGAACATGCTGGAAGGCATGAGCGCCCCCATTCATCCGGGTGCCATGAAATATTATAAAGAAGTTGGCTTGAAGTAATACCGCTGAGCTAGAACACCGGCGGCGGCCTTAGGCCGCCGCCTATCCATCCGCATGGATCCAGTTCCCGTAAGATGAAGATTGAATTCCCGCAGGCGAAGCCGTGATTGATGTATCGGAGTTTCTACGATTTATTGGCCTCCGGCAGGTAGAGCCTGCGACTCGGAGAGAATCACAGTATTTTATAGTGAAATCATATGCGTTTTGATTACTTGTTTCTTTAAACCCATCAATCCAAGATAGCGCTAAGCCCTTACTGCGCGCCAACATTCCATTTTTCTCCGCCGCCGGCGGATGAACGAAGCGGACTAACTTGATTCCCTGAAAGCCGGGGCCGGGCCGAGGATTTCCGGTTTATCCGGGTTTGGTTTGACTTACGTTTACAGAGTGCATTTTCGGATCCAAACAGGACAACAGGTGGGCCAAATGACCAATAGCCATACGACTCAGGAAAAGGATGACGGGTTTGAAATTGCCCGGAAGATGGCCGAAGAGGAGGAGGGGATTGCCAGAAGACCCCAGGACGCCACAAAATGGGTGATTCCCACCATCGGGGTCATCTGGAGTTTTTTCCAACTTTCCATTGCCAGCTGGTGGATCCTGGATACGGTATTTATCCGATCCATACATCTGGGATTTGCCCTGCTGATCGTCTATTTAAATTACCCTGCTTTCAAAAAAACCCGTTTGGGTCTTAAATTTCTTTCCATCAAAGATCGAATCCCTTGGTGGGATTTTGTGATTGCAATTGTGGCCTGCTTTGCTGCCGTTTACATTGCCGTGGACTATGCCGGAATCAATCAACGCTATGGTTCCCCCATCACCCGGGATCTTGTTATCGGATTGATCCTGCTGCTTATGTTGTTGGAAGCCGCCCGGCGGGTCATCGGCCCGGCGCTGTCGATAATTGCCACATTTTTTTGCCTGTATGCCTTCTTCGGTCCCTACATGCCGGATGTCATTGCCTTTAAGGGCGTTTCGCTCAGTCGTTTTTTCGGCCAGATTACCATGTCCACCGAGGGGATCTATGGGATTCCGCTAGACGTTTCCGCCACCATTGTTTTCCTTTTTGTGCTCTTCGGGTCCATGCTGGAAAAGGCGGGTGCCGGCCACTACTTTATCCAGGTGGCGTTAAGTATCCTGGGTGGGTTTAAGGGCGGTCCGGCCAAGGCAGCCGTCATGGGCAGTGGGCTGACCGGATTGGTATCGGGATCGAGTATCGCCAATATCGTTACCACCGGAACCTTCACCATCCCCTTGATGAAAAAGGTCGGTTATCCGCCCACAAAAGCGGCCGCCATTGAGGTCGCGGCCAGCACGGACGGCCAACTGGCACCTCCCATCATGGGGGCCGCGGCCTTTATCATTGCCGAATATGTCCAAGTTGACTATATAGATGTGGTCAAGGCCGCCGCCGTTCCTGCCTTTGCCTCCTATGCAGCGCTTTTTTACATCACCCATATCGAGGCTTCCAAGCTGGGTCTCAGAGGCCTGAGCCGCAGCGAACTGCCACATTTTTTCAAAACATTGCTAAGCGGCATTCATTTTTTGATACCCATTACCATGCTGCTCTATGAACTGATCGTCGTGCGCCACTCGCCGGAGCTGGCTGCCTTTAATGCCATCTGGGTAATGGCAATCATCATGCTGCTGCAGAATCCGGTGAAGGCCTATATAAATAAAGAACCCATCGGCCCGGCGCTTAAATATAGTGTCGTCCAAATATTTTCGTCCCTGGCAACCGGAGCCAGGAACATGTGTTCGGTTGCCCTGGCGACGGCAGCGGCCGGCATTATTGTGGGCGTGGTTGCCATGGGTCTCGGCGGGCTGATCACCGAGGTCATCGATGTGCTTTCCGGCGGCAATATCTTTTTGCTGCTGGTCATTACCGCAGTCGCCAGCTTAATCATCGGCATGGGGCTGCCCACGACAGCCACCTATATCGTCATGGCTTCTCTGACGGCCCCGGTAATTGTTGAGGTCGGCGGCTATATGGATTTTGTCGTACCGCTCATGTCCGCCCACCTGTTCTGTTTTTACTTCGGGATTCTGGCGGATGATACGCCGCCCGTCGGGCTGGCTGCCTATGCAGCTGCGGCGATTGCCAAATCGCCCCCCATCCCCACCGGTTTACAGGGCTTCATGTACGATATCCGAACGGCAATCCTACCCTTCATGTTTATCTTCAACTCGGATCTGATTCTGCATGACATCAACAGCTGGATTCAGGGGTTGCTGATCTTTGCCATGGCCTGCATGGGCAATTTTGCCTTTGCTTCCGCCACCCAGGGCTGGTTTGTGGCTAAAAATAAATTTTATGAGATCCCCCTGTTTTTGTTTGTCACTTTAAACTTAATGCGACCGGATCTCATCGCGAAATGGGTCGGTCTGCCCCATGGGCAGCGCTACTGGACCTATCTGATCGGCCTGGGCCTTTTCGGGGTGCTCTACTTAATGCAGCGGCCACGGACGCCGAAGCCGGTTGCAGTGGCTGAGGCTGCCTAGAAATATCACTGAAAAAGTCGTTCTTTGCACCGGGTGGAGTATTGACAGATCCACGGAAGGAACCTGAAGATGAATAACATCAATAAAATTATGGCCGCCGTCGGCTTTACGGAATATTCAGAGGCGCTCCTGGGCTTCGCCGCCGGTATCGCGGACAGCATTGGGGCCGAGATGATCGTCGTCAACATCATAAATTCAAGGGATGTGGAAGCCGTTGGGGCGATTGCTGCCATGGGATATGAGGTCGACAGCGAGCATTATGTGTCGGGGGTAGAAGAGGAACGCCGCCGGGCATTAGAACAAATGCTTCAAAAAATCTCATTCCCGGCCGAAAGGATACGGCCTGTTTTCAAAGTCGGCCATCCGGTCGAAGAGCTGCTCAAAATCGCCGTTAAAGAAAATGTGGACCTGATTGTGATGGGGATCAAAGGTCGGTCGGATCTGGAACATCTGCTGGTGGGTTCAGTGGCGGAAAAGGTCTTCCGGCGATCACCCATACCCATCCTTTCTTATCGAGACGAAAAAAGTGCCCAACGCTTAAAAAAGCATATTGGTATTAAATAATGTTTGTGCAAGATTTATGAATCTGTAATCTGATTCTTGCTTTTTTGATGATGGAGGCGAAATAAAACAGATAGAATACCACAATATCTTCAATTCCCCGATACAGCGGGATTTACGCTTCGCTGCAACCGGCTTGTCCGGGTTGGGATGTAATGATCGTAACCGGACGGTTTTAACTTAACCGGTAATCGCTGTCAGGCCAATACCTGAGGCAGCTATCCTGGAAGGAGGGCAAGATGTTCGGACATCTTTTACCAAGGCTCGCCATCATAGCGCTTGCAATATTTTTTAGCTTATCACCGGCTGCGGCGGGTGAGCGTTTCACGGATAACGGCGACGGCACGGTTACGGATCATGAGCTTGGACTTATGTGGTCCAAGACGGACAATAATGGCGATATTAATTGGATTCAGGCTGAAAAGTGGGTTAAATATACATTCCCGCTGACCCTGCAAAAGGATTATGATAACTGGCGGCTTCCCACGCTGAAGGAATTGCAGAGCATTGTGGTAACGGACACAAAGGATAAAGGTTACGAAACTGATTGCGGTCAGTGGGTTAAGATCACTCCGCAAGTAAAGTTAAGCTGTGGCTGGATCTGGACTTCGGAAGAGAACCCCCAGGCGCCTTCGGCACGCATATTTAACTTTGACAATGTCTATCATTATACGGTTCGCAAGGCGCAGAAAAGAGGTTACCGGGCCCTGCCGGTGCGAGACCTAAAGTAGCTATTTCTGCGTGACCCGCAAAACCTCCTCGATGGTTGTCACCCCATTCATTACTTTTTGGATACCGTCCTGGCGCAGGCTCATCATTTTTTCCCGGCGGGCTTCGTTTTTTATCTGATTAGAATCATAGGTTTTAAGAATGAGGCTTTTTAATTTTTCAGTCAACACCATAATTTCAAAAATCCCCAGGCGCCCCTTGTAGCCCGTGCCGAAACATCTGTCACACCCCACGGCCTTATATATGTGGTCCATATTAAAGTGATCCGGAGAGACACCGATGCTTTCCAGGTAAATGGTACTGGGTTTATAGGCCTTTTTGCAATCATCGCACAGAACGCGGATGAGACGTTGCGCCGCCACGGCTAACACGGATGAAGAAATTAAAAAAGGCTCAACTCCCATGTCCACCAGGCGGGTAATCGCACTGGCAGAGTCGTTGGTGTGCAGGGTGGAAAAGACCAGATGTCCGGTCAGGGCCGACTGCACGGCGATTTCCGAAGTTTCATGATCTCGAATCTCACCGATCAGGATCACATCCGGGTCCTGGCGCACAATGGAACGTAAGCCCCTGGCAAAGGAGAGATCAATTTTCGAATTTACCTGAATTTGACTGATGCCTTTTATCTGATACTCGATGGGATCTTCAATGGTGATAATATTGATGTCCGGCTTGTTAATCGATTGTAAAACGGCATAAAGGGTTGTGGTTTTGCCGCTGCCGGTAGGCCCGGTGACCAGGATGATACCATTGGGGGAGGCGACCAGATCCTTGATCATTTTTAGCCGCTCCGGACTCAGACCGAGATCCGCCATTTCCAGCAGGGACCCTGATTTATTCAACAACCTGAGTACCACGCGCTCACCGAAGGCGGTGGGAATTGTCGATACGCGCAGGTCGATGCTCTGATCCCCGACCTTGACTTCAAAGCGACCATCCTGGGGCAGGCGTTTTTCTGCAATATTCATTTTGGCCATGACCTTTATCCGGGAAATCAGGGCGGGCTGGATCCATTTCGGCGGTGACAGCAGGTCATACAGGATGCCATCAACGCGGTACCGCACCGTGAAACTGTTCTGATAGGGCTCGATATGAATATCACTGGCGCGGGCCTTGATGGATTGGGAAATGATGTGATTCACCAGTTTAATAATAGGTGCCTCACTGGTGTCATCCAACAAATCGGCCGTCTCCTCGATTTCGCTGAGGATATCACTGCCGTTTTCTTCCATGTTCTGAACCAGCTGTTCGGCGGAGTCCCTGCGCAGGTCATATTGTAAATTGATGGCTGAAAGAATCGTCTCACGTCCTGCAAGTACAAGTTTGAAATCGGTTAATCCCATGAGCCGCACCAGGTCATCCAGGGCGTGGAAGCATAGCGGGTCGTTGATGGCAATGACATGCCCGGGTGGGGATACCTCGTTTTCGGAATCGGATCCATTGCGCGCCGACAGTCCGCAATTTGCGGCGGTAATGGGGTTCTCATATTCCAGGGGCACCATAAAAAATTTTTTCAAAAACTGAATGGGAACTTTTTCAATGAATTCGGACTCAATATTTTCAAGGGGCAATATGGGCCAATAGGGAATATCATACTGGTGGCTCAGGGCTTCAAGCAACTGGGTTTCGGAAATGTTCTTCTGCTGAACCAGGATTTCGCCGATGTTGCCGCCTTTTTCCTCCTTGATATGCCGGGCCTCGGCCACAACATCTTCATTCAAATGGTAATTGTCGACAAGTATTTGGGATAATTGGGCTCTCATATGTTTAACAATTTTCGATCGTTGCTTGAATACTTAGATAAATTCAGCCACTAAGACACTACGCTTTTTCCAAGACTGCGCTCGGAAAAAGTGGCCCCTGGAAGGCAGCAAGCAGGCTAATAATTTATATAGGTTTCAGGTGTCAGGTGTCGGGTGTCAGGTGTCAGTATCTAACACTTCCTTGCCCTGCACCTGCCAATTTTCTGACAACTATTGTCAGATAAACTTCGCTAAGCGCCTAAGGCACAAAATAAAGAAAATAAAGGGACATGAGTGTTACACTTTTTCTCAACAAATGAGGAATCTAATGCTGATTCTCTCACTTAGGTTCCACTATCCTGCGCTGCTGAGTTTTGGGTTCCGGTAACGGTTCCGGAAATTTTTCTTCTTCACTTTCAGAGCCTGCCGGGTGTTTTTCGTTGAATTTAATGGTGCCTTCCTTGATCGTATCGATTTGCTCTTTTTTCCCACTGAATATCTGGTTTGCTTCCTCCGGGTTTTTAATCACCCGGGGGGTTATAAAAATGTAAAGGTTGGTTTTAACATTATTTTTAGATTTGTTTCTAAACAGCCAGCCCAGAAGGGGAATATCACCCAATGCGGGGACTTGGTTTTGATTGGCCGTGGTGGAATCATCGATCAGTCCGCCGATGACGACGGTCTGATTGTCTTTAACAATAACCGTGGTGTCCACCGTACGTTTGTTGGTGATGGGCAGAGTGGATGCGGTCGTTAAAGTAGCCGCCTGATTGATGGACGTGACCTCCAGGTTAATCACCATGCGAACCAGACGGTCTTCGGTGACATGGGGGGTAATCTTCAATGTTTTCGCTACGTCCCGGTATTCAAACGATTCAAATGTACCGCCGGACACGTCGGTGGTGGATCGTGTCTGGAAAGGTCTGTTTTCTCCCACCGTAATGCGGGCTTCTTCGTTATCCGTTGTCAATACCTGGGGGGTTGACAGAATGCGGAAGTCATCATTGGTTTTAACGGCATTGACGATCGCAGTTATATTCGAAACCGTGACGCCGGCGATGGTGAGCGGTTCGGTCAACATCCCCAGGGTCAGACCGCCCTGCAACAGGTCTGACGGCTGCGGAAAGCCGGGGGAAAATCCGCCGCCGACCAGTGTTTCTTTGCCGCCGAGCGATGCTTTGCCAAAGGCCGTCCAATCGATGCCGATATTCAGGCTTGTGCTCATATCAACTTCCATGAGCAAGGCTTCGATATAAACCATGGATCGGGGGATGTCGAGTCTTTTGATGACATCTTCCAGAACCATGTAATCTTCCTTGTCGGCCATGATAATCAAGCTGTTGGTGGCCTTGTCGGCGGAGATCCTAACATTGTCGGCCACCACCGGCGCCGCCTTTTTGCCTTTGGCTCCGCCGGCTTCTTTGGTCGGCACGTCCTGCAGAACTTTGGCCAGCTCCTCTGCAGTGGCATTCTTGCAGTAGTAAACATGAATTTTACCCTTACCGCGGGGTGTTTCCTTGTCGACCATGGCGATCAGCTTTTTAATCCGCAGGGTATCTATTTCGCTGGCCAGCAGTACTATGGTGTTGGTCCGTTCATCCGCCACCATGGTAATGACTTTTGCTTGCACGCCCTTACCTTTTTTAGCTGTCGGTTTGAAGACGGTGTTCAACAAATTGACCAGCTTGGTTGCATCTGAAAATTCCAGCGGGATTACGGAAATTGCCTGGCCGATGCCGGTTATATCGATTTCTTTTAAGATTTTGAGCAGCCGTTTGATGTTTGAATACACATCCGTCACAATCAGGATGTTGGTCGGTGGATAGGCCAGAATGACACTGCTTTTGGAAACCATGGGGGTAAACAATCTTTTGATTTCAACGGGATCGGCATACGTTAAAGGAATCAGCTGGGTGACCACTTTGTCTTCGGGCGCCATTGCCTCTTCCCGCAGCATGGTTTTAATACTTTTTGAGCGTGCGTCCGGCGAAGGGATAATTTTAACCACCTCACCGGACTTTACGGTGGTATAGCCGTGAACTTCCAACACCGATTCAAACACTTTATATGCCTCTGTCATCGAAATTTTCGATGGGGATATAATCGTGACCTTGCCTTTTACGCGCTGATCCACAACAAAGTTGGTTCCGCTCAACTCGCTCATAAATTTAATAAATACATTGATATCCACGTTATTGAAATCAATCGAGACAAATTGCTGCTGCTTTGCTGCCTTGCGGGCTGAATCGGATCGACTGGTGTCCTGGGCGCGGCTTACCTGAGACATCTGAGCGATTATTAATATGGATATAGTTGAAATCAGAATGTATTTTATCGTCAGAGAAATTGGTTTCATATGAGTTCCATTTAGGCTCGTCATTCTTTCTATTCGATACTGTAATCAAGGGATTGCTCGCGGCCCCTGCGTTTTATCTGGAGCTGGATCTCGGATCCCGATGATAACTGTTCAACAACCTTGACGGCATCTTCGACGGATTCAATGGAATTGCCGTTGACGCCGGTAATGACGTCGCCATTTCGCAACCGCATTTTTCTGAAAATGGCGTTGGGTTTGATGCCGGTGATGGAAATGCCGGCCGCTTGACCGTTTTCGATATGGGGGCGCAGGGTTGCCTGTTCCATTAGCTCACCCAGATTTTCCATGGCTTTTTCTATTTGATTTCCCTGCAATTTGATTTTGCGGGCAGCCCGTGAAACCGGCAGCTTTTGGCCGGAAGTACGCGAGGGTGAACCCACGTTTCTGCGGCCTGCGGAGCCGCAGCGACCGATATTTTCCTCCATTGCCAGGATTTCATCGTTATCCCCGACCTTCAGTACGACTTTTTCTCTTAGTATCAGTTTGACGACGGCCTTTTGGATGGTATCTCCGGCGCGGTAAAGATTTTGTTCTCTAGCCTTGGTATCTTCGATTACCGCATAGGTCCCTTCGTCTTGCCCGGTTACCGTGCCCCACAGCTTTAGTTTCAGATCGGTCTGCTTGAGCTTTTCCAAATCCAATTTCTTGTCGACCACCGGAGCCGCTTCCTGTTCTTGTGTACTCGAATTGAAAATATTACGTTTTGTGATCGCTATATAGTCAGCCAAGGGCGGCTGGGACAGCGCGGCAGGTGTTGATAAAACCCGGTTTACAGTCACGCCTGCGGAAATGCCGTAGTCCAGTCGTGCAGTGACAAACGTATAAAACGCGTTCACACAAAGATAGACGCCCACTGTGATGAGCAAAAAATTGGCGATGGTAAAATAGCGATTAATCATCTTTTAATTTAAAGAAAAGCCGGGTTCATCCAATGTACCGTCGATGTTAAACGAAATGGCCGCTTTTCCGGCCTTTTTATTCCGTAAAAAGTCCATCGGAAGGGATTTTTCAATTTTTGCCAGTAACAGATGGTGCGGTGTCACTGATACGGTCAAATCCAGCGCGTTTTCACCGGTTTTGCCGGTTAACACAATCGTTCCGGTCAGGTCGGCATCCAGCTGATTTCCTTTGGCAATGGTGTTTTTGATTGTCAAAATGTCGTTTTTGAGCATCAGATCCGCATCAATATCTCTGAATTCCAATGATTTCACGTTAAATACGGCTTTGTTCAATTCAATCCTGAATTGCGACAGGGTCAGTTTGCCCTCCAGTGAGCGGTTTGGCCCGGTGTTGGCATAGGTGAAATTTCCATTAAGCAGACCGACAATTTTTTCAGCAGGCAGGCGCTGCAATGCGGGTATGCCCTGCACCTGAATACCTGAAATCCTGCCGTCACCTTTTACCTCCTGGCTCCCGGCGTTGTCGTCTATTTCCGCCCGGCCGATAAAGGTGCCGGCATTGACACGACCCTTGAAATTCACGGTGGATGTATCGCTGAACAACGACAGAATTCCAGGCATTATTTTTAAATTATCGAGATCGACTAACGCCTTATTTTGATGGACAATACCGACATCATGAAGGTTGATGCCCGGAGGTATAACCGGACTTACGTGATCAATGGTCACGGTGATATCCGGATTTGTCTGACTCAGCCGATACTCCAGATATGTTTTCAGCGTATCCGACGGGAAAAGATAATAGAGAAAAACCCCCGTGATACCGATGATGTAGACAGTGTATAATAGCGATTTTTTGGATATTTTCATATCAGAATTCGGTTTCGGTTACATTTCAATTGTTTCAATCTGCAGCACGGCGGTAAGAAGCCCCTGTTTCTTGTCCTTTTTCGAAATCGAGATCCGTTTGATGTCCACCCTGTTTTTAGAGGTTTCAACCCCGTACAGGTAAGTCGTCAGCTGTTTCAGGGTGATGGCATCCAGCTTCATATCCACCCGGGAAATCTTGTATGGGCTGTTTCTTTGAACCTTCGTAGTCGGTTTCATGTAGCTGACTTGATCCTTGACACCGGCCTCACCGGCCAGTTGTACCAAAAAGGAATTTAACTTAAATCCCTTTTGCCTGCGGCTAAACAGGGCTTTGGATATTTCCGCTTTTTGTGTCAACGTGCTGTATTCAGACTGAAGCTGACGCATTTGCTCAAGCGTAACCGCTTTGTCGTGCAGGCTTTTTTTTAGCTGGTCCGTTTTACTTAAAAATGGTTCCACAATGAATGAGATAACCAAAAAAATACCAACGACACCGACCGCCAGCATAATCGCATAGCGTTCGCGTTTGTTCAATTTTGTTAATGTTGCCGGCAGCTTCATTTTACAATGCCACTTTCATCTGGAACCGGATCTCTTTACCGGATCGGTCCTTGTTGGTGGAGTTGATCGTCACTTTTTTAAATGCATCGATTTTCTCCAGCTTACTTTTAATGTCGTCGACCGCTTCAAATGTGCCGGTGGTTCCCGAAATTATCACGTTATCCGGCGAAATGACCATGCGGGTAATGTCAACCGTGATGGATTCCGCTATGCTTTTGCTGATGTTGTCTAAAATGTCGATGCTGAGAATCTGAGATGTCGTTGCGGTTTGAAATACCGCGCTTTTTTTGACTTCCTGCACTTTAATCTGCATCTGTTGAAACGGATCGACAATTCTTTTTACATCTGGAAAAGTTTCTTTGAAAATACCGGTTATTTGGCGGTTGAAGCGATCGATCTGCCGGTTTAAGGTATAAGATTCCGCAATGACATTAAACAACAATAAGGCCAGCACCGATGCGGCCAGAATACCGGTTTTGATGATATATTTCTTGTATTTTGCAATGATTTTTTTTGCGGCAAACCGGCCTTTGTGAAAGTTTAGACCCCTGATTCCTTCGATTTCCATTAGAGCCAGAGCCAGGGCGTTGTCCATCAAGGCCGGGTCCCACAGTTTGTTGGGTTCACCCTCAATGGGAATACTCAGGTGATCTGCAAAGTTTAAGCGCTTGACCGGAAGGTCCAGAAACCTGGAGACATCCGCGTCAAAATTGGCGCCGTTCAAACCGGAGCCGGTAACCACCATATCCGGCGGTTGATACTCCGACTGGGAAAGTTCGCCAAAAGCCGACACAGTGCGGCGAACGAAGGCACCCAGCGATCCGGCCCGAGCATCGCCGGTGACCGGGGTCGGAAACGATCGGATCAGCTTTATCCCTCCGTTGCTGGCGATAAACAGTGTGCTGAGGGCCTTATCGACTTTAAGAAACAACTGGTCTTTGCCGGCTTCGGCCTGATTGGCCAGACATAGGGCCGCGGGCAGCCCGCTCAGCGTTATCATTGTGGGGTCAATTTTAATGGCACCCAGGGTCCTAATATATGGGGTCAGCTGGGAATTCGGCACTGCCACGGCAATGACATCGGTATGATCATTGTGACCGGCCGACTCCAGGTCGATAAAGTCTATGATGAGGTCTTCGACCGGGTAAGGGACGGTGGGCTCCAGTTCAAAAGGCAGAACCATTTTAATTTTTTTAGAATCCTTAAATGGGATCTGCAAAATCCGGTAGGAAAAGTGATCCGCCGAAATGGAGACCACACAATCACAGCCTTCGGTATCGATCTCAGCACGTAGGGTTTCCAGGGCAGTCTTAAACGGGTTTTCATCCTCGACGGAATCGGATAGGGTGACATGCGCATGGGCAGCGACTCGGCTTTCACGTAGGCTGGTTTTAACCAGGACCGCGGAAACGGACTCTTTTCGAATATCAATTCCAAGAACTTTTCTGCTCATTGCATTTACAATTGATTATTCATTATTAATATCAGGTTACTTCGTCTGCCAGCTTAAAACCTTGCAAGTCCATTTACCGGATTCAGGGGTTTGGACGCGTTGGATGACAGCGGTCACGGACGATTTGATGTTGTTTACGGCAGCTTCGGATTCGATGCGAAACACGTCGCTTGATACAGCAATCAGCTTGGGGTCCATCGCGATATCGCCAAAACCCGGTATGTCTTTATACCATTTGGTGTTAGAAATGTCATTAACATCTTTGCCTGCCACTATTTCCTGGCGAAAATCATATAGCGCTTGGGCCATTTCTTCGTTTTCGATCCCCAGCAGGGCGGCCAACACTGGTAACGCAGCCGTATTAATATTAATACGGCCCGGCCAGTTGAAAGTCGTGCCTTCTCCTAACGTCATCCCGTGGACGGTCATATATTGGGACAACCCCGGGGTTTCTCCCTGGCCGTAATATAGCTCGGGGGTGATGCCCTTTATTAGTAAAAGTTCGTTTAGATCCGGTATCGGGCCATTACGGCATGGCATACGGGGGATCGAGATCTTCATAATAGTTAGATTCCGCCCCGCTCAACCCGGTGGTCGCGTCATCATCACCGCTGTCGAGCCAATCCTTTACCGAGTTGACAATGGCAACCGGTTCGCTGTCCTCCTGGAGCTGTTCCTCGCTACCGATATATCTCAAATAACGATCCCACAGCATGACCTGGGATTGATTAAACCTTCGGCTGTCCGGAAACGACACCAGTGCATTGATTTGGATTTTACTTAGTTCGTCGGTTATCGTGACGGATAATTTTCCTTTTTCAAACGTAATTTCCTGCAGGATTTCATCGATTTTTTCAGGATTGGCCCAGTCCTCCTGCAGAGAATCGAGATCAGATTCAGATCTATCCTTAACCAGCAAGACCATGGCGGCATATACGCCTGCGGTGGCCATATTCGACATCGTCAAATGGTCGCGCACCGCCGCTGTCGAAATGATCGCAAAACGCGCCCTGCGGTTATATTCCAGCACTGCCGCCACCAAAATCGTTGTCACCGATATCGTAATCAGCAGGGCGATGCCCCGATTGTCCTCGAATATTTTCAGTGCCTTCGACATATTTTTTCAAAACTGAGCGGTTCGAAGTTCAGATTCAAAGTTACACTCAATGGGTGCAGGCTTCAAATAGCGTACAGACTTTGCCACAATCGAATGCCAATTGGGTGTAACTGGAATTATAATCAGATGAAGAGGTGATCCTTCGATAGACTGTCGGGTTGAATCAAAGCCTGGTCCTTTGAATAAGAATTTTTTACTTTTCCCGGTTTATCCGGCCTATTGTTCTATCTTTTTCCGGTTCACTACTAACCGGACCGTGGTTTCGAAGTTGTATGAAACGGAATCGTCACCTAATTCGAGTTGGATCCCGATGGCGTTCGGTGTTGCGTAGCCATACTCATCTGAGTCGGAGTTCCATTCCTCGAATTCGGAACCTTCGGAATCGTAGTACTTAAATGCCAAGGATTTGACATGTTCACTCAAAACCGGGTCCCCACTATTTTCCTCAAACGGCGGGTATGGATACAGGTGGTCCCCGCGCCTCAGTACCTGTTGACCGTCATCTTTGCCCTGGACATAATAAACAATTTCGGCAACGCCACGCTTTACGCTCTGGTTCAAAGGGATATGGGCATTGCTGGTAAACCTGATAACTGCAAAACTTATGCCACCAATTTCGCTACTGGAACCTTCGATGCGATAGGGGTCAGGGGGATCGTCAAACTTCGGTGGTTTGTAAAGTGGCGGTTGTGTGATGTATAAGGCTCCCAAATCGAGGGTCATCCGGTTCAGACAATTTTTGGCCATATCATAGTATTGGGAGCTGTTTTTCAGAGTATCCGTAGTTGAAAATACGGCATTGAACGAAGCCAGAATCGTGGTCAATACGATTCCGAGTATCAAAAATGCAAGTAGGATTTCCATCAAGGTGAAGCCGCCTGCGCTGACCTCTGGTTGCCGGTGTCTGGTGTCTGGTTTCTGGTTTTTGGTGTCTGACAGCTGGACACTGGATACTGGATTCTCGATTCTGGATGTTTTAAATTTATAGCTCATGGCGGATAGACAATAATTAAAATGATTTAATCCATATTCCTATGAGCTTTAAGTTGCGAGCCTTCAGCTCATTGCTATTTGCTACATGTGCCCCTAAATTCTGCATTCCGCATTCCCCATTCCGCATTCCCCATTCCGAATTCCCATATCACTCTCTCAGAAACCGGTAGGTCCTGACATTGTAAACGTATTCGTCATTGTTAAAGGATACCGTCATATCGATGCGCTTCAAGTCAGCGGCAAACTCACCCAGCGTCTCCGATGACACCTCCTCGGCGGAAATGCTCCAGGTGTAGCCGGGAAACTTATCGCCGAAATCACCTGAATCTCCTTCAATTATTCCCGATGAAGCAGCTTCCATTTGTGCCAGTTTGCTTTGAGCCAGCATGGGAGCCTGGGTATAAAACCTGGCGGCTGTATTCATTGTCAAAGTCTGGGAATGCATCCTATATACGCTGACCAGGACGATGGCCATGATGGCCATGGCCACCATAACTTCCAGCAGGGTAAAACCGGAGGCTGTTTGCCGATTGCGGACTCCTGTTTGTAGTTTGCTGGTCACGGGTATTCGGTTTCCGATTCTGATCGAAAAATGGCACAAGGGTTAAAATTTAGGGTAACTGCTTAGGCCCTCAATCCTCAAAACCTGTATATTCTTCAATAACCTGAACGTTTGATAGAAAAGGTTCAATCAAAAAACTCAGATATGTCTCACCTTCTTGCATATGAACGAAGGCTTTATCCGTATATCCGGCTTTGTAAAAGGCTATTTCCGTTTGGCCGGAGGTAATTTTTTCTTTTGCCGGATACTGAACATCTATGATCCGAACATCCTCCGGCAGGGCATAGCTGTTCAAGGCGGCAGTTTCTTGGTCCTCTTGGGACATTGATTCATTGGTTTCCCAAATACGCCCGCTGTCCAGATCAAAATGCAACAAGTATTGCTTTTGATCGCGGATAGCACTTTCTTTCAGCAACTGAATTTTGCCGATCAGCCAGCGGGCGCTTTTTTTGCTGTCATCAATGAATGGGTTATTCTGCAGCCGGGGAAGGGAGAAAAATAGCATCAGGCCGATCAGTGAGATTACGACAATCAGTTCAATCAGCGTGAAACCATGACAATGCCCGTTGCGGGCCGTTTTTCCCGGGACGGATCCGCTGCGAAGATTGGCCTTCGATATGATACTTTTTGGAATCATTTGGAATCATGGTGGCGAATCTGAATATAGTGAACTAAGCTTTTTCCGAGACTACGCTCGGGAAAAATGGTCCCTGTGGGGCAGCAAGCATGCCGATAATTTGTATAGGTGTCAGGTTTCGGCCCGCCCTGGCCTCCCCTCCGGCCTGTAAGCCTATGAAGCCTACGGGCTGGAAGCGGGCTCGTAGATCCTACGCCTCGGAGAGTGCGATATGACGGATTCTCACTGTTCGCTGCAAGAGATCCCAATATTGTCCTATCTTCCAGATTCATGCAAGGTTAGGTCTGGGCCAGGGGTGTCAGGAAGGCGAGGCGCAAAATCCTGAAACCTGAACACTGACACCTGAAACCTTCAGTTTCTGACAACATGTTGTCAGAAAAAGGCATTAAGGGCCTAATGGCATCCGACTGATCCGTCTTGGCGGAACGCTTGGCGCTAATATTAGTCTATTTCCCAGTTATTGATATCTTTATTTTCATCTTCGCCGCCGGGCACGCCGTCCGCTCCATAGGAAATGATATCCATATCTCCCTTGAGGCCGGGGGACAGATAAATAAAGTCATTGCCCCAGGGATCTTTGGGGACCCTTCCCTTTTCAAGATAACCGCCTTTTTTCCATTTTTTGGGTATTGTCCCGGTTTCAGGCATTTCCACCAGCGCCTGGAGCCCCTGTTCGGTGCTCGGGTAGGGGCCGTTGTCCAGCTTGTATAATTTTAAAGCGGTTTCCAGGTTTTGGATATCCAGGCGAGCCTTGACCTGTTTGGCTTCCTCCGGCCGGCCCATGATCTTGGGTGCTACCCACATTGCGAGGATACCGAGGATCACGATTACAACCATCAGTTCTATCAGCGTAAATCCTTGGTTTTTATTTATTAATTTATCTAGCATTTGTGACACTCCCTGAGTTCAGCATTGTTATATTTATTTTTAATCCAGCCCCTATAATTAAAGACTGATATAGCTGAATAACCAAATGCCGAAAGTGATCTAAAGTGCCTAAAATGCCTAAAATTAAGGAAACGCTACGCTCTACCTCTTATAATAAAATTGACAGAATACCAAAATTTTAGCTCATTTTAGTTCATTTATAACTTTAGCTCATTCGCTCCATCAACATTTCATATATTTGTAATTCAAACAAAATATCAGTTGCTAATACTGTGACAAAGTTAGAATCTGCTGCTTTCGCTCTACCGAATCAACTGGTTCATTTCAAATATCGGCAGGCATATCGACAGAACAATAAAGCCGACGATTGATCCCATCACCAGGATCATCACAGGTTCCAGATATGACGTGAGACGCATAATATTGGTCTCCACCTCATTTTCATATACGTCTGCAATTTTCGTCAACATTGTTTCCAGTTGACCGCTTTGTTCCCCGACCTGGATCATCTGAATGGATAACTGGGGGAAAATACCACTGCCGGATAGAGCGGCTCCCAAGCCCTGACCCTTGCCGACTTCGATGGCGGCCGTTTCGATTGAATCGGCGATCAGAATATTACCGGCGATATTTTTTACGATGTCCATGGCAATCAGCATGGAGACCCCGTTTTCCAGCAAAGAGCCCAGGGTGCGCGCAAACCGCGCCACTGCAAGCTTTTTTGCCAAAATACCCATGCCCGGTAATAATAGCATGATTTTATCGAACCAGTAGCGACCCTTTGCGGTTTTTTTTGCCCGGTTGAGAAATACCCCGATGGCCACAAAAACGATGAGAATACTCCACCAATAGGATTTAAAAAAATCACTTAAAAAAATCAGAATCCGGGTCGGTGTGGGAAGAACCTGATCCATATCAGTGAAAATTGAAGTGATGCTGGGAACAATATAGATCATTAACACGAGCAAAACGACCGTACCGATCACCATCATAAATATCGGATAGGCCAGGGCTGTCTGAATCCGGGTCATCAAGGCTTGTTGTTTTTCAGTAATATCCGCCAGCCGCTCCAAAACAATTTCAAGGGTACCGGAGGTTTCTCCGGCGCGGACCATATTGACATACAGGGGTGAGAAGGCTCCGGGATATTTCGAAAGCGCCTGGGCAAAACTGCTGCCTTCCACGATCAGGTTTTTGATCTGGGCCAATATTTTTTTGAAACCATGGGATTTGGTCTGGGGAACCAGCGCATCCAGGGCGGAGACCAGCGGGAAACCGGCCCCTATTAGCGTTGCGAGCTGACGGGTCATCATCGAAACTTCGACCGGCTTAACGCGTCCCAGCCGGCGGGTCAAGGCGAAGGGCTTGGGTGATTTTTTCGGTATTGCCTCGAGGGTCTCCTTGATGGATACCGGAAAAATTCCTGAAGTACGGAGTTTCTGGCGGGCGGCCTGAGCCCCCTCGGCATCGATGATACCGGAGGTGGTTTTGCCCCTGCTATCCAGGGCTGTGTATTCAAATACCGGCATGGCTTACCACCGCATCATATGATTTACAAATAATTGTCCCATTTTCGTATCACAATATTCTTCAACCTAAGTTGAGACGATTAATTTAGATTTCAAGGACTGACAGGTTAATAATATTATTATTCCACGTTATTTTCAACCGAAATCTCGTTTGGTCCAGGCGTAATTTATGGTAAGAATTCCGAATGTTTCCGAGATGGGCCTAGTTCCGCAACGAGTCTCGCACCCAGGCGATGTTGCGGGCCGGTTCAATGAATCCCGTTCTAAGAGTTAAGCCACGAAGGCGCTAAGCCACAAAGGTTATAGTAAGAATTGAAAATTACAAGCACCAAAATTAGAATTGCTGAACACATGGAGTTTGGCTTGCCCTTAGTGGTCTTTTAGCATATAAATTGATAGGTTTTTATAATCAATCTATAATTTTAGGCATTTTAGATCACTTTATACATTCGTTTATTAAACTATATCAATCGGTTATAATGATGGACTGGAGGAAGAATAAATATGATATATCAGAATTAACCATGATCCAAATTATCAATGCGCAAACCAAAGCACATTATCAATATGCTCACGATCTTTTTGTTCAGTATGCAGACGTCCTCGGTCTTGATCTTGAATTTCAGGGCTTCAGCCGGGAACTGGCCGCCCTACCCGGTGGTTATGCGCCGCCGCTTGGCTGCATCCTGCTGGCTGAAATGAGCGGCAATTATGTGGGATGTGTGGCGTTACGTCCCATGGAGAACAAAATTTGCGAGCTGAAAAGGCTTTTTGTAATCCCGGAGTATCGGGGCCGTGATATCGGGCGAACACTTACAGGTTCGGCCATCGACAGGGCTCGTCAAATGGGGTATGAAAAGATACGCCTGGATACCATCGAATCCATGAAGGCCGCCAGGAGACTCTATCAATCCCTCAATTTTCGGACCATCCAGGCCTATTGTTATAACCCCCTTGAAAACCCGAGATACATGGAACTGGATTTATAAAGGAGGACCTTTATGCTCATTTCCTTAATCGTTGCCATGGCATCGAATCGCGTTATCGGCCACCAGGGAGACATTCCCTGGAAAATTCCCGGTGAACAAAAGATGTTTAAAGAGATCACCCTCGGTCATGTTGTGATTATGGGAAGAAAAACCTATGAGTCTTTGGCTTGTCCACTTCCTGGGCGAACCAACATCGTGGTGACGCGCCAGACCGATTATCAAGCCTCGGGCTGTATAATTGCCCAAAATCTTGCCGGAGCAATCACATCCTGTCCGATCGATGAGAGTGAAGCTTTTATCATCGGAGGCGGGCAATTGTACCATGAGGCGCTTTCTTTGGCCGGTAGAATCTATTTAACCGTGATACCCAGAGAGATACCTGGAGATACCTTTTTCCCCGAGATCCCACAAGCCGACTTTGAGATTGAAAAATCCGAATTTGTCGATGGCGTGGAGCCATATCATTTTTATATTTACCAACGGGTAAAAAGCTAGTTAAACATGAATAGAAAAAAAAGTTTTCACATGACATCGGCAGAATTCAGACATTACGGATACACCGTGGTGGACTGGATTGCCGATTATTATGAGCAAATAGAATCTCTGCCGGTATTATCCCGGGTCGATCCGGGACAGGTCCGTTCATTACTGCCGGCCCATCCACCGGAATATAGTGAACCCTTTGAAGATATTCTTAAAGATGTAACCGATTTGATTCTGCCAGGACTGACCCACTGGCAATCACCCAACTTCTTTGCCTTTTTTCCCGGTAATTCTTCAGGCCCCTCGATATTAGCTGATTTACTATCATCCGGATTAGGTGTGCAGGGCATGTTATGGGCCACCAGCCCGGCCTGTACCGAGTTGGAAACCCATGTACTTGACTGGTTGGTTGAAATGCTGGGATTGCCGCATAAATTCCTTTCGAGCTCATCAGGGGGCGGCGTCATACAAGATGGCGCTTCCAGTGCGTCTCTTTGTGCCCTGCTGGCTGCCCGTGAGCGCGCCACCCATTTTTCCGGAAATGAGCAGGGCGGTGACGGTCGCTTGGTGGTGTATACATCTAACCAGGCCCACTCATCCATTGAAAAAGCCGTCAAGATTGCCGGCATCGGTCGGCAAAATCTGCGTCTGATAGATGTGGATGACAGTTTTGCCATGCGCCCCGATCTGCTGGCGCGGCAGATTGAAAAAGACCGACAAGCGAATCGGTTACCGTGTTTTGTCGCTGCTACGGTCGGCACGACATCCTCCACCGCGATGGACCCCTTGCTGGAAATCGGCGACATCTGCAATGAAAAAAACATATGGCTGCATGTAGATGCCGCTATGGCTGGCACGGCCGCCCTGTGCCCTGAGTTTCGCTGGATTATAAATGGACTTGAGAAGGCCGACAGCTACTGTTTCAACCCGCACAAATGGATGTTTACCAATTTTGATTGCGATTGCTTTTATGTGGCGGATCGTAAAACCCTGATTCAAACTTTGAGCATATTGCCGGAATACCTGCGAAATCAGGCGACTGAGTCAGGGGCCGTGATTGACTACCGCGATTGGCATATTCCCCTGGGCCGGCGCTTTCGCTCTTTAAAACTGTGGTTCGTAATCCGCCATTATGGCGTCAAGGGACTGCGGTACCATATCCGGCGACACGTTGAACTTGCACAGCTTTTTGCTAACTGGCTAAAAAAGGACGATCGTTTCGAGCTTGCAATGACGCCTCCCCTGAATCTGGTGTGTTTCCGTCACCGGGACGGAGACGAATTCAACCAAAAGATTATGGAGCGGCTGAACACCAGTGGCGATCTGTACCTATCCCACACCAGAATGAACGATCGACTTACATTGCGCCTATGTGTCGGTCAGACGAACACCGAACTGCGCCATGTCGAACGAGCCTGGCAGAAAATTCAAGAGGTTGCTGCCGCACTGGAATCGGACGGTTGAGGGTTGACTCGAAAAGGATTGCTGATCATTCTTGCCGGCAAAGGATTGGCCTTGGATCCGCCGCTTCCGCCGAAAATTACAGGAGGGTATAATGACTGATAGTGCTGAGGAAGGGTACGGCTGGAACCAGGAAATGTCGATATCCCTGTATGACAAGTTAAAAAAGGACCTGAAAAAGGCCATGCTGCAAAAGGACCCGGAGGTTCGAAACACGATGCGCCAAATTATGGCAGAGTTTCCCAAACTGACCGTTCCCCTTACTCTGGAAAGCGGTAAAAAATCCACCCGCCTTAAAAAACCCGAAGAAATTAGCGACGATGACATCCTCGGAATTATCAAAGGACTCGTAAAATCGGAACAAACGCTTCTGGAACTTAAAAACGAAGGGGCCTCTGAATACCTGGAGATTTTGCAATCCTACCTGCCCGCAACAGCTTCGCGGGATGAGATTGTCGCCTGGATTAAGGCCAATATCGATTTTTCTCAATACAAGAATAAAATGCAGGCGATGGGACCCGTCATGAAACATTTCGGCAAACTGGCTGACGGTAAGCAGGTTAATCAAATCTTAAGGGAGTGGGAGTAGCAGATAAACTATAGGTTGGGCGGTTTAACGTTCACGGTTAAAATACCCTAACTGGTCTGCGATGGTATTATTACGAATCAATCTGGTCGAATTCCATGTTAAACCCAATGCGTTAAAGCGGCCAATCCAACAAAGAAGTATAAAATTACGGAAATTAGCATCTTTACTCCATGAAAACACCTCCAGCAACACCTCGGCCAAGAAGAATGTTTCCTGATGACTTCGATCCCTTTAACGATCGCTTGTCACGTGATATCCGCAACACACTTTCAGAAACTTTTGTGGATGCACTGGCACGAAGGAAGCCTTCCGAATATCGAGCGATTGCCGAAAAATGGCTGACCGAAAAGCTTGCTGCAGGATATGTAAATTATATTCAAGATCGCCTGCATCGCTATGACCTCGTGCTGGAAAAAATTTTGGCATCCCGATTGGATGATGCCTTGTTACAGTCACTGGTTTTATGGAACTATGGTCTTTTCTTTGAGTTCCACGATCATCTGGAACGTATCTGGCAACAGGCAACCGGCGATGAACACGAGGCGTTAAAAGGGTTGATCAAGGCGGCCGGGGTTTATATTCACATGGAACATAACCGTCAGGAGGCGGTTAAAAGTTTATCCATCAAATCTCTTTATCTCATCCGCCGGTATTCCCGTCGTCTGACTTTTATCACCAATCTGGATGTTTTGATAAAAAGATTGGAAAATTCAGATCCAGTCTCGCCCAAACTCGAAAATCCAGCTTTGTGTTAGGGTCCGCTTCGAAATGCCGTCGCTGAGAATAAACAGGAGGGAAGATTTTCATGGCCATTCACCTACATGATAAACGAATCCGATTAAGGACTACCTTATCTATCTTAGGTCTGGCCGCGATATTGTTTGTGTCAGCCGGCCTTCATGCTCAGCAAAGCAAACAAACCTCTCCCCCAAAACATTGCCTCTGGCTGGTGGAAACCCCACTAAACCAGGCGGTTTTTCTGCTGGGTTCCCTGCACGTCCTTAAAAGCGACACCTACCCCCTGGCCAAAGCCATTAATGAAGCCTACAGCCTAAGTCAAAAAGAAATCGGTTATCTTGAACCCGTCGACTTCCAACTTGATCTTTTAGGGAAAATGAAGGACCAAGAGCAAAATGCGTTTTTGGGTCAAACACTAAAAGATCTCGACGTTGTGGCTCAGATGGCAGATGATATGCTGAAAAGCTGGGAAAAGGGAGACGTAGATAATCTTTATGCGATATTATTTAAAAGCTTTGAAGGCTATCCGCAAATCGAAAATCGCCTTTTAGGAAGGCGGAATATAGACTGGGTCAAAAAAATTGAAGCGATGATGGCAGAAGATAAAACTATTTTCATCATTGTCGGTGCTGCTCATTTAATTGGACCCGGCAGCGTTGTCGCGCTTTTGAGAGATAAGGGCTACAAGGTCAAGCAGAAGTAAAATCTGAGGGTTGCCATGAACAAAAATGCTTCTTCGAACCGACTGCGCGTCAAGCTTCATGAGATTATTTTCGAAGCCGACACCCCGGCAGGTAAATTATTTGATATCCTGTTGATAGTGTCGATTATAGCAAGCGTGGTCATGGTTATGCTTGACAGTGCAAGCAGCATACGGCAAGCGCACGGCGAACTGTTGTACTTGGGTGAATGGATTTTTACCCTTCTTTTCACCATTGAGTATACCCTGCGATTGTATTGTGTCGGGCGGCCCCTGGCATATGCGACCAGTTTATTTGGTATCGTGGATCTTTTAGCGGTGCTGCCGACTTATTTGAGCATATTTTTCCCGGGCACTCAGTATTTTCTAGTGATCCGGGTTTTGCGGGTTCTGCGCATCTTCCGGGTGCTCAAGCTGGTCAAATACGTGGGGGAGACCCGGCTGTTGATGCAGGCACTGCGTGCAAGCCGTCGGAAAATCACCGTTTTTTTGTTTGCCGTGCTCACTCTGGTCATCATTTTCGGCTCTCTGATGTACCTTATTGAAGATCCGGAATCCGGATTTACCAGTATCCCAAGAAGTATGTATTGGGCAATAGTAACCTTGACGACCGTCGGCTACGGTGACATATCGCCCCAGACAAATTTCGGCCAGGCCGTGTCAGCTATAATTATGGTTATTGGCTATGGAATCATTGCAGTGCCTACCGGAATCGTTACGGCTGAGTTGACCCAGGTTTACAAAAAAGGCGTGTCCACCCAGGCCTGCCCGCAATGCAGCGCTGAAGGCCATGACACGGACGCTAAATTTTGTAAGTATTGCGGTTCGACGCTTTAGGAAAAAATGCCCAATTCGCATAAATTGAAAACGGATACCGCTGAAATCCGTCCATGAAGCGCTGGACAAATTAATTTAATAAAGTTAGGATGCACGCATGAAACTGTGATACTGATCGTTGCCGGGAGAGGGTCTCAGAGATGCGGGAACAAATAATTGGCCAATCGTCATTTGGTTGGTGCATTCAATTCTGCATCGCTTATATTAAAACGGAAAGGAAATCTCATGATCTACATCGGTAAATTTCTGCATGCCACCGACCAGCAAAGAATCCGGGAATCAAACCGCCGGCATGGCGAATTCAATCTGATCATTGAAGCGGACAGCGAAAAGGATGCCATCGATAAATTCAAAGAGCGAATAGTGGAATTCAGGGAGACCAGTGAATTATTTGAAGGCGACTGTTTCATCTATATGGTCCATCTTCTGGAGCTCGAAGAATTTCCCAAGGATCATGCTCGAATGCTCTACTACAAATCCATTGCCGGCGATCCAGCCATGCCGTACATCAGTTGCTCGGCGCCATCCGGCCAAGCCGATGGGTGCAAAATATTAAATTGGATGGAAAGCGGGCCCTCACTCGATGGGGAGGATACCAATATATTTTTCCGTTTTAAGGCAGAATAAAACCAACATGAAAACATGTCCCTCTCTGTTGTTCACATTGCATATCACCTATTAATTCCCGGTCTGATTGCATTCCTTTTCTTTAAGAAACGCTGGCGGCAAGCCTGGTTGATCATGGCGCTGACAATGGCAGTGGATTTTGATCACCTGATGGCCAATCCTGTTTACGACCCAAACCGTTGCAGCATCAATTTTCATCCATTGCATTCTTATATTGCCATTCTTTTCTATTGCATCCTGACCGTAATTCCTAAATTTAGAATGGTCGGCGTGGGGTTGTTGCTTCATATGGCAATCGATCTGGGAGAATGCTTCAGGATGCAATATTTGCAGTCTGCGCTTCATTGAGGCCATCAAGCCCTGGTCAGCCTTTCTTTGAGAATAAAATTGAGAAAGGAGAAATCCAATACTATCGTTGCGAAAACAGGTTGCCACTGATAGTCACGTCTGTCCCTGGTGGCTGGCCTATACTTTTGACAATCCTGTGCGCAAGTTTTTTCACCAACCCGCAAAAATACTCGGGCCTTACATCGAAAATGGGATGAGAGTCATGGATGTGGGTTGCGGAATGGGGTTTTTTTCCATCGGCATGGCCAAAATGGTCGGGGATGAGGGCAAAGTTTTTTCGATTGATCTCCAGCAAAAAATGCTGGAAGTCACTCTAAGAAGGGCAAAGCGTGCCGGACTCGCCGAAAGGATATCCCCTCACCGATGTCAACCGGATAATTTAGGGCTGAAGGAGACGGTTGATTTTATTCTGACGTTCTGGATGGTTCACGAGGTCAAAAATAAGACATCATTTTTCAGGGAGCTGCACTCGAACCTGGCTCCCGGAGGCAAAATCATTACTGCTGAGCCCAAAATGCATGTTTCCCCCGAAGCTTTTAAAAAAACATTGGAGATAGCGCAATCCACCGGTCTGCGGGTATGCGGGCAACCTGCCATTCGATTGAGTCTTACGGCGCTGCTTGAACGCATATCCCGCTAATGTTATTAATAGTTTATCCGATATTATTTATAAATAAAAATATTAGAAGGTTGTCGTCCTTAACCGGCTGATTTTGAGATTGATTTTTTTACTTAACTTGGAACTGCGGATTTGATCATGAAAAAATGCTTAATCATATTGATTTATTGTATACTTTTTGTAATCTCATTTTTCCCTCTTAATTCAATAGCGGACACTCATATCAGAGTCGGTGTTTACCAGAATAGACCGCTTCTATTCAAAGATACCAATGGCAGCGTAAAGGGCATTTTTCCCGATATCCTTGAACATGTGGCTGCCAAGGAAGGATGGACCATTGAATATATGAGTGAGTCCTGGGCTGAATGCCAGAAGGATTTGAAAGCGGGGAAATTGGATATTTTGGCGGCAATTGCCTATTCTGAGCAACGTAATCAGATTTTTGATTTTACATATGAAAATATTATAAGCAATTGGGGACAAATATATACCGGACAATTATCGAATATTGAATCAATTCTTGATTTCAAGGGCAAAAAAATAGCTGTTCTCCAAAATGACATATATTACAAAAACCTAAAGGAGCTTGTAAAAAAATTAGATATCGAGTGCCGGTTCACTGAAGCTTTCGATTATGAAGCTGTCTTAGAACTTGTAGAAGCCGGCAAATGCGATGCCGGCCTTGTTAATTACCTGTATGGGCACCAGCATGATCGAAAGTATAATATAAATAGAAGCTCGATCATTTTAAGCCCGCAAAAGATACACTTTGCCGTTCCGAAAGGTAAAAACAGGAAATTAATCAACACCCTTGATATGTATGTAAGTAATCTCAAAAAGGATAAGTCCTCGATATATTATCAATCGCTTAGCCGATGGATTGGAGTTGACTCCAAACAGATAAATCTTATCTGGATATATGGGGCAGGTGCGGGGGCCGCCGGTCTCATTTTGTTGTTTTTGGTTTTAAATATGATTTTACGGTCACAAGTCAGAAAACGAACTCAAGAACTTGATGCCAAGAATCAGGCTTTAACTCGTGAGATTGAGCGCAGAAAAAATGTTGAAGCAGCGTTACAAAAAAATGAAAGAGAATATCGGAGTGTTTTTGAAAATACCGGTACAGCGACTTTCATTGTCGAAGAGGATATGACAATTTTCAAGGTAAACGAGAAAGCAGCCAAAATGATCGGATACTCGAAGCTTGAAATTGAAGGTAAGATGAAAACATCCGATTTTATTTCAAAAAAAGATCTTAAGAGATTAACGGAATATCATTATGACAGAAGAACAGAGAATGGTCCTCATCCATCTGAATACGAATTCGATCTAATCGACAGCAACGGCAACACCATAAATGCTTTTATTCAAATAAGCGTGATACCCAAGACCAAAAAGAGCATTGCATCCCTGATTGATATCACTTCAAGGGTTAAATTAGAGAAAAAACTCCAACAGGCTCAAAAAATGAAGGCCATTGGCACGCTTGCCGGCGGGGTTGCCCATGATTTAAATAATATCCTTTCCGGTATTGTGAGTTACCCGGACCTGATTTTGATGGACCTGCCCGATAATAGCCCTTTGATTGAACCGATATTAACGATTCAGCAATCGGGGAAAAAGGCGGCTGCGATCGTACAGGACTTATTGACCTTGGCGCGACGAGGCGTCTCAGTGTCCGAAGTCGTGAATTTAAATGACATCATCGATGATTATCTGATAAGCCCTCAGCTGGAAAAACTAAAATCATATCACCCCGAAGTCGAGATAAAATCAAATTTGGATTCAGCACTTATAAATATAATGGGTTCTCCTGTGCACCTCTCCAAAACAGTTATGAATTTGGTTTCAAACGCTGCTGAAGCCATGCCGGATGGTGGAAAGGTCGAAATAAAAGCTGAAAATAAATATATCGACACCCCGATTTCAGGATACGAAGATGTGGAAGAAGGGGACTACGCCGTATTGACGGTATCTGACAATGGCATAGGAATAGCTGCCGATGAAATCAATCGAATATTTGAACCTTTTTATACGAAAAAGATAATGGGTAGAAGCGGCACCGGTTTAGGCATGGCTGTCGTGTGGGGAACGGTTAAAGATCATAAGGGCTATATCCATGTTAAAAGTGATGAGGGGGAGGGTACTACCATTAAATTGTTTTTCCCGGTGACACGGAAGCCTCTCAAGAGCAATGAATTAGGAAACTCTCTTGAAAGCTATCGTGGAGAAGGGGAATCGATCCTGGTGGTTGATGATGTGAAAGAGCAACGTGACATTGCATCGAAGCTGCTTGCCTATCTAGGCTATTCAGTTCAAACGGTTTGTAGCGGTAAAGAGGCTATCGAATATATTGACGATAGACCGGCTGATCTAGTTGTGCTGGATATGTTGATGCCCCCGGGTATTGATGGATTAGAAACTTATGAAAGGATAATTTCCAGACGTCCGGGACAGAAAGCTATTATAGCAAGCGGCTTTTCCGAGACCAATCGTGTCAAGAAAGCTCAACGTCTTGGGGCTGGGAGATATGTGAAAAAACCGTACACCCTAGAAAAAATCGGATTAGCCGTTAAAGCTGAGTTGAAAGAATTGCCGAGGGCGGCATAGATATTTTGTCCCCCGGACCCATCTAGTAAGTGCTTGACACTGATTTTAAATTTATTCGGATAGCCTTTAGCTGTAACCCAGCAATATGCCGCCTTGATATACAATAAAGGCCATTATCCATGCGACTGTTGTGCTGTAAGCAATGCTGAAAGACATCCATTTATAGGAACCGGTCTCGCGTCTGATGGCAGCTATGGAGGCCAGACATGGCAAATACAGCAAGACAAAGACCATCATCGACAAGGCGGACAGCGGCGTCATACCGGATGCACGCAGTGCGTTTGTCAGCGCGTCCGATGCATCTTTGTCTCCGACAGCATGAAGCACCCCCAGGGTGCTGACCACAATCTCTTTGGCCACAAACCCGGTCAGCAGGGCCACACCGCCGCGCCAGTCAATGCCCAATGGTGCAAACAATGGTGCGGATATTTTCCCGATACGGCCGATGTACGACTTTTCGGCATGTTCGGCTTGCCGGGCTTTTTCCACGGCAAAGAGTGCGGCTTCCTTCTCCTTTTCTATCCGGGGCTTGGCGGATTCAGCGGCAGTGTCCAATTGAGCCGTGTATGATGTAATTACACTATTCATTTTAGAATCGTAATCAACCGAGTACGATACATTCCTGGGAAAAGCGGATAGCGCCCATATGATGATTGACCCGATGAGAATCACCTTGCCCATTTTTTTCAGGAATAACTTGCTGCGGTCCCACATGTGGATGAGCAGGCTTTTTAACATCGGAAACCGGTAAGGCGGCAGTTCCATAACAAAGGGCGCATCAACACCCCTGAGCAGGGTGGAACGAAACAGTCGGCCGGTGATAATTGAAAGGGTGATTCCTAAAAGATAAATCGCGAAAATGACCGTTCCGGCCCTGGTACCAAAGAAGGCACCGGTCAGGATAATATATACCGGTAATTTGGCTGAACAGGACATAAAAGGGGTAATCAGAATAGTGAGAATGCGGTCCTTCTCACTTTCAAGAGTGCGAGCAGCCATAATTGCCGGGACATTGCAACCGAATCCCATGAGCATGGGAATAAAGGATTTTCCGTGAAGTCCAATCAGGTGCATGATTTTGTCCATCAGAAAGGCGGATCGCGACATATAGCCCGTATCCTCAAAGAGGGCGATACAGAAAAAAAGGATCAGAATGTTCGGCAGAAAAACAATAACACTTCCCACTCCGGCAATGATCCCGTCCACAAGGAGCGCTTTGAAGAGATTGTCCGGCAACAGCCCGGCCAGGGTTGCCGAAAGCCAGCCGACTCCGGCATCGATCCAATCCATCGGATAGGTCCCCAAGGTGAAGGTCAGCTGAAACATGGCCCAGATAAAAAACAAAAATATTGGGAAGCCGATAAAGCGATTGGTCAGCACCAGGTCGATATTGCGCGATACATCAACGCGCTGTTTGGTTGAGGTGGTTTGGATTTCCTTAACTATTCCGGCGATAAACCCATAGCGTTCATCGGTCATGACGATCTGGGGGTCGTCATCGAAGCGTTGCTCAAGGTGCTTGCGCAGTGCCTGGCTGGTCTGCAGGATTTCAAGGCCGATTTTATCGGCACTTTGTAAAATACGCTCCTTTATAATTTTGTCATCTTCCAGGAGCTTAATCGAGGTCCAGCGAGTATTATAGGGCGTTGTGCCATCGGTTTTTTCTTCAATAAATTGCTGGAGCCGGGTGATGGCGCTTTCGATATCCTTGCTGTATTTAACATTGCGCCTTTTAGGGGTTTTTGTATCGGTTTCCGCCAGCTTAACGGCCTGTTTCAACAAGGCCTCAATTCCTTCGTTTTTATTACCGACGGTAAATACTACAGGGACGTCGAGTAGCTGGGAAAGCTTATCAGCGTCGATCTTCATTCCACGGGTTCGGGCAACGTCTGCCATGTTCAGGGCGAACAAGACCTTACAATCAAGCTCACGCAGCTGGGTTGCCAGATAAAGACTGCGCTCCAGATTGGAGGCATCGATGATGTCAACGACCACATCCGGCCGTTCGTCCAAAACGTAATTTCGAGCAACGATTTCTTCGATGGAAAAAGGGGTCAGGCTATAGGTCCCGGGCAGATCGATGATTTTAAGATCATAACCGTATTTATGAACGCGTCCCTCTTTTTTAGCGACGGTTACCCCTGGCCAGTTGCCCACCTTCTGACGGGTGCCGGTAATATTATTAAATGTGGTGGTTTTACCTGAATTCGGGTTGCCTGCAAGGGCAATGGTGAGGTTTTTGGGATGCATGCGAAAAGGCCTATCTGACGTTATCCACCTCAACCTTGGCAGCCTCGGCCACTCTCAGAGAAACATGATATCCTTTGACGATCAATTCCAGGGGATCTCTTAGCGGGGCATATTTTTCGATGTAGACCTCGGCGCCCTTGAGGATGCCCATTTCCAGTATCCTGCGTCTTAACATTCCGTTCCCGCCGACGTGAACTACCGTGGCGGACTGTCCTTCTTTCATCTCACTTAACCACATGTATGATCTTTCCTTTCAGGAAATTGGCTATCGAGGGTGGCTTCTCAAAATACAGCCCAAGAATAATGCTGTTGTGGGACGTTGTCAATCTAGCGAAACCCCTTAGAACAACGGATGATTGAAATCCATAGTTGCATGATTGCGGAAAAAATATTATGAAGCGGTTTAACATTTTGCGATGAATGCTTAAACCGATAATATAAAGGGGGAAAAATGGGAATAAAAGAAGAATTGGAAGAAAAGGAAGAGGGCTGCGATTCAACGGAAACCTACGTGGAATTGGCCAAAGAGGTGGTAGAAAAACTATCCGATAAGGAATGGGCTGCGCGTCTGATAGACGAAGGTGCCGACTGGGCGGAATATGCCGATGATTTTATGCTGCTGGCGGGCGCTAGCTCTGAGGCATTGGACGACAAAGCCAAAGCCAAGGCTTTTCTGACCCAGGGCAAGGATTATTGTACCAATATCCAGGAGTTTATGAATCTTGCCAAAGCCGCTAATGACATGGGTGACTCGGAGACTGCCAAGGAATTATGTTTGGCGGCCCAGGGTAAATGCATTAAGATAAAAGATTTTCTGGATCTCAGCAAAAACGTCCTCGAGATGCTGTCGGACGCGGAACTTGCCAAAGAAATTTCCGACAAAGCATTGGAAAAATGCAACACCGTCGCGGATTACAATGATTATGCCAAAAGCATCCAGCAGGTATTTGACGATTCAGCGCGGGCCAAAGAGGTGTATAGCTCAGCGCTTGAAAGTTGCAAGAAGGCTGACGATTATGCGCTGTTGGCCAAAGGTGCTGTAGAGAATCTTTCCGACACGGCACTGGCCGAGGCTATTTTCGCCAAAGCACAAGCGTCACTCGATTCGGGCCCAGAACTGATGAAGCTGGCTGAGTCCGCGTTTGAGAATCTAGAGGATAAAGAATATGGACGGGCACTTTACCAAAAGGCTCGGGAAAAGATGGAAAGCGGTGATGAGTTGATGAAGCTGGCCGGGTCTATCGCGGCTAAGATCGATGATAAAGACCTGATCCTGGACGTTTACAAGAGCGCGCAAGCCAAATTCAGCGCTTATAACGAGTTTGTCAACCTGGCCAAAGCTGTTTTAAAGGATACGGGGGATCGCGGGTTCGCCGGCGAACTCTATCGCAAAGCAGTCGGGACAAATCCGGATTGCAGCCAGCTGACGGCAGTTGCTGCCGCTCTGGTGGACGACATCGAAGATAAAAATGCGGCCCTGGATGTGTTGAAACAGGCGGAGATCGCTGTGAAAACACCCGGCGATTTTAAAAAGACTGCGGATGCCGTCCTCAAATATGCCGACGATGAAAAATGGCTGTCCGACACCAAGCTTCAACTTGAAAAAAGAGAGGCCCACAAAGACCTTTATGCCGAATTTGTCAAACGGGAACAGGAGTGCATTATCAGCACAACCATGGGTCGTCTGGCACACGATGTGATGGAGCAAACCGGCGACATCCCGTATACCAGAAAGCTTTACACAAAGGCGGAAAGGTTATGTACCTATTTTCCGGAATATATGGATCTATCCCGACGGATTCATGATGACCTGCAGGACGCAGACTGGATTCGTAAGATTTATGAAAGCATGCTGAGCAAGTGCGATGATTACCACAAATACAACGACCTTGTGGACGGCATATTAGCCACCCTGAAAGATGAAGATTGGGCGCGCAAAATATATTCCGACCTGGAAACACGGTGTGTCAAAGAGACCGACTTTGGTAAACTTGCCACGATCGTGAATGAGAAATTCGGTGACAAGGAGTGGGTGCAACAACTGCTTGCTTCTGCTGAAGATAAGGCCAGCGACCTTTCCGGCCATATTTTTGTGGCCGGTTCGGTACTGACCCTCTTATCCGACAGCGATCGGGCCAAATCCATTTACACCAGGGCCGATGCCGGCTGCAGTGATCGCGACGACTACCATAAGCTCATTACGTCCGTTTGGAGCCAGACCCATGACACGGAACTGCTCAGACAAATGCACCGCAGCGCGGAGGATAAACTGAATACGACCCATGACCTCGTTTATTTAGCCGAAAGCATTTTAAATAATTTTTCCGATAGGGGATGGGCAACCCAGGTTTACAGCAAGGCTGAACAAGCGATGGATATCCAGGCTTATGGGTATGAACTGGCCAAAAGTCTTGCCGATAAGCTTGGGGACCGGAAGTGGGCCAGCCGGATAAGGCAGCTATAGTGATTGGTACTTTAGGCCCTAAGCCCGGATAAACCGGAAATAACAAAATACAAGCACCAAATTACAATATCCAAATCTCAAAGAAGATCAAACGCCAATTGTTTGGGATTTGGAATTTGTGTATTGTAATTTAAATTATTGATATTAATTCAAATTTAGTATTTACTGCAACTTAGGTTAGGTCCTTAATGGCTGAACTATTGCGGTTTAAGGAGTACGACGTTTATGTTAAACAAAAAAAAGATTGCCATTCTCGGAGCAGGGAATATGGGAGATGCGCTGGTCAGTGGTCTGATCGGTTCCGAATCATCCGCGCCAAAAAATATTATCTGCACCGATGTGAGACAAGGTAAGCTTGATGAAATCAAATCAAAATACAAAGTTCGCACCACCAGCGACAATCTCAAGGCGGTAGGTGAAGCCGACATTATTATTTATGCGGTTAAGCCACAGATCCTGGCGACGGTTTTAATCGAAACCGCACCCAAACTGGATATGTCCAAACTTGTGATCTCCATAGCTGCCGGTGTCCCACTGGCTGCCATGGAAACGTGTATTCAGAAAGATTTACGGCTCATCCGGGTGATGCCCAACATTGCAGCCGCAGTGAAAGAGGCCGCGACTGCCATCGCCGCCGGTGCCCATGCCACCCAAGAGGATATTAACCTGGCCATTGAGATTTTCAGCTCCATTGGTAAATGCATTTTTCTGAAAGAGAATGAATTGATGGATGCTACCACCGGATTAAGCGGCAGCGGGCCGGCCTATATATTTTTAATCGTGGATGCTTTGGCTGATGCCGGCGTTAAGGTGGGGCTCTCGCGGCGGGATTCCTTGTTTCTGGCATCCCAGACGGTGTTGGGTGCTGCAAAATTGTTAATCGAGACCCAGGAACATCCCGGCCAGCTGAAAGATAAGGTGACCTCTCCCGGGGGTACGGCGATAGCAGGACTGGCGACCCTTGAAAGTGGTGGTCTGCGCACCACCTTGATCAATGCTGTCGAGGCCGCCACGAATCGATCCAAAGAACTGGGCGCTATGATGATAAAAAACTTTACCGCAGCCAACTCGCATAAAAGTGATTAATATCGTATCCGGAAAAAAATCGACTCTTTCTGGATCAGCTGGAGTTGACTTTCACGTTACCCTGCGAAAGATGGCCCCATATTTGCAATTCATCTGAATAAATGCTAGAATTCCAGATCAGTTTGGGTCACATATCGTTCGAGGAATGGAAGAATCAACAGATGAAAATAAAAAATATTGTGCTTTTTGCCCTGGTTTTAAACGCGTTATCGATTGGGTTGTTACATAAGGCCGCATTTTCCAAAGGAATTGAATGGCAATCTTATGCCGACGGGATGGCCCGCGGAAAATTTGAAAAAAAGAAAGTCTTTCTCCATTTTTATGCCGAATGGTGTGCTGCTTGCAAGACGATGGAGGACAATACCTTCAAGGATCCCGCCGTGATTGCTTCTCTGAACAAAGATTTCATCCCCATCAAGGTGGATGTCGACAGAGATAAGCAAACATCAGCCTTGTACCGAGTCAAATTGCTTCCCGATACATGGTTCATCGCTGAAAATGCCGGCATCATCGGGCATCAACCCGGCTATATTTCACTTGAGCAATTAAGAAAAATTTTGAAGTCCCTCCTGGATGACAATGCCGGACAGTGAAGATGACTGGTAAAAGTTCAACCAGACACGAAGGCACAAAAAAATATAGAATTAATTTAACTGGTAACCTTCGTGGCTTAGGCCCTTAATGGCATTTTTCTGACACCATGTTGTGAGAAAATTGAGGTTTCAGGTGTCGGGTGTCAGGGAAAGGAGATTCTATATACTGACACCTGACACCCGACACCTGAAACCTATAAAAATAATCAGCGTGTTTGCTGCCCTTAATGGGTCACTTTTTCTGAGCATCGTCTCGCAAAAAGCTTAGACCCTTAGTGGCTGAAATATTAAATAGATAAAAAAAGATGTGATATCAGATATGCAATTTACAGCCGGAATGAAACCTCAGTCGCAATTTAAACATGACGGTACCCTGGGGATCGATATTGACGAATTAAAAGAGATCATCAGCAATGATCCGTCACCTGGACCTCCCGCTGACCGGCGCTATAGGCCGGCCTGTGTTTTTCTCCTTATGTTTTGTCTTGAAGAACCTTATATTCTGGCTATTCAGAAAGCGGACAGCGAAGGTTACCCCTGGCGCAATCAGGTCGCCTTGCCGGGCGGCCATCTTGATGCTGAAGACGCCAGCCCGCTTGAGGGTGCCTTCCGCGAGTTGGAAGAAGAAATGAGCATCAGCCGGGACCAGGTTGAATTTCTCGGTTCCATGGGACATTTTCAAACCATCAACAACAGAGATATCGAAGTGTTCACCGGGTTGTGGCGGGCAGCAGAGCCGGTGCGACACGATCCGGCAGAAATTTCAAGAATCCTTAAAATCCCCATGCGAGTTCTTGTCCAGACCCACAACACCAAAAAATTTCATGGTCGCATACCTGATATCGATGAGCTAAGATACCCCTTTGAAGATGTCGTCATTTGGGGGGCCACCGCCCGTATCCTCCATCATTTCATTGAGCTTTTACTTGAGGTAATGTTGCCTGATTAAACGGATTATGGCGGATATCATGACTCCTGCGCTCAATACGACGAGGACAACGGGTACCCAGACGTAGTCCTGGTACTGCTTAATTTCGCGGGTCACCGAGATACCCACCAATCCGAACAGGAGCACAAACACCATGGAGGTAATGGTAAGGCCATATACCATCTTGGACTGATACCAGTGATTGGCGGCTTTCCTGAATACGGGGATCTTGTTGGATGGCATAATAAATTATAGGTTGAGCGGTTCAGAGTTCAACGTTCCGGGTTAAAGGTCCCATTTATGTCCTTTGTTAACCTTGAACGTTGAACCCTGAACCTGTGAACGGTTTCCTTAAATCTTATGCCGACCAGAGAAAAAAATCAAGTTATGAAACCTATAAATGCAAAGCAGGCGATAGATTGGTTTACCAAAAGGCCGGGATGTTTTTTGGCCGGTCTGGCCGTAATGATTTTCCTGTGGGGTTGTGCGGTGACACCAACGAAAAAACTTACGATTCAAGATACGGATCAGTCTTTTGAAGAAGGTATGATTATTTCTACGAAGCTTGGAAAGCCGGTAACGTTTAAAGAACTTTTAGCCGATTTGAACAGCTGTCGAATTGTTTATATCGGGGAAAAACATACCAATGTCTCACACCACCGAATCCAGTTGGAAGTCATACAGGCCCTCTTTAAAAAACATTCAAACCTGGCCGTGGGCATGGAAATGTTTGATCATACCTATCAGGATGTACTTGATTTGTGGTCGGCCGGTGAATTGGATCAAAAGGATTTCTTAAAAAAATCCCACTGGTATGCCAATTGGCGCTTTGACTTTTCCCTGTACCGTGAAATTTTGGAATTTATCAAAGAAAATCGCATTCGTCTGGTGGCATTGAACATTCCCAACCATATTCCCCCCAAGATTCGCGAAGGAGGTATCGAAAATTTAAGAGAAGACGAAAAAGAACACCTCCCGCAGCAAATAGACACCTCCAAGACGGCTCACCGTGACTACCTTCAAAATGTTTTTGATGGCCATAAACACCATCTCAGGGGCGAGGTTGAATTTGAAAATTTCTATACCGCCCAGTCCGTGTGGGAGGACGCCATGGCGGAGATGATTTCCCAACATCTAAAAAATGATGTTATGGTCGTGCTGGCCGGAAACGGTCATATTCAATTTAAATACGGTATACCGGATCGGGCCTATAACCGAACCGGCACCTCCTTCCGAACCATTTATACGGCACCGGCGGGCGATGTGGTTAAATTGGCTATCGCTGACTATATCTGGGTGACGCCCTAGACTGATGACAGAAGGCTGATGGCAGATGACGGATGACGGAAGACAGAAAGCAGATGACAGAGGCTGGTGAATGCGGAAGTTGGAATGCGAAATGCGGAAAGAAAGGTCATGGTGCATAGGGCTTGGGGCAAAGAGAAGCAGAAGTTGGGAAGCGGGGAAGCAGGAAAAGAGGGGGACCGAAAAGCTCAAAGCGATAGGACGATGGTTGTCTTAGAATTGAGGCTGAGGCCAAGAAATCCGTTGCCTCAAACCTCCAACGGCTTTCCTAACCATAGGTTCCTTAAAACATGTTGTCAGGCAAAACCCGATAAGGGCCTATATATCTTATGGAGGTACAGATGAATAACGATTCCAAAGTCTGGTTAAACGGAAACCTGATCCCCTGGTCGGAGGCCACCGCACCGCTTCTGTCCCATGGCTTTTCACGGGGCTCGGCTTTTTTTGAAGTATTTGGGATTCATGTGGGACCTGAAGGGCCGATGGCATTCAGGATGAATCAGCACCTCAAGCGCCTCATGGGAAGTGCCGAGTTGTTGGAGATGGAGTTGGCCTATTCTACTGAAGAGATCGTTGCGGCGGTAAAAACCACGGTCGCTGCCAACAACCTCGGGCGCGGATTGATCAAAATGCTGGCCTACTGGGGCGAAGAGGCGATTATTAATCTGGTATTGGACTCCAAACTGGACCTGGCTGTCTTTGCTATTCCGCAAAGTGATGATTTGAAATTAGACCGGGCCAGCTCGATATCCGCCTGCGTGTCAAAGTGGCGCAAGATCCACCCGGCAACCGTGCCCGTGGCCGCCAAGGCATGCTCCAATTATTTGAACGGTTACCTGGTGCGTAAAGATGCGAACAATCGCGGTTTTGATATTGGCATAGCACTGGATACGGATGGATTTCTGGCCGAAGGGTCCATCGAGTCGGTGTTTATCGTCAAAGACGGCATTCTTAAAACCCCCCCCCTGGGAAGGATTCTGTCGAGTATCACACGAATGTCCATTCTTGAAGCGGTTGCCAGTATCGGAATCCCCGCCCGGGAAGGACCCATCAGCGCTGAGGAATTATCTGAAGCCGATGAAATCTTCACCTGCCATACGGGAATAAAAGTCGAACCGATCGCCCGTTTGGAGGATCGGGAATTTGAAACGCCCGGCCCGGTAACCGGCCAGGTGATGCAATTGATGAATGATATTATTGAGTTTAAAGATGAGCGTTTCATGGATTGGTTCCAACCATTGACCTGAGGCAGTTATACAAAAGGGTCGCAATTCTTGAAGAAGTATCTCACCGCAGAGATCGCTGAGAACGCAGAGATTATTGGAATTTTTTTTCTCGGCGTTCTCTGCGATCTCCGCGGTGAACTCCTATGTTTCTTTTTTGATTGGACCGGCTGCTTTTCAGGCCAGCGGCGCTGAAACCCGACCCCTCAATATTTCAGCTCCTTGAAACAAAAAAGCCGATAAAGACCCTATTTGCAAGTCATGCCCCCAATCGTATCGTGATCAAGATTCAGCCACCCGGGCCACCTCACAGGTGAGCGTTGTCCGCACATCCGCCGGCGCCATTAGCAGCATGGTACCTCTTTGACCGGCGTTGATTAAAATTTTATCAAATGACAAAATATCCGCTTCCATAACTACCTGCAATTTTTGTTTGGTTGCAAATGGGCTGATGCCGCCGACAAGATAGCCGGTGATGCGCTCGGCGGTGCGGCTGTCTCCCATGGCCGCGCGTTTTACACCACAGACTTTTGCCAGGCTTTTCATGGAAAGTTGACGGTCGCCGGGCATCAAAACCAGGGTGTATGTTTTTTCTCCCAGATCCACCACCAGCGTTTTAACAGTTGCTTCCAGGCGAAACCCGGTGGCATCGGCTGCAAACTCGGCCCCCTTTTCCCCGTGGTCATATTTAATAATTTCAAACGGAATCTTTTTTTGTTTCAGAAATTGGATGGCGCGTGTCGACATTTTTATTTCATATCGAATAATCGAACCTATTTCAACATATTGAATATAAATATTTGCATCCCTCAATATATTGTGGTATAAACAACTTATCATTCGAATTTTCCGGATGACCCACAAACGAGGCTACCTGCCTTCATGTCTACGGGGGTTTAGTTTTAGAACCGGCGCAACGCCTTCTTTTTTTCGGTATTAATTTCCGACCGATTTCATTTTAAATACACTCATCTGTTCCAGGTGGTGTTATCGAAGCGGCAATAAGGATGGATTTTTAGGGTCTTTGGCCGGGAGTAGTTTTTCTGGCCAACGAATTGCGGCTATATTTTAATCTATTCGAATAATTGGGAGATATGCTGACGTGTTTGAGAAAATTAAGAAAAGAGACGGAAGAATTGTCGAGTTCGATTCACCCAAAATCACCGCTGCCATAGCCAAGGCCGGAAAGGCCACCGGAGAGTTCGAGGAACGAGAAGCCAGGAAACTGACGCTGCGCGTCTTAACCCTGGCCCACGAGCTGCGTCCGGGTCCCGTACCTGAAGTGGAGGAGATCCAGGATATCGTTGAACGGGTGCTGCTGGATTCTCCCTTTTACAAAACCGCCAAAGCGTACATTTTATACCGCGAGCAGCATGCTCAGATCAGAACGATGACTACCCGGGCGCATGTGGATCTGGTAAACCACTATATCCAGAAACTGGACTGGAAGATTAAAGAAAACAGCAATATGTGCTATTCGCTGCAGGGGCTGAACAACTACATTTCATCGGATGTGACAGCGGAATACTGGCTCAACTCTATTTATCCCCGGGAAATCCGTCGCGCCCACAAAGACGGCGATCTTCACATTCACGACCTCAGTCTGCTAGCGGTGTATTGCGTGGGCTGGGATTTGCAGGATTTGCTCAGGCAGGGTTTCAGAGGCGTCGAAGGTAAGGTGGAAAGCGCACCGCCCAAACATCTTCGTTCAGCTTTGGGGCAGATTGTCAATTTTTTCTATACCCTGCAAGGGGAAGCCGCCGGAGCCCAGGCCCTATCCAATTTTGATACGCTGCTGGCACCCTTTATTCGTTTTGACCGGCTGGATTACGAGGAGGTAAAGCAGGCCCTGCAGGAGTTTATTTTCAATATAAACATCCCCACGCGGGTCGGCTTTCAGACCCCCTTTACCAATATCACCCTGGATCTTTACGTCCCTACCATCCTAAAAGATCAACCTGTGATAACGGGGGGTGTCGAACGTGAGGAAACATATGCGGATTTTCAGCCGGAAATGGATCTGATCAACCGGGCTTTTGCCGAGGTCATGATGGAAGGAGATGCCAGGGGACGCGTGTTTACCTTTCCGATTCCGACCTATAATATTACGGCGGATTTTGATTGGGAAAATCCGAACCTCGAGCCAGTGTGGAAGATGACCGGCAGGTACGGCATCCCTTATTTTTCCAATTTTGTCAATTCGGATATGTCACCCGATGATGCCCGCTCCATGTGCTGCCGGTTGCGTTTGGACAACCGTGAGCTGCTCAAACGAGGCGGCGGGTTGTTCGGCGCCAACCCGCTGACCGGCTCCATCGGCGTGGTGACAATCAACCTGCCGCGGATTGGATATTTGAGTGCAAACCAGAGCGAGTTTTATGCCAACCTGAAGGAAAAAATCCAAATTGCGGTGGAGAGCTTATCCATTAAGCGCAAGGTTCTTGAAAAATTTACCGATAACAATCTATATCCCTATTCCAAATTTTATCTGAGAGAAATTAAAAACAAGAGCGGTCATTTCTGGAAGAATCATTTTTCCACCATCGGCATCATCGGAATGAACGAGGCCTGCTTAAATTTTCTGGGCGAAGATCTTGCTACGGATAGAGGGCAAGAGTTCGCCATCGAAATTATGGATTTCATGCGCGATCTGATTGCTGAAATCCAGGAAGACACCGGAGAGATCTACAATCTGGAGGCCACACCGGCTGAAGGCACCTCTCATCGGCTTTCCATGCTGGACAAGCAGAAATATCCGGACATCATCAGTGCTAATGAAGGCAACGTTCGACACGGTGCGGCACCCTATTACACCAATTCCAGTCAGCTGCCCGTCAATTACAGCGATGATATTTTCGAAACATTGAGGCTGCAGGACACCCTGCAGACAAAATACACCGGCGGGACGGTTCTGCATATCTTCCTTGGCGAGCAAGTCAGCGACACAACGGCCGTCAAGGGATTGATCAGAAAGGTGGCCGATAATTACCGCCTGCCGTATTTTACCCTTTCGCCTACCTTCAGTATCTGTCCATCTCACGGTTACCTTGAAGGGGAGCAGAAAACCTGTTCGATCTGCCATCAGGAAACCGAAGTCTATTCCCGGGTCGTGGGTTACCTGAGACCGATTAAGCAGTGGAACTGCGGCAAGCAGGCCGAGTATGGTGATCGCAAGACTTTCAAGGCGGCGGAGGGCGTTGATGTCAGAAACCAGATGACAGAGGACAGCGGACAGATGACGGAAGCCAGAAAACAGAAGACGGAAGTCAGAAGACAGGGGCTGCTGAATGGGGAATGGGGAATGCGGCCTCCGGCCCATAGGGGACTTCCCCTGCGCCCCGGCGGGAATTCGGAAAGTAAGGACTGGGTGCATCGGGCACAGAGAGTAGGGCAAAAGGCATAGGGCATGGCGCAGGGGGCATAGAGTTAAAGCCGGTTGTCAGGTTTCAGGTGCCCGAGGAGGTCGCGCTGCACCGGCTGAAAGCTCAAAGCTGAAGGCTCAGGGCTCAAAGAGATGCAGAAGTTGGGAAGTTGAGAGTAGAGACTGAGGCCAAGAAATCCGTTGCCTCAAACCTCCAACGGCCGAAGGCCTTTCTAACGGACCTGACGATCTAAACCATCCAAACGAACTAAACCAACCAAATGAAAATAGGCACCATCCAAAAATTCAGCCTGATAGATTACCCGGGGAAAATATCAGCCGTGATTGGAACACAGGGATGCAATATGCGCTGTTTCTGGTGTCATAATTGTTATCTCATTCCTCACGATTATTCTCCATCATTCCAACCTATTGAGGAAGATGACTTTTTTCAGTTCCTGAATGAGCGCGTCAATTTTTTAGATGCCGTGGTTATCAGTGGCGGCGAACCGACCCTGCAAGCAGATCTGTTGGAATTTTGTGAAAAAATAAAAGCGCTGGGATTTTATGTTAAACTGGATACCAACGGGACGAATCCCGCAAGGCTCCGGGAACTTATTGACAACCGCCTTTTAGACTACGTAGCGATGGATATCAAAACCGATGCTGAACAATACGCTAAACTAGGGAGAGAAAAGATTGTGATGGATGATATTTTAGCAAGCGTCAATATCATCCTATCAGCCAACATACCTTACGAATTCAGAACAACCTGTGTGAAGCCATTTGTTTGCCGGGACAATATAGCAGACCTGGCAAAAATGATCAGCGGTGCCAAGTTATATTACCTTCAAAAATGCACTGAGCAGAAAAATACAAATAAGAATGACGTTTACCAGGCATTAGATGACGAGGAACTGGTTGAATTAAAGTATAAAGCGGCGCCGTTCGCAGAGATGTGCGCAATCCGATGAGACGGCCTGACCATTTCCTCACTGTAAGATGGGCATAATACTGATTATCGGTACCCCTAAAGTCCCTTTTTTCCAACTGCCGCTACGGCGATAATTCGAGGACCCTCACCGACCGCGATATAATAGCCTCCCAGTAAATTTAGTGGATGATGGGGTGATGAAACAGCTCACCAAGTAGATGAGCGGTTTTATGGATTTTGTTAAACGCATGAAAGCCTGATAGCAGTATGTGACCATACATGTAAAGTAACCTTCCGCTTAACCTCAAAGCAGCTGCCCAACGCTTGGCTATTGGTGAGCTCAGTCTCACTGCATTTTACAGTTACGGCTATTAGAGTTCTGCTTTGTGTTGAATAAATATTGAGGATTGCCAGATGTAATCTACAGGCAAATGAGCGTGGCCTGAAACGGTGGAAGCCTCAATATACATGAAATTTTGGTGAATTTGTGCTGCTGGCAAATTGTCTTAAATTAGCTCACCTCCA
>CAVXXE010000035.1:0-14273 GCA_963765595.1 uncultured delta proteobacterium
GCAACATCCAGACCGCTGGCGTTCCAGAAGCGGGTGTTTTTACGCACCAGTTGGTGATGGGGATCATGAACGAACACCTTGACGGTCACCGCCTGCCCGTCCTCATCCAGTTGGTAGCTAACCACCTGCCCGACCTCGATCCGCCGGAAGTATATCGGAGCGCCGATGTTCAGCGAGCCCAGACTCGAGGCCCTTAACACAAAATGGCTGCCGGGCAGATCGGTGGTCACCACCGGCGGCACCTCCAACCCCTCGAAATGGGTTGCCGGTGTACCGGGCTTGCCCGGATCGATTCCGATGTAAGCACCCGAAAAAAGGGTGCCGAGCCCGGAAACACCACCGGCGGCAACCCGGGCCCGGATAACCCAGAAACGCGTGTTTTGCGAAAGATAGTTTTTAGATCCTTTGACGAACTCGGCCTTTACAATCACATGCGAGAGATCCTTGCTCAACACGATGGAATCGACCCGACCCACTTCGACATCTTTGTACTTGATCTTGGTCTTACCGGCCTCCAGCCCATCGGCCGACTTGAAAGTGATGGTAATGGTCGGTCCCTTCTCGGAGATGGCTTTATAGACCAGCCAACCGCCTATAACAACAGCAACCAGCGGAACCAGCCAGACGATGGAAATACGGCGCTTTTGTGTCCGGATGTCGGCTTTGGGTACGCCCTTTAATTCAGGCCTATCGTTTTTGGAATTACTCATAAATTACCTCCTCTGTGTCCCAGATCAGCCGGGGATCAAAACTCATGGCGGCAAATATGGTGGTCACTACCACCGCGCCGAAAAAAATCGCTCCGGGACCGGCGTGGATGGTTGCCAGGCCTCCCAGATGCACTAAAGCCACCAGGATGGTTACCACAAAAATATCTACCATCGACCAGCGGCCGATGATCTCGGTAATCCGGTAAAGCCGGGTGCGGTCCTGCTGGCGCCAGCTGGACTTGCGCTGCACGCTGATCAACAGGAATATCAGAATGAGCAGTTTCAGCAACGGTACGAAGACACTGGCCAAAAAAATGACCAGGGCGATGGGCCACATCCCGGAGTGAATGAAATAGATGACGCCGCTCATGATCGTGTCCGACTGGGCCTTGCCCAGTGAAATAACGACGGTGATGGGAAGCACATTGGCAGGAATGTAGAAAATGATGGCTGCCAGGACCAGGGCCCAGGTTCGTGCGATGCTATTGGGTTTGCGATCATGCATACTGGCGCCGCAGCGGGGGCATCGCATGTGCAAAGCCTGTTTGGCGCTTTGACAGAGAAGATGGCAGCTGTGGCAACTGGTCAACCCGACATTTCGTGCAGTTCTTAAAACGTGGGTCATCGCTGCTCCCCCCATTTTTGCCATATTAGGTGGGCATCCAGCGAGACTGTCATGGCGGTCAGGACGAAAATGAGCGCCAAAAAGGAGTACAGGGAGATACCGGGGATAATTTTCCCCATTTTGCCCAGTTTTACAACAGAGACCAGAATACCGACCATGAAAACCTCCATCATGCTCCAGGGCTGCAAGCTGTGCAGGAATCGCAGCACCCCGGGCAGTCTTTTGGGTAGACGGCCGAATTTGAGCGGCAGTAAAATATAGAACAGGCACATCAACTGGGTCAACGGCACCAGCACCGTGGTGAGCAGCACCAGTATCGCGATCACTTGCATACCCTGGACATAAAGCTCGTATATGCCTGTGATAAGGTTTGTTTCACGAAACTGAGCACCTATTTTTAGCCCCAGAAAGGGAAATGAATTTGCCAGGATGAATAATATCAACCCGGCCATGGCAAATGCCAGGGTACGATCCAGACTGTTGGGTTTGTGCTTGTATAGAACGGCACCGCAACGGATGCAAACGGCCGCCCCCTTGCCCGGCAGGGGGTCGATACGATGGATCAGATCACAATCGTGACAGGCGATGTATGCGTCCATTTGTGTTTCCTTCCATGATAGTGAAAATCTCGGCGCGCTTGATCGTGTAACCAAAGCAGCGGGTTGGCGAGCCGCGCCAGGTTTAATTTCACTTATATATAGCGAATTGTTGACATTTAAGCTATCTAAAATCGCAACAATTTGGGATGTCGCCCTCGATGCGTCTATCATCGGGCTTCCCAAGCTCCATTTCGAGATTGCGAGAATCATGATGTTTCCCTTTCATCCTCCATTTTTTAAGGTGGATTCATTTAACAAAATGCGAAACGAATGAAAATAAAAGACAATTAAAAAACTTTTGATAAGACAATGAACTTGATTTACCACCGGACAAGTAGTATGGGAGAATTCTCTATTTCAAGAACATTCTTTAAAGCCATAAATATTCAATTTTCAATCTTCAATTCCCCGATAAAACGGGAATTACGCTTCGCTGCAACCCCGCGAGCGGGATCACCGCTGCGCTACGACCGGCTCGTCCGGGTCAGGTTATCAGGAGGTAATGCGACCATGACGACAGAACCAATTCTCATCATTGAACTCGACCAGCCGGATCCGAAAAAACGGGGACAAGCCTATGGCGAGGCCGCCCGGACAAAAATCCATGCTATTCTGAACAAATACCGTGAAATTTTTCAACGTATCACCGGGGAGACCTGGGAAACAACCCTGGAGCGCGGCGAATCTTTTATCTCCGAGGCACAGACCTTTGCGCCGGATCTGGTGGAAGAGGTCCGGGGAATTGCAGAGGGTGCCGACCGCGCCTTTATGGACATATTTTTACTCAATACCCGTTCCGAAATTCTGTTTAACCCCCGGGTCCTGGCCCAGGAATGCACCTCCGTTGCCGCCTTGCCTGAGTCCACCACAAATGGAGAGACGCTGCTGGCCCAGAATTGGGACTGGTACAAAGAAGTCATCGACTGCCAGGTAATCCTAAAAATCTGGCAACGGGAGGGAATACCTTCTCTGATAACTTTCACCGAAGCCGGGCAACTGGCCAAGATCGGAATGAACGCCGCCGGCATCGGACTGGTGGTGAACAATCTGGTATCCGATCAGCCCCGCGCCGGCGTGCCGTGGATTTTTTTGACCCGCCGCGTTTTGGAATCTTCCCATCTTGCCCAGGCGATGGGATATGTCTTGAAAACTCAACGGGCTCATTCGATCAACTTTCTCATCGGATACGCGGCTGGTGAAGCGGTGAATCTGGAAACTTCTCCCGTGGAAGAGCATATTTTGTGGCCCGAAAACGGATGTTTCGTCCACACCAATCACTATCTGAAACCGGGGAAGAATTTCAGGGACCTCAAACCGCTGCGGGATCCCTATGTGTCGACCTATCTTCGCTGCCGCCGGGCCCAAAAGGGCATGGCCGCCTTAAACAATAATATCAATGTCAAAGGCATCCGGGAAATCCTCAGCGATCATATGGATCGGCCTTTTTCCGTCTGTGCGCATGAAAACCCGGCGATAGAGCCCCTGCAGCAGATTGTCACCTGCCTGTCCATCACCATGAACCTAAGCCGCAAACAGATCCATTACGCACTGGGGAATCCCTGCCGGGGAGAGGTTCAAACCCTTGAGCTGGAATCATTTCTTTCCTGACATGAAAAAGATTTCCCAATTTTATGAAATTTATTTCATATGTTACATAATTTCGTCATTTTAACGGCTTGCTGAAACACGCTTTCAACGATAATCGCCTTACTATGCTTGTCTATATTATTCTGAAATTACTACTAAAAATAACGAAGTCACATTTTGATTTTATCGGCCGGAAGGAACATCCACAATGGCATGAAAACTGCAGGCTTTATGCGTTTTAGTATGATTGCAGAATGCAACTTCCAGATCTCCGTTTCAATAGACTCTTAAATTCGGTATCGGCAATGGAAATCAATGGCAGCGATATATTAGAGCAGCAGACCTCTCTGGATAACGCGGGCAGACGGTCCGGGAGCGACCGCCGGAATTACTCTTACACCCTGCATATCCCTGAGCGAAGAAATAACAGAGATCGTCGCAGCGGTGATGACCGTCGCAAATTTCCCCGGACTGGCCGAGCCGGCAGCATCTCGGAATAGCAGCCACGCTATAACCCAACCCGGACGAGCTTAGCCAGACGTAGCGCAGCGGCCTACGGCTCGGAGAGAGATCCTGCTCGCGGGGTTGTAGCGAAACGTAAATCCCGATTTGTCGGGGAATTGGATATTGATCCGCGGCGGAACGATTGAAGCTGTGTGGTATCGCTCGTGCAGCGCAGGCGCCTGCGCCGCGTGTCGCTCTGTCTTTTCTATTTAAATTGATAGCATTCCTAAAATATTTAATCTGGCTATGGCATAAATCATGCGCATATGAACACTTCCTTTTATTACACCATGTTGTCAGATAAAAGGGCCTAAGTCCCCACTCAAAAACAACCTCAATACCCGTCTCAAAGAAAAATCACCTCGCAGTGCAGTTAAAATTGGAATTTTTACTTGCCGTTGGGCACGGGGTGAAATATGCTTTATAGACCAGTTCCGCTTTGTCATATTCATCTTTATTTCAGCCCCTTGTTATTGCAGGCTGATATGACAAATAGAAATAGAAGGCAGTGCGTCAATGGTGGAATGCCGGTCCTTGGGGCATGACGCCAAATCACGGTTTTTATAACAGCAAAATAATTTTAAATATCAAAATCCAGGCAATATATCATCAGCGATCCGGAGAGGCCTTGAATGGGGAATAAAAAGCAAAAGACAAATAAAAAAGTTCTCAGGGTCCATATTTGGAATCACATGGTTTTGATCGGAATCGGTTTGGCCCTTTTTTATACGGTTTTTGAATCAATTCTATACATCTTTTTGTCCTATGATGTTGATTTTTTTCAACGTTTGTTCGGGCCGGATATGAGCGCAATTTGGAGCCGCATCGCCATTTTATGTCTTTTCCTGATTTTTGGTTCCCATGCCCAGTTCACCATCAATCAACGCTCCGCAGCCGAAGCTGCACTTCGAGAGAGTGAAGAAAAATTTCGCAAAATCATTGAAACTGCGCCTGACGGATATTATGAGGTCGACATGGACGGTAATTTTACATTTTTCAACGATTCCATGTGCAAGATTCTCGGCTATTCCCGTAATGAATTGTCAGCCATGAACCAACGCAAATCGATGGATGAGGCCAATTCGCGTAAACTGACCGATATCTTCAACAAAATGCTTGAAAGCGGGGTGCCCACAAAATCGGTGGACTGGATCCTTACCAGCAAAGAGGGTTCCAGAAGATATGTAGAATCGTCCGTATCGTTGATAAACGACCCCAAAGGCGAGTCCATCGGGTTTGGAGTATTTGTAAGAGATGCGACCCAGCGGCAACGGGCCGAAGCCTTATACCGGGAAAAACTAGCCGCTGAAGCCGCCAGTCACAGCAAAAGTGAATTTCTGGCCAGCATGAGCCACGAAATCCGTACGCCGTTAAACGCCATCATCGGTCTGGTAGAATTGATGCTCAGTTCTGATTTACCCCCCGACCAGAGAGAGGATCTGGACGTTGTCAAGTCATCGGCTTATTCTTTACTTTCCATCATCAACAACATTCTGGATTTTTCAAAAATTGAGGCCGGCAAGCTGGAATTCGAACAAACCCCTTTTAGCCTCAGACATTTTATGGATGAGTCAATGAAGATCATGGGCATCAAAGCCCACGAAAAAGGCATCGAACTGGCCTATCGTATTGCTCCCGGTGTTCCGGACCGCTTGTTGGGTGATGCTGCGCGCCTGCGCCAGGTTCTGCTCAATCTGATAGACAATGCCATTAAATTTACGAAGAAAGGAGAGGTGATCGTCTATCTCGCCACTCACTCCCAAACAAAATACGAAGTATTCCTGCATTTTTCCGTAGTTGATACCGGCATTGGGATCCCGGTGGATAGGCAGCGCAGTATTTTTGGTGCCTATAATCAGGCCGACGTCACAATCGTGGGCCGCTACGGGGGCAGCGGACTGGGGCTGGCGGTTTCAGCTCAACTGGTGAATCTGATGGGCGGCAGGATCAAAATCAAAAGTCAGCCCGGCCACGGCAGCCGGTTTCGTTTCACGGCACGTTTTATCCGGCAGCAGGACCGTGAAAACCGTCAAAATGAAGCATCTCGTCCTGAGCTGACCGGTTTAAAAATCCTGGTGGTCGACGACAACCTATCTAGCCGTAAAATTCTCAGAGAAATTCTAACCGTCCATAAAATGGACCCCGTGCCGGCTTCCGGGGACAAAGAAGCTATCGATATTCTTTTAAAGGCGCAGGCCGACGGAACACCATTTGATTTGATTTTACTGGATTCGGATATGCCCGGCAACAATGGCTTTGCCCTGGCAGCCTGGATCATACAGCAAAAAATTTCCGATGCCGGAATCCTCATGATGCTGACGTTTCCCCACCTCAGACGCAAACCGGAGCTCGAAGAACTGGGCATCACCGCCAGCATCCTCAAGCCCGTGGGCGCCCTGGAACTGGTCAATGTAATCTTAGAATCCCTGGGAATTGCAAAATCCGCCCCCGAGTTAGCGGCTGAAACACCGCAGCGCGTAATACGGGTCCCCTCACGCCCGCTGAAAATTCTGGTGGCGGAAGACACGCCCTTTAACCAGAAATTCATTCTGCGCCTGCTCGCGCGCTGGAACCATCAGACCACTTTGGCAGAAAACGGACGCCAGGCCTGGGAAACATTCAAACGCGAGTCTTTTGACATTGTTTTAATGGATGTCCAGATGCCGGAAATGGACGGCCTGGAAACAACTCGGAAAATACGTGAGTGGGAAGATGGAAGGGGGAATAAAATCGGAAAGGATTCCGATCTAAAATCCGAAATCCGAAATCTAAAATCCAAAATCCAAAGCATCCCTATCATCGCCATGACCGCCCATGTGGTCAAAGGTGATCGGGAGCGCTGTCTTGAAGCCGGAATGGACGAATATGTATCCAAACCGATTGATTCGGACAAGCTGTTCGAAACCATCGAAAAACTGACCAGCGTTTCCGGCGTCACGAAATCGGAGGCAGCCGATTCTGTTATGGTGGATGATAGATTGCTGCTAAAGGCCTTTGATGGGGACTGGGATTTTTTTAAAGAAGTGGTGGAGATTTTTCTCAATGATTATCCCAGGCTGCTTGATAATCTTCGCAAGTCCTTTAACGAAGGCGACAGCGATATGTTCATGCGGTCGGCTCACAGCCTGAAGGGAATGTTAAATAATTTTAGGGCTGAAACTGCCGCTGAAGTCGCCTCCGATCTTGAACAAAAGGGTAAGAGGGCTGATTTGACCGGAGGGCAGGCGGGCATCGAAAGCCTCGCCGCTCAAATCGCTGAGGTTGATAAAACGCTTCGAAATATGATAAAGTAGCCGAAAGGCTGAGAAGGAAGGGAACTCAATAAATGAAAAGAAAGATCCTCGTAGTGGATGACGATCGCGTTATGCTGAAATTTGTCACCAAGTTGTTGACGCGTGATGGACATGAAGTTTTGACGGCCGAGGACGGTTTTGCCGCTTTAACCCTGCTTGCTACTTTCATACCTGACATTATTTTTTTTGACCTCATTATGCCCAAGATTGACGGAAACAAACTGATCCAGATTGTCCGCAATATGCCGAATCTCAAGGATTGCTATCTGGTCATCGTCTCTGCGGCTGTGGCTGAAATTGATTTCAATTTCCAGGAGACCGGGGCCGATTCTTACATTGCCAAGGGTCCTTTCAGTTCGATGGCGAATCACTTCCGGGAGGTAATTGAAGCATCGGAGACTCCCCGGGGTCGGGAGGACCCAAAACCCATTCGCGGACTTGACACCGTATATGCCCGCCAGTTGACCAAGGAATTGCTTTCACGCAATCGCCACCTTGAAACTATTTTAGAAAGCATGGCTGAAGGAATCCTGGAAGTTTATACCAACAAAGTCGTCTATGCCAATGGCGTTGCAATGTCCTTGCTGGCATTACCGCCGGAAAAAATTCTGGCGGCCTACCCGCCGGATCTGTTTGGCGAGAACACCGCACGACGGCTGGATAAAATTTTTCAATCCGGTGCGGACCAATCGACGGCAATTGGGGAAAAATCACCGGTTGAGTTAAACGGCAGGCAAATTACCATTAAAGTTCTACCGGTAACCGGAGAGCCGGCCACGGTCATCCTCATGATCACGGATGTGACCGAGCGCAAACGTTTGGAAATGCAGTTGCAACATGTCCAGAAGATGGAGGCCATCGGCACGATTGCGGCCGGTGTCGCCCACAATTTCAGAAACACCCTGACTGAAATTCTGGTGAACAGCCAGCTTATTCAGATGAGCTATAAGGATGAGTCCGGCTTGCACGATGTGGCCGGGCGAATCAACACTTCCGTGAGAAGAGGTTCCCGTCTGGTCGATGGATTGCTTCAATTTTCACGCAAACAGATTAAAGAAGAATTTGAAATTATCGACCTGGCAGATGTGATCAACGAACTTTGTGAGATCATTCGAAAATCATTTGACCAGAGAATAGACATTCAAACCGATCTTCCCGCAAAGCTTCCGATCATGGGCGATGCGACCAGTCTCAGCCAAGCCCTGATGAACCTTTGCAACAATGCCCGGGATGCCATGCCGGATGGCGGTCGGCTGATCATCACAGCGGTTAGGGAAGGCAGACAAGTTATGGTAACCGTGGCCGATAATGGTGGGGGCATGAATCGAGAGGCCATCGGAAAATGCTTTGATCCGTTCTATACCACGAAACCAATCGGCAAGGGAACCGGCCTCGGGCTTTCCACCACCTATGGTATTATTAAAAGCCATGATGGTATGATCAGTGTCGATTCGCAACCGAACCGGGGTACCACCTTCAAGATTCTTTTCGCATTGGCTCTTGACGACAAACAAAACGAACGGGAAGACGCGCCGGTAATCACCCGGGGAAAAGGACAGCGTGTGCTGGTAGTCGATGATGAACCAGAGATCCTCAACGCCATGCAGGATTTGCTCGAACATCTGGGCTATAAGCCGGAACTTGCCGCTAACGGCAAAAAAGGCCTCGAAAAATATCGCAATATAAATCCCGATGCGGTTTTAATGGACATTAACATGCCGGAAATGGACGGCATTGCCTGTATTGAAAAAATTCTCGACTATGACCCCAATGCCAACATTTCAATCTTTTCCGGTTACGAGGAGGAAGGTGTCGGGGATATGAGCCAAAAGGCCAAAGACGCCATTAAAGATTATCTGGCCAAGCCGGTGGGGCTCGACGCTTTGAGTGCTTTGCTTGCCAAAATGCTGAAGGAGAAAGAAAAATAATATGCATTATGAAGGAAACATTATCAGGCCGCCCAGCGAGGCGAACAGTATTTTACTGCAGATAACCGTAGGCTGCTCGCGGAATAAATGCACATTCTGCGGTACTTATATAGGAGAGCGTTTCCGAATTAAACCGGATTCCATCATTAGGGAAGATATCGAGTTTGCGGCCCAATATTGCCGGCGCCAGCGGCGCGTATTTCTCTGTGACGGGGACGCTCTGATTATTCCTCAAAAAAGGCTGTTGAAAATTCTTCAGACCATCAAAGAACGGCTTCCGTGGGTTACCCGCGTGGGCGCCTATGCCAATGCCAAAAGCTTGAGTATGAAGACGCTTGACGAGCTTAAAACGCTTAAAAACCAGGGCTTGGGAATCGTTTATATGGGTCTCGAGACCGGCGATGACGTCACCCTGAAAAAAATCAACAAAGGCGCCACGTCATCATATATGATAGACATGGGCAAAAAAGCCAAAGAAGCCGGCATGAAATTGTCCGTCACGGTCTTGCTGGGGATTGCAGGTCGGCAGCGCTCGCGCATCCATGCCGCAGAAACAGGCCGTGTGCTGTCGGCTATCGATCCGGACTACGTCGGGGCCCTGAGCCTGATGCCCATTCCCGGAACCCCACTTTTTGATGACTTACAATCCGCAAAATTTATTCTGATTGAACCCGATGAAATGCTGGCGGAGTTGCGAACGATGATCGCCGACACCAATCTCTCAAGGGGGCTTTTTCACGCCAATCACGCTTCGAATTATTTGCCGATCAAGGCCAGGTTGCCAAAAGACAAAGAGGCGACCTTAAAACTGATCGATCAGGCTCTGGCCGGCAATATCGCTTTGAAACCGGAATATTTAAGAGCCCTGTAGTGGTTGAGTTAGGGGCTTCGACCCAATTCCATCATTCCATTCGGCTTACTAGGAGAATGACAGCAAAAAGCAACGTGATTCCAATAAATTTCAGAAATTCCAATATATTAGGGCCCGTGATGAAATCTTTTTTCTTTTTTATTTTTATTTCAGCAATCACCGTGACGATTGTTCACAGCGCAGGCCCTGCAACACTGGAACCTGTCCAGATGCCTTCGTTGATGTCCAGCGTACGCATCAGCGGTCCGCTCGATTTTTGTGGCGAACCTGTTGAACTGGACAATCGGGATGTCAGCGAACGTCTCGAAAAAGAATTGCTTCTCACTCTCTGGGATCGCCCCCAGATCGTGCTCTGGATTAAGCGATCCAACCGCTATTTCCCGATCATCGAAAAAATGCTGGCAGAGCATAAAATGCCGCAAGACTTAAAATATATCGCCATTGCGGAAAGCGCTTTGAGACCCCATGCAGGATCTAAAAAAGGCGCCATCGGGTTCTGGCAGTTTTTGAAGAGCAGCGGACGTAAATACGGTCTGAGCATTAATTCGGATAAAGACGAACGCCGCAATATATTCCGGTCCACCGAGGCTGCGATCGCCTATTTTAAGCAGCTGTACGACATCCTGGGAAGTTGGACCCTTTCAGCCGCGGCTTACAACATGGGGGAAAATGGTCTGCAATCGGAAATACTGGCTCAAAATACCCGTTCCTATTATCATCTCTATCTTCCCCTGGAGACCCAGCGCTACATGCTGCGCGTCATCTCCGCAAAAATCATTCTATCCGACCCTGAAACCTACGGTTTTCGATTCACCGAAAAAGATTTATACCCGCCCTTGCAATTTGACCGTATCAAACTGGAGTGCTTTCAGGAAACGCCGATTTCCGTGGTTGCCGCAGCGGCAAATACCCGTTTTAAAGTGATCAAGGATTTAAACCCCGAAATCAGGGGACATTTTTTAGCGGCAGGCAATCATAGGATCCTGGTACCCCAGGGCGCTGCGGTCGGGTTTCAAGCTCGATTTAAGACCCTGGTCGATCAATGGCTGGCCGAAAATCGGGAGCGTGTTTATGTGGTCAAAGAAGGCGACAGTCTATCCGCCATTGCGGAACGATTCAATGTTCCCCTGCCGGCGATGATCATCTGGAATCGCTTGAAACTGAGAGAGCCTATCCATCCCGGGCAGCATCTGGTGATATACTCGGATGAGATCAAGGTGGATACTACCGAGCAGGAGTAGATAGCGATTGCACGAAAATTGGATAATCAGGATAAAGATTACAGGTGTCGGGTTTCAGGTTTCAGGAAAGAAAATTCAAAAAACAAATCACAATGACCAAAATTCAAAATTCCAAACAATTGGCTTTTGATCTTAGTTGAGATTTTGATATTGAGATTTGGAATTTATTTGTAATTTGATGCTTGTAATTTGATATTTCCGATTTATGTAGGTTAGGCATTTGCAGTATCAATTTTGGCATTGACAACTGCCAGGTAGGGGCCACTTTTCCCGAGCGTCGTCTCGGAAAAAGCTTGGGCCCTTATCGATCACATCTGCCGCATTTTTTCCAAATAATATGGCCCAATTGTCGACGCAATAACGATGTCTGGAATTCTGAAACCCACGGGACGGTTATTCTTAATCGTCGGAAACTCCGGCTCCGGAAAGGATTCTCTGCTCACCGAAGTCCTGGCCCGGTGGCCAGCATCCGTAAAACCGATTCGAATCCCCCAACGCTACATCACCCGGCCGGCGCACGATTCCGAGCAGTATATTTCAGTGACGGCCAGGGAATTTGGGGATTTGAAGCGCAAAAACAAGTTTTGGCTGACCTGGCACGTATATAACACGGATTACGGAGTTCCCACCATCGTTCTCGACTGGCTCAGCCGCGGGCAGCATGTTGCGGTCAACGTCAGCAGAGAGGTTATCCCCCTTGCGAGTAGAATCATACCGGATCTTAAGGTTATTTTCGTGTCGGTGCCTCTGGAAATTACCCTGCAGCGCATGCGATCCCGCTGTCGGGAAGCTGAGAACGAGCAGTCATTTCAGCAGCGCCTGCAGCGTGCAAAAGAGAATCAAAATCTGAAGGGTGCCGATTTTATTGTTGATAACAGTGGATCGCTGGATGTGTCCGCTAATAAGCTGCTCAGCTATTTATTATCCTTTAGGTAGAAGTGGTTTCAGGTGTCGGGTTTCAGGTAAACCTAAAGCAGGAAAAAGCATATTCTATCTAATATTATTCGGGAATCATTATACTGGTTCATCCAGGCAATACGACCCTGCGTTTTTCCGGATCGTCATTTTGTTTATAAAATATGGCCACATGTCCGATCATACCCGCCATCAGGCAGCCTGTTTTTATCTTAATGATTTCGGCAATTTCTTTTTTTTGTTTTTTTTCTTTGAAATCAGTGAATTTTACTTTGATGAGTTCATGCCGATCAAAAGCCTGTTCAGTAGATGCGATTAACGCATCCGATATCCCTTTTTGTCCAACAAAGACAACAGGTTTCAACGCATGGGCAAGGCTTCTCAAGTATTTTGCCTGAAAACCGGTCAATTTTTTCATTGGTTTCTCGTTACTCCAGATATCGTTGATTGGTTGATTAGTTGATTGGTTAAGCGATTGTAAATATGGATTTATCCCACACTTGCAAAATAATGGGATATTTGATATCTCAGCAATTGTAACATGCCGAATTGATGACTATAATTTACCTAATCAACCAGTCAATTATTCAACCAGGTTTGAAATCACATAACAGGAGGATCCGTAAATGACGTCTGATAGTTATCCCCAGGAAGCGGTAAAATTTCATATTCAGGCCTATCAAAAACCGAAAAACATCCATATTTTGAAAGAGACCCATGTATGTTTTTCCGGCTCCCCTCAGAAACACCCCTATGATACGAATAAGGTAATATTAGTGGCTGATCCGTTCAGCACGAACACCCTTTACTATGAATTCAACAAAGACGATATTTCCTATCTTGAAGAACTTCCCAACCTCGTAAACCTGGATGGTGAAACCATCACAGTGGTAAGGATATGGGTAAAGAAGATGAGCGTAGGCATACGCTGCTCACCATTCATTGTCGAAGACACCCGGATTTCGGCAACTTAGAATCTTATCTGGCTTTATCTGACAAATTTTCATAAGGAACGTAAGGTTTCAGCAATTAAATTTCAAATAACAAATTACAAATACCAAACAAATCACAATAACCAAAATTCAAAATTCAAAACAATTGGCGTTTGATCTTGTTTGAGAATTGGATATTATCATTTTGAATTTATTTGTAATTTGGTGCTTGTGATTTGTTATTTCCAGTTAATCTGGGTTAGGTGACATGACCTTAATGTGAGGTTATTTTTGAGTGAATTTTAAGGTTCTTCAAGCCACTTACGATAGGAACGGGCCTGTTTGGCGGTGGATTCATCGCCTGCCTCCCCGGCAAGGTTCTCCGCACGGTTCAGCCAGTTCAATGCATCGCGGTTCTGCTCCTGCCGTGCGGCACTGCGTCCGGCCCTCAGGTACCGCTTTGCAGCATCCGACAATTTTCCCGCCCGCTCACACGCCCAGGCCGCCAGGGCCAGAGCGTTCACCATCTCGCTGTAATCAAAATCATCACGCCGCAATTCGGCGGTCCTGTCAAATGCATCAATGGCCTCATTCCAGTTTCCTTCTGCCATCGCCAGACGTCCCAAAAGTTCTTCGCGATCGGCCCGCAAGCCTGCCGTTGTGGGCTTTCCCAGGGATGCGATCTCATTGCGAAGTTGATTAATATCATCCCACTCGCCCGCAATCAAACCTCGCAAAAAATGTGCTTTACTCTGAATAGGCTCAGATAGCCGGCTTGGATCCAGCAAAATCTTATCCGTTATCTTCCAGGCGTCATCCAGTTGGCCCAGGCGATACACAATGGTGGCCTCCAGCAGAAGGATATCCGCCGGTATGCTCTGATTCGTGCGCGCCAACTCGGCCTTGGACTGGTTCACCCGTTCAAGGGCTTCCACGTGCGAGTTCAGCCCTGTCAGACAAACCGCCAGGTTGTACTGAGAATCCACGATGGCATTCACATCGTCAAGGACATAGGCCCGTTCCAGGGCCTGATTGTAAAGGCCGACCGCTTGCTGGAGCCTGCCATTC
>CAVXXE010000036.1:0-162198 GCA_963765595.1 uncultured delta proteobacterium
GCACACTGGACTGGCCGTTCGGCTCGGCCATCAGCGTCATCCTGCTCTCCCTGTTGTTTGTGATCGTGTGGACCTACAACCGCTATCTGGGAATCAATCAGATCTTCAAAAGCCTTCAGGGAAATTAGATTATGAAACAATTCTCACCGGGATGGACATTGATCAGAATTTACACGTTTCTGGTGTACGTATTCCTGTTCGCGCCCATCATCGTGGTGATCGTGCTGGCTTTCAACCCCAAACAATTCGGCATCTTTCCCATGGAGGGTGTCAGTTTGCGGTGGTTCATCAAACTGGCTCAAAATGAATCGATCATTGAAGCGTTTAAAAACTCTCTGGTCCTGGGCTCGCTGACGGCTGTGCTATCCACCGGCATCGGTATTCTTGCCGCCCTGGCGTTCATTCGTTTCGAATTTCCCGGGAAAAACACCCTCAACACCCTGCTGCTATCACCGATCATGATTCCGGAAGTGGTCTTAGGCGTTGCGCTGTTGCTGTTTTTGCGATGGCTCCAGCAGCCCAAGAGTTTTGCCCTGCTGCTGATCGGACATGTTGTATTGACCCTGCCCTACGTGCTCTTGATCGTTCAGGCTCGCCTGGTGGGCATTAAGAAAGAATACGAAGAGGCGGCAAAATCCCTGGGTGCCAATGCATTTCAGACCTTTAGAGAGATCACCTTCCCGCTATTGTTACCGGCCATATTGGCAGGCGCCCTTTTTTCCTTTACCATCTCTTTTGATGATATCACCGCGACGCTCTTCTGGGCCACGGCACAGAACCAAACCGTTCCGGTCAAGATTTTCAGCATGCTGAGAAATTCAATCAGCCCTGAGATCAACGCCCTGGGCGCTGTCATGATCGTGCTGACCGTCGCCACCCCCCTGCTGGCGGGCTATCTGTCCCGCAAATTCTCAAAGGTAAAGGAGTAACCTGACAACCATTAACTGAAAGGAGAACCAATGACCAACGTAACGAAAGAAAAACTGGATCGGGTATACGAGGCGTATAAAAACGGCACGCTCAGCCGGCGTCGCTTTCTTAAGTACCTCGGCCTTGCCGGCGCCGCCATCGGGCTGGTCGGCTCACCCTTTGGAAGTACTTTGAAAGACGCCTGGGCGGCCAAGTCCATCCGTTTCGACGGATGGGGCGGCTCGGTTTCCGAGGCGTTCCGGGAACACGCTTTCAAGCCTTTTACCAAAGCCACGGGCATCGAGGTCATCGATGGCGAATTCGGTGACATGAACTCCTACTTGACGCGGGTCAAAGCATCCTATCCTCCGGGTGGCGAGTTTAACATCGCCCATCTCAGCGCCGTTTTCGACTATGCCCGCTATGCGGAATTGGGATTTGCTTCGGTACTGGATGAAGCGAAAATTCCCAACCTCAAAAATGTCATGGCCTCAATGATCAAACCCTTACGGGAGATCACCAAGGGCACCCTCTCGGCCGTCCCCTACGATCTGGGACAGACCGGTATCGCTTACAATACCAAGTATATCAGCAAGGAGAAGGCTGAAAAGCTCGGCGCTTCCCTGCTGTGGGACAAAGGCTTGAAAGGCAAACTGGGCAGCTGGGGCGGCGACTTCAGGACCAACATGTGGTATGCGGCACTGCACACCGGCCAGAGCCCCAACAATATGACCGACCTGAAGGCCATCTGGGCGGCATTGCGTGAACAGCGCGGCCTGATGAAAAAATACTGGAGCTCCGGCGCCGAGTTGATGAGCCTGCTGGCCAATGGGGAGATCTATGCCACGGTGGCCTGGTCAGGGCGGGTGGCCGCACTTCAGCAGGAAGGTAACCCCATCGGCTACCTCTCCCCCAAGGGCACCTACTCCTGGATGGAATATCTCTTCGTGCTGAAAGGCACCGATCTGGAGGTCGCCCAGAAGCTGCTCAATTTCATGCTGGAGCCGTCCGCAGCCATCGCCGTGGCCGAGGGGCAGAATTATCCGCCCAGCCTGGATCCCTCCAAAGTGAAATTGACCGAGAAAATCATGAAGATGCCGGCCTTCGACGCCACCGGCAAACTGGACGGGTACCTGTTTGCCAATCCGTCTTACTGGAATGCCAACCAGTTGGAATGGACGGAGAAATGGGATCGAATCAAGGCGGGCAGCTAGTTCAACATTCGATAGATCAATGTTTGTAAGTGCCCTTTGATGGCCGGGGTCGGACCCCCTTTAGCGGGAGCTGTCCGACCCCGGCATCAAACCAACGAGAACAGGGAGACAGGCAATTGGCGACCGACAAGAAGCAGCCCATTGTGCAGTTCAAAGGCATTTTAAAACGGTTCGGCAGCGTTGTCGCCGTTGAAAAAATGGATTTTGACATCGAAGAGGGGAGCCTGGTGACCCTGCTGGGCCCTTCCGGATGCGGCAAGACCACATTGTTGCGCATGGTGGCCGGGCTGGAGGAGCCCACCGAAGGCGATATTTTCATCAAAGGGGTCCGGATCAACGACACCCCGATCCACAAGCGAAACCTGGGAATGATTTTTCAGAACTACGCCCTGTTTCCCCACAAAACCATCTTTGACAACGTGGCCTTCGGTCTGAAATATCGGGATGTGTCAAAAGAGGAGATCAAGGAAAAGGTGACACGGACCCTGGAGATGGTTCGCCTGCCCGGGGTGGAGAACCGCATGCCGAGCCAGCTTTCCGGCGGCCAGCAGCAGCGCATCGCCATGGCACGGGCCATCGTAATCGAGCCGGACGTGCTGCTGATGGACGAGCCCCTTTCCGCCCTGGATGAAAACCTGAGGGAGGAGATGCGGCGGGAAGTGGGCAACCTCCAGCATATGCTCGGCGTCACCACCATCTTTGTTACCCATGACCAGCGTGAAGCACTGAGCATGTCGGACAAGATCCTGGTCATGAAAGATGGCCGCAAGCAGCAGGAAGGCGGCCCCGAATCTGTCTACAATGAACCGGCCAACCATTTTGTGGCCGATTTTCTGGGACACTCCAATTTTATTCAGGGCGAAGTTGTCGATGTCGACGACCATCGCGTAAACGTCAAAATTGAGACCGGCGATGTCCTCTTTGCAGAAAATAAAGGTGGATTCTCCAAAGGCGATCAGGTGGAGATGATCGTCCGCGCCCAGCGGTTCGATGCCTTTCCCAGGGATGAATTCAAACCGGTAGACGGGATGAACCACTTCGAGGGCCGCATCAAAGACCGCAGTTACATGGGCGGAGAGGTCAGCTATTTCATTGAAATGGAGACCGGCCGTGAAATCCATATCATCAGCATGATGCGCACACAGCTCTACAACGTCGGCGAATCGGTCAGCGTGCAGGTAGCGCCCCACCACTGCCATTTGATTCCCCTGAAATGAACCGGCTGACCATTTTTTGCCGCAGGCCTTTCGACCTGAAACCTGAAAGCAGATACCGCCGTTTTTAGGCATAAGGTTTCTGTCGACCTGGTCTGCGTGGGCGGTTTTTTCGCCATGGTGTCGGCCCGGTCCATCGGCATCGACTTGGTCCCGCAAAACAGCCACCGCCTGATCCCCCTGGGCACGATCTTCGAAGGGCGCATCGTCAAAACCGTGTCCATCGGAGAATTTGGCGGCATTGTCGGCCAGGTCCGGGGAAAAGCCCAGATAACCGGCTATCATCAGTTTGTCGTGGATACCAACGACCCCTTCCCTGAGGGTTTTTTGTTGTGAGAATACAAAAGGGTTGTATAAATATGGAACCGAGTCTGCAGTAGCCGCGAGTTGACTATTGAAGCTATAATTTCAATTTCATATACGGAAGACAATCAGGGAACAATACTTTTCCAGAGTTTGTAGCTTTAGCAACTGAAATAACTCGTAGATATGGGGGTGCAGTGCACTGGTGTCGGGAATGACAAAGTTTCTTTTTTCAATTCCGATCTCGTCTAAAAAATACACGAAGGCTTCTAATGGTCCATTTTGATGTTCTCCCAGTACTTGCACGTTTAGCATCTGTTCTTTTAGAGAGAGAGGAGCGTGGTTGGAGAGGTGGTTGAAAAGCCAATTCGATTCGTTCGTGCAATGTAAAGCCCCAAACAAAATAACGGGCTTTAGGCGCTATAGCTCACTTTAGGCACTTATATGTTATGGAACAAACACTCCCTTTCGGGGAGGAACCAGTGCCACCCCCCCCCTCTCTCCGGGCTGTAGGCCCTAATCTCCAACCCGTAGGTTCGGGTCTACTTCTGCATTTGAACCTTCGATTTCGCGACACCTCGGTCAGGCTAACAGCGTCGCCGCTTCCTGCATCAATCGTCCGATCGGCAGGTTGCGGGGACAAGACTTTTCCGCCTCACTGAAATCCAGCCGAGTCAAAAGGGCCCTTGTCCGAGTCGGCAAGGTTTCGAAGGTGGAACGTGCCAGCCCAAAATCCTGGTAGCAATGATAGTACATGAGGCAGCGCATGACATCGTTGATCGGTACTCTTTCGGAAAGCACATCCGAGCAGAGACGGCCGCAGCCGGCGCAGTAGTCGCTGCAGGTTTCCTTGGCGTATCGGGCCAGCAAGGCACGATCTGCCTGCGAAAGGCGGATTTGGTTGACTGCCGCCGTCGCGTTTGCGGCCATAATGGTGAGATTGGGCATTTGAGAGCAGATGCTGGCGATGCGCTTGTCTTCCCAAACCGCCATGAGCTTGGCTTGATGGTCTGTAGCTCCTTTCTGCATAAAGCGGCCCGCCATTTCCAGCTCCGAATCGTTGTTGCTTTTAACCGGCCCGCCACCCTGGGTCTTCATGGCTGTCAGACCGATACCGGCCCGGTAACAGGCATCCACCGCTCGGTTCATGCGGGACTCGTGCATCAGGCGGTAGTTGTAGGTAAACATGATGCCGTCTATTGATGGCAGTTTGGCTGCACCCTCCAGGCAGTCTTCCATGTTGGCATGCGTGCTGAAGCCGAATAACCTTATCTTGCCGGCCTTTTTCATGGCCTGTGACCAGGATTCGAGACCGGCATCTATGTTCTTTATACCACGGATGCCATGCACAAAGAGCAGATCGATGTAGTCGGTGTGCAGCCTTTTGAGACTTTTCTCCAGCCGCGGCGTAAAATCCTTCCCTCTGCGCGGCGAGAGTTTGGTTACTAAAAAAACTTGCTTGCGGGTGTCGGGATTGCGGGCGAACCAGCGACCGATGCCCTCCTCGCTGCGACCACCACCGTATCCCTCCGCTGTGTCCCAATAGTCGATTCCCCAGTCAAGTGCTTTGGCGAGCATCAAACGATTGTTGAGAATGTCGAACATTCCGCCCAGTGAAAGAGTGGCGACCGTTATGCCCGACCGGCCGAAGGGTCTGCGGGGCATCGGTTCCTTGGGAAGGGTGATTTGGGCTGCAGCCCGGCGAGGCTGCCATAAAGAAGGGCCGCTTAGCGTGGCTCCCAATCCGATGGCAGCCACTTTTTTTAAGAAGGCGCGGCGATTCGATTTTGCAGTTTTATCTCCGGGGGATGACATGATTCATATCTCCTGAAATGTGTTATTTAGTTTTGACAGCGGGGTTCAGTCGGCGGCCGGCGTCAAGGTCGAAAACCGGCCGGCAGTTGTATCTGCTCATGATCACCTCTTCGGGGACCTGCAGGCTGGTATCTCCCCGCTCTATCCAGAAACGAAGCTCGGCTTTAATTTCAAGGCCCTGGCTGAGAGCGCGTTCAAGATTCCGCTGGGTTTCACCGTAATAAGCGTTGGCCTTTCTCCCATGAAATGCGCGCCTTGCATCGAACCACGCCTGTGCGTTCTTATGCGGTAGCACCACAAAAACCCAGTACTCCGTGCGGTCAGGAAAAACAGACTCCAGAAACACCGAATATTCGGATTTTTTCCCGTCGGCGGAGGACTGCTCCAGGCGTTCTAATTCCAGGTCCTCGATTAACCATGCGGATGTGCCGCCGATAGTTTGGACGAAATCCTTGACCGGCCCGAAAACATACGTTGGCTTTTTTTCCCGGGCGATGAAGTAGCCTTCTAAAAACCAGTCGGGCGGGGCATAGGCCAGCAGTCCGTTCTGCTGCCTGAAAGACCGGGCGGACTCCGCAGCAACAGCCGCAGGCTTCATCAACAGGACCGCCAGCATAAGCAGGCGATGCCGCAAGACACCATCTTTTCAGCATGATCGCCTCCCTTTTTTCGCCGGAAGTTTATTATTTGACGGTTTTATAGCAGACTTATGACTTACAAGTCAATTCGATGAAAAAGAAACCCTTACAGTCAATGGGAGACCTGGGAACGGCCCTTACAAGTCTACAATGGTTTCGATTTACCCGTCAATAAGTCCACCCGAACCATTTTTGTTTCACCTGGAATGGGTTGAACGGTGTTTGCGGCTACCAACCACTTCACCCCGGATTTTTGAGATCGTCGTTTAGAAGCGGGCACCCTGCGCGCGCACGCGGACGTAACGTCATCGTTTTTTTCCTCTGTGAAAGGCTTTAACTCATACATCAGGCCATGCGGGGTGAACTGATGTTCCAAAACCACCACTTGCATCGGTCCCTGAGCGCTCTCGTGAATGGCCATTTCGCCGGCGGCGATAATGGTGGAGCCGTTTTCCTCGTCGTCGCGTTCAATTACTCGGGTGTCTTCAAGCCTCTGCGGCTGAAGATCATCGACAAAGTCAGCAAACGCCTCTAATCCATCCAGTGCTGATGAGTCCTTTTGCCGACGGGCGAATAGAATCGCCTCTTCCAGGATATCCCCGAAGGAGTCCGCAAGCCGTTCGGTTAACCGAAGGCTACCCGGCGTTGCATCGAAGATACACATCCCCCGGCACTTTTCAATTCCTATTGGTGAGATGCGGGCATGAAAAGGTCCCATACCCAAATCTCGTTGCTGAACACCAAATTTGAGGCAAAAAGCTTCAAGAATCCGCTGTGTTGCTGCCGCTGAATTCGTGTGCTCGACGGGGAACCACCAGCTGACGCCGGTGGTATCAAAATATCGATTAAGTTCGCGCCGATAAAATGGTGACGATGGGCCATATTCATGCGCTATTTTGGCAGGTCCGCGTTTCTCGATGAAACCCGTGACGCGCTCGCTGATCATCATCTCTGATTCCGCTATAAAACCGATATCGGATTGGATAAGTTTGAGCATTCCGGTCTCGAAACTCGGAAAGGCCATCGGCAGGGTTTCAGGGCTGGTGGTCCAATATTTCTCCTTATCAACCAGGATTGCCCCCCGGTGGTACTGAAAGCGCTTGACCCGGTAAGGTCGCCCCATATAATAGTAGACCGCCCCTGGGTACGCTTCCCGGAGTGTTTGCGAGAAAGTAAGTTTCCCGAGTAATCTGCCGGATCGTTCCTTCACCTGAAAGTTTTTTTCCATACCGGTGCGTATCGGAAACTCTCGATGCGGCCCATTTTGTGCTCTTTGTTTCAAGGGGTAAAGGTCGTGGGCAATCGGCGCTGACGGTTTCATCTCCTTTTCACGGAAATTGTTGAACTTCGCGGGCAAAGAATCAAATGGTTTGACATCATAACGATCCTCCCCAAAATCGCGGTATTCGCGGGCGGCGCAAATGGCATTGGTGTATTGAATATATCGGTTTTGCAAATAAAGCCAGCATTGCTCGAGCGGGGTTTCAAGGTATTTTCGAAGACCCCCAGGGTTGTCCGCGATGGTTCCCCGATTGTCTATGAGGAGACATACTCCCGGTCTCTTTCGGCCTCCTCTTCCGACTCTCTGCCAAAAGGCTTTAAGAGACGGAGGTTGATTCAACAGCACAATGAGGTCGATGTCTCCAATATCAATTCCCAATTCCAAGGCACTTGTCGAGACGACACCGGACAGGTTTCCCCTCGCTAAAGCCTTCTGAATAGCATTTCGATCAACAGCTTCGTATCCGGCTCGATAAGGGAGTATTCTCGCATTTTTGGCCATATCTTCAGGTTTGGCTTTTAGGCTGGATTCTTTAGTGATGCCAATTCGATCAATATCTTTATCGCATTTGGCCTCTTGTTTTGGAGAACGCTTTCGTGCCACCACTAGGTTCTCTACCATTCTCCTGGTGTCTGCAAAGACAATGAATTTGCCTTTATAATCTCTGGCTAAGCTTCCCAGCAACTCCACCATGCATTCAAAGCTTGGGTCGGCAGCCTTTTTAGCTAGCAGAATTGTTTTCGGCGGTGTTTCGGAACAATCGGCCTCAGGACCAAAGGGCCGCGGTTGTCTTCCGGTGAGCTGATAGACAAATTTTGCAGGGTTATCAAGCGTTGCGGTACTCGTGAATATTCTTTGGGGTTTCGAAACGGCCTGAAGGCGTCTTAGAAAATAAGCCATGTTTGTACCAAAAACACCTTCATAAATGTGGGCCTCGTCCAAAATAAGAAATTTAATATCTCCTAGAAAAGACCTGATTTCCCGGACATTCAAATTACTCATCAGCCAGGCATGAGCCACATCCGGCGTCATGAGCACAACCCTGCTTCTTTCCATGACTGGAAGCCTTTTTTGCATCGGCAGACTGCCATCGATAAAGCCGAAATTGAGGGTTAAAGGTTTGAGAACAGCCTCCCATTTCCCAAGCTGATCTTGGATAAGAGCCCGTGCCGGATAAAAAGCAATCACCTTGGAATGATTATCCCTAAGGATCATATCTGCCGCTAAAACCATATATACCAGGCTTTTCCCGGATGCAGTCGACGTCGCAAGGCAAATATCATCGCCTTTGAGACCGGCGTCGATCGCTTCTGCTTGATGGCCGTAAAGACCATCTGGATAGCTCTCAGCAATCAGATTCCGAACACTTTCATGCAGACGTGAAGGAATTGGCAGAAATTTCGCCTGACGGCCTGCTAATCGCTCATGTCCAAGGATCTGATACCCACTCTGCTGTGCAATTTCATTTATGGTTATAGGGACGGTCATGGGCATTGGAATGTGATTTTCAGCCCTGTCGGACTAAATTAATAACTTGGTCCGACAAGAATTCATGGTACTTCATATTATTTCCCTGAGAATTTTAACGGCGGTTTTTCTTTTTGGAAGCCTTACTCTGTTTTTTCTTCCCTTTTCTATTTGCTTTAGCTTTGTTCCTTTTAGATTTCTTTCTTGATTTAACAGCTAAATCAGAGTTAGAAGCTTTTTCTATTTTTAGTGATGAAGCAATCGCTTTTTCTTCTGATTTAAAACATGCCCACCAAGACATTCTGCTGTGAAGATCATCCAGTGATCGATACCTTAGTTCTTTTTTAACTTTTTCAAGACATTTTTCTTCACCGTCTTGTAAGGCTTTTTCAAAGCTTTCGTATCCTATCATCCAGGGGTCAATGATCTCATCATCAAATGCTTTCTTTATTTTCTCCATAAACCCTTCAGGGTACAGATGACAAATAGTCCGTGCTACAAAATATAAAAAATCTGTACCGTCATTAAAATCATCATCAAAAAGAAGCGGCTCCAAGAATGACATTATCTCTTCACGCGATACCAGACCATCCACTACTGCGAACTCAATTGCTCTTAAAGCCGAGCTTCGACAATATTGATACGCTTTCTTATTTAAAGCCAAGGATCTCATCAATTCCAGTGAACCACCACAGGTCCGATACAAAATAATAGCCAAATCTTCAGTAACAGTATCTCCAAAAAGCTTGTCGGGTATCTCATCCGGCAGACTGAATAAATCAGCTATAATCTGATGCGCTCGATGCTCCCTAAAGTGACCTAATAAAAATAAGGCGTATATATGATCATAATTATCTTCATTCTCAAGATACTCAGTTGGATTAGTTAAAACCATTTTCAGTATCTTGATCAGATAAGGAGTAATTTCTTCTTTAAGCTCGATGGCTGCATCAATTTGTTGTCGTTTGTAAATTCCATCTAATATTTTAAAAGATTCAAGTATGTCAGAAATCCTAATTTCTAAAGTTTCCAAGATTTAATTCTTCCTCCTTTGAAAATTGTGTGTATACCCATCGGGATATATCAACTCGTTTTGCCATTATATTTTAAATGCAGCTTTTTAGACGACGGTTGCACGTTTGTTACCGATGCCGGCGACCGAGTATAACGGCAGAAACATAATTTTCTGCTCGGTGCGCATTTTGTAAGTACCATCATAAAGAACCAGTCCGTAAGGACAGTTGGGATATTTTTCCAACATTAGGTGAAGACTTCGCAAACTGCCCCCCGCACCTGATTTGACTTCAACCGGATATATTTTGCTTTCATGAACGGCGAGATAATCCACTTCGGCATTGCTGCCACGGGCGTCCCGCGCCCAATAGTATAATTCCGAACTATGCCATGCCAGAAGTTCTTGAGCGACAAATTGTTCGGCCAGTTTTCCGCGATACATTGCCAGCATGTTATCTTGCTGTAGTTCCAGTTCGGCCGGTACCTGGCAGGTACGTTGCAAAAGCCCGATGTCCATCAAGGAAGCCTTGAATTTCTTTTGATTAGCCGTTGCGCCTAATGGCAAGCCGGAAGGATCGCAGGACGAGATCTTTTGAACAATCTGTGCCTTGTTCAATAGATCAAACGCTTTGCGATTCATTTGGCCGGAATGACCGGAATTAAGGCGGGTATATTTCAATTGCTCGCCGACGCTTTTGGCGGTGTTCAAAAAGACTGCATCAAGACAAGCTGGATCGATACGGGGTTTGTACTTGGAAAAATCATCCCGATACGATTCCAGAATCTCCGATTGAACCTGGAAGGTTTCGATCATTGACCCCGAGTCGCGCCAGGTTTTGACACACTCGGGCATCCCGCCTACAAAGAAATAGTTACGTAGTTCACTCAGAATCATCTTTTGAATTGACGGGGCAACTCTCTTTGGGGGGGTGAGAGAATAATCCGCCATCGGCTCTTTACCCATTGCGAGGAGATATTCGTAGTATGTCATCGGATGCAAATGAAGATACTGCACCCGGCCAACAGGCACGGAAATCTCATCGAAGGCAAATTCCAATAGTGAACCGGCCGCAACAACGTGAAGCTCAGGTATTTGCTCGTAAAAATACCGCAATGCAGTAATAGCTCGCGGACAGGCTTGGATCTCATCGAAAAAGAGCAGCGTTTTGCCGGATATGATCCGGCTTGTAATCAATTCCAGATGGTTCAGAATGGCGCGGGGTTCAAGATTGCCGGCAAAATGAACATGGAGATCCCGGCGTTTTTCCAAATCGATTTTGACGAAGTTATCGAATGTGCTTGCCAGAACATTCTCAACAAGCCATGTTTTCCCAACCTGGCGCGCCCCACGAATAATCAGCGGTTTGCGGCGTAGCGAATTTTTCCACTTAATCACCTCTTTTTCTGCCAATCGTTTCATGAAAAAATTCCTATTTATGAAATATTAAAAATTGTATTAAAGTTTAAATAACTGTAATTTTAATTATAAAACGTAGAAAGTCAATCGAAAATATACTATTTTAACGTAGAAAATCAATGGTATTTATGGAGTTTGGCTTATTTGCCGCCACTGTCGTTAGGATCTGATAGAGGATTTGAACTAAACCTTTATACGGATGACAGGTGATTTTATAAGACAATAGAATTCTTGTCGGACCAAATTTGATATTTTTATAATAAGATGCTAACCGGAGGTTCGTTTTAAGCCTTAGAACCACCTTTTTGATAGCAAAAAAGTTGTGATGGAAATAGGTTCAAGAAAATATCATTTTTCTCTGGAACTCGAACCTCTCTTCAAGGTAAAGTAACGTGACAAACAGGGTGATTTTTAAAATCGGGAATGCAATTACCAGCAAAATCGAAAAATTAGATGCAACCAATTCGTAAAATAATCCATATCGATATGGATGCGTTTTATGCCTCCGTCGAACAGCGGGATAGACCCGAACTCAAAGGGAAGCCGGTGATTGTCGGCGGTGATCCGAATTCGAGGGGCGTCGTTGCGGCCTGTTCATATGAAGCCAGAAAATACGGTATCCACTCCGCGATGGCCTCATCCACTGCCTACAAACGTTGTCCCCAAGCGGTTTTCATTCGGCCGCGATTTGATGCATATCGAGCGGTATCCGCTGATATAAGAAAAGTTTTTTATGAATTTACCGACCTTGTTGAGCCCTTGTCCCTGGATGAGGCTTTTCTCGATGTCACCGAAAATCACAAGAAGATGGCTTCAGCGACGCTGGTTGCCACAGAAATCAAGAAAAAGATACGTGCGGAAACCGGCAACCTGACAGCATCTGCCGGCGTCTCTTTCAATAAGTTCATTGCGAAGGTTGCCTCCGATTTCAACAAGCCGGACGGGATAACGGTGGTAACGCCCGGGATGGCAAATGAATTTATCGATAAATTGCCGATCAGAAAATTTTTTGGCGTCGGGAAAGTTACAGAAGAAAAAATGCTCAACCTCGGCATTCATACCGGAGCGGATCTCAAAAAATTTAAAAAGGAAAATTTGATTCAACTTTTTGGGAAGTCAGGCACCTATTTTTACAACATTGCCCATGGACTCGATGAAAGACCGGTCGAACCCAACAGGATCAGGAAATCTATCGGCAAGGAAACAACCCTTATTGAGGACATTGACGATATCGAGCAGATACTGGAGATACTGGATAGCATCGCCGTGCGCTTGGAGAGTTCTTTAACCAAACGTCAAGCCAAAGGACATACAATTACACTTAAAATAAAATATTTTGATTTCCAATCCATTACAAGAAGCATTACGGTGGATGAGCCGGCAGACAACGCATCCGTTATTATGAAATACATTAAGCCTTTAGTTTCCAAGACCGAAGCAGGCCGGAAAAAGATCAGGTTGCTGGGCATCTCGATTTCAAGTTTCGAGGATCAAGAAACCGGTATTGACACCTGTGCCCAGCTTCTCTTGCCTTTCAGGGGTTTCAAAAAAATCTGTTGTTTACGAGAAATAAGTGCAAATTCCGGTAAGCGCCGTTAATAAACCGAGCAACAGTGGAAAGATCTTAAAAATGGATCAAGACGCCTGCCGGCACAACAACATATTGACAGCCTGCATGCTCATCACAACATCATGTTTCTGATTTATGACTTCGATAGATGAAGTCAGGACGCCACGATCCGGCTTGGAACGTGAGCGTTTCGTTTCCATTATGTATCTCTTTTCACAATATTATCCAATAGTTTTCACAATATCTAATGCCCTCTTCCATTTCAAAGTTCCTTATCCTTCAAATATAATTATAAATTCATTCAGCCTAATATCTGGCACATATCTTGCTTTAATTAAAACTGCCTGACCAACCATTGATTGACCGAATGGAATGCTTTTGTCATCAAGCTTGCTTGATAATTCTGTTAAGTTGATGGTCAGGTCTTCTTTTGCACGGGGGCGGATTTTACGACTGCAGCAGGTTTTTCTGGTGTTGTCCCGTCCGCCCCCACTTTAGCGGCGGCCTCATGGGAGCATAATAATTGGGATGCTGTAGACGATTTTAAGGTATGATATGGGAGCATTTTGGAATCCGCATGGCGGCGTGGTTTTGAGCGACAAAAAACTTTCGAAAAATGAAGTGTCTCATTTAAAGAGAGAATGGTTGGCGCAACATCAAGGTTCAGCGGGTCCTGTTGTCAAATGGTGGAAAAAATTCAAACTGGTTCTAAATCTATTCTCTCCGCTGAAATGAACGCTTGTTTAAGCCTTCTGTATTTCAATATTTCCCCAAATGGCAATTGACATCATCTGGTAACCCCTCTCTGAATATTTCCTGTGTATCACAGTGGACAGTTCACTCGCAAAATCATAGCGGACCGGCTGGGTGGCTGGTTTGCAACTCCAGGACTTGACATAAGGCGCTTTTAGCCATAGTGTTCAGCAATTATAATCCAACAAAAATAAAAGAGGTATACCAATGAAGATAGCGTTTCCTACCCAGGAAAATAATGGAATGGAGAGCCGGGTTTATGGCCATTTCGGATCCGCCCACTACTTTGTGTTTGTAGATACCGAAGAGGATTCATCCGAAACTGTTGAAAATCCCGATCGGGACCATCTCCACGGCCAGTGCCAGCCTTTGAAGGCCCTGAACGGCCGGCAGGTAGATGCAATACTCGTCGGTGGGATCGGCGGTGGCGCTTTGCGCAAGCTTTCACTGGAAGGGATTAAAACTTATCGGGCGGCGCCGGGCTCGGTGCGGGAAAATCTTGAGCTGTTGACCTCCGGCAAGCTGGCGGTGTTTGCCCCTGATCAGACGTGTGGCGGGCATGGTATCGGAGACAGCTGTGCCCATTAATTCGAAAACAAAAAAATGAGGATTTCAAATCATAATTAATAGTAACCGGCTGGCAGGCAACTATGGCGAAATCCCGTGATTCAAACGATACCAAATCCGGTCAGGAGCTAAACGACCTGGCCGGACGTCTTGCTACCGGACAAAATACCATGACCCTGGCCACCGCCGACAGCGATATTGCCTGGGCTGCGCCGGTATACTATGTTTATTTCAAGTCCGCATTTTATTTTTTATCTACCCCTGAATCCAGGCATATAAAAGAGGCTCTTGAAAATGGCCAGGCATCTTCGGCCGTATATGTATCCGGTACTACCTGGCAGGAAATCCGGGGTCTTCAAATGAGCGGCAGCCTCCAAGCTGTCGAGGCCAGCCTGGAGGCAATTCAGGTGCTGCGCGCCTACCTAAAAAAATTTCCGTTTACCAAAGACTTTTTCAAAAAAGAAACATCTGTGGATCCGGCAAGCTTTTGGGAGCGCTTCGGAGTCAAACTTTACCGGTTCAAGCCCTCCCTAGTGTATTATCTGGACAACCGCATTCGATTCGCTTTCAGAGAAGAAGTAACGCTTTAGGCCCTTAGTCTGTTTTTTTTGACAATATGTTGTAAAGAAATGACGGTTTCAGCGAATCATAAATTCCATTGATTGAATATTGTCAATCGTCAATCGTAGTTCATCCGGGTTAAGAATGACAAAGACGTAAGGAGAAAAGTTATGAGTTGGTTTGGAAAATTAACGCTGGGGTCATTGGGCCTCATTTTCGGTGGGCCCCTCGGAGCTGTCGCCGGCGCCGCCTTAGGGCACCTTTTGATTGATAAGAGCAACGATCTGGTCAATCGGACAATCAGACCGGAACAGGGACTCCAATTCGGGCCTTCAGAAAGGACCCAGGCCACCTATTTCATCAGTCTATTTTCAATCCTGGGTAAGCTTTCAAAGATCGATGGCGTGGTCACCAGGGATGAAATTGCCGTTGTTCAGGGCTTCATCGACAATTTACCCATGGCGGAGGGCGAAAAACAATTTGCCAGACAGGTTTTTAACGAAGCAAAGGATTCCCGATATTCACTCGAAGATTTTGCAATTCAATTGTACCAGGCAACTAAAACCCAACCTACGCTGCTCCTTTCTTTTCTTGACCTCCTCTTCAAAGTCGCAGCAGCGGACGGCACACTTCACCCCGCAGAAGAAATTGCCTTGAAGAGCGTAAAGAACATTTTTAAAATCAGTGACGGACAATTTGAAAATATTAAGGCCGTCTACTTCAAGGATTTTGATAAATATTACAAAATTCTGAACTGTACACCGGAGTCTTCTGATCAGGAAATCAAGTCCAGCTATAAAAAACTTGTGAAAGATTTTCATCCCGATACGATTGTTTCTAAAGGACTGCCGGAGGAATTTATGGACTTTGCCGCCAACCGCTTTCGTGAAATTAAGGAAAGTTACGATAAAATCAGACAGGAACGGGACTTCTGAGAATTAAAAAAAGACAAAGGAGACTATCGGATGCTCGATATCGTAAAACGGTTTTTCAGCAAGACGGCAACGGCGGTTTCTAATGATGTGGACCGGGAATCGGAGCACGATGTGCGCCTTGCAGCCTGTGCGCTATTTGTAGAAATGGCCCGCATAGACGAAAAGTTTACCGAAGCGGAGATGGATACGATCCTCGCCATTGTGCAAGAAAGATATGGTTTATCCCGCGAACACGCTGACGCCCTGGTGGCAGAGGCTGATAAGGAGTTGGACAAAAGTGTGGACCTCTGGCAGTTTGCCCGGCTGATCAATGCAAATTATTCCACCGACGAAAAAATCGAAATCATTGAAATTCTCTGGCGGATGGTGTTTGTTGACGGCAAAATGGACAGGTACGAGCATTATCTGATGAACAAGCTTAAAAACTTACTGCGCCTCTCTCACGACCAACTGATCGCCGCCAAGCTTAAGGTCCTTCATCCCACTTGATGAAGAAAGAGCTAAAAATACGGTCAATGGTCAGCGGACCCTAAAATCCATATGGGTGCAGATAGGATCGGTGTCGAACAGGGATCCGGGATTCAAAATGTCAGCGGGATCAAACAGCTTTTTGATCTCACGCAAATAGGTGTATGCAGGTCCCAATTCCATCTCAAGGTAAACCGAGCGGGATCGACCGGCATTGTGCTCACCAACCAGGGTGCCGTCATACTTGTGCAGAATTTTGAATACTTCCTGGGATACCGTTTCGATTTGTTCTTCCAGCCCGCCTTTGGCAGGATCGAAATAAGGCCTGGCATGGATACTGCCGAAACCGAGGTGTCCGTAAACAGAAATCTCATGACCCAATCGCCGCATCAAGTCCCCGATCTCTTTGCTCACCGAGCCAAAATCTTTTAAATGTATCGCAATGTCGTCAATTATGGGTGGCAGCAGCAAGTTTTTTTGGCGACAGTACTTCAGGAGGCTCGGTTGAGTCCGGCGGCGGTCCTGCCACAAGGCAGCCTCTTCCGGGCTTGCAGCACTGATAACCCACAGACGCGAAATATTGCAGGTCTCGAGGATCTTACGGCCTTCCTGCGCCTGTTCGGCTGAAGCGTCGAATTCCGCGATCATGGTGCCGACCATGCCGGGGTCTTCCAAGTTGAGGATTTTGCCGTTGACATGCCCGGCACAGGAGGCATCCGAATATTCCAGCGCAGCCGGGTCCAGTGCTTTCAGACGCAGGGCCGCTTCGGCCAATTCCTCATAATCCCTGAAATGGGCGACGAGGGTTCCTTGCGAAGGTCGCTTTTCAATTAACTTCAGTCTTATTTCCGAAACAATCCCCAAGGTGCCGATACTGCCGACCAGCAGGTGAGCAGCCAGTTCGCCCATGTCGAAATATTGGGTCAAAGCCTTGAGGTTATATCCGCCGGCGATAAAGGGTCTTCGATCGATAATGGCACGGCTGGCCGCATCGTCTAAAAACTTTTTCTGAATTCGCCGCAGCCCGGTCGCCAGGTCATCCGGCAGGGACTGGGCTGTGTCGACCACTTGCCCCCCGGCGGTGATAAACCTTAAAGAGGTCACAAAGGCATCCAGGGTGCCGTACTTGGCTGTGCGGGGACCGGTGGCGCGTGTACCGACATTGCCACCCAAAGCGCACAGGGCACTGCTTGAAGGTACGGCCGGCAGCATCAAGTTGTACGCGGATATTTTTTTAACGAAGTGGTCCAGGATCATTCCCGGCTCAACGATGGCGTTCTTCCCCCAACCTGACGGCCCGGTTAAAATATTTTTTAAAATTTAAAATGATCCCGGGGCCGATGGAAGCGCCGCTGAGATCACTGCCCCCCGAACGGGACACGATGTCAAGTCCCTCGTTGTGAGCGAAACGAAGGGTGCGCAGAACATCCTCCTCGTTTTTCGGCGCCACCACCAATGCGGGTAAAATCCGGTAGGCACTCATATCCCGACTGAATTTTTCTAAAACCGCCGGATCGCTATCCCAGTCGCCGCTGATATCCAGATTGTCAGGATTCATTATACTTCCCCCTTTTGGGCCCTAATAATTCATTTTCATAAACAAGAGTATGGCTGAAACGGGATGGGCTGTCAAGATCGGCCCGGGTCGGATCATTGACAAATGGTGTATGTTCAGCCTATTAATACAAAAGTAATGGTAAGAACCGGAGATGGACTCGTGACCTATAACTTTGATCCGGAACGATGGTATGAAAATGAGCGCAGCGCGATTGAAGCGCACTATGGATCAGACCCAAGAACCGCTATGCATTACAATGATGCAATCGATGATCTTCAACGCCGGTATGATGAGATGATGGATCGTCTGGACGGAACCTATCAAATCCCCAACAGCACCCGATGGGATTAGGAGAGACTGCGCATGCCGAATACGTTGATTCGCAACGCGATGATCATTGATGGTACGGGTCGTGAAGCATTCATAGGTTCCGTTTATGTAATCGGAGACAGGATTGAGTCGGTCATACCATCAACTAGGGCGTCGGACGATGGTATCGCCCGCAAAGAGCAGAACAACATTATCGATGCCGAAGGGCTGGCAGTGGCTCCCGGTTTTATCGATTGCCACAGTCATTTCGACTGGGTGTTGCCGTTGAGCCATCATCAGGAATTTCTCTTTCCCTTAATCGAACAGGGAATCACTACGGTCGTTACGGGAAACTGCGGGTTCTCTCCGGCACCGGTTAACGCAGACAGCAAAAAACTTGTCCGTGAATTTTCCGATATCCTGGTTGCGGAGCCATTTTCTTATAATTGGGAGGGAATGGACGAATTTTTTGATTATTTGGATTCGGCCGGTGGACTCCTGTTCAACAATGCTCAGCTCGTTGGCCACGGTACCGTGCACATGGGGGCTGTTCGAGACATTAAACGACGACCCGATTCCGATGAATCGGCCGCGATGACTACCCTGGTGGCCGAGGCATTTGACAGCGGTGCATTCGGCCTGTCTTTCGGCCTGATGTATCCGCCGGGGCTTTTCTCCACCAGGGAGGATCTTGTGGTGATGGCCCAGGCGGCGTCCGACCACGGCCGCATTTTGACCGTCCATATGCGAGCGCTGTCAAAGTATTCCGGTTCTTACCCGATTATTCCTTTCATCGGCAAGCCACACAATTTGAAGGCCCTTGACGAAATTCTTTCCATCGGACTCGAAACCGGAGTCAGGTTGCTGATATCTCATTTTATCTTTGCCGGCCGCAAGAGCTGGCCGACTGCTCAAAAAGCGGTCGCAATGGTTGAAAAAGCGAGGGAAAAGGGACTTGAAGTGATGTGGGACATCTATCCGCATTTTTGCGGAAACAGCTATCTTGCTGTTTTCCTGCCGGCCTGGTTTGTAGCGGACCTGACCCATAACCTTGAAGATCACAGGGCCATCAGGAGACTCAGGTGTGAGTTGAACATCGCAAAATTTCTTGTCGGGTTCGACATGTCCGACATCCAGATCATGGATGCCGGTTATCCTGCCGGCGAGAAGTATAACCGCTTGAATCTGGTGGAGATTGCAAGACAAGAGGGCATCAAGCCGCTGGATGCCATGCTAAAGATCATTAAAGAAAGCCACGGCAAAGCATTGCAGCTCACTTACGGATACAGCGGGGATGAAAACAATGAGCAGCTTGTCGAAAAATTAATGGCAAATAAACTCTGCCTGTTTGAAACCGACACCCTCCTGAGATCAAGCGGATTTCCCAACCCGGCTTCGTATGGTGCTTTTCCGCGCATCCTCGGCAAGTTCGTCAGGGATAAAAACACACTGAGTCTGGCTGACGCGATAAGCAGGATGAGTGGCAAGACCGCACGCTGGATGGGGATTTCGGAAAGGGGAGAAATCAAACCGGGCTACTTTGCCGATCTCGTACTTTTCAACCCGGACACCATTGCGGATAATACAACTGTCAAAAAAACAGCCCGACGTCCCACGGGGATCGAGAAGGTCTTTATCAACGGTGAACTTGTTGTTGAAGAAGGAAGCTATCTCGAGAACAAAAAGCATGGTAGAGTGTTGCGGGCTCATTAAAAAAAGAACTTTCAACTAAGGAGAAAAAATGTCGAATTTAGAACCACTTCCCTTTCACAACTGGCTGGTTGATCTGCGCCGTGAATTACATCAGGTTCCGGAGCTTGGTTACAAAGAAGGTAAGACCCAAGCAAAAATTTGCCGCGTTTTGGATGAACTGGGAATCTCTTATAAGGCAGGCGTAGGGAAAACGGGCGTCGTCGCCAGGCTCAAATCTGAAAATCCAGGTCCAATGGCTGCCTTTCGGGCGGACATGGATGCCCTGCCACTGGAGGAATCCAATGATATCTCTTATAAATCACTGCATCCGGGGCTTATGCATGCCTGTGGGCATGACGGCCATGTGACGATCGCATTAGGAATTATCCGCCGGTTGCAGGAACAGGACTGGCCCCGGAATGGCTGCGGTGAAATTCTCTTTTTTTTCCAACCTGCGGAAGAAGGTGGTGCGGGGGCTAAAGCCATGCTGGAGACCGGCTTGTTTGATGCCGAACCGGTAGCGGCCATTTTTGCCGGGCACATGAATCCGGAGCTGCCGGTGGGCCAAATGGAACTGATTTATGGGACCGCCCATGCAGCTACCAATACCCTGGCAATCCGAATAAAAGGCAAAGGCGGTCATGGCGCCTCTCCCCATTTGTGCGTCGACCCGATTGTGGCGGGTGCTCATCTGGTCACCCAGCTGCAGGTGTTTGCCAGCCGCAATCTTGCGCCGCTGGACAGTGCCGTTCTGACCATCGCTGAATTTCACGCCGGAACCAAAGAAAATATTATTCCGGAAGAGGCACTCCTTCGCGGCACCCTCCGGACCTTGTCACCGGAGGTGAGGGCGCTGGCGATCCGGCGGATTGAGGAAATGGTCCGGGGATTAGACCTCGCATTCGGCGTGACCACGGTCTTTGAAAATACCGAAGGGTATCCGTCCCAGGTCAATCAAAACGAACTTGTAGATTTTATAAAGTCCTGTACAGAGGACGTTCTGGGCGCCGCCGGTGTCAATATCAGCAGCCCCCGGATGGGGGCGGAGGATTTTTCCTATTTTTGCCAGAAATGGCCGGGAGCCATGTTTGGAATCGGCTGTCATGATCCCGCTAAGGGGTTCCAATTCCCTTTGCATTCGCCCAATTTTTATATGGATGAAAGAGCGCTGGATGTGGGGGTCAGGCTTTTTGGGCATGCCCTGGTTCGGTTTCTGGAAAAGGTAAACGCAGAAGTATGAAAATTTGAACGCCATTATGTCCGTTGTCGGAACAGATAACCAACTGGATTTAATAAGATTATTTTATTTATTAAAATCATGTAAATTCCAAGCACCAAATGTCAAATACCAAATGGTTCGACCAGCTCACCACCCTGAGCCAATTCGAAGGGCAAATACCAATGACCGAAACTCAAAATTCAAAACATTTTGATAACCTCGAACGCTGAACCTCTGAACCTGGGAACGCTTAGAAAAAAAGTTTGACAAAACCGTTACGGATTATGATATAAGAACAGGACCGACGGTTGATCAGGGCTTTTCAAATTGTATTGCATTTCAATAGGGCAAGAAACAATGAAAGGCGGCTTGAGATGACCCCAGCAAATATCCTTGGCATTGATATCGGTTCGGTATCCATCTGCATTGCAGAATTGTCCCCTGAAAAAAATCTTGTCAGAAAATCCTACGGGTTTCATCGGGGCGCCATCAAGGATACCTTAAAGGTTATGCTGGGGGATTTTAACCTGTCTGAAATTTCTGCTGTTGCCGCGACCACCTCTACCCCATCCATTCTCAAGGCCAACCGTGAATATGACAACCGGGTTTCCATCATCGCCGCCTGTCGTCACTTTCATGAAAAAATCGGTTCGATATTACTGGTGGGCGGTGAAAAGTTCGGCCTGATTCAATTTGATGCCGATGGTAACTACCTTCATTTTAAAGCCAACACCTCCTGCGCCGCCGGTACCGGCAGTTTTCTGGATCAACAGGCTGCCAGATTGAACCTGGCCGGCATCGAGCAGCTCAGTGAAATTGCCTTTAAGAACACCGGCGTCATCCCCAAAATAGCGTCGCGCTGCGCCGTTTTTGCAAAAACAGACCTGGTCCATGCCCAGCAGGAAGGTTACACATTGGCCGAGATTTGTGATGGGCTGTGCCACGGTCTGGCAAAAAACATTGTCGATACAGCGTTTGTGGGGGAGAAGCCCAATGGCCCCGTAATATTCACCGGCGGTGTATCGTGGAACCGGGCCGTCGTCCGACACATTGAAAATATGATCGGCCTTAAGGTCATTGTCGAAAAGACCCTCTACGGTGCTGCCGGTGCGGCCCTTAACCTGCTGCAGGACATGTCCAGCGACAGGAGGTATCCAACCATTGCCGGAACATGCATCTCATCAGCAGATGAACTGCTGATCCAGCGACCGGTCAATAAAGCCTACTATCACGCGCCGTTGACCTTGCAGCTTTCCGACTACCCGGATTTTGACGGCAGCGACCACTATGAATTTCAATGGGCTGATTCCGAAAATCCGTATCCGGTGGAGGTCGACATCTACGAAACGCTGGAACCCGGCGTATTGTACAAAATATACCTTGGAATCGATATCGGTTCCACCAGCACGAAAGCGATGATGACGGGCAGCGAACAGACAGTGCTGGCCGGATTTTACACCCGCACGGCAGGCAGACCGGTGGCCGCAGTTCAGAACATTTTTGCTGCAATTGCCGATATGGCGGAAAAAAAAGCGCTAACCCTGCAGGTCATCGGAGCCGGCACCACCGGTTCCGGCAGAAAATTTGCCGGAAAAATCATCGGCGCCGACCTGATCGTGGATGAGATCACGGCCCATGCCCGGGCCGCCTGGCAGCTGAACCCGCAGGTTGACACGATCATCGAGATCGGCGGGCAGGACTCAAAATTTACCACGCTAAAAGACGGCACCGTCACATTTTCGATCATGAACACGGTGTGTGCCGCCGGGACGGGCAGTTTTATCGAAGAGCAGGCTCAAAAACTGGGCTGCCCCCTGGACAAATTTTCCAATCGCACAGAAAATCAGAGATCCCCGCTTGCCAGCGACCGCTGCACGGTGTTCATGGAAAGAGACATCAACCATTACCTCAATGAAGGCTATGCCGTCAACGAGGTGCTTGCATCGGTTCTGCATGCAATACGGGAAAATTATCTAACCAAAGTCGCCATCGAAAATAATATCGGGCAAACCATCCTTTTTCAGGGGGCCACCGCAAAAAATAAAGCCCTGGTGGCCGCCTTTGAACAGCGGCTAAAAAAACCGATCCATGTCTCCAGGTATTGCCATTTGACCGGGGCACTGGGAACCGCCATCCTGCTTTCAGAGCAGAAAATCTCATCAACACAATTCAGAGGTCTCGGCCTTCATGAAAAAAGGATCCCGATCCAATCGGAAGTGTGCGAAGTGTGCACCAACCATTGCAAAATAACCCTGGCTGATATTGGTGGGGAGCGGGTCGCCTACGGTTTTTTATGCGGCCGAGACTATGATACCACCAAATACGTCAGCAACAACCTTTGCGGATTCGACCTGCTCCGGGAAAGAAAAAAGGCGATGTCTTTTAAAACGCAATCGAAAACCGGAGCCGGCCTGACCATCGGCATTCCGGCCGCACTCCACCTGTATGAAGATCTGGCGTTGTGGCGCAAATTTTTTAATTTGCTGGGCATAAAGACGGTTACCAGCGAAAAATACAGCACCGCCATAAAAGAGGGCAAGCAAATTAGCGGCGCTGAGTTCTGCGCACCCATGACAGCGTTGCACGGGCATATCAAATATCTTCTGACCGACACTGCCGGCGATGCTGGTGTGGATTTCATCTTTATGCCTTTTTATTTTGAGAAAAAAGTTAACGAAAAGGGCCTGCGCAGGCAATACTGCTATTACACCCAGTTTTCTCCTGCCGTCACCTCAGCGGCCGTCGGCCGGTTAAAGGATATACAAAGCAGCGCCAATAAAATTCTGATGCCCCTGGCGAACTACCTATACAGTACTTTTCACACCAAGGTTGAGCTGTATCGAATGCTCAAATCCATATCAAAAACCCCCATCGGCTTTCTGGAAGTAGCAGCGGCCTATGACAGTGCCTTGGAATTCAAGAAATCCGCCCAATTGAAACTGAAAAAAATATACAAAAGACGTCTGACCGAAACAGGCAAAGATATCCACGTGGTTTTACTGGGCCGGCCCTATACCGTGCTGTGCCCGCACATGAACAAAGGCATCCCGGATATATTTGCATCTCTGGGCATCAAAGCATTTTATCAGGATATGCTTTCCTATAACCGGCAGGACGTGGTGTCGATTCAACCGCTGCTCTCCAAGCTGCATTGGCACTATGCCGCTGAAATATTGGAGGCCGCAGAGGTAATCGCACAATCCAACGACGCTTATCCCGTACTGCTCACATCTTTTAAGTGCAGCCCGGATTCCTTTGTGGTCGATTATTTTAAGAAGATCATGGAGTCTCATGCCAGGCCGTACTTGATACTGCAGTTGGACGAACACGATGCAACCACCGGTTATGAGACCCGTATCGAGGCGGCAGTCCGATCTTTTAAGAATCATCACAATGCTGAAAATAAGGCCAAACCACAACTATCGACCCCGGCACGTAAGCCGGATATGGAAACGACCTTGGCCGATAAGACACTAATCTTACCGGCTTGGGACAACCTGAGCCTGAGGCTGGTGGTCGCGGGTCTCCGGCGTGTCGGCCTAGATGCAAGGCTGCTGGAAGAAACGCCGACCTGTATCCAAAAAAGTCTGCGCTACAATTCCGGCCAGTGCATCCCGCTCAATATTATCACCCAGGAATTTATCGATTATGTCGAGTCCCATCAGCTCGATCCCGCCCAAACGGTGCTTTGGATGATTTCATCGACGATATCCTGCAATCTCGGTCTGTTCCCCCATCATATAAAAACCCTATTGGATGCCTACGGTCAGGGCATGGAAAAAGTCGGAATTTACACCGGCAGTCTGTCCTTTGCCGACATATCTTTGAAGCTGCCTTTAAATACTTACCTGGCCTATATGGTGGGCGGGCTTGTTCGCAAGACCGGCTGTAAAATAAGGCCTTATGAGAAGGTCAGCGGAACAACGGATCGGGTTATCAAAGAGGGTATGGATGTTCTGGTTGAGGCATTCTCAGGGAACCTGTCCAAAGAAGAGGCCGTGGCTGAAGTGGTGTCTCGTTTTGAGGCCATAGAGACAATCCGTGACGGGTCGGTTTCCCACGGTGATTGCCAAAGACCGAAGGTGGCGATTTTCGGTGACCTCTATGCCCGGGATAATGAGGTTATAAACCAAGACCTGATTCATTTCATTGAAGAACAGGGCGGTGAAGTTATCACAACACCGTTCAGTTCGCTGGTGAAGATGATCGCCAGACCGTATCTGCGAAAGTGGTTCATCGAAGGGCATTATTTAAACGTGCTGTCATCAAAAGCCCTTTATGCGACTGCAACCCGACTGGAGAGAACCTATTATTCGTACTTCAATCGGATTTTACAAGAGCCCCCCCAGGCATACAATGAATCGCCTCAGAAAATTCTATCCCGATACAATCTAAGGATTGAGCACACCGGTGAGTCCATGGAAAATATCTTGAAGGTATTCTATATCAAATCCCATTATCCGGATGTATCCTTATTTGTCCAGACCAGCCCGGCATTTTGCTGCCCTTCACTTATCACGGAGGCCATGGCAAAGGAGATCGAGGACAAAACCGGCGTGCCGGTGGTATCTATAACCTATGATGGAACCGGCGGAAATAAAAACGAAGCCATCATCCCCTATCTCAAGTTTCCGAGAAAGATGGAAGATCAGGAGACAGGGAAAAAAGCACCGCGGCAAATCGTTTTATGATAGGTTGAGGGGTTCAGGCCTGCCCTGGCGCGACTGCTTTGGAATACGCTTGGAGTGCCATCAAACCGATGCGACCGTTAGATCAATTGAATTCGCATATGATTCAGGTCTGGGCCAGGGGTTCAACGTTCCGGGTTGAAATAATCCAGACAGCACGTATCAAGTGGTATCGCTAAGTTCTGTCTTTTTTTTATTTAAATTGATCCGCCAACTTCCGGCTCGTAGAGCCTACAGCTCGGAGAAAGGCGGACCTTAAATCCAAATTCGAAAATCGAAAATCCAAAATTTATTCGGAGATCTTACCGCACTTGTCGTAAAAACTGAACGCTTTTAACAGGTTCTTCAAAGGGCGTCCCGATCAATCTATCCCTTACGCCAACCTCGCAAACCCCAGCAAAGCGATATCAGGGCCAGGGTGGTCATGCCGGTCGAAACCAGGCCTGTGGCAACAATACCGCCGGCCAGCCAGATCGGTCCGCCGATCAAAGCCCCCAGGATCCTTCCCAGGCCGGCGGATGCAAAAAAAACAGCAATTACCGTGGCTCGCATTTCAGGTTGCAATTCGGTACACAGGGCGAGGCTGGAAATGATCGTAAACTCGAAGATTAAAAAATGAAAAAACAGACCGCTCATTGCCGTCAACAACGATTGGCCTGCAAAGGGTAGTAGGCTGTAGGTAAATATGCAGATTGTCACTCCGATCATGACAACCCTTTTCAAACCGAATCGGTCGGATATGGTTGCCACCAGGATCTCACCCACCAACTCCGCCGCCCCAATGACACCGGTTGCCATGCCCAGAGCGACAATACCCACACCAAACGCTTTTTCCAGCCAGGCACCGTAAACAACAAAAAGATTATCGATGGCGGCACTGAAAAAAAAGACATAAGCCAGCGCGCCCAGTGAGGCTTCGTCGCGCACTATAATAGGCAACACCTTTTTGACAGACAGCATCCGGCGGGGATTTGAAACTGACCTTTCGTCTGCTGGAATCAGTACGCTCAGCACCATTATTCCTGCAAGTCCGATGGCCCCCATGGCAAAAAAGGGGGACCGCCATCCCACGTTGTCTATCAGCAGAGCGATCAGTGGTATACCCAAAAGCGTGCTTCCGGCCCAGCTGATTTCAAGAAAACCGATTGCCGTCGCTCTCCGTTCATAAGGCACCCGTTCGCTGACGTAAGCCTGAACAGCCGGGTCAAAAACCATTTTCCCCAGTCCGGCTAGAAATAATGTAATCAGAATAACACCGTATGAAGGAAACAAGCCGCCGGCAAACATCCCCACCGCAAGCATGACCAGTCCGAGGACCATCATTTTCCTGTAACCGAATCGATCAGCCAGTGGGCCGAAAAAAATACCAAGAAGGGAGGTTGACCAATTTACAGCGATCAGTGAAGTGATGGATGTCAGTGGTACTCCCAGCTCCCGGCTAAATACCGGCGCAAACGGATAGGTAAAGCGGCGTGCCGTGTTCAGCACCAGCCGGCAGATCACCACGACCACGATTTTCAGGATCAGTTGCAGCCGGGATTCATATTGACCGATTATGACTGGTTTCAGGGGCATGTTGGAGGCACCTGATTTGACGGAATAAATTGGGTTTTTAACATGATGCAGGCTATACCAAATTGCTGCGGAAAGTGAAAGACAATGAAGGCGGCATCAAGGCTCATATATAGCGTTGATTTTCTATTTAAAAAAGCGTATTCCCAGGGAAAAGGGAGGCGCCATGAACTTTGAAACATACCTCAAAAGCATCGACAATGACAGCCCGTCTGTTCAATTTTCCGAGACACTCACCGCTCTGTGGTGGGATAAGAAGGGAAACTGGGATAAAGCGCACACCATCGCCCAGGACATTCCGACCAAAGAGGGCAGTGCCCTACACGCATATCTCCACCGCGAGGAGGGGGTTTTGTGGAACGCTGACTACTGGTACTCTCGTGCCGGTCGCAAGAGACCCAACATACCCCTCCTAGAAGAATGGAAGCTCCTGGTGGAGGAAATGCTCGGATTACCGTAACCTGGTCTCTACACCCTATAACCGGAGAAAAGAATAAGGAGCCCCGAATCATGTCAGATAAAACGGAAAAGGACCTTGCCTATGCATTTGCCGCCGAATCAAAAGCTTCAGTCCGAAATGCTACATTCGCCAGAAAAGCTGAAATGGAAGGCTATTCCCAGATAGCGCGCCTGTTCCGAGCGGTTTCTGATGCTGAATCAGTTCATGCGCGCCGGTACCTGATACTGATGCGTGGAAAAATCGGATCGACCGAGGAAAATCTTGAAACGGCTTTCCAGAATGAGATTAAGGCCAATGTGGAAGAATATCCCAAACTGATCAAAGATGCCTCTGAAGAGGGCAATCGGAGCGCCTTAAAAGCCTTTTCCCAGGCCCGCGATGTAGAAAGTCTGCATGCCGAACTTTACAAAAAAGCCTTAAACGATATGGTTTCCGATCGTGAAACAGATTATTATATATGTCAGGTCTGTGGCTACATCGGCGAGGATGAGGCACCGGAAAAATGTCCTGTCTGCGGCGCTGTAAAAGACAAATTTAAGCGTGTTTCATGATAGCTCCCATACTATTTAAACACTTCCTTGACAGCCTCATCCGCGCGGATGGCACCATCACCATAGGTAGGAACTGAATTAAGCTCCAGCCAGGGAATCGATACGAAACCAAAATAATTCGCAAAGAATGCGGCAATTGTAAGCGCCGCAACGAGTCCGAATAGCTTAATTACATTTTTCATTTTAAATCCTCGGTCATTGGAAAGTCCTTGCAGAATGATTATCGGCAGGATGTATCATCCCCTTGAGGAATCTCTCAATTTAGTTTGCTACATTATCAGAGCAAAATATTTTATTCACATTTCTAACGGTTGTCATTTTACTTGAGACAATGAGCTAAAATTTGAATTGATTGCCCAAATTGAGATCAGATCAGATTAAACTCATTGATAGAAGTGAACCAGGACGGCATGGGTGGGTTATAAAGGTGTGGTTAAAGATGCATAATTTTCCATTCCCGGATGGCATTATTGAGACTTATGATCAGGTTTTCAATCTCTTCAATGGTATTTAAGGCGGCAATTCTCAAATTCACCCGCAGTTCATTTTCATAATACCTTTTTTGCTTATCCAATTCTTCCGTCACCCGCTCATTGCCCCACTCCGGGTGAGAACGCTTAATTTTTTGGGTAATTATGTATTCATCAAAAGAATGATCGAAATTTTTTTCCAAAAAACTTTTCATCTCTTCCAAAGTCGGAATCTCGTAAATATTGGCCAATATCTGGTTCAATGATTCTTTGACAATTTGTCGGGCGCACAGCTTGATATCGGATGAATACATTTTCATTTATTACCTTCAGGTTTTTCTTAACAAATCATGATAGAACGTTAAAAGTGAAATTGCAAATTTTTTATTAAAACCCAAACCGGACGAGCCGGAAAATTGGTCACAAAGACACAAAGCAAAGCTGTTTGCTATATTTTATCTTTGGGTTTTTGGTGTCTTGCCGGCGAAAATTTAATGCCACAAAAAATCAAAAGAATGAAAACGCGAAAAAAGAAAAAGAACAGGATTTCGTGCTTTCCAATTCCCGTCTACCCTGGTCCCCGGCTCTTGTTCTGTATGCCGGAGAGAGCGAGATGCTTGACTCAAACCAATCAGTGTGGCAATATTAATTGAAGAAGACGATGGGGGGCATTTGCGCCCCCCTTTATTTATAGGACACAGCTGGCCGACTCCGGATAGTTCCTCCTCAAAAAAATGAACATCTTGACCACCATACGCTGAAATGAGATTTAATACAAAATATCCTGCCAAATGGCGGAAGTATCAGGCAGAACTCCAAAAAAACACAAAAAGAAAGCATTATTTGAAAAAACTCCCGTTTCTGTTAACGATTGCCTGCGGTCTGTTAACGGTCCTGGTTATTTTTTTATTGGCGGGTTTCCGAATTTCAGACCATTGGAGCCGAGCCGATCAAAATTCATCCTTGTCGGAAAGAGATCTCAGTGCCGCTCAGTTAAAGCTTACCCGCAAGGATCTTGCCGTTTTTCTCACCGATATCACCGGAGATCCGTTGGCGCTGACGGATCGGATCGTCCATAAAAATGAAAGCGGACGTTATACGATCAGGACAACCATAAATGCAAAGCTTCAAAATTATATCACCCGGCTGCAGGGTCGATCCAGAACATTGCAGTCGGCAGTGGTAGTGCTGAGTCCCCATGACGGCCGCGTCATCGCCATGGCCGGCTACGATGCAAACGGCAGCACAGGTAACCTGAGCCTCAAGGCGGATTATCCGGCTGCCAGCCTCTTTAAAATCGTGTCGGCCGCTGCAGCGCTGGAGTCAGCGGGATTTACCCCGGATAAAACGCTATATTTCAGAGGTCGCAGACACACGCTTTACAAGAATCAATTGAAACCGTCCAAGGGACGGTACAGTACCAAAACAACTTTTCGCAAGGCCTTTGCACTATCGAATAACTCCGTTTTCGGAAAGTTGGGCATATATGATCTCGGACAAGAAGTGCTTGCCGGATATGCCGAAAAATTTTTCTTTAACAAGCCGATTACCTTTGATCTTCCCTTGGAGATGAGCACCATCGAGGTCCCAACGGATGATTTCGGACTGGCTGAAATAGCCTCGGGATTTAACAAAAAAACGCTTATTTCGCCGCTGCATGCCACTTTGCTTGCAACAGTTGCTGTGAACCAGGGCGCGATGCCGATACCATGGCTGGTGGAAACAATTCAGGATGATGCGGGTAACAATGTCTATAACACTGACCCAGGTGTGCTGAAATCGGCCGTAAGCAGCCAAACAGCGGCGGATTTGAAGGCTTTGATGCAGGATGCGGTCCGTTACGGGACCAGCCGCAAAGCCTTTCGCAGGCTGCGCCGCAAAAGATTATTTAAAAAATTTGAACTTGGTGCCAAAACCGGCACCATCAATGATAAATTGGATCGATTTAAATATGACTGGCTCACAGCATATGCCCTGTCCCCGGATGGAACTCGAGGAATATGCATTGGTATTTTAGGGGTTCACGGGAAGATCCTCGGCACGAGATCCACGGAACTGGGCCGGGCCATTATCGATTATTATTTTTCATCAAAACTGGGTTAGGCCGATTTTCCGCCACTTCACCTGAACAACGTCTATTTACAAACCTGGAATTTACTATGAAAATGGCTCTTTTTTCTGGCATTATTCATATCTAATAGCGCCCTTAATTCCTTAATGGGCACGTCAGAAACAATCACTGCGCAGCAATCAAGACCGTCTCTCCGGCAGTCAAACCACTGATGACCTCAATGCGATCGTCCGGGCCGGATTCACCCAGACGCACATAGCGGCGAACTGCTCCCTGCTCCGTTTTCACGACGACGAAATCGAGTTGGCCCACCTGGGTCACTGCCTCAATTGGTATATACATCTTTTCGACTTTTCCGATGGGGATCATCAATCTGCCGAACATGCCCGGATACAGGCCGGTGCCGTCAGTCAGGCCAACTTTGACCAGAAACGAACGTGAACCGGGATCGGCGGAGGGTACAATTTCGTCAACCACCACGGAATACTTTTTTTTAAGCGCATCAATCTCGGCCGTCAAATGTTGATTTTTGGCCAGCTTTGACGCCACCGACTCACGTACATTGGCTTCCAGCCGCAGGGTGGCGGGATCATACATGCGCAGCAGCGGTTCCCCCTGGATCGCGGTATCACCGGGATCACCAAGGCGTTCGACGATACGGCCGGCGATGGGTGCGGCCAGCTTACTGTGGCTCAGGGCGGTTCGGGCTTCGTCTTCCTGTCGTTGTAATCCCATAAGCTCCGCCTGGGCGGTACTCAAGACCGTCTGGACGCGGTCACGTTCGGCCTTGGAAATGGCTCCGGGATCCGCCCGTATAATTCGCTTAACCCGGGCAATATCCTTTTCTGTCTGCGCCAATCGTGCTCTGGCGGCGACAACCCCTTGATGGACCTGATCGACCCGGGCCTTGAGCTCCCGCGAGTCGAGTATGACCAGCTCCTGCCCTACCTTCACCTCATCACCGGCCCATACCGCAATTGATAAAATCCTGGCGGTAATCAGGGGAGAAATCACTGTTTCCACTTTGGCACGCAGCGTGCCGGCCGCCTGCTCGATCAGGGCTTCCTTGGTGACCTTAACGGTAAACGCCCGGCCGGTATCGGCTGCAGGCACCACTTGACTGAAATCTATCGGAATCTTTTCATCAAAAAACCCCGCCAGGTAAGCCATGACGCCGCCCAGCAGTACCAGCGCAAAAATAATTCCCAGTATTTTCAAAGCAGCTTTCACACTTGGATATCCTTTCCCGGAGGCAGTCCATGCCCTGATTTGTTGGTATACACCAGGCTGTAGAGAACCGGAATGACAAACAGCGTAAACAGGGTGGAAGCGGCAATCCCAAAAATGATGGCCCAGGCCAGACCGTTGAAAATCGGATCCAGCGTGATCACCATATTGCCGAGCAAAGTGGTGCCCGCCGTAAGAAAGATGGGGCGCATGCGCACCGCTCCCGCTTGCAGCAAAGCCTCCTGTAGACTTTTGCCTTCGCGCAATGCTATGTGAATAAATTCGATCAATATCAGAGAATTGCGAACCACGATACCGGCCAGGGCAATCATCCCGATCATGGCCGTGGCTGTAAAAAGGACCGGATTGGAAAAACCGTCCACCACCCGCTCACCGAGCTGGTTTAGCAACCAAAACCCCGGCATGATGCCGATGACGGACAGCGGTATGGCCAGCATGATGATGAAGGTAGTCGCGGACAGACCCGTTTGAATGCGCAACACCAAGAATATGCCCAGCAATGCAACACCGAAAGCAATCCCCAGATCGCGGAACACCCGTAGAGTTATCTGCCACTCCCCTTCCCCATTCCACACCACCTTTAGATCATCGGGCAGCGTCCAAGGCAGGCCGCCCCCCGAATTAAAGTAGGTACGCCCCTCCAGGGGCAAAGATCGGCTATCGGTAGTATCTGTATTCATATCGCTGCTGACATCCAATACGATCTCAGCCGGCGGTCGTCCGGCCACTTCCGCAAAAACATAGACAAGCGGCCGAAGGTTCTTGTGATAGATGGTCTTGGCCTGCACGGACCATCGCATCTCACCGAGCTCGGCCAGAGAAACAATCGGCTGGGGTGCGTCACGCAGACCGGATTTTTCTCGAATCTTCGTAATCCCCGGCTTGCCTTTAATGTGCAGGGTGGACAGGGCACGGGGGGAGCTGCGAATGTCGAGGGGCAGTTGCAGCACCACCGGCAATGGATTAACCTCGCTTGGAATTTGCATAAACCCCGCGACCAATCCCCGGTTGGCCAACTGAAGGGTTTGTGCAATATCCTCGGTTCCGATCCCTGACAGGGCCGCCTTTTCCCTGTCCGGCACAAATGTTTTTTTGGTCTGATTATCTTCGACGGAGGTGTCGACATCAACCACGAACGGCTCTTGCATAAAACGTTGTTCCAGCACCTTTGCCGCTTGCTGCAATGCAGTGTAAGGAGTTGCCTTTGACCCGTAAAGTTCGACGGCTACCGTTGAAATCACCGGAGGGCCCGGCGGCACTTCCACCAGCTTGATGCGGGCATTGAAGCTTTCAGCGATTGCCTCCAGATTGCGGCGGATACGAAGCAATATGGCATGGGACTGCTGGGACCGGCGCTGACGTTCGGCGATAGTTACCCGGATATCGGCATAGTGGGCGCCCCGTCGCAGGTAATAATGCCGCACCATGCCGTTAAAATCCATGGGGGACGGCACGCCCACAAAAGCCGTGTAATCCCGCACTTCCGGCACGCCACTCAAATACGTGCTGAGTGCGTTGACCACGCCCTGGGTTCGCTCAAGAGTGGTGCTTTCAGGCATATCGATCATCACCTGGAACTCATCTTTGTTATCGTAAGGCAGCAGCTTGAGTGGAACCAGGCGCAGGAGCGGCAGCACCATGGAGGCCCCAAACAACACCAAGACAATCCCTAAAAAAATCCACGATCGCAGCCGGGTGTCAAGCAACGGCTTCAGCAACCATGCATACACCCGATATAACCCGGTGCGCGTAATGTCGTATCCGGAATTTCCAACGGACGGTTTAATAAATTTGTTAGCAAGCCAGGGAGTTACCAGAAAGGCGACCACGGTGCTGACGATTACACTCACCGGAACATTGAACGCCATCGGCGCCATATAGGGCCCCATCATCCCGGTGATAAAACGCAACGGCGCAAAGGCCACGATGATGGCGATGGTGGACATAATTAAGGCCCCTTTGATTTCCCCCATGGCCAGAATCACGCTGAGGCGTCGCGGGTGGTGTCCCATCCGCAAATATCGCTCGATGTTATCCACGCCGGTGATGGGATCATCGACCAGCAGCCCCAGGGATAGGATGAGGGCGAAGAGGGTCACCCGGTTGATGGTGTAGCCGGCATACAAACCCAGGACCAAGGTGATACCGTAGCAGATCGGAACCGCCAGACCCACCACCAGGGCAGCGCGCCAGCCCAAAAAAATTCCGATAAAAACTGTGACTGTCAGCATCGCCACCAAAAGACTGGAAACAAGATTATTGATCTTGTCATCGGCCGTGCGGCCGTAGTTTCGAATGATGCGGTAGTTGACTTCGGGCGGGAAAATATCGCGTTTAAGTTTTGCAAAATAATCCACGACTTCTTCAGCCACCCAGACGGCATTGGCGCCTTTTTTTTTGGCGATGGATACTGCCACGGCCGGGTAGATATCGGGATTCTGCTGCTGCCGGTCCGAGGCCGGGCCAAAACCAAGCCAGGTGTAACTGGTGGGCTCGGCAGGACCATCGCTGACACGTGCGACATCATCAAGATATATGGGAACGCCGTCGATGACATTGATCACAAGTTTACGGAGTTCCCCGGCGCTGTGGATGAAGTCTCCGGCCTCAACCACGATATTCTGATCCAGGACCTGGACGTCGCCGGCAGGCAGTAGTTTATTGGAGATATCAATGGCCCATGCCACCTCCAGCGGTGTTGTCCGCCGTGCCGCCAGCGCTTCCGGATCCAGCTCAACGCGAATTTGTCTGGGACGGCCGCCCGTCACCTCGATTTTGTTGGTGTCTTCAATGGACTGCAGGTCGTGTTCGATCTCCTCGGCCAGCCGGCGCAGTTCGTGATCACCGGTCAACCCGGGATTATCACTCCACAATACCGCTGCCACAATGGGGACATCATCAACTTCGATGGGTTTGACCACCCAGGACCGCACGGCGGCCGGAATTTGGTCGATCTGGGAAAACACTTTATTGTAGATTTTGACCAGGGAATCTTCCCGGTCCTCTCCCACAAAAAACCGCACCGTCACCACACATTGGTCAGGTCGGGACAGCGAGTAGACATGTTCGACACCATCGATTTGATGAAGAAATTTTTCCAGCGGGGTGGCAATTTGGCGCTCTACCTGTTCGGCACTCAATCCGGGTGCTGCCACGAGCACATCTGCCATGGGCACAACAATCTGGGGCTCTTCCTCACGGGCCGTGATCATTAAAGCCACAATGCCACCGGCAAACGCTACCAGCAGCAGGAGCAGCGGCAGGGGCCCCTCGATGGTCGCGCCGAGCATACGTGATAGCCAATCGGATCTCTGGGTTGTGGACTCTGCCATATCAGGTTAGAATTAGTTCAGCTTAAACAGAAAAGGTAGACTAAAGATGTTCGACTATGGCAAAAATAATACCCCGTGTCAACCGGTCAGTGAATCAAATAAAAAAAGTAAACTATTATGATTTCAACTCCTTATTCGGGAGTGTTCTATCATCACCACCGGCTTTTAAGTCAATAAAAATCGATCAAATTCCTTACTTCGTCATTCGTCATTCGTCATTCGTCATTCGTCATTCGATATTCGCTCTTTACAGACTCTGTAAAGCCGAAAGTCACTTTATCGATCAACCCGGCCGCTCCGGCGCAGGTCCCATCAGCTTCTGTGCCAGCGCCGCAGAAAGGCCCCGGTGCGGGGGGCCGCTGTTGGATTTTTTGCCAGGTCGAAACGTAGTTGCTGCAAATCCTCGCCAACATCAACATCGTACCACTGCGGCAGCCGATGCACCTTCAACTGCAGGCGCCGGCAGACGTCAAGAGTCTGGGAAATTACCCGATTACTGCTCCAGGCAATATTTTCAAACAATTCCGGCTGCATCTGTTTCATTCCGATGAGGTAGTAGCCGCCGTCATGGCCCATCCCCAGGGCGACGTCACACTGCTGCAACTGCTGGAAGGCTTGTTCTAAATAGGGCAGGGGCAGGGTCGGACCGTCACTGTTCATCACCACCACTTTTCGGTAGCCGTGTCGGAAGCGGTCGGCCAGGACGCTTGCAAGCCGATCTCCGAGATCGGTCCCTTGCTGGGGCATCAGGCTGAAACCCTCGGGCACCAGGCTTTGGAAATAAGAATAGGCCTCTAGCGGGGCGTAAGCCAGGCAGTGCTCGACGCCCTGGACCCGGGCGGCCAAGTCCAGCGTATCCAACATCAGGCAGCGATAAAATTGGGCGGCCTGCTGTGGTGTAAAAGGCGGACATAGACGGGTTTTGGTAAAGCCCGGTTCGGGTTTTTTTGCGACCACAATCAGCGAAGCATCCATCTGACTTCTACCTTACCGTTCAAGTATTTTTTGACCTCGTCAATGGGAATTTCTTTGCGGTGAAAAATACCGGCGGCCAGCGCCGATTCTGCTTCAGTAGCAGAAAAAACGTCATGGAAATGCTCAACCCGGCCGGCACCACTGGAAGCAATGACCGGAATGGAAACCGCCGTCGCAACGGCATTGATAAGTTCGATGTCAAAGCCCAGGTTGGTGCCGTCCCGATCGATACAATTGAGCAGAATTTCCCCGGCGCCCAGCTTTTCACAAACCCGTGCCAGGGTCACCGCATCCAGGTCCCGACCTTCCCGGCCGCCCTTGATGGTACACTGATACCAGCAATATCGTTCACCGCCGGGCCCCGGTATGGCGGTTTCAATGATAATATGGTCGACCTCGTCGGCAGAGTTTACATAAACTCGACGGGGGTCAACAGAAACCACCACAGCCTGGTTGCCGTAGACGCGGGATATTGTCTCGATGGAGCTTCGTCCGGTTCGGCAGCCGGATTGGAGATAGGCTTCCGCAATCAGAACGGCATCGCTTCCAATGGATACCTTGTCTGCCCCGGATCTGAAGTACTCGGCGGCGACTTCCAGGGCATCGTATTTGCGGCCATCCTTATCCGTGTAGTCGCGGATCCCACCGCCGATGGTCAGAGGGACAAACACATTTTCCGAAGTCTGTTTCAATACCGCCAGCATCGGCATGTCTTCCAGGGGAAAATCCCTGAAACCTGTGATGTTGAGGAAAGTGATCTCGTCCGCGCCTTCTGCATAGTACCGTTGCGCCAGCTCAACCGGTTTGCCGAGATTTCTAACGTCTCCACCCTCCCTCACATCGTACTGATCGCCCTTGGTGACCACCAGGTCGTCCTGATCGTTTGAACGTACATCCAGGCAGGCAATGATCCGCTTGGCCAGGGTTGTGGTTGCCACTGATCGAACCGGGCGAACCGGTTCTGCTGTTGTATTAAGAAAATTCTGTAAAATAACGAGCCCGGCCGGACCGCTTTTCTCGGGGTGAAACTGGGTCGCAACGATATTGCCCTTCTGAATGCTGCTGACAAACCGGCATCCGTAGTCGGTTGTCGTCAGTATAACCGAGGCATCATCGGCCACCACGTGGTATGAATGGACAAAATAAAATTTTTCATCACCGCAAAGCCCGGAAAAAATCCGGGATCCCTGATTGAAGTTGAGTCCGTTCCAACCGATGTGCGGCACCGAAAGATTAATGCTAAACCGTTTTACCGACCCGGTGATAAGCCCGAGTCCGTTGACACCCGGGGCCTCTTCGCTGTGTTCAAACAGGGCCTGCAACCCCAGGCAAATTCCCAGAAAGGGCCGGTTCGAATTCAGATAGGCCTTTAAGGGATCGACGTATTTTTTTTCCTGTAAAATGCCCATCATATTTCCGAAAGCACCCACCCCGGGAAAAACAAGCTTCTCGGCCGCCAGGATATCCTCGCCGCGGGCAACAATTTTGACCGTCTCCCCCAGGCTTTCAATGGCATTGATGACGCTTCTGACATTACCTGCGCCGTAATCCAACAAAGTGATCATTTTTTACCTGTAAACCCCCTCCAGTGTCGTTATGCAAAATCGCTTTTTACACTACAAAGCTGCATAAAACAAGTGCCAGATATGGGTATCATAGACCTGGCTCCATAAGGGACACCCCAGGGGTGCGCACAATCGCAGATGGATCAATGGGATTGAAAATTATCGGGATGAAAAGCGGAAGATTAATTGATTTTTGTTACGGGACTAGCCACTAAGACACAAAGGCACAAAGAAGAATATCAATTTTAAAGTGCCCTAAATTATAACGGCACCAATAGAATTATATTATAACCTTTGTGGCTTAGGGCCTTAGTGGCTAAACGATTACTATAAAACTTATTTTGTTTGGTTCAATTGGGCAATATGACCAGAACGTCTTTTAGAAGCATTGACGATGACATTCTGCCGGAGTAAACGCCCGTCATGAAATCCGTACATTCATCACAAAATGCCCGCCCTCGGCCGTCGATAATGATCTTCACATAGCCACGATAGCCGAATTTATTGAATCTAAAATCCCGTCAGCAATTTTTTTAAGACTTCTGTAGGTAATATAGCTTCCGATGCGCACAATATTTAATTTGTTTATATTTTTCAGCATTCTTCCGAATCCATAAGCCCAATCCGAATAACCGGAATTTATTTTCGCATTATGCAGGTTAAAAAATAAGTCGGCGTATCATTTGATTTCTTTACATAATATCAGTATCTCCGATAAAGATCAAATACCGTCCATTGTTTAGAAATTTCAAGTTAGGGGCTTCACCCATTATGCATAGCCACAAAAAGCACCATATTTGCGATAAGTTGTATAAAATCCCGTTACAGATTATATTCTTTCCAAAAAGATTTAGAGATCGAAATCGCGCTTAATGAATTTTCTATCAGATCGGAAAGGAGGTTATTATGGCAGTTAAGATTGTAATCAAAAGACAATTTAATACCAATACCGCCGAAAAGGCTTTTGCACTGCTCAACAAATTTCGCCATGATGCCATGAATTTGCCAGGATATATTTCAGGAGAAACCTGGGTCAATCATTATGACCCCTGCAGCATAACGGTGGTCTCCACCTGGCAGACGGTGGAAGACTGGATCCGCTGGGAGGAGAGTGATGAACGCGCGGCCAACGAGAAAAAGTTGGAGAGTCTCTTGGAAAAACGAACAACATTCGAAGTGTATGATTTGGGAAAATTGCCCGATAAGTGAAGGACTAACAAGTAAGTTCACTTCACTCGCAACCTGTCGAGAGCCTCTTGGTCGTGCGATTGGAATAATGGAAATTATAGAAATTACGATACATTAGATTATGGATTGACGCCGGCTGAATTATTGATTAAGAAGAATCCCAATTTTAAAAGAAGGAAATATACGATGTGCAGATTACTGGGGATCTACGGCCAGGTCGATTTCTGGCAGGAAATTGTCCTGGAGTTCCGGCGACAGGCGGAATTCGGCAATCTCCCACCGGTTGAGGGCATGGGAAGCGGCCACAAGGATGGCTGGGGTATGGCCAGATCCAGCAAAGATAAGACTGCAATGGTTCCGATAATCCGCCGACTGGGTTCGGCCTTGGAATCCGCACAATACCGGCAAGCCGTCACCTCAATGGACGAGGGGCCCGATGTATTTCTGGGGCATTTACGTAAAGCCAGCGACGACATCCCCGTTACCTTGGCCAATACACATCCGTTTTTCCAGGACAGCTGGGCGTTTATCCATAACGGTACCGTCTACGGAGCTGAATCCCTTCCCCGCAATGCATCTTTGATACCCACGTCGGATGAATCCGACACCGAATATTTATTTCATTATCTTTTATCCGCAATAATGACCAATCCCACAAACAAAAGGATATGTGAAATACTCGCGATGGCCGTTTCTTCCCTGAAAGCGAATTACACGGCTGTAAACAGCATGTTGAGCAACGGTCAAGACCTGTATGTCATCAGTGCATATAAGACCTGGCAAGACTATTATACGCTTCATTGCTATACCCTCCCCACAGGTGTCATCATAAGCTCACAGACGATTGAATCAAGCCGTTTGGATCCGGCCCTTTGGAGCCGGCTTGCCAATAATTCGCTGCTGAGAATTCATGGCAGCCCTCCGATAATCGATAAAATAGCTATAATTAAAGGAGATTATGGAACAGGCACTCAAACAGACATTGCAGGATGCGGGCATTAAATTCGTGCGCATTCTCTGGTGTGACAACGCCAATATAATTCGCGCCAAGGCCGCCCATATCGACTACCTGGAAGAATATATTGGCAACGGTGTCGGCATCACCGTTGCTCAAATGGCCCTGCCGGTGATGTATGACAGCGTGGTTGCTGATACCGGACTAGGACCGGTGGGTGAGGTGCGCCTGATGCCGGACTGGTCCACCCTGACAATTTTGCCCTTCGCTGAAGGACACGCCCAGGTCCTGAGCGACATGATCATCAGCGAGACCGGTAAGGTGTGGGCACATTGCCCCCGCGGTTTTCTCAGGCGGCAGGTAGATCGACTTGAAAAAAAGGGTCTGATGCTCAAAGCCGTTTTTGAAAATGAATTTTTCCTGTTACGCAGAAATGATGCAGGCGCACTGCAACCGGCCGATAACACCGTCTTTTGTGCTACTGGTTCGATGAATCTTCATCGCGCTTTGATTATTGATCTTGCCGATGCCCTGATTGCACAGGGACTTGAGGTGGAAGGCTACTATCCGGAGTCCGGCCCCGGTCAACAGGAAGTGAATATCCGCTATGCCGAAGCCATGCAGGCAGCCGATCGACAGATCGTCTATCGGGAAACCGTACGCGGCGAATCTGCCCGGCACGGACTTATCGCCTCATTTTTACCCAAAATTTTTGAAGACAAAGCCGGTTCGGGCTGTCATCTAAATTTCAGTTTGTGGCGCGCAGGGAAAAATATCAGCGGTGATCCTCAGCAGGCCACTGCGATCAGCCCTGAAGCCGGCGCTTTTATCGCCGGGGTCCTGGATCACCTGCCCGCCCTGTGCGCCCTCACCATTCCCAGTAAAACCTCGTACCGACGCATCCAGCCACATTTTTGGGCGGGCGCGTTCAGGGCCTGGGGCCACCAGAACCGTGAAGCTGCCGTGCGGGTCTGCCGGAACAAGCAGGGAACCCGGGCAAGCCGCTTTGAATATAAAACCATGGATGCCACGGCCAATCCCTACATTGCCCTGGGTGCCCTCATCGCTGCGGGTCTCGACGGCCTTAGCCGCAATCTGGAACTTCCCGAAGAGGTTACCGTCGATCCTGCATTGATTTCCGAGGAGCAGCGCCGTACCGCAAAAATCGATCGGCTGCCGCAAAATCTGGGTGAAGCGCTTGATGCCCTGCGCAGGAACACCATGCTGCTGGAAGCCATGGGTGCAGAACTCGCCGGATCCTATCTTGCGGTGCGGCAACATGAATGGGATAATCTTAAAGATATGAATCTTGAGGAGGAGGTGGATCTGCTGGTGGAAAGGTACTAAAGAAGGACGAATGACGATTGGCGATTGACGAATTGTGGATGTCGCTCTCCGAGGCGTAGACGCCACAACCCCTACGAGCCGGAGGCTTCGCTCTACCTTTTTTAACAAATAAAATAGAAAGAATTCCTTAATTCGACATTTGTCATGCTGGAGTTACTTTTTCGATTGGACAGGCCGTTTTTTTGGCCGACTGCTGGGCTGACACCTGTCTACGATCCCGTCTGAAGCGAAGCGTAAGCGGGGAAACCTATAATTAGCGAAAGGTATCGCATAGAGATGAATAACTTGAGTCGCGAGATTCCCATCGTCCCACAAAAAACGGCGCTGCTTTTCATCGACGTACAAAACTACAATGCGCGCTCTGACGGTGGTGAATACAGAGACGAGGGCCTCACGCCCGCAGAGGCTGAGACGAAATATGATTACTTTTTTAAACGCCTCAAAGAGGTTGCTCTGCCAAATATGCAGCGTCTGCAAAAGGCCTGCCGCCAAAAGGGTATCGAGGTCCTGTACACGGTTATTGAAAGCCTGACCGCAGATGGACGGGATCGCAGCCTTGATTACAAGATCACCGGATTTAATGTACCCAAAGATTCATCCGACGCCCGGGTTCTTGAAGTGATCAAACCAATAAATGATGAAATTGTGTTTCCGAAGACGTCATCGAGCGTTTTCATCTCTACCAACATTCACTATATTTTGGGCAATCTCGGTGTCGACTTTCTGATTATCAGTGGCCTGCTGACGGATCAGTGCATCAGCTCAGCGGTGCGTGACGCATGCGACCTGGGTTATTTGGTTACGCTGGTCACCGACGCCTGTGCCACCCATACCCGGCAACGGCAGGTAACTTCTCTGGACCACATCAAAGGTTACTGTCGCCAACGCACCACCGACGAATTTCTCGTGGAACTGGCACAGATTTAGATCCTGTTATAGGCCCTTCGTGGGGGTTTTCTGACAACATGTTGTCAGAAACTGAAGGTTTCAGGTGTCAGTGTTCAGGTTTCAGGATTTTGCGACTCGCCTTCCTGACACCCGAAACCTGACACCTGAAACCCATAATTTGCGACATTAACTTATCAGTGTGCTTGCTTCTCTTCATGAGCCACTTCTTCCGAGCGTAGTCTCGGAAAAAGCTTGGCTCCTTAAATGCCGATTGATTAACTAAATGTGCCAAACAATTTCGCTTGGGAGTTTGCAGATTGTCTTCTGCCAATAGGGCCCTGTTAAAAGTTGAAGGTTTGGAAAAGCGTTTCGGCGGCATCACGGCCCTGACAGATTACTGCGTCGAGATCCGCCAGGGGGAACTGGTCGGCCTGATCGGTGCCAATGGGGCCGGTAAAACATCGATGCTGCGCACAATTTCCGGATTGCTGCGGCCTGAAAGCGGACGTATTCTCTACAAACCCCATGGCGACGGCGAAGAAATCGACATCAGCCGGGTATCCGCCGAGCGCATCGTTGCCCTTGGGATTTCCCATTGCCCGGAGGGCAGGGGAATTTTTTCCCGACTTTCCGTCAGGGAGAATTTAATGGTCGGCGCCTACCTGAGAAAAAATAAACAGGCGATTGAACAGGATTACAGCCGAATTTGTGGGGCTTATTGCTGCTTATGAAAAAGAGTACGGCCGTCCGCCTGAAAATGCATTTGCCGCCCTGGGCTTCGATGCCGTGGGCCTGATCGCGGATGCCATCCAAAGAGCCGGCGCCACCGACGGCAAAGCGCTGCGCTGGCCGGTACCCAGGGGTTTAAGGCTGTAACCGGCGAGATCACCTACTCACGACCCAGCGGTGTGCCCATGAAAGGCGTTTCTATCATCAGTGTACATGATGGCAAATACAAGGTCGAGGAAGTCTGGTTTCCAAAGCAATAGCATCACATAATACCGCCATCCCGTCACCCGAGACGGGATGGCAGTAAAAGCGAATGAAGAATGACGATTGACGATTGACGAATTGTGGATTTCGCTTCGCTCTGCTCTTTCAAAATAAAAGATCGAGCGGTTGATTCGATCCTCACATCCAATCATGGGGATTTTTTTTGCACTATTTTGCAGGTTTTATGCTGGATAATACAAACAGCAAAATTGATTAAACATTCTTCAATGTCATAGATTTTGACCTCTTTCTCCTCTGTTATTCCTTGTTTTATTTTCAACCTATTTTTAAAAAATCGATAGAATACATTCATTCGTCATTTGTCCTTCGTCAATCGTCATTCCTATCCTATCCAGCCGGCGGGAAATACACTGAAAAGATGGTTGCCACCGTTTGGTGACACCCCGATCCGTCTTTGCAACGGGGACATTTGCTGATGGTTCCGGGGCAGGTGTCACTGTCTTTCGGAATAAAAGGACAGCGGTATGACTCCAGACCGATCTTAAACTCATACCGCTCGGAGAAGATCTTCATGCGCAGCAAATCCGCCCCTTTACCGCCGGCATTGAAGTCAAAAGGACTTTTGCTCGAATAGTCCATTGTCTCCTGGGTAGCAAAAAAACCTTCAAAAATTCGAGTTTTATTTTCTTTTGTAATTCCAATCCCAAAATCACGCACCTCCAGCAGCGTCCCCTCGCCCTGTCTTTTCACTACCACCTCCACCTTTCCCTCGTCCGGCGTATTTTCGATGGCGTTTTTTAACAGACCATCAAATACCTTTCGCAAGGGATCCGGCGGTATCGATATGGATGCGGTGGCACTAAGTCGGGTTATAATATTGACCTGACGATGGTCAAATTCAGATCTAAGGAATTCCAATCTTTTGAGAACAAAGGTATCCAGCTGAATTTTCTCGGCAATCAGTTCCCCACTGCCGCCGGCACCATAGGCCTCCTCAATGCCTTTTTTGATACGCTTGACAATTTGACCTTCCCCGATTTGTTCAGCAACCAGCGCCTCCAGTTCATCAGCACATTGGTCCAACAGATGGGACAGTATCATGCGGGCTTTAGCGGTTTTGTCCTCTAGAATGTCATCAATCTGATACTGCATCTCCAGCAGGCGATCGAGGTTCTTTCGGGCTCTGTCTATGGTGGGCTGCCAGCTTTCACGGGGTAAATCTTTCAGTCTTTTTTCCAGTATCACCAGGGACGTGCGCAGAACTGCTATTGGCGTTTTCAGTTCATGGGACAGGTGGTTTATCACTTTGTCTTTGGCCCGGTTTAAGCTTGAAACCTCCATATAAGCCTTTTTGAGTTCCGTGGAAAATCTGGCATTCTCAATCGATAGCACCACTGTTCCTGCCAGCATACTTAAAAGCTCGACATCGGACTGGTCAAAGCCGCCTTCTTTTTTGTTGACAGCGCATAAAGTGCCGATAATGCGCTCCGGGCTTCTCAAAGGTACCAGCAGCAAATTGCGGGTCTGATAGCCTAGTTTTCGATCCCGTTCGATATGGATTTCGGAGCCCTCAGCGATGTCATTCAAAATAACCGGTTTTCCGCTCAGGATGACCTTGCCCGCAACCAGCTCATCCATGGAAAAACGAACCTCTTTGGCCCGCCGCTGGGTCGCTGTGTCATCATAGGCAGCGCCGTGCAAAAAAAGTTCCTGGCGCTGTTCATCCAGCAGGATGACCACTCCGCCTTCGGTGACCATTAATTCCTTAATCACACCGCTAACATAATCCAGCACTTCAGTTAGCTCAAGATATTCGGGCAGTTCCAGGCTGATCCGCAACATGGCCTCGTTGTTTCTGGCGATCCGTTTCACCCGGGTGATATCTCTGAGAATCACCAACACCCCGGCCGGCTCATCGTTGGCATCCGAAAAAACCGAAGCTCTCCAAACCACATCCAGAATGCGGCCGTCTTTAGTGAGACGCCTGGTTTCATATCGATGGATCACCTTTTCCTCGAGGAGCTTTTTGATGTGCTCCCTGGTTTCGGCTTCCAGATCCGCCGGTATGTAGGGAATCCGTTTTCCTCTTAATTCCGCCAGGGTCCAGCCGAAAGTTTCGGTGAAAGCAGGATTCAGGTACGTGACCAGGCTGTCCACGCTGAATACAAGAATGGAATAGGGGGCAAAATCAAGCAGGGTCCGAAAACGCCGCTCGGATTTCAGGCGTGCCTCCTCGGCATGTTTGCGCTCGGTGATGTCCTGCAGAGTTTCCAAAGCACCAAAGACGTTTCCCTGGGAATCCGTTAAAGGGGCAGACGTGAAAAAAAGCCATTTGCCTTTTTCGCCGATGTCCGCAAAAAAGTCCTCCGCTTCATATGCGCCTTCTTTAACCAGAGATCTTTTAGATTTGCCCTGGTAATAGCCGGCAATCTCCTCTTGGGAAGCACCATCCACGATAAAATCGGCCATGGTGGGTCTGGCTGCGGCATAAAACGCCTTCCAGGGATCGCGGGTGCCGACGATTTCATCGACCGCAATGCCGGTCAGATTCTCCATAGCGCTATTATAGTGGGTAACGACATGCTCGTTATCAATAACAAAGGTAGGAATGGGAATGCTTTCAATAATTTGGGTCAGCCGCTCCTGAATCTGCCATAAGACTGCTTCTCTTCTCCTGTGTCTTATATCCGCTTTTTGCAGTGAGTCGATTTTTTTCAGCAGTTCTTCGTAGGATGGCTTTTGACCCATTCGCTACAACCCTCCAAGGCTTGGTTTTTCAATCCAAAGTATCATATTTACTTTAACCGCGGTCAATAAATCAATACCATACTGAGTGGATATCCAAATATTCTTAAGAATGATTGACTCATCACTGAAGACGAGAGGTCGGCTAAACCATATTTTACAAGCAGACAATCAAGCAGCCATATTTGTCGATACGCAAACTAAGTTTTTTAGAGACTGCACTCGGGAAAAGTGGTCTCTGAAGGGCAGCAAGCACACTCACAATTTGAATAGGTTTCAGGTGTCAGGTTTCGGGTGTCAGGAAGGCGAGTCGCAAAGTTCTGAAACCTGAACACTGACACCTAAAACCAAATATTTCTTACAATATGTTGTCAGATGAAACCCGATAAGGGCCTAATCAACCAAATATATGCCAGCTTTATATATAAAAAAAGGGCAGGGCCGTTTCGGCCCCGCCCCTGGCGTTTCGTCTTAAGTAACTCTAAGACATTATTTCAAAAACGGCTCACCGGAAGACCGTCCACTGGGAAACGGGGCAATGACAAAATCGGCAGGCCCGTCGTTATTAAAATCGGCTGCATCCGCACCGGCCGATAAGTAGGGCGCCGCATCTTTCAATAAAAGAGAATCCGTGGCCGGACCCGTGCCGGGACCCGTAAATCCAAGAGCGCCATCGCCCAGGTACAGGCCGCAGTTATAGCTGAAATAATATGACATGCCAAAGAGGGGAAACGTGAAATATTGCTGATTTTTCATAATGATTCAAGGCGATTATATTTGATCTTGCACAAAAGTAGACAGCCCGCAAAACATCGGATTTTGCCGATTTTTGTCAGTTGAAACTTACATTTTCCGGTAGAACCCTCTGAATTCCAGCTTTCTGGAAAAAGCATAATAGTTGACTTCAAAAATGAGGATGTGCTAAAAAATCACACCACCTGAACAGAAGGCTCACTTAAGCCTAAGATTAAAAAATGATTTTGAACGCCGGGAAACGACCGATGTGCAAAAACCTGTGAACACCAACCCTTTAGATAATATTTTCAAAGACGTGATCATTTTAGGTGAAGCGGGGCTAGAATGAATGCCGGCAGATATCCATGCTGCTCATTTTGCGGAAAACGGCCAAACAAAAACTTAAACCCTGATCGAGGTTAACTAAGCCACATTATGGAAGATATTAAAAAAACACAAGTTTCTCCCTTCAACGAAGCCTGTCGGAAAATTTTATTTGAGCGCCCGGAAGCGATCGGGGTTGCCTACAAGATATTGGATTGCGGTTGTGCATTGCTCTGTGGGACGTCAGCCGGGGGAGATCCGGCAGGGACCCTGCAACATATATCCGGTCAACCGGTTAAAAAGGGGGCTACGCCTCCCATCTGTCTGAAGTGTAAAATGGACGACGGCTTAAGCCGGGCGGTTTGGGATGGAATTTATTGGCCCGGTTCTCAAAGCGAGTGGCCGGATAAAGATTTGAGGATTTCAATAGGCCAAAAGATTTTCGGCCTCGGCTATCTGGAACCGGAATAGCGGAATAACAAGTGGTTTCAGTGTCATCAATAACCGGTTAGGCCCTTATTGGCAGAACTTAGCTCCGCTTCGCTCCGCAATTGGAATGATGGAACAATGGAATGATGGAATCATGGGTTCTGGGATATTGGAGTGGTGGATTTAGAGTATCAAAACGAATATAATTGTATTGATTTTCTCGTAATATTGGCATATTTTCTGGGGTGAAAGCAGAAAATGGATGCCTGATGGGCATCATCATAAAATGTAGATACAACATTTTTTGCAGAATAGATCTTTTTCCGCTTTTCATACCCAGTATTCCAACATTCCACTATTCCATCATTCCATGTGGCTTCCTAACTTGGATGGCCATAAAAAACGCCATATTTCCAAAGATTTGTAGAAATTCCGAGACGTTAAATTATTATCAGCGTGCTTGCTGCCCCCCAGGGAGCCAATTTTCCCGAGCGTAGTCTCGGAAAACGTCTAGTCACTGATTGTCGCAAACACTTCCTGACGTCCCATTAATTCCTGCAATCGTTTGATATGGCAATTCTCTTCATCAATAATCTTTTTTAAACTCTCTAGACTAACGGGATCTTCAATAAAAGGTTCAAGCACCTGATAAAATCGCACTGAATCTTTTTCAAATTCGATAAAAATAGCCATCAGTTCATTAATTTCACTGACGGAAGAAAAATCAACATCTCTGAGGAAAAAATTCTCGTCCCCCAGAAGGTCGTTAAAAAGTTCCCGGCTCATCTTTTCCATAAACGGATTCACGCTCTTTTGAGCAAGCTTTAGTTTCAACTCGGCAAACCAGTTGGCGTGTTTAACTTCTTCATCAGCCATCCACTCCAACAATTTGATAAACTCCGGGTTCGAAACCTTTTCGATGGCATCGCGGTATACCACCTCACCGCTTTTCTCCAACTTGATGGCCATATCCAGTATTTCATTTGCTGAAAACAAGGCATTTCTCCTCAGGCATCTGATTCTCTTTTAAATAAAAAGTAACCGAAAATAGAATGTAAAGTCAAGCCTTATCCTTTTTATTTGACCACTGCATAACGAACCTGCTATTTATTCCGGCATGAATACTTGCCAGGTTCCTCCTGTAAATTTAACGCCCGCCGCAACGGTTATCCTCACTCGCGAGGTTGCGGGTAAACTTCAGATCTATTTGCTAAAAAGGAATGTTAAAAGCGGATTTATGGCCGGAAATTTTGTATTCCCCGGTGGAACGGTGGAAGTTGAAGATCGGCAATTCGACGTATTCAAACGTCACTGTGATTTGGATCCCGATTTAATTTACCGACGTCTGGGCGGAGAGCTCTCGAAGGCAGAGGCGCTGGCTTATGGTGTTGCCGCCATTCGTGAGACCCTTGAGGAGGCTGGAGTTTTTCTCGCACACCGGAATGATCGACCTGACGTGAGTCTGGAACATGTCCGCAGCTTACGGTTGTCCGATAATATAGCAAAAGACTGGTTCGTAAGGCTTTTATTCAAGGAAAGATGGCAGCTTGCAATTTCGGCGCTGTCACGTTGGTCCCACTGGATAACCCCTGAGTTGATGAAGCGACGCTTTGACACCCGGTTTTTGCTGGCCGCCATGCCGGCCGGTCAATTTTGCCGACCGGACGGCAGAGAGACGGTCCAGGGCCTATGGCTAAGCCCCAAAGAGGCTCTGGAAGGCAATCTGACCGGCAAGATTCCTTTAAGCCCACCGACCCTGGTTACCCTGCATGAACTGTTAAAATACCCCAATTTGGAAGACCTCCAAATCGAATCCAAACGTCGGCAATGGGGTCAGACGATCATGCCTCGCTTGGTTCCTTTGGCAAAGGGGGCCGTCATTGTCGAGCCATGGGACCCGATGTACCGTGAAAAGGAAATCATTATATTTCCTGAGGATCTGGCAACATCGGTGCTGACGGTCGGAGAACCATTTTCCAGGATCTGGTACGATGGCGGGCTCTGGAAACCTGTTGGGATAGGATTTAAAAAATAATGAAAACATCCGAAAATCAGAATTCTCATCCCGATAGATCGGGGTGGCTTATGAATTGAGTTCGCGTCAGAATTTGCGTTTATTTAAAAATACGGCTTGAAAACCATTAATATTTTTGTAAAAATGATCATATTGTACTTTTTTAGGGAAGGGGTTTAACGAGGCTCGGCTTACCGGGGTAAAAACGAGCCACTGGCGATGAAAGTCGATTGACCCAAGAATTGGAGCGCAAATGATGTTTGAGGAAAGCAAGATCAGCCAGCGGTTGCGAAAACTGGAAAGGCACCTGAAACAGGAAAATCCGATCCTCTCTGAAGTGGTACAGAACTTTCGTGAGCTGGATCGAATCAGCCGTCGGATTGGATTTTTCCACCGCGAGGAATCCCACGCGACCAGCACTCCTTGGTGGCCGCTTATTTCGATTCTGGGAATCTATTCAGCCGGAAAATCCACCTTCATCAACCATTTTCTTCAATATAATCTGCAGGCCACCGGCATACAGGCCGTCGATGACAAATTCAGCGTCATTTGTTTTACCAGAGACAATAAGGAACGCGTTCTGCCGGGTCTGGCACTGGATGCTGACCCCCGCTTCCCGCTGTATAAGGTCAGCCGGGCCATCGAAGAAGTGGCCGTTGGCCAGGGTGAGCACATTGACGCCTATCTACAGTTAAAGACCTGTCCCAGCGAATCCCTGCGCGGTAAAATCCTCATCGACTCCCCCGGCTTTGATGCCGATGATCAACGGACTTCCACCTTGCGGATTACGGATCACATCATCGAATTGTCGGATTTGGTGCTGGTTTTCTTCGATGCCCGCCATCCGGAAACCGGATCAATGCGCGATACCCTGCAACATCTGGTCAAGGCCACGGTTAACCGGCGGGATTCGAACAAATTTTTGTACATCCTCAACCAGATCGATGTAACCGCCAATGAGGACAACCTCGAGGAGGTCTATGCAGCCTGGCAGCGGGCGCTGGCGCAATATGGATTAATGGCGGGATCTTCTTACGCCATCTATAACCAGGAGGCCGCAATCCCATTTGAAGATGAAGATGTCCGGGCTCGTTTTGAGAGCAAGCGCAAAGCCGATTCCAACGCGATCAATAACCGCATCGAGCAGGTGGGTGTAGAGCGCGCCTATCGCATTGTAGGGATGCTGGAGCAAACTTCCCATATGATGAAGCAGGATGTTGTACCCATCCTGCTGCGCTTTATCGATCAGTGGCGCCGCAAAATTATGTGGTTGGAAGGGGTGATTGTGAGCACGCTGGTGGTGGCCTTTATGGTACTCACCATTTGGGGTGGCTATTGGGAAGGATTGTCGTTAAAATTACCGTTCTGGGATCTGGTAACCCAAAACAATTATGTGAAATATGGCGCCATTGGAATATTGCTGATTGCGGCCGGTTATGTGCACTTCAGCATTCGGCGGTGGTCAGCCGCCAAGATCATACCCAAACTGCTGCAAGAAGTAAAAAATCCGGAGCTGCATCCAAACTACCAGCGTGCCCTTCGCAAAAGCAGCCGCTGGTGGCGCAGTCTTTTCTTGTCCAATCCCGCGGGGTGGGGCAAAAGTACTGCTGAGAGACTGGAAAAAGTACTGGAAGACAGCAACGCTTATATCCAGAAACTCAATGACGAATACACCAACCCTTCGGGGGAAGACAAGATAGCCACAGAATACGCTTACCAGGCATCAGGGGGATCACCACAATCTGGCTTAACCCGGGATGAATCAGCGACCGCCCGGGGGCGAAATAGCGGGCCTTTCACCTCGGACAATTGAATGGTAAATACGATCAAAGAAAATGTAATTCCTAAAGAGGATGCCGTGTTCTGGCTCGACAAAAACGGCTGCTGGCGCAACGCACATGGGAAGTTCGAGCATAACAAAATTATCGATTACTTTCACTCCTGTATCAAACGGGACCAAGGCGGCTACTACCTTTCCCAGGTAAATGGAAACCTTAGAGAGAAAGTTTACTTCCCCTATGAAGATCAAGCCTTGTTCGTTTTTGACGTGATCCGGCAAAACGAAATTACGCTGATTTTGAACACCAAAAAGCAGATTGTACTGGACCCGGAAAGTCTGTATATTAAAGATGACAACCTGTACATGCGCATGCGCGATGAAACCATAAAGTTTGTCGAACACGGATTAATGAAAATGGCGCCGCTTTTAGAAGACGAAGACGGGCGGTTTTATATCCGGCTTAAAAATAAAAGATACAGAATACCTATTTTGGTTGGTTCAGCGAAGATCCCCGCTACCCGATAATATTACAAAAAAAGGAATCAAGATCATGGGTTTCAAAGATTTATTTTCTCCGGTTAACAACATGAGTACCAGCCAGTTACAAGCATTTATCGACTCAAACAGAGAGGGTGGCTTTACGCTGCTGGATGTACGTCAACCCACGGAATATGAGAATGCACGTATCCCCGGAAGTAAACTGATCCCCTTGCCGATTTTAAACGACAGGCTATTGGAACTGGATCCGCAAAAACCGGTCATTGCCTATTGAGCAGCCGGCAGACGCAGCCGTGCCGCTGCGCAGATCTTGACCGGCAGAGGATTCAAACAGGTATACAACTTAAAAGGAGGCATTGCAGCCTGGCAGGGTCATGCCGCCGCAGGACCGAGTGAAATGGGTATGGTGCTCTTAGAGGGCAATGAAACGCCCCGGGAAGTCATCTGCCTCGCTTATGGATTGGAAGAAGGGCTTCGAAAATTTTATTCAATGTCAAGCAAACTGGCGATCGACCCGGAGGTTGTCGGAATACTCACTAAATTGGCTGAAATTGAAGTAAAGCACAAACAAAGGCTGTTTGACCTCTATCTTACAATTGACCCTACTCCGCTGAATGTCGAAACCTTTGATAGCAGGATCACCTCCGAACTTATGGAAGGCGGATTTGACCCGGATAAATTGCTGGAACAAAGCATGCCGGCCTTTAAAACGGCCGCAGGGGTGCTGGATTTTGCGATGACGCTCGAGGCTCAGGCAATGGATCTCTACATGCGATATGCTGAAAAAAGTGATGGTCCCGAGGTAAAGAATGTCTTTTATAAAATGGCGAATGAAGAAAAGGCCCATCTAAAAAGTCTGGGTGATCTTTTAGATAAAAATATTGATTTTAAATGAGATACTACGTTTACTTCGATGCCTACGGTCATGCAAGGCAAATCGTTAACGAACAACAGCTAGCGGAAAAATATGAAAGTGAGCCCGCTGAATTTTTATCAGCCATGTGCCGAAAACAGCCGGATACTGGTAAGGGCTATACAAGCGGTCATGTGGGAACCCTTTGCTTTGATACTGAAAAAGATTTAATTGATTACCTGGCCGAGCTTGGAGAAGAAATAGAAGAATTTTACGCGTGCGGTTCAGGAAGTCGCCCGTATAATTTTTAATACATGAAAAAACAGCAGCTAGAAAAAATGGAATCCCTGTTTCACCTCATCCAACATGAGTGGCAGGAAATTAGCCCGATGGAGCTGGCCATATATCAGCTGGCCCGGGGCAACACGTTTAACACCCGCGTCATCGGCCTTGACGGCATAAAGCGTTTAAAAGAAGTAAATCCGGACTGTACGGTTACTTTCAAACCAAACCACCTCAGTGAAGCCGACTTCATTTTACTTTCTATTCTGTTTAGGGAAAACAACATGAAGGTGCTCGTGGAGGGCGGCGCAAATTTGTTTATCGATGATATCGATATTTTCCACGATCTGCTCCCGAAATTTGTAATGAAGCAATTTAAAGGCTTCGTTAAAAACCATCGGATGAGTATTGGCCGATACCTTACCACCAGAGGCGCATTTAAGGTATTCCGGGAACCTTTAAACATCAAGCAACCCGACGGCAGCGAAATAGCGATCGGTAGAAAAGAAATTATTTCGCTAACCCGCGCCTATCGGTACCGCCTGGTGGAAGAAAAAGAAATGTATGTTACATTTCCCGGATACTCCTCCATTAAGCTGGGCTTGCTGGAACTTTTAAAAAAAGACGGCACCAAGACCGGCAGAAGTTATACCGGCAGAACTGACGGGTTTCATCATCTTCCATTTCAAATGGACATCGAGGCCGCCCTGCGGGCTGACGTAGAGGTCTATGTTGTCGATGTAAACATTGCCTATGAAAGGGTTCTGGAAGATGAGCACTTTGGTGAATTAACCCGGCTTTATGAGTCCGGAGAAAGTAAAAGGGATATTTATTTAAAGGATCTGGGTTATATCGTGAAAGAATTTTACTGTGACAAAAACAAGAGTAATCTGTCCATAAAATTTGGCACACCTCGTAAAATAGACACCTCCGATCTAAAAGACGGCTTTGTCAGCCGAAAAATAAAAAGTGCCGCCTATAAGCAGGCTGAAGAATCGTACGAAAATATGCTTTCGATGCAACCCATTTTCCCTGCCAATATTTATTTCAATGCCTTTAATCAGGACTTCTCCAAAACGCCGGCGCGGGTGATGAAGGAAAAAATCGATGACATCAGAGATTATTTAAGAACGCTGACATGGGGCAAATCGGAACGTCGGGTCGATCTGAATTATATAACCGGTTACAACCAACACATCATTTCAGCAGATGAGATCATTAATCGAACATTTCAGATCTTCAGCCGGCCGAACAGACACATTACCGCTATGGACGCGGATATGTTTGTGGTCTACAACAAAGAAGTAGCGCAGCAGTACAGAAACCACACCGCCCATCTTTTTGAGAATATGAAGTAATGAAAAAACTCACCTATTCCAAGACAACGATAGAAATTGGGGGCAAACGGGTACCCCTGTCTGCCAAAAGTTGAAGCCTGAGCGCGGGAACATTGAGTCAAATTCGAATAATTCGTGGTTATGGAGAGGCCGCATAATGACCCAGCAGTTGAGCCTATTCCCGAACAGTCCGTTGGAGATGCTAAATCGTCTGCAGGAAAAAAGATTCGCCGATCTTGAAGTCGTACTCAACCCGGTAGACGAAGTGTTTACAGCCAGCACCCGCTTGCGAAACAGCCGGAATTTCATGGAACTCCTGGACTTTATCGCCCGCTTTCCGAATTATTCCGCCTTTAACGGTCTATTGTTATACATTCAAGATTCTTCTGCCACCTATGTTGCAACAGCTCGCACCTGGGCAAAAAAGTTTAGAAGACAACCCGGGCAAAATGCCCGTCCTCTGGTAATCTTGGCACCCATGGCCCCAATCCGCTTTGTTTTTGATATCCGGCATACAGAGGGATCCCCGATTCCCCCGGACTTGCTGAAGTCGGTTGAAATCGGGACTCAGTTGTCCGATAAAGTTTATTCGAATACACAGCAGAACTGCTCTTTTCAGGGGATTGCCGTTTGTGAAACATCGCTGCGCCACGATGCGAAAGGCACCACTGACCGAATCACGCCCGCGCTGCGAAAACAGTATCAGGATTTAAAAATTCAAAAAGACACCAGCTATCTAGTCCATCTGAATAGGGCCCATAGCCTGGAAGAAAGATATTCATTCCTCGCCCATGAGCTTGGACACATCTTTTGCGGCCATCTGGGAATTGACCGCTATGCATGGTGGCCGGAAAGAGAGGATTTAAATATCAGCGGTGAAGAAATTGAGGCCGGATGTGTTGCCTATCTGGTGTGCAGGCGCAAAGGGCTGCGGACTTGCTCGGAAAAATATCTGTCCGATTATGTCGGAGCAAATCAAGAAATACCCCCATTCAGCTTGAATGCAGTGCTTCAGGCAGTAAGCTATGTGGAAGAAATGGGAAAACACCGCTGGAAGGAGCCGCGGAAACGCCGCCGAAATTAGCCTAACCCGGACCGGCCATTTGAAGCGATATGAAAATTCCGTTTTTCAAAGCGCCAATCAAGTTTAAACCTTCAATGGTGGTGGAATAAGTCAAAGAGCTCCTGCCTGAATTTTCTGAATCAACAGCGCCATCACAATCATCAAGCGCGCATCTTATCCATGTTGTGAACTAAATTACCCAATACTTGGGTGCTTTTTTGCCTATATGGTATGCAAAGGCTGCCGGTCTATTTTTTAACTAATCGATTTTATATATAATATAAATCAAATTTAATATTGTGCATGTTTTTTGCGTTGCCCTTTTAAAGACTCGAAAAAACTGGAAATGGACCTTAAGACAAACGATATTGTTCAGGCAAATTAATACCTTTTACCATTTAACAACACCACAGGGGGTGCAATTTGTCGGATTTTCATGAAATGGCAACTCATTTTCGCATGCAGGAAGAACGATCTTTACTTGTGGAAAATCATGCCTGCATGTTTGCTAAAAACGTCCGCAGTTCGGGAATCGGCAGTTCTCCTACTCTGAGCATCTTACAGAAAAAAATGTCGACATTGATCTCGATATCCTTCCTGAAAGAAAAACCGATAATAAATCTTGCGCTTGAATCTCAAGTCAATTTCAGCGATGTATTAAAATTTGCCCCTTCCTCATTCACTATTGCCTTTTAAGATCATTTCTGCTTTATTACAAGCGACTAGGGTGGTTTCAAAACATACATTTTTCCCAGAACCAGCAAAACTATCCCGATATTTCGGGACTGACCACAGTCAAATAATGGATAGATCGGCTAAAATAATCGTTGCCATTGTAGTAATTGTAGCGAGCGCCTTTTTCATTTACAGCAAGTTTGCCGGCTGGCATGCGAGCAAACTTGAAACAACCGTTAAGCAGGAGAAAAAGATCTGGCAGGACAAAACGGATCAAATGAAGCAGGAGATCGCCGCTCTCCAGCAAGAGTTGGCGCTGGCCAAAGGGCAAAGCGTTTCGCAAGACAAATTGGCACAGGTTTTCGGAAAGGAACAACAGGAAGTTGAAGAAGTAACGCAGCAATTAGAGGGCAAAACACAGCCTGACTTTGCTGAGGTTGAAGGCCAAATTATGGCATTTTTCAGCTATATGGATGACCAGGAATATGTTCGATCGTACCGACTTGAAAAGGGGACCTATCGCCAGTATCAAATTGCCATCACAAAATTGTCATCAACACTGCCGATAGTCACCGGTGAGATGTCCTCGCTTTATAATATCGTTCGCAATGTGGCTCATTTTTATCGGGTCATGGGAAAAAAAAGAGTTCTGCTCATCAAACAAATGCTGCAAAACGAGTCCGAAGTAATTGAATCGGTCATGCGAACCTTTTATTTTTGGTTTACCACGGACGACAATGGGCAATCCAGGTTGCAGGGCCGCCCTTCAATAGAGAACATGTATGAATACGCAGGCTTTATTTTGAATACCTTGGGGGGAAGAAGTTATTTATTGCGAAGGGATCCCAAGGTAAGAACCTTAACGACATACTACTGTGTCCTTATTCTGGACAAAGCCAACGATGAAGAGCTAAATTCAAAAGGTATCGATATCAGGCCTTATATAAGATCTTCATTGATGGAAATCGAAAATCAAACCGGTTTAGTCCATCAGCAAGATTATTTAGCAAAACTAAGAGAAATAAGGCTTAAGTATCATCCCAATTGACCCTAAGGTTGTAAGCGCCGGCGGGTAAACAACATGGCAGGAATGGTCCCATCCTCTGAATTCGCTAATAGGGATTTCCGGAAAATAATGCGCTCACCTTGATATCGACTATAATAACGAACCGTTAGCTATTCTTTGCTCTGTTGTTTATGCAACCTTGGGGTTGGGTCAGAGCTCAAGCCAGGAAAATACAATGGAAAGATTCAAGCAAATTATTTATGGTTTGGTCTTCATGATTATCAGCACCGGTGTTTTACATGGGGCTGATTTACAGGAAGATTTTTTGGGAACTAACTGGGGGGCCCATATCTCAGAGCTGACGGGATTGAAAAAAGTTTCCCGGAAGGGAGATGTCAGTTATTATAGGACCCCCCAAAAATCTTACACCATATTCGGCGTCGACTCAGCCAATGTTATTTTTGGGTTTTTCAAGGATAAATTTTTTGCTGCATATATAGCGGTAGAATCAATTAAGACGTTCAGTCGGGCCAAAGACCATCTAACCCAAAAATTCGGATCGCCCATAACGATACTGAAGACCCAAAATCAGCAGACGATTTTCTCTTGGAAACAAGCGGATATCAGGATAAAGCTAAAGCTATATGAAAAAGAAGGTAAAATGAAACTGGCTTTTTATTACACGCCACTTGCGAGAAAGGTTAATCAGACGCAACGGGAATTATTTCCGCAAATACCGGCAGATGCTTTTTCGATAGACGATCGCACCCGGCAAGAGGACAATAAAAACTTCAAATTGGAAAGACAAATGGATGTCTTTGGGTTTTAGAAGGAAAATTGGATGTCGCTCAAGGAACACGAATACATCAGACAAACATTGGAAAGGTATACGAACAGTAAACTTGAAGATTTTTGTGATCATGTGCTGATTACCAATTTCAGACAGTATATCAAGCGCTTTAAAGAGAAAACCAAAGGCAAGTCCGCAGAAGGCAATTTCCGAATCGTCAATGCCAAGGAATTGAACTGTACCCTGATCGATTTTGGTATCGGCTCGCCCCAGGCGGCTCTTATCATCAACTGCCTTGCATATCTCGATAATCTCAAATCCGTCATTATGCTGGGTATGTGCGGTGGGATCGACGACATCCTTGAAGTGGGGGATTTTTTGGTTCCTTCCGCCGCCATCCGCGGCGAAGGCACCAGCCGACACTATCTGCCGCATGAGTTTCCCGCCATACCGGCCTCATCGGTTAATCTGTATTGTATCGGAGCCGTTCGCAAAATCGGCCTCACCCCCCGGTTCGGCATCGTCTACACCACCGACAGGCGGCTGTGGGAATTTGATGAAGAATTCATCAATTATCTAAGGAGACAAAGAATCCTCGCCATCGAGATGGAACTGGCAACTCTTTTTTCGGTGGCTTACCGCTACGAAGTGCCGATAGGATCGATCATGCTGGTCTCCGACATGCCCCTGCAGAAAAAGGGCATCAAGGATAAAAGGCTGCATAACAAAATCTATTCGGAATACATGGAAACTCATCTGGATATTGGCCTGGACGCAGCAGCAAAAATAAATACGAATTGGCGCACGGTAGCACGGAAGCTCTCCAGTGAATGGTAGCTAATTAAATGTATCGGAATTTTTATAATTTATTCCAATTGTGAGCGAAGCCAACGAACTCGTTTTAACCCCGCTGAATCCCCTTCCATCGGCCGGATGGCTGCAAGGTTTGTTGACTTGCTTTGATTTGACCTTACCGTTTGTAAACATGACACCCGTTTGGTCAATGCGGATCTGTTGTTTCGAATGCAGGCAGGACCATGGCGAACAAAAACAAAAATCAAGGTGAGAATCTGTTTAAAGCTGTAATAATGACCCATATTATTTTATTTCTTCACCTGTTGATCATTGCCGGTTTGGTGTTAATGGTCATTTTCTTGCGGGGTGTCACTCAGTATATGTTATGGGTCTTTCTGGGAGCAACAGGTCTTCTCATGCTGTCTGGTTTTTTTATATACCGGCGCATCAAGTCTAAAGGAAAGAAAATGTTCCAAGATATTGAAAATTCTCCCCTTTTTCAGGGTAGGAGTTTTGAGGTCAGCTTTCTCAGCGGGCTGGCGTCTCTTAAATTTGGCCAGCCCGATGACCTGAAAGCTATTGACAATCTCTCGTCTGAAGCAAGGTTTCAACTGGAAGATCCTGAAACCGTCCGTATCCGGGAGCTTACCGAACTTGCTCGGATGTATGAGAAAAACCTGATTACATCCGAAGAATATAACCGAGCGAAGCATGAGATTCTAAAATCGTTATAAGCTTAACTGAAAGACGCCGGTAATCCGTTAAATAATGAGCTGCCCGGTCGTGCAGCCTTAGATCGAATTGATTCAATCGGAAAGAATCCGGAGCCTGGACAATATGTCTCTAAATTCGGTTTGTTGAATTTGATGCCAGGGAAGTTTGGGGGTAAACTGCAGAGCTGATTTGACATCCGGCGAAAAAACTTTGCCAACTTGAAGATTTGGTACCTTGAGCAGAAATTTGAATTCCTCTCCAAAATCCAGCAGCAGGTCCAGATCGTCACTGTCTTCAAGAAGTTCGACCATTAGGACGTTGCGAACACGTCCCCGTCCTCTTAAGAATCGCTGCCCGCGCTTGTCGGAATAGACTTCGACAATGACATCTTCAACAGAAACCGCACTGTCTTCGCCGGCAACGAGCAAAGCCTTGTCCACCAGATATTCTCCGTCGGTAAATGGTATCCAGTTGTTCATATTTTTATTCCCCCTGCAGCCAGACCAGTTGCCGTGCCGCATAATATCTAAACATTTAACGGATTAAAAAATCAGGGGATCCTTCTGATGGCCAACAGGGTGATATCGTCGAACTGGTCGGCCCCACCAACGTACTCCTGAAGGCTGCCTGCAATTCGATCAAGCAATTCGGTGGCTGTGGATGCCGGTGTTTCTAAAATCGACACCAAACGATCCATGGTGAAAAACTCACCGTCTGATGCAATGGCCTCTGTCACACCATCGGTGTATCCCAACAAAATGTCTCCCGACTCCATATGAGTCTGCTGAATCCTAAAATCGATTTCCGGCTCGATGCCAACGGCCGGCCCCGTGAAAGAAAGACGCTCTTTTACACCTCCAGCGGGCCCCACAATAAATAGCGGTTCATGCCCCCCGTTGATATAACTCAGCGAGCCGGAATCCGGATCCAGTATTCCGAAAAACAACGTGGCAAACATGGCAAGATCACCGTGATTTAAAGCGATATAATTGTTGGTGAGTTTAACGGCCTTCAGGGCTGTGATGTGGGTCGGATCCGAAGATGAGCTGTCCGCCAACCGGTCAGGCTCATCAATGAGGGTGTCACTGCAGGTAAGCGGCAATCCATCCAGGGAAGTTTGACCCGAAAACACGCGGATCAGGCTGCGAAATAGCGCCATAAACAGCGCCGCCCCCACACCTTTGTCACACACGTCGGCGACCACAAAGCCGATGCTGCCTCCGGGAAGCTGGAAGATATCATAGAAATCACCGGCCACCTGACGGGCCGGCTTGAAAAACGCGGCGGTTTCCCAACCCGGCATTTGCAGCAATGGATTGGGTAAAAAATTAATCTGTATGTGCCGGCCATTTTCCAGCTCGTTGTTGAGTACCTGGGAGTAGGCTTCAACCTGCTGAAAACTTTCCAGCAGTGCCTCCTCTGCTTTTTGTCGTTCGTTGATTGCATCGGATATCTGCCGGTACATCTGGCGAAACGCACCGATCACTTCACCCAACTCATCGTTGCGGTGAACCTTAGCCGAATAAAAGTCAGGGGTTTGATTATCTTTGCTCAATGAATCACCGGCTCGAATGAGATCATGCCTCAAATCCAGGATAGGATTAACCACGATCCATCGCAGAGTGAGCCAGGTGCCTACTGTAACAACGAACGAAATGATCACCACCAGCCCGGCAATTCGCAAAAAAAAGGCAAGCAGGCGCTGCTTTACAGAAGATGAATCATGGCGTAAGATCAACCGATAGTCTCTTCCAAGCTCCACCGGTGAACAGGCGATGTCATAGTAGGACCCGTCCCCGTTCAAGAGGAAGGTCATCCCGGCAGGTTGGACATTGTCAATCAGCAATTCAGGCGTTTCGCCAAAAGCACCGACTTTTTCTCCATTGGATCTGTAAAGTACCCCGCCGACAACCAGCTTGTTATCCTGGAGCTCTTTAACGTGCTGGAAAAGTTCGCTGTCCGAGGCATCCGGTTTGGCGATCTTCATTATCAAAGCCACCCGTGCTGCAGAAATTTCTTTTAATTGTGACAGAAGTTCTATTTCATAGTTTTTATATGAAGGAATAAAAATCAGGGTTTCGATCACGATGACGCTGATAAAAACCCAAAATGCGATGCGGCGAGACAGCCGGGATGCCGGAAAACGAAACAGCTCTTTTAATGACATTACCTCTTCTCCTGAGTCCTTCGGTGAGTTCTCGATCAAAGCTAAAAGTTTTATGGAAAAATTGACTGTAATTTTTTAAGTTAAGTGAGAGTAGGTATAGTTGACGACTTTGTCAAATTTAACCCCAATGGCGGCATTCAGACAATCCGGCCAGGCGATCCGAATTCATAATTGTTTGATTTATTTCCGAGGCCCTAACAAGCCGGCCGCCTGCTTTGTATAATTTTAGCATCATTGAGTCGATTAAAACGAAAGATTCATTACAAAAAATCCGATTTTTAAAATCCGGCCGTCCAATGAGCTCTTCCTTGACATTAAATTAAATTCGTGACCTAATAAAAAAAAAGGGCAAGAATCCTGCTAAATAGCCTTACGCTTATTTTTAATGGAGGCTTTGCGATGTTCAAAAAGCTGGCCGCTAAAATTTTCAGAAAAGACGCTTCCAAATCCTCATCAGACGGCTTTTTCTTAAACGTGCGCTGCAATGAATGCCGCGAACAATTTCACCTATTTATAAATAAATCCTGGGAACTGATGCAAAATTTTGAAAAGAACGGTAGTGTAACCTATTCTTTTCAAAAAGAAATTTTCGGGGTTGGCTGCAAAAATCGGATCCGCGTGAAAATGCAGTTCGACAGTGGGAAAAATCTGAAATCCAGACAAATCGAAAACGGTGAGTTTGTTGAGGATTAATCCACCACAGGCGGAGCGTCAAAGGTGGAGATTGGAAAAAAAGAGATGTAATTTCAATAAATTGTAGAGACTCGCATACACTATCATGCAGGAAATACGTTTTCACGGCCGTGGTGGACAGGGAACGGTGGTGGCCTCAATATTGTTGGCCAAAGCCTTTTTCAATGCCGGCTATTGGGTTCAGAGCTTTCCGGTCTTCGGCGTGGAAAGGCGGGGCGCTCCGGTGGAAGCCTATTTGCGGCTGGACAAGGAAAAAATCCTGATTCGCAGCAATGTCTACACCCCGGATCACGTGGTGGTTCAGGATGTTAAACTGCTTGAATCAGTGGATGTTACCGCAGGGCTTAAACCGGGTGGATGGGTGCTGGTAAACGCCTCGCGACAACCTGAAAATCTAAATGTCTTCTCCGGTTTTCACCTGGCATGGGTGGACGCCACCGGCATTGCCATCCGCAACCGACTAGGCACACCCACCCATCCAATTATCAATACGGCCATGGTCGGTGCGTTCACCCGCATGTTGGAGATCCCGCCGCTGGACATGATTTTCGATGCCATCAAGGAAGATATCGCCGCCAATCCGGCGCAGAATATTACGGCCTCAAAAGATGCCTACGAAAAGGTGCGGCTTATTGGAATTGTTACCTGAAGTAGGTTGAGAGGTTCAGTTTAGGTTAAACCACTGAAATCCCGAAGTCACAGCGAGAGAAAAATGAACGATTCATCTATTAACCAGATACCCTTGTTCATCCCTCACTCCAGCACTTCAACTATGGTTAACAAAACCGGCTCCTGGCGCTTTTTCCTTCCCAAATTTGTTGAAAAAACCGCCCCGTGCAGCGCGGCCTGCCCGCTGGGCCAGGATATCGCCCGAATCGAAATGCTGACGTCATGGGGACTGTTGAAGGATGCTTGGCAAACGATTTTAAAGGAAAACCCGTTTCCGGCAATCTGTGGACGGGTCTGTTTTCACCCCTGTGAAAACGCCTGCAACCGTGCCGATATGGACGAACCCATTGCCATTCATCAGCTGGAACGATTTCTTGGCGATACCGCCGTCTCAGATGGCAGCAAAGCGGATTTCAATATAAAACCGGCCAAAGGGAAAAAAGTGGCGATTGCCGGGGCAGGCCCGGCCGGTCTGGCGGCAGCCTATTTTCTGACACGCCTGGGTTATGGGTGTGAAGTGTTTGAAGCCCGTTCCGAACCCGGTGGCTTGCTGCGTTGGGGAATTCCGGCATATCGCCTGCCGCGTGATATCCTCGACAAAGAAATTAGCCGGATTAAGGATTTAGGGGTGACCATTCACTGCGAAACGCCGGTAACTGAGAACCTGCTTGAAAAAATCCGCAGTGAATATAAGGCGCTTTTTGTCGCTTGCGGCTATGAGCGGTCCATTACGCTTAAAATTCAGGGTGGCGACCTGGCCCGGGATGGGTTGGAATTTCTTCGCAATCCGCATCCGGCAGAAAACCCGTCTTTAGGTAGAACGGCCGCGATTGTCGGTGGCGGTAACACCGCCATTGATGTCGCGCGTTCACTCGTTCGCCGGGGCGTCTCTGTACTAATTGTGTATCGCCGCCGCCTGGAAGATATGCCGGCATTTGAACCGGAGGCAGCCATGGCCGTAAAGGAAGGGGTAAAAATTATGGAGCTTGTCACCCCCATCCGCATTCAGAAAAACAGTAGCAATAGATCTTCTTCCCTTCCCGATTTCAGACTTACCTTACAGCAAATGAAAGTCGGCAAAAAGAAAATCGCCGGCCGGGCTTGTGTCGTGCCGGATGGTGAAAAAACAGAAACCATAGACGTTCAAAACATATTTGTTGCCATTGGTGCCAAAGCCGAACCCATCTGGCAATCTCTAAACGCGAATGAGCCCAATTCCCTGGACTTGAGACACTGCCGACTCATTGAGCAGAAAATACCCGTCGTTCTCGGCGGGGATCTGACCACCCCGGATAAGAGTGTCACCGACGCCGTCGCATCGGGAAAACAAGCGGCCATGGCCCTGGATACGTATTTTGAAAAAGGTCTGGATGCCGTTGAAAAACGTTTGGCCGCCTGCCGAGTAGGTGCCGGACCGGCACTTTCCGTAGACACTTACCTGGATCAGGATCGCAAATACCGCAACGCTCATATTGTCGGCTATGACGAAATTGTCAGCGACTATTTCCAGTCTGCCCCCAGGGTGATCCCAGCCGACTTGAATGCCCACCTGAGCATCCGGTCATTTGAGGAAATCAGCGCCACATATGCAAGCGACGCCGCTAAAAAAGAAGCCGCCCGCTGTTTCAACTGCGGCATCTGCAATGCTTGTGATTTTTGTCGTCTATACTGCCCTGAAATGGCGGTAATTGTAGATAAAACAAAACGCAGGATCAACATGGATTACTGCAAGGGATGCGGCGTGTGCGCCACCGAATGCCCCCGCAACGCCATGGCGCTGGAGGAGGAGATAAAATGAAGAAGGTTATAGAAGGCAGCCAGGCGGTGTCGGAAGCCGCCCGCCTGGCAAGAGTCCAGGTGATTGCCGCCTATCCGATCACGCCCCAAACCCATATTGTTGAGGCATTATCCGGGTATTGTTCGAATGGGACCTTGGATGCCCGCTTCATTAATGTGGAAAGCGAGCATTCGGCCATGGCGGCCGTGATCGGGGCTGCCAGCGGCGGCGCCCGGGCTTTTACGGCATCTTCTTCTCACGGGCTGGCATACATGCATGAGTTGCTGCACTGGGCGTCGGCAGCCCGGCTTCCCATAGTCATGGCCGAAGTCAACCGGGCGCTCGGACCGGGATGGAACATTTGGACGGATCAAACCGATAGCCTGGCCCAGCGAGACACCGGCTGGATACAGCTTTACTGTGAAGACGGCCAGGAGGTTCTCGACACCACCCTGCAGGCCTTTCGTCTGGCCGAAGAACTTAACCTGCCGGTCATGGTGATCTTGGATGCTTTCTACCTTTCCCACACCTTTGAACCCATTGACATTCCGGACCAGCAACTGGTGGATCGCTTTTTGCCTCGCCTCTCCCCCCGCATAAAAATGGACACCGCCAACCCCGGTGCCCTCAATCAACTGGTCACACCCGCGGCCTATATGGAAATGCGTTACAACACCCAGCTGGCCATGGAAAGCGCCCAGGATTGTTTAGAAAAGATAGAAAAGGAATTTGCAGCGGTTTTTAATAGAACCCACGGCCCGGTCGAAGCCATCCGATGCCGGGACGCCGACATCATCATGGTCACCACCGGTACGGTAACCGGCACCTGTCGTCAGGTCCTGGCCGATCTCAGATCCCGCGGTGAAAAAGTCGGCCTCTTCAAACTCAAGTTGTTTCGACCGTTTCCCAGCAATCTCATTTGCCGGCATCTTGGCGCCGCCAAAAAAATCGCTGTGATTGACAGAAATATCTCTTTTGGTGCCGGCGGAATCTTTGCCCAAGAAATTCGGGCCGCCCTGTGCAACCTCGATAGACCTCCCCGGATATTCAGTTATGTCGCCGGTTTGGGCGGGCGCGATATAACACCGAACACCCTGGTTGAAATCTACAATGAAACCAAAACAAAACCGACCCCGAAACAGGAAAGTGTCTGGATCGGACTGAATCAGGAAATTGTTGGAACATGGCGCAACTAAAGTATAACGATCTGATGAACCCGGGGCATTTGGGCTGTCCCGGTTGCGGGGCCACCATTGCCATGAAATTTGCTTTACAGGCTTTGGGTGAAAAAACCATGGTGGTCATCCCGGCCTGCTGTTGGGGTGTGATCGCCGGCCCTTACCCCCAGAGCGCCCTGAAAGTACCCATTCTGCACACGGCTTTTGCCACTGCCGGAGCAGCTGCCAGCGGTTTGCGGGCGGCTCTAGACATGCGTGGCGACACCGAAACCACAGTCCTTTCCTGGGCGGGTGACGGTGGGACTTTCGATATCGGCTTTCAGTCCCTGAGCGGTGCCGTGGAGCGCAACGAAGATTGCATTTTCGTCTGCTATGACAATGAAGCTTACATGAACACCGGCGTTCAACGCTCCTCCGCTACGCCTTACGGTACGCGAACAACCACCACACCCGCTGAAAAATGGAAAAAGACCGGGAAAAAAAATATTGTGGAAGCGCTGGCCGCCCACCGCATCCCCTATGCCGCCACTGCCAGCATCGGTTACCCTGAAGACATGCTGCGAAAGTTTGGCAAAGCGAGAAAATTAAAAGGGGGTTCTAGATTCATTCACGTCCTGGCCACCTGCCCCACAGGTTGGCGAATCGGATCTGAAATGTCGGTTAAAATCGCCCGCCTGGCGGTTCAAACCAATGCATTCCCGTTGTATGAGGTAGAAGACGGCATTAACTACGCTCTGAATTTCAAAGGAGATCGCAAGGTTAAAGAATACCTCACCCTTCAGGGCAGGTTTCACCATCTAACAGACCCGGATATCGATCAGATTCAGAAAATGGTTGATCGTGAATGGAATCTGCTGTTAAGAAAAGCCGGCATGCAATCTCTTTAAAAATTCTTCATTGAAATAAATATATTCTGTGTTAGAATTAGTGAAATATTTACCCAATACAAAATATTATGGATTCAACCTGATTGTGAACCCAATCCGGTTCACACGGTGCCGTATTTAAACAATAAAGGGATGGACTCTATGGAGTCCTTTTTTTTACCTCAATCTTGAAAGGATTCACGACCATGAAGTTTGTAAACTCAAAGATGCTCTGCCAATTCGCTGCCATTATCAGCTTGACCCTGGTTTTTCTCCCGGCCATGGCACAGGAAAAACAGACTTCGGAAAAAAATGCCGCCCTGGTAAATGGCGTCGCCATTTCCATGGAACAATACACCAAGGAATTAAATATCCAGCTCGACCGGGTTTCCCAACAGGGACAGAAGGTGTCAGACGATCAAATGGCCGCATTGAAAAAGGATATTCTGAACAGCCTGATTGAACGTGAAGTCCTTTACCAGCAGAGCCAGAAGGTTGGAATTCAAGTCACCGACCAGACCGTTGACGATCAATTGGCGGGCATTAAAAAACGATTTCCCAATGAGACCGAATATAAAAATGCCTTAAGCAAGATGAACCTCTCCGAAGATGAAGTTAGAGCGCAGATTAAACGCGGGCTTTCCATCAGGCAGCTGATTGATCAGCAGATCACCAGCAAAGTTGTGATAACCGACGAAGAAAGCAAAGCGTACTATGACCAGAATCCACAAATGTTTAAGCAGCCCGAGCAGATAAAGGCCAGTCACATTTTGATCAAAGTCGATGCCAAGGCAGATGAAGCCCAAAAAGCGGAAGCTCGAAAAAAAATCGAAGCGGTTCAGCAAAAATTGAAAGACGGTGGGGATTTTGCCGCACTGGCCAAAGAATACTCCGAAGGACCCAGCAGTACCAAAGGCGGAGATTTAGGTTATTTTAGACGCGGTCAGATGGTCAAGCCTTTCGAAGAGGCGGCCCTGGCTTTAAAACCCAATGAGGTCAGTGATATAGTTGAAACCCGTTTTGGATACCATTTAATTATAGTTTACGATATTAAGCCTGAACAAACCCTGGCCTATGTTGATGTCAAAGACAAAATCACCCAGCGCATGAAACAGGAAAAAGTTGAAAAAGAGGCAGTGCAGTATGTTGATAAACTGAAAAAGGATGCAAAATTAGAAAAATTTATATGATTTTATAAATGGTCGTGGCATCCGATCAGAAACATCTTGCTCAGATTCCAACCGCTGGGATTGTTGTCATTTCCATCTATGTTGCGGCTCAACTGCTGTCTGATATTGCCAGCCTGAAAATAACGCTGATTGCCGGCTTCAGTATGGATGCCGGCACTTTCATCTATCCTCTGACATTCACCATCCGGGATCTGATCCACAAACGCCTTGGGAAGACCGCCGCCCGAACCGTGATTATTCTGGCGGCGGGCGTTAATCTCTTCATGGCGCTTTTCTTTCATTTCACTGCCTGGCTGCCCCAGGACCCGTCCTGGGGTTTGGGAAAAGAGTTTTCCGCAATCCTGGGGCCGGTGTGGCGAATTGTCATCGCGAGTATTATAGCCGAAGTCTTCAGTGAACTCCTCGACACTGAAATTTACCACCTGTGGCAAAGCCGCATCACTAGAAGGTATCAGTGGCTGCGCGTTCTTTCCAGCAACGCCGTCAGCATTCCCGTTGACAGCCTGATTTTCTGTTGGGTCGCTTTCGGATTTGTACTGCCGCATAACGTGGTCTGGTCGATCTTTTATGCCAATGTTTTGGTGAAGGGTGCGGTAACAATCCTCAGCCTACCGTCTATTTACCTGGTGAAAGAAAAGCCTGCAGCGCTGAATGAATAGTTGAATTCGTTAGAAATTAAGTTTCTTTTTCAATCGGACCGGCCCTTTTTTTTAGCCTGCGGCTGGACTGAACCCAGAACCTTTAAATCTTCATTCAAACGCTTTTCGATAGCAGAATATTGTGTTATATGGGTTTTAATTGAGTCGATTACGACTTTTTCCCTACGATACGTAAGAGAAGGAGGTTTCAAATGTCACTAAAAATTACATGGTACAGTCACGCCAGTTTTCTGATTGAAACCGATAAGGCCAGGCTGCTGGTAGACCCGTTCATTACTGGCAACCCCCTGTCTCCAGTGAAAGCCGATGAGGTCCAAACCGATTATATTCTAATATCCCACGGCCACGGCGACCATGTCGGCGACAGTGTCGCGATTGCCAAACGAACCGGAGCCATGGTGATTTCAAACTTTGAAATACAGAACTGGATAGCAGCCCAGGGAGTGGATAACGTTCACCCCCAGCATATCGGCGGCGGATTCGATTACCCCTGGGGACGGGTTAAACTGACAATTGCCCAGCATGGATCGGCGCTGCCGGATGGCTCTTATGGAGGCAACCCTTGTGGTTTCCTGTTTTATATCGAGGGCAAAAAGATTTATCACGCTTGCGATACCGGGCTGTTTTATGACATGAAACTCATCGGGGAGGAAAATATCGATCTGGCAATATTACCCATCGGGGATAATTTCACCATGGGGCCCGATGACGCTCTGCGCGCCGTAAAACTCATCGAACCCGGACAGGTGATTCCCATTCATTACGACACTTTTGAAGTGATCAAGCAGGATCCCCATGCTTGGGCCATACGAGTGGAAAAAGAGACCGCAGCCAAAGTGACGGTGATGAAGCCCGGGGAATGTCTGGAACTTTAGTTGTTCCGTAATACCAGTTAACCAATTTTAAACTGAGGTGTTTTTATTCCTTAACCTAAGGAAGGGTCAAATTCCTCAGCCGGACGGCTTGCAGGATGGTGCGGTGAAGCCACCCGAACCGGTAGCTATCCCCGCAGGCCTGAAACAGCCTGCTGACATTAGCTTTTCCACATCCGCACAGTCGCAATCGGGACATTTCGGAGGCGGGTCATTGGCGGACAGGGTCAGTTCTTCAAAACAGCGACAGCAGGCTTTGCATTGGTACTCATAAATCGGCATCAAGAACTCCTTTTGATAATTTTCTGACTGTATTGCCGGATAAAGCCTCCGGCGTAATGCACAATAAATTCGGTGTTGATCGAGTAAAAGATCGCTCAATATAGGTCTAATATAGTAACGTCTATCTTGAGCAAGTCAAGTTTTGTTTGAATGCTTTAGTTTTCTGGCCAGATCCTCTGAAGAACCCTGCCATCTGGTTAAAATGAAATGATCATCATCACGGATGCCCACATCAGCAAAGCCAATGGAAATCATGCCATTTTTTTCAAGATGCTTGAATCCCTCGAGAAAAATAATCAGGATTTGATCTTTCTGGGTGACATATTTGAACTGTGGGTCGCGCTGCCCCGCTATGAGGAGAAAATCCAGCGGGATTTTATCGCTTGGTGCCGTGGACAGAAAAGCCATCGCACCATCGGCTATATGGAGGGCAACCATGAGTATTACCTGGCAAATGAAAGAGCATCGGACTTTACATGGTGTTCTACGAATGCCTGGCTGCGGGATGCCACCGGAGTCCTTTTTGTGCACGGCGATCGGATCAATCGCAAAGATAAAAATTATCTGGCATTCAGGAAGCTGGTTAAAAATAAAATATCAAAATTTATTATCTGCCACTTACCTTTCGGCCCGAAAATCACATTATCAATCAAGCAAGGATTGAAAAAAACGAATACCAGGTTCCGTTTGCAGCTGCCCAAAGCGGAAATTGAAAAGTTTGCGCTGGCCAGATTCGCAGAGGGCGTCAATGTCATTTTCATGGGTCATTTTCACCAGCAATATCGATACCGGAACCGTGATGCCGGGGAACTCCATGTATTGCCGGATTGGTTCAGCACACAAAAGGTCACGATCTATCACCGCGGCTCAAAAGAAATAACGTCCATTCATTGGGAAGAGGTGGGCAACTTATGAAATATTTTTGTTCATTTTGGGGCTAAAAATCGGGTTGGGATATCTTTGCTATCTTCAAATGATTGAAGATTGTCGATTCTCCGCATCCGATGGTCATCTCAAGGTGCAGAATAAATAAGAAAGAGTTCCCAGGCGATTACGGTAATGAAAACAAAAATCACGCAGGGAAAAAGGGAATGAGTATATATTTTTAATCTGGTGAGAAAAACATTTTTAAAAATCAACAGAATGAGCACCCCGACGCTGGTCAATATGTACTTGGCAACGATGAAAGTCGACGTTCCGTGTTCCAGAAAATATGCCATCACCGGATTAAGCTCTTTGGCGCCCCTTTGAATTACGGTCAGAGTTAACACGGCATCCAAAACACTCAGTATCAGGATGACTGTTATGGCCAAAAAAAATTTCTGATTGTAACGGTCGAAAATAAACACCTTTCCACTGTCTTCGTCACGTCGGGAACGCTCTCTGCGGCCATTGAACAACAAATATTTGAATCGCGCTTTGTTATTCGTCCTGCGATCGATGCCACGGCGGTTTTCCGTGTAAGGAGACTCACATGAGCCGCAACTCAGGCCGTTTTGGCGTTCATATTCTTTTTCCATTTTACTTAGATGGTTTCGTTACAATAAATAGCGTCATCTTTGTCGAAATTACCCCATCGGTTTCGAGTATCCCGGTCGCTTCAGAATAATATAAGGGGTTGATGATGGTACCCGCCGACGGCTACCAATACTTCGTCGTTTGTAAATTAAGGATAATATCGGTAAAAACAATGATATACTTTAGATCCTCGCCGATCAAAAACGCGAATTTCCTGCTTGAGCAGGATGCATATTGACAATTATCGCCACTTTCGGTAGGCATTTATGATGAATTCTACTCAGTCACATTTATTCTAATTCGGTCTCTTGTTATAACAGGCTGATATAGCGGAACAAACTAATGCCTAAATCAATTTCCGTTCATCCGGGTCAGGAATTTAGCGAATGAACTTGCTCAGCGGCATAAAATATAACCTGCAAGGATTGAGTTTGGGGTTGAAAACGCCTAAACTGCTTTTGTTAGGGATCATTCGATTTATGGTGGTGATCATCATCACTATTCTCTCCGCCGGTTTGATTCTGGTTTACCATCAAGAGATTTTAAACCTCATGTGGCATAAACCTGAAAGTCACTGGTTTATATGGTTATGGTACCTGCTTTCCTGGATGCTTTCGGCAGTTTTAGTCGGCTGTGCGATTGTTTTGTCTTACCTGGTTTCTCAAATTCTTTTCAGTGTCTTCATCATGGATCTGATGTCTAGAATTACCGAGAAAACAGTGACGGGCAGTATACGGGAGACGAATAAAATCCCCTGGTGGCGGCAATTTTTATTTTTGATTAAACAGGAAATCCCCCGGACAACCTTACCCGTCCTGTTGTCTTTAGTGCTCATTGGACTCAGCTGGCTGACTCCCCTGGGTCCGATTGTAACAATTTTATCTTCGGCGGCAGCGGTTATTTTTCTTGCCTGGGACAATACGGATCTGATTCCTGCCCGGCGGATGGCACCTTTCAAAGAACGTTTCCGGCTATTAATGCGCACGCTTCCCTTTCATTTGGGTTTCGGCCTTCTTTTTCTGATTCCACTGCTCAACATTTTATTTCTTTCGTTTGCGCCTGTAGGCGCAACCCTTTATTATATTGATAAATACAGAACATAGAGGACATGTCGGTGATAATCAGAAGCTCCCAGAAACTCACGGATTTAAAATGGCTGAATTTGTTTGAAGTTGCATATGTCGATAAAAACGGTCGCAACAGATCCTGGCAGGTCGCCTCCCGCGCCAAAGAGCCCAAATGCATCACTAATAAATTTGCGGTACCCGATGCCGTGGTCATTGTTCCCTGGCACTCAAAGGAAAATAAAATCGTCATCACCAGAGAGTACAGGATACCGCTGGCGGATTTTGAATATGGTTTCCCGGCCGGTCTGATCGATGCAGGGGAAACCATCGAGCAGGCCTCCCGTCGTGAGCTTAAAGAGGAAACGGGGTTGGACGTCATCCGGTTTACCGAAATCAGTCCGTCAATATATTCCTCTGCCGGTATGAGCGATGAATCTGTGGCCATGGTGTATGTTGAATGCGACGGCAATCCCTCCACTGCCCGCAATACCGGTTCTGAATTCATCGAGGTTGAGCTCATTTCCCCATCCCGGGCATCCCGGCTGTGCGAGAATCCGGCATTAAAATTTGATGCCAAAGCCTGGTTGGTACTTTCCGGATTTGCTAAGCACGGTCATCTCTGATCTGGAATTCCCTCATTTGGCTTTAGACCCGGAGCTCGATGTCCACCTGTTTCTTTATTAGGATTTCCGATAGCAAACTCACCCGCGAATAACGTTGACTTATAGTAGGTTATCCTTAACATATGACTGTTTATCCCATGAATTCGCACGGACAAAAGGAAATACAAGACAATGGTGCAAGAGGACTATTATCAAGTTTTAGGAGTGGATAAAAGCGCCACGGCTAAGCAGATCAAAGAGGCCTATCGGCAGCTGGCCTTTAAGTTCCATCCGGATCGCAACAAGGAAAACATGGGCGCGGTCGAGGAGATGAAAAAGGTCAATGAAGCTTATGCCGTTCTCTCCAATTCAGCCAAAAAACGCGAATATGATACCCTGAAAAATCAATTCGGATCCTCGGCCTATTCGCATTTTAGAAATAATTATTCCGAACAGGATATATTTAGCGGTTCGGACATCAATCACATTTTTGAAGAAATGGCCAGGAATTTTGGGTTGAGAGGCTCTAACGAGATCTTCAAGGAATTTTACGGCCGGGGATACCGTCAGTTCGAGTTTAAGAAGCCGGGCTTTTCGGCCAAGGGATATTTTTTCGGCAGACCGGCCACAGGGACCGGCTATCAACAACAGGAAAATTTCCCGTTGGGTGGCAATTTCGGGAAAGTTTCCCGCTTTTTGCTGCAAAAAATCAGCGGTTTCCAATTGCCTGAAGATGGAACCGATGTTCACGACCACCTTTACCTGGATCCCCAGCAGGCGCTGTATGGAGGTCCTTATGCATATTATCTGCGCCATAAATCAAAAAAACTGGTGGTAAAAATTCCCCCCGGTGTCCGCCAAGGTCAGCAGATTCGACTGACGGCAATGGGCCAGGACGGCAAAGGTGGCGGCAAACCTGGAAACCTGCTCTTAAAGGTTCACATTCGCAAGCCAATGTTCAAGTTCGCCAAAGATCTTATTTCAAAGTGGAAAGAAAAATTATGAGAACAATTGTATGCCATGGTGACAGCCTCACCGAGGGTTCCGATCTGGAAAAAAATTATACCTGGCCGCACCTGGTTGAAAACAATATTAAGGTAACCGTCATCAACAGTGGTATCGGCGGGGATACCAGCGGCGGACTGCTGGGCCGTTTTAACCAGGACGTGGTTCGATGTCAGCCTGACATGGTGGTGATACTGGGTGGAACCAACGATTTATGGTGGGATCTTGATATCAATTTGATTCTGGCCAATATATTCGCCATGGCCTGCCAGGCCCAGCATCGGAATATCGTCCCGCTCGTGGGTCTGCCCTTACCCCTGTGCATGGAAAACATCCGGCATCAAAATATGATGTCACCCATCGCCGGGTGGGATAAATGCCTCAACAAACTATCCGAACTGGTAGACGCGTTGGTTGTTGCAGCCAAAGAAAGCGACATTGCCTGTCTTGATTTCCATCACCCCTTTTTGGACATAAATAGAAATGTCCGGGCAAAATATTATTCAGAAGACGGTCTTCACCCCAATAAATTGGGGCATCTGTTGATGGCGGAAAAAATGGTGGCGTTGCTGCGCAGTCTATTTTATTTTTCATGAAACAGAGATATCCAGAAAACAGGGATTTCATTCTGATATTGTGTATACACCTATTTTACTTCGATGTCGCCTCGGAGCGTCTTTTTCAACCCCTCAAGTGTACCCCGCCATGAGGCATTTTCCCCGGCCATTATGCCGATGATAACATCTTTTTCGACACTGACTTCCAGGATAATCTCTTCTTCACCGATCTTGAAAACAGCTTCCGCCCACCTTTCCGCAGGAAGACCACTGGTTTCACAATCATAGTCCGTGCGGATCTCTCCGGTCATCCTGATCTGCCCCATTGCTGCCTCCTTTTATCATGTCAATTTATGGAGTGTTTGCATCAGATCTTCAAATTCGCCGCCGGCAAAACAGTACCGCATATCTAAAAATTTTTTGCGCAGGGAACTGACTTCCCGCTTAACATTGCTATCCCTGAAAATGACATCCGCTATGTATTGAGCCAGTTCTTTAAAATCATCTTCTCTCATCCCAAAGCGGGTCATCTCCTGCACCCCGGTCCGCAGGGACCCGGCTGCCGTAAATCCTTCTTCTTCCGGAGCTGCCTGGTAATTGAGGATAATATTGTTGCTTTCCAGGCGCCGGGCAAATTCAGGTCCCCGGGCATATCCCACGTCAATGATTACCTGATGGGTTTCGGTATAGGATACCTCCGGGTCGCCCGCCACAGCCAAACCACAATCCTTCAGTGCCAGGGCAAAAGCTTTGGCGTTGGCCAGGACGTTTTTCTGGTACTCGTCTTTAAAATAGTTCATCTCATATGCAGCCATGAGCAACCCCACCAGGGTTCCCAGATGGTGATTGCTCATGGATCCCGGAAAGGACCGACGCTGAATAGCCTCCCAGAACTTATAGCGCAGGTCGTTTTCGGTCCAATTGACAGCGATAATTCCGCGCTGTGTGCCGTAATAGGTTTTGTGAGTAGAGCCGGTCACAATGTCCGCGCCCTCTTTGAAAGGTTGCTGAAAATACGGCCCGATCAATCCCAAAACATGGGCCATGTCGTACATCAGCATACAGCTCCAGCGCAAGTTCATCGATAATTGCGCGGATTTCAGCCACCGGTTCACGCTGAATGATCATACTCTTGCCGAGTATGATCAACTCGGGTCGGTGTTCGATAATCAGATCCCGGGTCTCTTTCATATCGATTTTGTATGGGTTGTCTGCCAATACAGGGAAGTTGATCACCGCTGGCTTTTCCCGTTTGGGATCCCGCATCACAAAATCTCGCAATGCCCCCATGGGCTGCGCACTCAGATGCCCTCCTTTGATGATATGGTTGTTCATTATTTTTCGAATTCTGCGCTGTTCGCTCTTGCGATCGGCCCGGTTCAGGTAGTCCACCATGGCGCTGAAAACCGCTGTGTTTGCCATCTGGCCCGATATCACACGCGTTTCAACCTCGGCGCATTCCAGATACTTTTGCATTTCGCACGTCAGCAGATATTCGACCTCACAAATGAAATCCGTGCCCTGGTAGTAGAAAACATCCGCTTCTTTAAATGCCTTAACCTGTTTGTGCTCGGCATAACGTGCCGCCGGATCCGTGATGGATAGCCGTCGAACCATGGCTGAGGCGGTCTGCTCCGAAGGAATCAAATTAATGCATTGCTCCTGCCGCCAGCGGGTATTGGCAGCCGCCTTTTCAATCAGTGCGCGGACATTGTCTGTCATTTCTTCGCTGGCACAGATCGTCTTTTTTTCCTCCCGCTGCTGATCGCTTTTAATGGGCCAGCAAAACGGCGGAGCTTCGTTTCGAATAAGATATGGCACAATCACGGCCGCCACTCTTTTACCCCTGATGTCTATTTCGATCTCGTCTCCCTCAACCAGATTGCTGTCCATCATGGCCAGCCCGATGGCCCTCATTTTCCGATCTTCGCTCTGAATGGATGAAAGCCCGACACCTTCAGTTTGCCAATATGGGACCATGGTGCCGCTGGTAACATATCCCACCTTCTTTTGTGCGCGATACACGCCGGCCCCGGCTCGTGCAACACCTTTGCCAGTCAGTTCGATGGGCTGAATCAGGCAGGGAAGGTCCTCTATGAGCGAATAGTCCCTGTCGACGATCTTTTTTAAGGCCTCAAATTGTCTCACCAAAGGCTGTTTTCCGACAAATTCTCCCTTGAGCGCTGAAAAGCTGACGGCAAAACGGGCTAAATCACAGGCAAAAATCGGTATTTCCACACCATCCGGTTCCAAACCTAATTCGTGACCGTAAAGTGGCAATCCAGCTTCCAGCCTCAGGGTATCGCGTGCCCCCAGACCCACCGGCACGGCACCCTTTTCCAGCAGCAAATCCCATACCTTTAAAGCATCCTTGCGGTCGATGAAGAGCTCAAAACAAATCGGTTCGCCGGTGTAGCCGGTACGCGCAACAAAAACTCGAGTCCCATCGATATAGAGGGTGCTCAAGTAGTTTCTCAGAGGCTCCGGCAGTCGCCCGGAATCCATCAGACCGGACAGAATTTTTTTAGATAGGGGTCCCTGCAGACTGAGCATCGTCATTTCCATGGTGCGATCTTCGATCACCACCGGGCCGAATTTATCCTTGAACGCCAACAAGTGATCCCAATCCTTTTCACGGTTGGCGGCGTTGACGACCAGCAGGTATTCATCCTCAACAAAGCGGTAGAGGTAAGCATCGTCCACGGCCCCGCCGTTTTCATTGGGAATCATCGTGTATTGCCCCTCTTCGATTTCCAGGGCGGCGGCATTGTTGGTCAGGGCATACTGGAGAAAATCAAGGGCATGGGCCCCGCCGATAATGAATCGGCCCATGTGGGAGACATCGAACAGCCCCGCCTGCCTGCGGGTACTTAAATGCTCCTGCACGATGCCGGATTCATACTGCACCGGCATATCCCAACCGCCAAATTCGACCATGTTGGCACCCAGATTGACATGCTTGTCGTAGAACACGGTTTTGAGGAGTTGTTTCATTGGTTTAATTCCTTTTTAATTCCATCGATACTTCTTATTGTTTTCATGTCAGGGCCTATTATCTCTGACCTGGCTCTCTGAGCCGGAGGCCCAGAGAACAGGGTTTTTGATGTTAGAATAAAAAGGTGGGTCGTGTCAAATGGAACATTTCCGGTAAAATTTGAAAGAGAAAAATGCTAGCATGCTGCTGTTCGTGGCAGTTGAGGAGAATCAGAAACAAAAATAATATTGACACTTCATTGGTAAACTATTAAAATTTATTTAAAAAATGATATGCTTAAATTCTTCGTCGAACAAAAGGAATAGGAGGGCTAATGAAATTCTTTAATATTCTAATCATTTCCGTTTTAACTTTTTTTGGTGTTATAACCTTTTTTTGTGTTTCAAGCCTGGCGGCTGAGATTTATATTTGGACCGATGAAAAGGGCGTTAAGCATTACAGTGATCACCCCCCTGAAAGCGCAGAAAACTACGAGGTTCAAACGAAATCTCAGACATCCCGGCACGATGAAGAAGCGGATACAAAGCGGACCGAAGCAGAGCAAGAACAGGTGCAAGAATTTATCAAAGAAACAGACGAAAATTATGAGAAACAGCAACTGGAAGAGAAGCTGCAAGCTGAAGAGGCGGAAATAAATCGACCGCCTACACAGGCAGAAAAGATTGCCGCTGAAAAGGAAAAACTTGAACAGAAAATCGCTGAACTTGAAGAACAACCGCTGGAATACTTCGGATCTCAAAGAAATAAGATCGCCCGTATCGGATTTTACCGCTACAGACTGGAAGCCCTGCTGGAGGACCCGGATAAGTATTTCAAGAATCCTGAAAATTTCGAAGGTAATATAAAAAAGTCCGAGTAAGCCGGTTGAACGGAGGTGGCATGCCAATTGCCAATATGTTGAGTATTACGTCAAACCCTTTCCTATCCATGATGATATGGATTGTCTTGCTGCTGGCCGCACTTTATTTCGCTCGCAAACCTTTTCATCGCGCGGTGGGTTCCCTGGCCAAGATTGTCCATAATGCCATGCGGCTGACTGCGACATCAGTGCTTTCAGCCGAAGGAAAACTGGCCCGGCGCAACCGCGAAGTTCTGATGGCCGCCGGCCTGGAGAAAGCCGAGCGGTTGGTGGAAAGGGAATTCGATCGCATCAACTCAGCCGTTGTCAGAGATCTGGCAGGTTTTCCGCATCTTCAGCGCCGGCTGCTGGAACTCACCACCCGCCTGGATGAGGACTACAGCTCCAGTGCGGATGTTCCCCCGTCATTACCGAACTGGCGGCCGATCATCGAATCGATTGCCGGTATCAAACATACCGGCGATTCCATGGTTGCCAATATGCTGGAGGAAATCAACCGCACCTTGACGGAGCAACACAAGTCAGCCATTGACAACTACCGAAAATCTAATTCTTTACGCTATGGAATCTTAAGGAAAATGCTGCCGGTTTGGCGTAAGGTGGATAAGACCCTCAATGATGTCGGCAATGCCATCGGCAACCTGAACAGGCGGGCTAAAAGTATTGACCGCTATATGGATGAATATGAACAAATTCGTATGCAGACGGATAAGGCCGCCAGGCTACTTTCATCTTCTTCACTGACCCAGTTTTTTATTTCCGGATTGTTCCTGCTGATTGCTTTTGGCGGGGCCTTCATCAATTTCAATATAATTGCATCTCCCATGTCGGAAATGATCGGCAGCTCAAGCTATATCGGGCTCTATAAAACATCGGATGTCGCCGTGCTGATATTTATTCTGTTTGAATTGACCATGGGCTTGTTTATAATGGAATCACTGCGAATCACGCGTCTTTTTCCCACCATCGGCAGTCTGGACGATAAAATGCGACGCCGGATAATCTGGATCGCCTTCGCGCTGTTGGCAATCCTGGCGGGTACCGAGTCGGCCTTGGTGTTTGCGGGTGATCGCATTTTCCGGGATTTAGGGACATTCGGCCAGTCAATAGCAGGTGCTGAACAGAGCCTGTCGGGCGGTATGATGCCCGCTATGGGTCAAATCATTATGAGCTTTATCTTTCCCTTTGCTCTGGCGTTTGCGGCGATACCACTGGAATCCTTTGTGTCGTCTTTCCGCACGGTTCTGGGAATTCTCATCACCGGTGTACTCAGATTGTTTTCCTTTGTGCTCCGCTTGATCGGAAACATTGGATACTATACCGGCAGATTTGTGATCAATCTCTATGATTTGCTTATTTTTCCAAGTATCTGGCTGGAAGGCGTGCTTGCAGGCTCCATCACGAACAAAAACGAAGCCGGCGAAAAGCACCTAAATGAAGGTCGGAGTATCACCGAGGAAGTGATTGATAGAAAAAAAGGATAATTTATTGATCGTAAAAGGACCTGTGGATACGTCCAACAAGAAATCACCGTTTGTGATTCGAAATGTTCGCCTGTTCATCGCCTTTCGCGTATTTTTCAACGCCCGATTTTATTATCCTGTTTTCACCATCCTGTATTTAGATTTCGGTCTGACCCTCGAACAATTTGCTCTGCTCAATGCCGCTTGGGCGGCATCCATTGTTTTGCTGGAAGTCCCTTCAGGTGCACTGGCCGATACCATCGGCCGTCGGAATCTTTTAGTCCTAACCGGGATATTGATGGTGATTGAAATCGCGCTATTATGTTTTGTCCCTATGGGTAACCCCGATTTGCTCTTTGGAATATTTCTGGTTAACCGGGTTTTGAGCGGAGCAGCCGAGGCAGCTGCCAGCGGGGCTGATGAGGCCATTGCATACGATGCTCTGAAACAAGAAGGCGAAGCTCGAGATTGGCCCCGGGTACTCGAAAAACAAATGCGGATTCAATCCATAGCCTACGTCGGCGCCATGAGTCTTGGTGCCGCCGTTTATGATCCGGCGCTGATGCAGCGCTTGGCAAATACGCTGGGACTGAATATACATCTGACCCAGGATATCACCCTGCGTTTTCCGCTTTATCTCACCTTCATAATGGCCATCATGACCCTGCTGACCACCCTGAAACTTGAAGAAGAGAAGCCGGCGGTTAAACCCGAATGCGATCCATCAGAACATTCCGGACAATCGATAGTCCAGGCCTTTAAATTAACCCTTCAGGCAGGCGGCTGGATATTGAAAACCCCCTTTGCCCTGGTGATCATTCTTGCAGGTCTTATGTTTGACAACTGTATTCGCATGGTCGTCACCTTATGCAGCCAGTACTACCGGCTCATTAACCTGCCGGAGGCATCCTTCGGTTTGATCGGCTCAGGATTAGCGATGCTGGGTATGATAATCCCCTGGCTGGCATACAAAATGGTGACTCGGCACTCTCCGGCCTATAATTTGGCAGTGATGGCCATCGTCAGCCTCATCGGCCTGATCGGGATAACATTTTTTTTGCCGATCATCGGGTTGCTTCCGGTGGCCCTGCTTTCCGTGGTGATGTATATGGGCCGCTTTTTCCAGAGCCATTATTTGAATCGTATCACCGCCTCGCACCAACGGGCCACGGTATTGAGTTTTAAGGGCTTGTCATTCAATCTTGCCTATGGTTTAATTGGCGTATTATATTCAATTTTGTTGGTGTTCCTACGGCCGCAACTTGCCGCCGCCTATCCCGATTTAAGTCACGTGGGGATTGAAAATTTAGTGTTTATAAAATCAATCGGCTGGTTTCCCTGGTATTTTCTCCTGACCCTGGCCGCTCTGCTGGCAGTCGCTCGCTGGCAGCTGCAAAATACCGATAGTTATAAAACACCCGGCTAATATTTCCTGTTGCCTTTATTTCCAATTAGGATTATCAAAAACTTTACACGCATTTAATTAAACTTGGCGCAAACCCGAATCCATAAAATTAAGGAAGTATTGCTATCATGGTCGACCCAAAATTTGAGAACCACGAAAATTTTGTTATCAATGACAAATATGACGATGAAGATGAACGGGAGTTAAACCAGGAGGATTACTACGACGATCATTCAGATATTTTCCGTAAAAAATATTTAACACCCTTAACCATCGGCGGTGCCGGGTTAGTTTTAATCGTTATCCTTCTTGTGGTCTTTTTATCAGGCCCCAAAAATACCGTCGGCAACAGACAGCTGCAATCACTCGAAGCAAAAATTGAGCAGCTGGAAATAAAACTGGCATCCTTTGACGCAATCGACCAAGCCCTTGAACGACTCGGCAAACAGGAACAGAATTTGAACTTAATCAGCGAGCGATTTGATCGCTTCAATTCGACGGTTACGACCCAAATCGATCAAATTATAAAAGAATTAAGTGTGTTATATCAAAAATCCTCTCAAGCGCCGCGACCGGCTAAAACGGTTCAAAAGGAAACAAAAGCCAAATTCCATCAGGTTCGTCCGAAAGAAACCCTGTGGGGGATCAGCCGCCGATACGGTCTGACACTGGACCAGTTAGCAAATTACAACAATATGGATCCCAATGCGACCCTTCAGCCCGGCCAGAAACTCAAGTTGACCCCGAACTGAAGCCAATAGCATAGTTTCGGAACTAGGCCATTAGCTGGTTTTTTCTGACAACATGTTGTCAGAAAACAAAGGTTTCAGGTGTCGGGTGTCAGGAAAGGAGATGTCAGATACTCTTATGAAACTGAAGATTTAATTCAATGTCCTTTAAGCTGTGATTAATGGCTATTGGGAGCGGCTTTCAGCCGCGATAAACCCGGGCAATCGTGGTTAAAAACCGCTCCCACAATCAAAAACCACAGATTCAAACTACAAAGTTTCTTTTCCGATCAGACTGGCTGCTTTTCAGGCCAGCGGCGGCGCTCGTGTGAAACTTCATGAAATTCGATGCCATTTGTATGAAATTTTCTGGTGACAGTTAAGTTCACCGCTGAGAACGCAAAGCTCGCAGAGATAATTTACAACTACTTTTTATGCTATTCGGCCTTTCTCAGCGTTCTCCCACCGGGGCGTAGGATAGCCCCTATGGGCCGGAGGCTGCGAGCTCTGCGGTGAACCATCATGTTTCTTTTTCGATTTGACCGGCCGTTTTTTTTGGCCGGCGGCTGGGCTGACACCTGAAACCTATATAAATTATCAGCGTGCTGGCTGCCCTTCCGGGGCCACTTTTCCCGAGCGTAGTCTCGGGACTAGCCGAGTGTCTTAGTGGCTGAACCATTAGCTTTCACTTAAATCTCCCGATGTCCAATTCCGATTTTAACAGCCTTGGATTTCACCCGATCATTGAACATTGGTTCAAAAGCCGTTTTTGCTTTTTTGAAAGAAAACGGGACCAGCTATGGGCGGGATTTCCAATGGGCTACGGGCCTGAGCTCAGCGGCGCTGAACCGGGCCCTTCAACAACTGGCCGATAGGGGACTGGTCGGTTGCGAAAACTATCAAGCCTTTGTAAGGGATAGTCCAAGCTCCGATGACATCAAGGATAACAAATCCCGGACGGCTAAAAAGAACAGTCGTCGTCGTCCTCGTCCTTAGTCCCCTATAAAATTCTGATTTCGAGGACGAGCACGAGGACGAGGACGAAAAGAATCAGATTAAATCGCATCTGCTCAGTAAATCGCCGGTCATGATCGACTGCAATGAAATCCACGAGGTGCCGGCCCAGCGTGATTCGTCGGAACCCTCTCAATGATCCCAATTATCCTCGCAATCCAAACCATCCTATCCATCCTGACGAGCCCAAAAAATAAATAAAGCTTTTCCAATAAGTGCCGATAATGGAATAAACGCTTCGCCTCATTTGGAATATTTTAGCCTGGCGAGAGTGTCATCAATAGCAAACCTTGAACAATTTGAATAAAAGGATTTCACCTTAATCCTTCGAACCAATACAGATATAACCTAACGAATTAAGGGGAATAATTATGACTTTCGCCCTGGGTATCGCATTTATAATCATGCAGATTCTGTCCATCGTTTTCTTTTTCATCGTTCTGATCAAGTTATTTAAAAATGAAGGTGCACTGAAGGGCATATTGGGCTTCATCTTCGGGATTTATGCCTTCATTTGGGGCTGGATCAAACACAAAGAGCTTGCTTTAACCAAGGTCATGGTGCTGTGGAGCGTCTTCACGGTAACCTCGATAGTATTGGCACCTGTCATCGTGGCCAGCGGAACGATGGAACTAATGAATTATGCTGCCAAATTTACCGACAATTCAGACTTTAAATTTGGAGAGCAGAAATCATCAACCGGTTCTCAGAAAATTAACTGGTCAAAAAATCTGATTAAAAGAAAAAAATCAGCAAACACGAACATGAAAAATCAGGTAAATCAGACGATAAACCAAGATCAGGACTGGAGCCAAAAAGCATTGGCGCTGTGGCAGAATGGCAAATATAAAAATCCCGCTAAAGCCATCGAGTACTGGGGTCATGCCATCAGTCAAAAACAAAATACCGCGGAAGCTTATAATAACCGGGGACTGGCCTATTATGATTTAAAACAGTATCAAAAGGCGATCAAGGATTATGACCGGGCAATCAAACAGGATCCCGGTTATGTCGCAGCCTTTAATAATCGGGGTAATTCCCATTATGAATTGGCCGAATACCAGCTTGCACTGACGGATTTTAATCAAAGTCTGCAACTGGAATCGGGATACCCAAAAGCTCATTTTAACCGGGGACTGGTTTACTATCAACTGAATCAAAGTGATCTGGCCTGCAATGATTTTAAAAAAGCCTGTGATCAGGGAGATTGTGAAGGCATAAAATGGGCGAATAAAAACGAGGTGTGTCCAGCAACGGAATTGATGGGACTTCGATAAGAATTATATCATCCAGTGTTAGGAAAGGTGGAATGCTTCAAGCTACGGCCCGCCTGCCCTTGCCATGCAAGGGCAGCGGGCCGTATTGTTCATTTTAATGGATCGGAATCGAACCTCGGGCCTCCCAAAGGTCACGATCGTTGTCTCTACTGAAAGCGTCAACGTCCTTTTTTATCTCAGCAGTGCATCCGCTACAATGGAGCTTAAAAATTCTACCTTGACGCCCATTTTGTAGTGATCATTTAAATTGCTCAACTGGGTGTGACAGTTCTCACAGGCAGTTGTAAGAACGGTTGCACCGGTGGCCGTGACCTGATCCGCTTTGACGCGGGACGACTTCATCCTGAAATCCAATGTATCTTCTCCCAGGGCGACCAGCCCGCCGCCACCGCCACAGCACCAGTTGTATTTGGGATCCGGTGTCATTTCTCGAAAATCGTTTGTCAGGTGTTGAAGGATATAGCGCGGCTCATCCATCACACCGCCGTTTCGGGCTATCTGGCAGGGGTCGTGATAGGTGATCGCGCCGTTGAGCCTGGTTTTGTCCAGCGTGATGCGGCCTTCGCGCAGATATCGCGCATGCACTTCGGTAATAGAGGTCACCTTGAACGGCTGCTTGCCGGAAAGCTGCTTCATGACTCGGAAAGCAGTACCGCATTCGCAGATGCAAACTTCCTTGACTTTTAACCGCTTGGCTTCATTGACGATTCGATCTAAAATCAGCTTGGATTTAGTCGGATCGCCCACAAAGGCACCGAAATTGACCGCCTCGAAGAAGCTCAAGGTCCAGTTTTCCCCGGCGGCGTTAAAAACGGCCGCCGCCGGAATAATGGAATGGGCACCGGCCAGGGCGACATAGAGAAGATCGGCACCCGCGACATCCACCGGAATGGCGGTCTCCCCGGCTTCCATTTGCCATTTTAGAACAACGTCCGCTTCGAGTCGCTTAATACCATCGAGAAAGCCTTCTTTGAAAAGCTCAAACGATTTGCCCTTTGTAATTGAAGTGTCTGCCAGCATCGTCAAAATTTCCGGCTCGGCATTGGCACCGATTAACAGCAGCTTTGCAATCGACATGATCATCTGGGTGTCGATGCCGAAGGGGCAGTAGACCATGCAGCGCCGGCAGCCGGTACAGGAATAAGCGGCCTCGAAAAGCTCTTCAACGGCCATTTCGGTCAATTCCTTGGCTTCACCCACAGAGGGCCAGACCTTCCCCCGCACTTTGAAGTATTTTTTGTAGAGGCGACGAATGATCTCAGCCCGGTAGGCAGCAATGTATTTCACTTGCCCCATGGAGGCGTAAACATGGCATGCTTCGGTGCAAACTCCGCAGCGGGTGCAGGTTTCCAGGTAAAAGGTCATCGCTTCATTCAATTTGCTTTGAAACAGTTGAAGCAAATCGTCTCTAGTTTTTTGATCCATGTCGCTATCCTCTTCTCAATTTATTCATGGGCAATGACAAAAATGAATGCATACTCTGGCTGAACGGGAAAAACAGCAAAAACAAATTGGCAAAAAAGACATGCAGCACCAGCATGAAGGAATGCCCGTAGTCTGTAACCGCCTCCGGCAAATCCGGTTTTAAATACAGCAGGCTCAGCAGATAGGTCCGATAGTCATCGACCGTCATCTCTTCGTAGCCATACCACCTTCTGGCCCAATCCATCTCACTGCCAAAGAGCACGATCAGAAACAGCAGAATTAGCAGATAATAGTCTTCAGGCACCGACAGTTCCCGGACCGGCGATGCAAATCGCCGAAACAAAAAATAGAGCAGTGCCAGGCTGAGAATGAGGCCGACATACCCTTGGCCCAAAAACACGTCATGGGGAATAATCTGGAATATTACAAACTCTCCCAACAGTTCCAGATGCCCGATAATAAGAAGCAACAGCGCAAAGTGGAAAAGCATCAGGAAAACCCATAAAACCGGTTTGTGCCGTCTTACGCTGGGGAACAAGAACGTGTCGTGAAGGGCCCACAGCCACGTTGGTTTTTTCTCGGGAAAAATCTGTAATGTGGCGGGATGTCTCGGTTGTCGGAATATCTTTATCAACCGGATGGTAGTACCGATAAAAAAAACAGCAAAAGCAATGTACACCATCGGCACTAAAATAAAGTAGATTAGTGTTTGCAAAGCTGCCTCCTGTAATATTTAGTAAAATTTCACCCGAAGCCGCCAGGTTTGCAGAGAAAATTTTCTCTTAGCAGATAGGGATTGTTTCCATGGGCGCCGGACGGGGCTTGATGCTTCTTTTATTTTCAGCCAAATAATGATGCTACTATTCCAGACATAGCGTCTGGATCTTTAAATGGAATATCGTCGATTGAATATAGAATAGTTAAGGTCCGCCTCGGGCGAATAAAATACAGAAAAACCATCAACGAACCCCTTGCAGCGAGTCGCGAGGTATCATCTGCTGCAAAAGAAATTTTATCGCAGCAATCTGCGCTGAATTGAGCCTTGATAGAGATTAAATTGACGGAGCGAAGCGACATCCACAAATATTCAATCGTCAATATTCAATAGTCAATTTAACGTTAGGTCTATACCAGTCGTTTGATATAAAACTTGATCAGCTTGTCTTCCTGTTCGGTTTTCACGATTTCGTTGCCGCTGGTAGCCGCCCAGGCCGGAAAATCGCTCATCGAACCGGGATCAGTGGTTTGGGCCTCGATTATCTGGCCGACCTCTACTTCTTTAATTCCTTTGCTGACTTTGACGACCGGCATGGGACATGCCAATCCTTTTAGGTCTAAAACTTTTGTTACTTGAACGTCGTCACTCATTTTAATCCTCCTGAACGGTTGCATTTAAATAAACAATTGTACCTTACTGTTCTGGGCTTCTTGTAAAAATGTGGCAACACCGGCAAATTGCATGTGTTGATACTCGATGAATTCCTCGCGTTTGAATCCCATCAGGTCCATGGACATTTCACAAACATAAATACGGACACCAAGTTCTTCGGCCAGGGGCAGCATCTCCTCCAGGGAGGCCACGTTTTTCTTTTTCATCAAAGATTTCATCATGGCTGTTCCCATGCCGCCCATATTCATATTGGAAAGTTTCACATCACCCGTCCCCTTCGGCAGCATGGCACCGAACATCTTTCCCATCATATCTTTACCGCCAACGTTCTTTTGCTTGTCCCTGAGAACCGGCGTTCCCCAGAAAGTGAAAAACATCACCACCTCCATACCCATGGCAACGGCTCCGGTGGCAATGACAAACGCAGCCAGAACTTTGTCCAGATCACCGCTGAACACAATCATAGACAGCTTGTTTTCAGCGGTCTTTTTGTTTAATGCCTCGACTTGAGATTTCAATTCTTCAAATTGGACTTCAAAATTTTGCATATCCATAGCACTCTCCTTTGTTTTTAATATTAACTTATTATTTTATTTTATTTTAGATTGTTAAAAAATTTGCCACCAGAATATAGTTGATATTGTGAACCTTATATTCAAAATATTTTCACTGGCTTTGCTTAAACCAACAAACATATTGGCAACATCATGGTTCCTTCACACCATCATTTCTTTTACAGCTTCCATTGATGCTTTCAGAATATCCAGATTGGTCAGCATGGTCTGGCGCTGATCCGGTGCCATCTGAGACAACACCTGGCTATGCACATCTTCCATAAAGTGTCTGATTTCATTTATTTTTTTTTGGCCCGCAGAGGTAAGACTGAGCAGTTTAACCCTGGAATCTTCGGGGTCTGCGACACATTGAATTAAACTTTTCCTGATTAGACCGTCAATGATTTTTGACACCCGGCTTTTGACCACATTCATTCTGTGGGTAATGCTTTTGGCCGTGAGATAACGCTCATCTCCAAACAGTAACAAGCATCGAAGCTCTGCATCCGGCAACTTAAATCGGTCGCATTGGTACTGCATCCGCTCCTGGCAGCACTGGAACAATTTCGCAATAAGTTCCTGAAATTTATCCAGCTGGTACTCTGAGACCTCTGGGTTATTGAAATCTTTATAATCGTTCATAGCGAGAACTATACCAAACAAAAAATCTGTGTCAAGAGTTTTTTAACATTATTTTATGACGTTTGATTTTCTAAGGGGATAGGGATTCGTTGTGGGCTTGGGGACGTGGGGGATTCAGAAATTGAGAAGTTCAAAATTGGATTCTATCCTTTCTTAAACTTCTCAATTTCCTTCAACTTATCTTCGAAATCTCTCCAAATGTTTTAATTTCCGACGGCAAATCGTCGACTTCAATGGTCAGGTCCACCTTCAGTGCAAAGGCTCTTTCGATTACATTCTCCAACTGAATCACATTACCCGGCCAGTTGTAGCGTAACAATACGTCCAGTGTATCCGGCGATACGTTCATAACCGTGCTTTCACGTTTCGTGTTAAACTGGTCCAGGAAATGAGTAATCAGAAGGCAAATGTCCTCCTTCCGCTCGCGAAGCGGAGGCATCTGAATAATAACCTCATTTATGCAATTGAGAAAACGCTGGTCAACAATTTCACGCCCGACGGCTTGGTCGAAATTTCTGTTGGTGGCTGCCAATAATCGGACGCCGGACGACGGCTTATTGTCGCCGGGGGCTGCAGGCAGAATATGCTTCGTATATGCCCGACTGATTTCGGCCTGCATGTCCGGAGCAATTTCGGTGATTTCATCAAAAAAGATGGTGCCGCCGGTCGAGGTATTAAACAGATTGAGGGCATGCTCGTAGATCTGGTTTTCGGCGATTCCTTTTCCAAAACTTTTGCAGTTTACCGGCACAAACGCTTTCTGCCGGCGATCACTGTTTTTATGGATTACATGGGCCGTTAACTCTTTGCCCGTTCCACTTTCCCCCTGTATCAAAACATTGGGACTGCTAGGGCTCATCCGGTCAATTTGTTCATAAATTTCCTGCATCTTGAGGCTGATCCCTACCAGTTGATCGAATCTGTGCCTTTCTTTTAACCGGCTCTTCAGAATAATATTTCCCTGCTTAAGCTTTTTTTCCTCATAGATCTTTTCAATTAGAATTTTTAGAACATCTAGTTTGAAAGGCTTCTGGATATAATCATAACTGCCGTATTTCATAGCCTGAATGGCGGATTCCATGGTGCCGTGCCCTGTAACGATAATCACCTCCGTTAAAGGCCGGTATTCCTTAATCACGGCCAGCAACTCAAGTCCATTGATATCAGGCATTTTAAAATCGGTAAAAACGACATCAAAATCTTTGTCCTTAATGAGCTCAAGTGCTTTAAGACCGTTATCAACGACACTTATCCTGTAATTAAAGGCAGTCAGATACTCCTCAACCAACGACAAAATTGTCGTGTCGTCATCAACAAATAAGATTTCAAAATCCTCCATGAATCCCCTCCACTTGAGCTTACTGATCAAGCCATAGAAATGCGGGTCTGATTCAGTGTGCCAATCTTTCAGCGGTTCTCTTCAGAATCTTTTTCCAGATTGTATCGCTTTATTTTTTCAACCAAGGTCGTTCTTTTAATCTTAAGAAGCTTAGCGGCTCTATTTTTTACCCAGTTTGTTTTCTCAAGTGCACTGATAATCAGTGCTTTTTCAAACTCATTGACAGCCGTGTTGAACGAAATCCCGCCACCGTGCGTTTCCAATTTGCGCTGCGCTACCCGCTCATTTTCGATTCTAAGTTTTTCGGGAAGATCTTCCGGTAATATTACCTCGCCTTCGTGTAAAACAACAAGCCTCTCGATTAGATTCTTCAGCTCTCTCACGTTACCCGGCCAGGAATAATTTATCAAAATTTTCACGGCCGAATCGGACAGCTTCGCAAGCGGTGAATTCACTTTCCGGCCGAACTGCTCCAAAAAATGGGAAACAAGAAAGGGAATGTCGGATTTGCGCTCTTTTAAAGTCGGCAACATTATCGGTATCACATAGAGACGGTAAAAAAGATCTTCACGGAAATTTCCTTTTTGAACTTCTTCTTCCAAATCCCGGTGGGTGGCGGCAATAATTCTGGCGTCACTCTTGATGGTTATATTGCCTCCGACACGTTCAAATTCACCTTCTTCAAGCACCCTTAACACTTTCACCTGCAGATCGGCGCTCATGTCACCGATTTCATCTAAAAAAATGGTGCCGCCTTTGGCCATTTCAAACTTGCCGGCTTTATCCGAAGTGGCCCCGGTAAAAGCGCCGCGCCGGTATCCGAAAAATTCGCTTTCCAGCAGGCCCTCCGGGGTCGCACCGCAATTAATCTGGATAAATGGGTTGTCTTTTCGACCTGAGGCCTCATGAATAGCCCTGGCAATTAAGCCTTTGCCCGTACCCGTCTCTCCGTTCAACATAATGGTAGTATCACATTCGGCGACCTTTCCAACCATCCGGAATATTTTCTGCATGGCGGAACCCTGACCGATGATGTCTTTAAATATAACCTGGGGTGGTAATTTAATTGGAATAATCTTGTTTTCCAACTGGAGATTTGAATCCGTCATAAACTTACCCCCTCCGGGCAATTGATTCCGCAGTCAACCCTAAATCAGGGAAACTGAATCAAACAGGCAAGCGAATCGGTGGCAAACGCCTAACCTTACAATTTAACACATTGCCGCTAAGATGCCGTTTAACATTAAAAAATAAAAATCCATCTGTATAAGCCACCCTACTAGTGTATACAAAATCAGATAAAGTCAAGACAAGAATACTAGAAAATCATAATTCTTCAATACTTTAATCATATTTAATCCTAAAATTTATGCGTCTTGACTTCATCGAGCAAAACCTCTAAATTTAATGATTACCCTGGTTGCAAAAGCCGGAGGGTAAGCAACATGGCAAAATCGACCTCATCCTTTGAATTCACCCGGTGGGATATCCGGGAAATACTGCTTTAACTATCAATTATAATAACAGACCATTAGCTATTCTTTGGCCTGTTGATTATCCGACATTGGAGTTTAGTTCAACTGCGGTGTTTATTTTGAAAAAATCACTGAAAATAGCGGTTCGGGATCTAATTTCGCACGTGTTGCGCACGGGAGATCTGGCATTTGGATTTTTATCCTCCGCTCGTCCGGTAGATGCCATTCGAATCCATCAAAAAATTCAGCAATCCCGCCCGAAGAACTATACGGCTGAAGTTGCCGTCTCCCATCAGATTAAAACTGAGCTGTTTACGCTAACTGTCGGTGGCAGAATCGACGGAGTCTATCTTGAACCGGATAGGGTCTTGGTTGAAGAGATAAAGACAACCACCCGCAGCCTGGAGCATTTTGCAAATAACAAGGATCCCCTTCACTGGGGCCAGGTTAAATGCTATGCCTACCTCTACGCCAAAGAACACAATCTGAGTGAAGTTGGCACGCGCCTGACCTACTATCAGGTAGATACCGGAGAAATCCGTAAGTTTGAACAGCAATTTGCCTCAAGTGAGCTGGAATCATTTTTTCAAGATCTGGTCACCCGTTATCTTCAATGGGCACAAACTATAGTCAACTGGGAACTATTGCGAGATGAATCCATCCGCAAGCTGCAATTTCCTTTCGGTCATTATCGCCCTGGGCAGCGGGAGATGGCGGTGGGTGTTTACCGGACAGTCAGAAATGGCAGCCAGCTGTTGGCCCAGGCCGCCACCGGTATCGGAAAAACCATGGCGGTCATTTTTCCGGTGGTAAAAGCCATGGCAGAAGGGTTGAATACCAAAATATTTTACCTGACAGCCCGCACCACCGGAAGGATCGCTGCGGAAAAAGCGTTGGATGAATTGCGCAAAAAACAGCTCAAACTCAAATCCCTGACCATCACCGCCAAGGACAAGATCTGCTTTAAACCCGAAAATGCCTGCAATCCGGAAGAATGTGAATTTGCCCGCGGCTACTTTGATCGAGTCGATGAGGCCCTAAAAGACATGTTTCACCAGGATGCCTTCACCCGGCCGGCGGTAGAAGCAGTGGCACGGTTTCATCAAATCTGCCCGTTTGAGTTTTCCCTGGAACTGTCGTACTGGGCGGACTGCATTATCTGCGATTATAATTATGTTTTTGATCCAAGAGTCTTTTTGCGTCACTTTTTTCAGGAAAAAAACAATAATTACACATTGTTGATAGATGAAGCGCATAATCTGGTCGACCGCTCCCGGGAAATGTTTTCGGCGGAAATCTGCAAGCAGCAGGTGCTGGATGTGCGTCGTGCCATTCGAAACGAACTCCCCGGGGCATATAAGATCCTTGGCAAGATTAACTCCTGGTTGGTCACGGAGAGAAAAAAATGCGAAGAACATGGCCGCGGACGTTATACGAAACAGCCGCCGGATGATCTATTTCCCATGTTGAGCGGATTTCTTGGAATTGCGGAACGCTGGCTGTCTCTTAACAGCAAAGCTCCGTTTCGCGAAGAACTGCTTGACTTGTTTTTTGTAGTCTCGGCATTTATGCGGGTAGCGGAACATTATGATGAGAGTTACGCGACCTGTTATGGAAAATTAAAAAAAGATCTGAAACTGAAACTGTTTTGCATCGATCCATCCATCCAGCTGGAGAATGCCTTAAAACGCTGCACGGCGACAATCTTTTTTTCAGCCACCATGACCCCCATGCCATATTTCAAAAAAATCCTGGGTTGCAATGAAGACGCTGCTGTTTTAACTATCCCCTCGCCGTTTCCCGGCGAAAATCTCACTCTTTTTGTTTCCGACAGAATTTCTACCTTTTATCGAGACCGCGAAAAGACCAGACTCCAGGTCTCACAGGTTATTTGCACCCTGATTAATCAAAAAAAAGGCAACTATCTGATTTTCTTTCCGTCTTATGAGTATTTAATGATGGTATTTGAATCATTCAAATCCCATTGCCCCGACAGCGAAATTATGCTTCAAACCCCGGGTATGAGCGAATCCGAGAGAGACGAGTTTCTAAACCGCTACCGGTCTGCCGCCCCCAGGTCTCTGGTAGGATTTGCCGTGATGGGAGGCATATTCGGCGAAGGCATTGATCTGGTGGGCGAACGCTTGTCCGGAGCAGTCGTGGTGGGTGTCGGTCTCCCCGGAATTTCGCTGGAAAAAGAATTGATCAAGGACTACTTTACCCACACAGATAAGGCGGGCTTTGAATATGCCTACCAGTATCCGGGCATCAACCGCGTTTTTCAGGCCGCCGGACGGGTAATCCGCACCGAAAGCGACCGCGGGGTCGTTCTTTTAGTTGACCAGCGCTATGCCACCCATCGCTATCGATCTATGCTGCCCGTTGAATGGGAACCCATCAAAGTGCAGAATCAAGATCAGTTTGCCGAAAAATTAAAAAAGTTCTGGCACCAAGAAGGCAGCGCGTAACTGAACGAATGACGATTGACGAATATCGATTGATTCAGCTGCCCCGCTTCTCTTTATTGCATTTCGAATTCCACATTTACCTTTTGTATTTTCCATCAGCTGCGCTGCCGCCAAAATATAGCCTTGCATGCGTTCTTCAACCTGGGCTTTTGTTGCTGCGCCTCCTGTGCGAAGAACCGTTTGCAGCCGACTCACTTTCTATTAACGATGATTAAACAGGCATTGTTAGGGACCAGAAATCGACCTGATTGACAGTATCGAAATATATCCATATAATCAAGACAACATCATAAATCTGTTTTAATTCAATCATTAAAAACCAGGTCCTCTCGCTCTCCGAGCTGCAGGCGCTAGCTTCCGGAGCGTAGGTCCCCAAGCGACGCAGTCGAGCCGGAAGCCGGGAGATATTCTCTAAGGGCCGGAAGCTGGACCAGGATTCTTAACGCTAACCTTAGTTTCCAAAAAAAAATGGGGGCCCGCATGAAACCTTATAGTATATTGGTCGGCCTTCTTTTAACCTTATTGACAGCACTAAGCCTCAACGCGCAAAAAATCTACACCTGGACTGACGAGAACGGGGTTGTGCATTTAGCCGACCAGCCGCCCCCTGAGAAAGACAGGGTAGAAGATGTTGAAGTGCTTAGATACCATGAAAAGACCCCACAGGAATTAGAGGCGATTCAGCATAAAAAGGAAAGCCTGCGCCGTAAGCTTGATAGAGAAGAACAAATAGAAAAAGCGCACCAGGCTGAAATACAGGCCAGGGAAGCCGAAGAACGGGCTCAAGAAGCCGTGCAACAGGCACAAGAAGAATACGAATACAACAACGATTATATTCGCAGACTCACCTCCACCAGAAACAAAAGAAAGAAGTTTAGAAATCGGGTTGATCGTATCAAAACAGAAACCGAAGTTTCCCAGGCCGAGGCGCAAGCAGCCGTTGAACAGGCTCAAGAGGCGGCCCAAAAGGCACGCACCGCTGCCAAAGAGGCCCAAAAAGACAAAACGAACTAAACCCGCATGAATATTTATCGCAATTGGTTTTTGGCCAGTCGTCCGTGGTCTTTTGCAATGACCGCAATCTCCGTCAGCGTCGGCAGCACCCTCGGCGCCATCGACGAAAGTTTTTCCTGGGCTTTGTATCTGGTGACGTTGCTTGGCACAATTTTGTTGCATGCCGCCACTAATTTGATCAACGATTACTATGATGTAAAAAGTGGCGTGGACACCCGGGAAGTTTCCACCGCCCAGTACCGGCCGCACCCGCTGGTGGAAGGAAAACTGAATGCCGAACAGGTGCGCAGGGCGGCATATTTACTTTATGGATTGTCCATAGCAATCGGCATTTATCTGGCGGCAACCCGCGGGTGGGGACTTCTGTGGATTGGTCTGATTGGTGCATTTGGCAGTTTCGCCTATACGGCTCCCCCGCTAAAATACAAATACAGTGCTCTGGGAGAAATATCAGTATTTTTAATGTGGGGTCCGCTCATGGTGGCGGGCTCCTATTTTGTCCAACGCCAGGCTTTCAGCATGAATGCCTTCTGGATTTCCCTCCCCTTTGGGGCTCTCGTAGCGCTGGTGCTGCTGGCCAACAACATCCGCGACATCATCCATGACCGCGATAAAGGCATTTTAACCCTGGCGATCGTCCTGGGTCGCCGCAAAGGCCTCCTGTTGTATGCGACTTTGGTGATACTGGCATATCTGGGTATCGTCCTGATGTCTTTTACTGGACCGCTTTACCATTGGTCTCTGATTGTCCTGCTCTCGCTGCCGCTGGCTTTTCGTCTGCTGCATCAGATGATGAAGCAGGTACCGGCGGATGCAGATGCACGCACTGCACAATTGGACACGGCATTTGGTGTCCTGCTCGTCATTTCTCTGGTTCTGGAGGGTGTGTTTTGAATCGCGCTGAATTTCGACCCGGCCCGTTGATCGGGACTGTTTTGCTGGCGTTAGCATTGTGGTTTATCACATTTTACCTTACCTGGGCCACTTTCTGGATAAAGATTTCGTTTTCGGCGGCCACTCTGGCCATACTGTCTCTCTGGTTGCAGCCCAATCGAAAAGAACATCTGAAATTTAATGGGAACGCCTTCATTTTAGGCCTTTTATCAGCCTCGGTGTTGTATCTGATTTTCTGGGTCGGCAAAATGGTTTCAACCACTCTGTTGCCTTTTGCCGGTTCGCAAATCGGCGGGATATACGACAAAGGGCTCGGAACTCCCATGTGGGGGATTGCGCTGTTGCTATTTTTTATCACCGGACCCGCTGAGGAGCTTTACTGGCGAGGATATTTGCAAAAAAACCTGATGGTTCGTTTCGGGCATTGGCAGGGCTGGCTTCTGGCAACCACCATCTATGCGGGGGTCCACATATGGTCGTTTAATTTTATGCTTATCGGGGCTGCCGGAGTGGCCGGTGCCTTCTGGGGAGCCATGTATTGGCGTTTCAAGAACCTGGCACCGGTAATTATTTCCCATTCAATCTGGAGTGCGGTGATATTTGCCGTTTTCCCGATGTAATAATTCGCTGGATCGTTTAGATGGTTTTGTTCGTTGAGAAAGGATCGATGGAAGAGGGAAGACCGCTTCGCTAGGAAGAGGGACGACAAAAAAACCTTGCGTCAAACTTTCAGATCTCTCGATAGTTCTTATCGGGTTTGTTTTCTTTTCGTCCATCTTCCCTCGTCTTTCGTCCTTCGCCTTGAGCTTCATTGCCTCTAACCTCAAGCGAAGCGCTCCTCTAACAGCCTAAGGCTCCCTCTGACCTATGCCCTCTGCCCTTTGCCCTACGCCCTATGCCCTTTGCCCTATGCCCTATGCCCCATGCTCTCTGCCATTTCTTTAACCATCTCCAGCAACGGCGGCTTTAAGGCATGCCATTTGGGTTCAATCGCTTTGTCCCGCTGCCAATTGAATTCGACCAGGTCGTATTTTTCCGCAATCGTGTGCTCTCGATGCTGGCCGTACACGGTCTGAGGATAATATTCGATAAACAGCATCCGATTGGGTTTAATACTAAATTCCTTGGTAATACTGGTAGCGATATGACCACTGCAGCTTCTTACCGACATCGGGCTTCCGTCAACATCCGAGACAATGACGATCATCGGCCTCAGATGTGCCAATCCCTTTGTGTTACCCTTTTTGAGATCAAAGATACGCAACCGGCATTTCCCACTGGCCAAACGCAGCCTTCCCCCCCAGCCTTCCCAGGAGTAAATGTCATCATAAATCAGCATAAAAAAACCCTCGGGTTTTATCAGTCGCCAGTTCTGTCTTGCCTTACCAGTTCATATGTAATATATTTTAAGTTTAAAAAAATAAAGGGAAAAATTGACCTTATGCCAATGACGGACAACTCCAAAATGGTGCACCATCTCGAATATGACCACAAACATGTTATTCTGGTGGGCACCGCCCATGTTTCCAGAGAAAGTGCACAACAAGTTACCAGTGTGATTCAAGACGAAAGCCCCGATACGGTCTGCGTTGAACTGTGCCAGTCCAGATATCAGTCGATCCGCCAGAAGGAGCGTTGGCAGGAGACGGACATCGTCAAGATTATTAAAGAAAAAAAATCATTTCTTTTGCTTTCAAATCTCATGCTGGCATCGTTTCAGAGACGGATTGCGAAAAAGCTGAAAATTAAGCCCGGCCAGGAGATGATCGCCGCCATTGAAACGGCGGATGAAGTCGGGGCCGCAATTCATCTGGCCGATCGCGATATCCGCACGACCCTTTCCCGCACCTGGCGGGTAATGGGGCTGTGGAACAAAATCAAGCTCTTGTTTCAATTGATCCTCTCCCTGGGGGAAGTTGATGATATCAAGGAAGAAGATATTGAAAAAATGAAGCAGGCGGATGTCCTCGAAACCTTGCTGACCGAGGTGGGCAAATCTTTACCGGTCCTAAAAGATATTCTGATCAATGAACGTGACCAGTACTTGGCCGCAAAAATCCGAACCGCCCCCGGTAAAAAAATTGTGGCGGTCGTCGGTGCCGGCCATGTCCCGGGCATCAAGAAAAACTGGAACACCGATATCGATATCCCGGCACTCGAGCAGCTGCCGCCCAAAAAAAAAGCCGCCGGACTCTTGAAATGGCTCATCCCTGGCGCTATTATGGCAATGTTTATCGCCGGCTTTTTTTACGGGGGTAAACAGGCCGGAAAAGATATGATTATCTGGTGGGTAGCCGCCAATGGAATTTTAGCAGGACTTGGGGCCATCATCGCTCTGGCTCACCCACTCACAATTATCGCCTCGGTGCTGGCGGCACCGCTAACTTCATTAAACCCGATGATCGCAGCCGGCTGGGTCTCAGGACTTGTTGAGGCATTTTCACGTAAACCGAAAGTAAAGGATATCGAATGCCTTCCCGAAGACATCCTTTCGGTTCGGGGATTTTGGAAAAATAAGGTAACACGGATTCTGCTGGTGGTCGTATTCACCAATTTGGGCAGTTCGATCGGCACATTTGTCGCTTTTCCGGTGATCGTTAAAATGTTGCTGGGGGTATCTTCCTAACTTCAATTGAATATTCAACCCCGGCCCATCAGGGTTAATCTTAAGTCTCCAGATGTCTACGGTTATCCAAAACCAGCGCCAATTCAAAAATCCACGGTGGCGGCAGGTTATGATTCCAGTCGCATGGGCGCTTCTTATCAACCTATTGGGTTGCGGCAGCGGGACGATCGTTTCGCAGGATACATTTCAGACGCCCTTACCAAAGTCTCTTGCGCCGATGGGCCACTCCATTCAAGTCGGAGCCTTCTCAAATTTAGACAACGCCGTGCGGCTTGCCGCAAAGCTTCAAGACCAGGGGTTAGACACTTATCATTTTCGCAATCACTCAGGGCTGTATAAGGTACGTATTGGCAACTATCGGACACTCGGCATTGCTCGTCTCAAAGCCGAGAACCTGAAAACTGCGGGAATTATCGATGAATATTACCTTATCGGGCCAAACGATTACGCCGCAGTCGCCCGTGGACTCAACGATAAGGAACCTCTCAGAAAAGAAATCGTGAGAACCGCAAACCAGTTCATTGGGGTCCGCTATCGCTGGGGAGGGCAAGCGTCCGACACCGGTTTTGACTGCAGCGGGCTGACCATGGTTGTTTACCGTTTAAATGGACTGGAACTTCCGCGATCGTCACGGCAGCAATGGCAAGCCGGTCGACCGGTCGACCCGGGTCAATTGTCAAAAGGCGATCTGGTATTCTTTGCTACCGCTGGCGGTAGGAGGGTTTCCCACGTGGGCATCTATATAGGGGATAACAAATTCCTGCATGCGCCCAGCAGCGGCCGGAAAATCCGCATTTCAGCCATGTCAAACAAATACTATAAATCCCGCTATTTAGGAGCCAGAACCTATTTGTGAAAAGAGAGGTTTTGATGGTTTAGATCGTTTTGATAGTTTGAATGGTTTAGATCGTTGAGAGCGTTCAGACCGGTAGCATGGATCAATCCGGCCTGGTTGATGGTTAATTAGTTGATTGAGGAGAAAAGAAAGTTATACCTTTTCTGCCTCTAACCTCAAGTGAAGCGCTCCTCCAACAGCCGAAGGCTCCCCTTTGAGCTTTCAGCCTCGAGCTTCTCCCCTTGTTAGTTTCCCAGCTTTTTCCCTCTGTCCCATGCCCTATGCCCTTAGCCCTCTGCCATTTGCCCTATGCCCTATGCCTATGCCAATTCGCCTCCAACTTCCCAAGGCTATTCTCAGCATTCAACTTACTCAACCAATCAACTATTATACTCATCAATTATTTTCACCACCGTCCGCTTCACTTTTTCACCGCCCCCAGATTCGTATTGCATTTTCACAGTCTTGATGCGCCCAGCAGCAAACAGCTGGATACATTCCGAATAAAGTTCCCATTCCAGTTTCAGCCCCTTTTGCCGGATCGAATCGATGGTATCTTCGGGTCGGATTTGAAATGCCCGCTGACCAATGATCGGCCCGGTGTCTTCACCATAATCGATAAAATGAACTGTACAGCCGCCAACCTTGCACCCATAGCGAAAGGTATCCCCATATCCGTCAAGCCCTGCAAAAGCCGGCAGCAGTGCCGGGTGAATATTCATAATTCGGGCCTGGTCGGTTACGGTATTAACCCGGTCAATAAAATAGGGGGTTAAATTTCGCATAAAACCCGCTAGAACAAGCAGGTCGAAAGGGTATGGCTGCATTGCATCCAGCAGCCTGGCTTCGGCAATAGCACGGGTCATTAGGAAAAATTTGCTCTTGGCCGGATCATCTCGATCAGAAAAAAAGGTTTGTTTCGCAAATATTTCCTTGAAATCAAAATCATCCGGCAGCGCCGCCTTTGAAGGATCTTTTCTGAATTCCCGGATGATTGATTTATAGTCGACGACAAATGTCGGGATATTTTTTTTACGGGCCCTTTGCAGACCACGGGCTTCAGAATCATCCGATCCGACAAAAACCATCTGCCCGTCAATTTTTTCATTGTCACAGGAGTCGATGATCGCCTGCAGATTTGTTCCACCACCCGAAATGAGTGCACCGATACGGATTTTTCTAACCATTTTATACACCTTCCAGCCCGGATAAACTTAAGTTAACTTTTTATCGATCATAGGTGCAAAATTTTTATCCGTGGTTTCATTGAAAATTTTGCCAGAATCCGAATACCAAATCAATGCTTAAATTTTCAAACCATTCTGAACCTCGGGCCGCCTTTTAGAAATCTTGCCGAGGTTGACAAGATACCTCCTCATAACTATAATGGATCAATCTTGAATTCAAAGGAAAGGATATTTTGTTATGGCAGAAGGTATTATGGAGATAGATGACGGCAATTTTGAAACTGAAGTTTTGCAATCCGACAAGCCGGTGCTGGTTGATTTTTGGGCGCCCTGGTGCGGTCCATGCAAAGCCATCGGACCGGTGGTTGAAGACCTTGCAAATTCATACGGCGACAAAATTAAATTTACAAAATGTAACGTTGACAACAGTCCTGCCACACCCGGTAAATTCGGAATAAAAGCCATCCCCACGCTAATTTTCTTCAAAGGCGGTGATGTCGTCGAACAAATCACGGGCATGGTCGCCAAATCAAAACTGGAAGAAGCCGTCAATAAATTGCTGTAGTTATCAGAAAAAAGTAGGGACATGAAACGCCTTATTATCGTCGGAATCACCATACTGTTTCTCGGTTCCGGGTGCTCTGCACTGAAAAAGACATGGAATGCCATCACCGGCAAAGATGAGACCAAACCTGCCCAGCAACTGGCTTGGGATGGAATGGACGCGTTCGAAGATGGTGACTACAAAGATGCCATCGAAAATTTTCAGCAATTAAGAGACTGGTATCCTTTCTCCAAATACGCGATTCTGGCAGAATTAAAAATTGCCGATGCGCACTATCAGCTGGAGCAATACGAAGAGGCCATATTCGCCTATGAGGAGTTTGAAAAGCTGCATCCACGCAACGAAGCGATTCCCAATGTCATTTATCAAATCGGTCGATGCTATTACGATCAGATCGACACCATCGATCGCGATCAGACGCCGGCCCGCAAAGCGCTTGAAACCTTCCAGCGGTTAAGCAAGCAATTTCCCAACGATCAATATGCACGCAGCGCTGCTGAACATATCCCAAAATGTTTGAAAAGCCTGGCCGGGAATGATTATTATATCGGTATTTTTTATTATAAATCCAAACATTACAAAGCCGCTTTGCAGCGCTTTATGTCGGTACTCTCCAATTATCCCGATGTGGGCTACCATCAGGAAACCCTGGAGTATATCGCCAAATGTGAAGCCTCATTATCTGAAAACGAGGAGTAAAAAAACACTTTACACCTTTACGATTTTAGTGTAGATATCATCGTTTCGGGCATTGCTCAATATGTTAATCAATTATGTAACAATGATATTAAAGTTTCTATATGAAGGAGAATACTCATGTCCAGGGTGTGTGAAATATGCGGCAAAAAACCCATGGTGGGCAATAATGTGAGCCATGCTCACAATGTAACCAAACGCAGATTCAACCCGAATTTACAGCGTGTGCGGGCGATGTCCAACGGACAGGTTAAAAAAATAGTAGCCTGTACCAGCTGCATCAAGTCCGGATATGTGGTAAAGGCCTCCTAACCGATCCTTTTTACGTCCTGTACGAGTTTAACCTTTCTGACAGCCGATAAAATCTTCTCCAAGTGGCTGATATCCTCGACCCCGATGGTAAAAAAGCTGTCGACTATTTTGCTGTCACGGGTATTGGAAGAGGCTTGCAGGATATTGGCGCCGTGTTTGCTGATATTGCCGACAAGGTCCGCCAACAGGCCTTGCCGATCGTGTGAGATGATTCGAATCTTGACCGGATACATCTCGCTGGCCTCCTGATTCCAATCAACTTCGATTTGGCGTTCGGGATTCATCTCCAGCGCATTGACACAGTTGGTGCGATGAATCGTCACCCCGTAACCCCTGGTTATATAACCGACAATGTTATCGCCGGGAACCGGTTGGCAGCATTTACCGAACTTTATCAGAATATCATCAAGACCCTTGACGAGTACGCCGGTTTTGAGCTTCTTTTTGCGGCTCACCCGCCCTATGAGCTTGTTGAATATTGTTTCCGGAAGATCTCCCGCCTGCGGTTTAGGAGCAAATTTGCGTACCACCTGAAGGGGCGTAATTTTGCCGTAACCCACATGGGCAATCAAATCATCGATCGTCTTAAAGCCAAAATGAGTCGCGACGTCTGCCAACTCAACGGCCTTGACCACGCTATTAAAATTCAGTTTTTCCTTGCGAAAGGCCTTTTCCAGCATCTCCCGCCCCAAACTGATGCTGCGTTCTTTTTCCTGGGTTTTTATCCACTGTCGGATTTTTGACCGCGCTTTGACCGTTTTGACAAATTTCAGCCAATCTTTGCTGGGGTGATGGTTTTTCGAGGTTGTAATCTCGACAATATCACCGGTCTTTAATTGATAGACCAGGGGTACCAGCTGACCGTTCACTTTGGCGCCGGTACATTGATTGCCGACTTCCGTATGAATCATATAGGCAAAATCAACCGTCGTAGCACCGTTTGCCAGGGTTTTGATCTCACCACGAGGCGTAAACACATACACCTCATCCTGAAACAGATCAATGCGTACATTTTCCAGAAACTCACCGGGATCCGGAAAATTTTCCTGGTTTTCAACGAGATCCTGGATCCAGGCGAATTTTTCACTGATATTTTCATCGATGCGTTGGCCCTCTTTATAACTCCAATGGGCCGCGATGCCGGATTTGGCAACCCGATCCATCTCCCAGGTTCGTATCTGGATTTCGATGCGCTCACCAAAAGGTCCGACAACCGTGGTGTGCAAGGATTGGTACATATTGGCCTTGGGACGTGCGATATAATCCTTGAACTTGTGGTCGATGGGTTTCCACATGGAATGAATCAGTCCCAAGGCTTCATAACAATGGGAAATAGAATCGAGGATAATTCGAAAGGCAATGATATCATAAATTTCTTCAAAGGGAAGGTTCTGGGCAACCATCTTGTTGAAAATGCTGTAATAATTTTTGTTGCGGCCTAATACCTCGCATTCTAAAAGGGCCTCATCCATTTGTTTCTTGATGTAGCCTTTGACGGTCTCCATGTATTTGGTGCGTTCTGTTCTGGACTTGGCCACCAGATCTTGAATCCGGCTACATTCCTCCGGTTGAAAATATTTAAATGAGGTTTCTTCAAGCTCATTTTTTATCCAGTAAATACCGAGTCGGGCGGCAATGGGTGCATAAATGTCAAGGGTTTCCCCGGCAATTTTTTTCCTTTTGTCCGGTTTGTGAAATTGGAGGGTGCGCATGTTGTGAAGCCGGTCGGCCAGCTTGATCAGAATGACCCGGATATCATCGGCCATGGCCAGAAACATCTTACGAAGACTTTCGGCCTGTCGCGCTCTGGTGCTGTGAAAGGAAAGACCGCTGAGTTTGGTGACACCGGAGACGATGTGCCGCACTTCGGAGCCGAACAGTTCTTCGACTTCCTCCGGAGCCGCTTGGGTGTCCTCGATCACATCGTGTAAAAGACCGGCGGCAACACTGATGACATCCAATTTCATGTCACTGAGTATTCCGGCCACTTCCAGCGGATGAGAAAGATAAGGTTCGCCGGAAAGACGCACCTGGCCCGCATGCACCCTGGCGGAATAGATATAGGCACGCTCGATGATATCCAGGTCCGCTTCCGGGTGGTATTCACTAATTTTATCTATGATATTGTTAATTCGGATCAAATCTGGTCACTGGTTGCTGGTAGCTGGTTACGGGTTGCCAGTTGATGGTACTTGAATAATTATGGGCGCTGGAATCTCAAAATTAACTTGCTAAAGAGCCCAAAACACAAGGTATTAATCCAAAGATATGATGATACGTTTGGTTATTCCATTAAAAAAAATTAATCGCTTTTATCCTATATCCAAAGGCGACTATCGTTAATAGGCTTTAGCAAAAATCGCGCGGATGTTACCCGGCTTGCCGCAGCCAACACAAGCGCCCTTATTGTTTTCCTGTTCAAACGGAAGGCAGCGGATAGTCACCCCAAGCTCGTCTTTTACTTTCAGCTCGCATGCTTCCTGGCCGCACCAGGGAGATACAGCGAAACCGCCATGGATTTCCGGTTTTTGTGAATTTTTCGGGGTAAAAAAATCGTAAAAGGCTTCCCTGTCATCACATGGCTGAGTATGTTCTTTGCTAAACTTCTGCGCCCGCACAAACAGAGTGTTTTGTATATCATCTAAAATATTCGTAATTTCTCCGACAAACTGGTCCCTTTGCAGGGAAACTTTTTCTTTATGGGCCTTGTCACGCCGTCCAACATATACGGAATCCCGGGCGATGTCTCGCGGGCCGATTTCAACCCGCAATGGTATTCCTTTTTTAATCCAGTCCCATCCACGAGCACCGCCAATATTCCGATTGTCGATTTCAACGACAAGTTTTCGATGGTGATAATATGTTTGCCGCAGTTGTCGGGCCAGACTTTCAGTATAAGCCATTACGTTTTCCCGATCATCGGATTTTCTGATGATCGGCAGCAGAACCACATGGGCGGAAGCAATTTTGGGCGGTAAGATGATACCATCATCGTCACCATGTATCATGACCAGCCCCCCAATCAAACGGGTGGAAGAGCCCCATGATGTGGTCCAGACATAATCTTCGGTTTCCGATGCCGTCTGAAAACGTATTTCCGATGCTCTGGCAAAATTCTGGCCCAGAAAATGGGAGGTGCCTGCCTGCAAAGCTTTGCGGTCCTGCATCATGGCCTCGATACAAAACGTATCCACTGCACCGGGAAACCGTTCGGCGGCAGTTTTGCGGCCTCTTATGACCGGCATGGCCAGATAATCTTCCGCCATTTTTGCATAAACGTCGAGCATCAGCTTCGTTCGTTCAACTGCTTCTGCGCTGGTCGCATGAGCGGTGTGTCCTTCCTGCCATAAAAATTCACTGGTCCTTAAAAACAGCCGTGTCCGCATCTCCCATCGAACCACATTCGCCCATTGGTTGATCAGGACGGGAAGATCACGATGACTGCTGATCCATTTTGAAAAAGAGTCCCCGATGATTGTTTCGGAAGTTGGTCGCACCACCAGCGGTTCCGTTAATGCGCCGGCAGGAACCAGCCCTCCGTCCGAACCTTTTTCAAGCCGGTGATGGGTGACCACTGCACATTCTTTGGCGAAACCTTCCACATGCTCGGCTTCCTTTTCCAAAAAGCTCAAAGGGATAAACAGCGGAAAGTATGCGTTTTTTACACCGGTTGCCTTAAACATATCATCGAGCACGCGCACGATGTTTTCCCAAAGCGCATAGCCCCAGGGTTTGATGACCATGCATCCCCTAACTGGGGAACGCTCCGCTAAATCGGATGCTTTAACCACCTGTTGGTACCAATTCGGATAATCTTCCACTCTTGTCGGCGTGATTGCCGTCTGCACATTATTTCCCATTTCGTTCCTTTCGATTTCTCTCAAATTTTTCCACTTCAGCCAAAAGAACTTCAACCAGCTTTTCCTGGGGAAACTTTTTGACAACTTTCCCCTTCCTGAAAAGAACCCCGCTTCCATCCGCACCGGCAATACCGATGTCGGCCTCCCGTGCCTCTCCGGGTCCGTTTACCACACATCCCATTATTGCAATTTTAATCGGAGAAGCACTAGATAATAAGGCAGTTTCCACCTGTTCGACAATATCAAATAATTCAATATTGCAGCGCCCGCAGGTAGGACAGGAGATGATCTCCGGTCCTCGCTGCCGAAGGCCCAAGGCCTTGAGAATTTCATAGCCTACACGTATTTCTTCAACCGGATCGCGGGTCAATGATACCCGAATCGTATCGCCGATACCTTCAGCCAATAGCGTCCCAATGCCCAGGGCAGACTTGACAATACCGGTATAAAGAGAACCGGCTTCGGTCACTCCGACGTGCAGCGGCAAATCGGTTTTTATAGACAACAGACGGTAGGCTTCAACCGTACGGGAAACATCGGATGCTTTCAAGGAAACTTTTATCTGATGGAAATCAAAAGAATTCAATAGCTCAACGTGATCCAGGGCACTTTCGACCATGGCTTCGGCGGTGACACCGTTATATTTCTTAAGAATATTTTTTTCCAGGGAACCGGAATTGACGCCGATACGAATTGAAATACCGGCATCTCTGGCACAGTCCACCACGGCCTTAACTTTACCAGCACTTCCGATATTGCCGGGATTGATCCTCAGGGCATCGGCACCGGCCAGGGTGGCTGCGATGGCCAACCGGTGGTCAAAATGGATATCGGCAATCAGGGGAATTGAAATTTCTTTTTTGATGGCTCGGATGGCATCTGCGGCTTGATGATCCGGTACCGCCACTCTTACAATTTCACACCCGGCATTTTGCAAGCGCTTGATCTGGGAGACCGTGGCGTTAACGTCCGCCGTTGCTGTAGTGGTCATGGATTGCACCGAAATTGGCGCCAGGTCCCCCACAGGAACATTGCCGACATGTATCTGACGTGTTTTTTTACGGTTAAAGATGAATGCCATGTTAACCTAACCCGGCCGAGCCGGCTGCAGCCTAACGTAAATCCCGATTTATCGGGGAAATGTCACTGTAATTGCAGATTAAAGCGCTGAGCTTCCAATTGCAAACCGAATTGGAAATATGGTATACTTCAATAAAATTTTTAGATTATCAAACCACGTGATTTTATTCAAGTAAAATAGGAGAAACAACCTATCGCCCAACCACACTATCAAGGAGATATGAAATGACACGTGAGCAAGGTCCAAAATTCTCAGAAAAGCATGGTGCCGATACAGAGATGAACCCCGCAGTGAAACAAAAAGTTGAAGATAAAACCAAAAATAGTGAGATCTCATGTGCCGTTGCCTTTCAGATAGCAGAAGAGGTGAAAGCGACTCCGGCCGATGTTGGCAAAAGCATTGATCTGATGGATATAAGATTGGTTAAATGCCAGCTGGGTTTATTTGGCTATGGTCCCGGGAAGAAAGCGGTGAAACCAAAATCACCCCAGAGCCGGGATCTGGAAGAGGCTATCCGCGCGGCTCTGGTGGATAAAAAACTATCATGCCGCACTGTCTGGGACATTGCGCACCGGTTCAACGTACCGAAAATGGCCGTCAGCGCAGCCTGCGAAGCCCTCGGCATTAAGATAAAGCCGTGCCAACTGGGGGCGTTTTGAGTATTTAGCCTGGGGAAGCTGCTGATGCCGCAAAGGGCTACAAGCTCAAGGCGAATTGGCATGGGGCAAAGGGAAACGCTGAGGTACCGGGAAGGTTGGATGGTGAAGGCCAAATAGGCTGGAAGCAGAGCCTGCGGCTGTATGAGGAGCGTTTCGCTTGATGTTAGAGGTTGGACGCAGAAAAGGGATAACTTCCTTTTTTCCTCAATCAACCAATCAACGAATTAACCAATTAGCCAGACCAGATTTAACCATGATGCCGGTCTGAACGTTCGAAATTTATCCCGTTAAACCTGGTTGGTTTTTTGTTTAACCGGGACGATCTCAACGAACACAATTTATAACAAAAATGGTCACATCGGCAATCAATAAGATTTTTCGCGGTCGGCCTATTCCTCAACTGATTATTTTTGCTTTGTGGGTACTTGCCGTATTCTACGTGATGAATCCCATTGTGAGTCTGTATAAATTTAACACGCTTCATAAAATTATTAAAGCCGGACAAATAACAGTGATTACCCGCAACTCTGCGCATTGTTACTATACATATCGCGAAGAGCCCATGGGATTTGAATATGACCTGGCTAAGGCGTTTGCTGACTATCTGGGCGTCGAACTTAAAGTGCAGATCGCTGAAGATTGGGAGGAAATGATCCCGCTGTTGGAGGATGGGACCGGTGCCATTATCGCAGCAGGTATGACCATTACTCCCAAAAGACAAAAACAGGTGGCATTTTCAGATGGATACATGAATATCCAGCAACACATCATTTCCCGGCGCAACCGGGCAAAGATTAAAAAACTGGAGGATCTGTCCGGCAAGACCATCCATGTCAGAACAGCCACATCCTACCAGGAACGACTTGAGGAAATCCAAAAAAAGGGGATTGATTTTAACATCGAACTCCATCATGATTTGCCCACGGAAGAGCTGATACAGCATGTGGATAGCGGAGATATCGAATATACCGTTGCCGACAGCAATATTGCCCTGTTGAACCGACGCCATTATCCCGGTGCGATTATGGCGGGTGCGATCAGTGATCTGCAGCAGTTGGGCTGGGCGGTGCATCCCGCGGCGCACCGATTAAAAGCAAAAATCAATTCATTCTTAACAAGTATAAAGAAAAACGGTGAATACGATGAAATTTACCGCAAATACTATGGCGATGTCGCAAACTTTGACTACGTCGATCTGAGCATTTTTCACCGCAGGATTAAAACCAGGTTATCCCGTTACAGCCCGTTTATTAAGGCGGCTGCAAAAAAACACGGCTTTGACTGGCGCTTGATTTCCGCTCAGATATATCAAGAATCCCATCTGAATCCCTGGGCAAAAAGCCCTGCCGGTGCCAAAGGGTTGATGCAGCTTCTTTCGAGAACGGCCCGCAGTCTGGGTGTTAAAGATATTTACAACCCCGTGGAAAATATCAATGCCGGCGTGCAGTATTTAAAAAAACTCTATGACCTTTTTGACGGTGCGAATGAAACCGATCGGCTGCTCATCTCCCTGGCTGCCTACAATATCGGTCAGGGCCACATCCGGGATGCCCGCCGGCTAGCCGTCAAAATGAATCTTGATCCGGACTCATGGGAATCCCTGGCAAAAACGCTGCCTCTGTTGAGCTTTCGGAAATATTATAAAAACTCAAAATATGGCTACTGCCGGGGGACTGAACCTGTCCTTTATATCAAACAGATCATGATTTATTACGACATTTTAAAACGACGGGGGATCGAGCATGGGGAGGTTCAGGCAAAATTGGGATAATTGAAAATCTAATATCGATTGCCTGGGCTTTTAGCCAAAGTAAGCGGCATTTTCCCCCACAAACGGATTGGAGCGTCTTTCTTCCCCGATAGTTGTGGCCGGCCCATGTCCCGCATAAACCTTAACATGATCGCCAATTACAAACAGCTTTTTGCGGATACTCTCCTTGAGCGCCTCAAAGCTGCCTCCCGGAAAATCGGTGCGGCCGATGGAGCCTGCAAATAGAGTGTCGCCAACAAAAACAATATCAGCGGTAGAAAGAGAAATACCACCCGGCGTGTGACCGGGGGTATGAATCACCTTTAAAATAATATTGCCGAACGTGACTTCATCACCGTCATTAAGCTCCCTGTCCGGCCTGGGGGAGTTATCTGCCGCAAGACCCCAAGCGGCAGCGCTGCTGGAAAGCTGGTTGAGCATCGGCGCGTCGAGCGAATGAATGAAAATTGGTGCACCGGTTACTTCTTTTAACCTTTTATTTGCGCTGACATGGTCAAAATGGCCATGGGTGTTAATAATGAGTTTAGCAGTCAAACTGGACTCAGCCAGTGCGTGTAAGATTCGATCGGCTTCGTCTCCAGGATCTATGACCGCCGCCTCCAATGTCTCTTCACAACCCAGAATATAACAATTTGCCTGGATGGGTCCAACCGCCAGTGTTTTAATAATCAAATCAGCCTCCTATTTATTCGATCGCATCATCCTCTGTAATCTCAACATTTTTTAGGACGCCCTCTTTTACCAGTTCCCCTCGGATACTGTCCATAATACCGTTGATAAATGCCCCGGATTCTTGTGTGCCAAACTTCTTCCCGATATCGACGGCTTCATTGATAGACACTTTCGGTGGTATATCATCACAGTAAAGCAATTCATAAACCGCAACGCGCATCACATTGCGATCCACAGAAGACATCCGGTCGATTTTCCAATTTTGGGAAAACTGCTCAACCAGCGCATCGATCTGGTCTCTTGTCCCTAAAACACCGTTTACCAATTTTTTTAAGAACGGTCGTGACTTTTTCGAAGGGCAAAAACAGCCACAAAAGTATTCCAGCATCTCTTCAGATGCATCCTTTCGCATATCCATGTAAAAGAGCGCTTGCATGGCAAGCTCTCGCGCCTGACGACGAGTGCCCATGGGTGCTAATCAATCAATTCAAACAAGTTTGCCATCTCAACGGCATCTATCGCCGCACTCCAGCCCTTGTTGCCTGCTTTGGTGCCTGCACGTTCGATCGCCTGTTCGATGGTATCGGTGGTAATAACGCCGAAGATAATCGGTATTTCAGATTCCATGCCGACCATGGCTATGCCCTTGGACACTTCGGCACTGACGTAATCAAAGTGCGGCGTTGAGCCCCTTATGACAGCACCCAGACAAATTACAGCATCAAAACGCCCAGTCTTTGCCATTTTTTTGGCCACCAACGGAATTTCAAAAGCGCCCGGGACTTTAACCACCTCGAGGTCCTCATCTGCGGCACCACTGCGAACCAGCGCATCGAGTGCACCGCTCAAGAGCTTTGCGGTGATAAAGTCGTTGAAGCGGCTGACAACCAATGCAAACTTTTTACCCTCGGCAATGAGTTTGGCCTCATGGTATTTTGGCATGTACACTCCTTTCTTTGTTAGTTGACTGGTTGAGTAGTTGATTAGGCAAATAGGGGATAAAAGAAATCATCTGTTTAACTCTGGATGAGCTCAAATAGACATTAAACTTTGAGCTGTTGGCCTATCCAACTACTCCAACAATCAACCTATCAACTATTCAACCAAATTACGGATTGGCATCCACATTCAACATGTGCCCCATCTTTAATTTTTTGCATTCCAGATAACACTTGTTGAATTTATTGGGGGCGACTTCAATTGGAACCTGTTCGATAATCCTCAGGCCGTATCCGTCAAGACCCACCATTTTTTTGGGATTGTTGGTCAGAAGCCTCATTTTCCGGACACCCAGATCAACCAGAATTTGCGCCCCGATACCGTAGTTTCGCATATCCGACGCAAAACCCAGTTTCTCATTGGCTTCAACGGTATCAAAACCTTCGTCCTGCAGCGCATAGGCCTTTATTTTGTTGACCAGACCAATACCGCGACCCTCCTGTCGGATGTACAGCAGAACCCCGCTGCCTTCCTCTTCCATTTTTGCCATGGCCTGATGCAGCTGCTGGCCGCAATCACACCGCATGGATCCGAAAATATCACCGGTCAGGCACTCGGAATGAACGCGCACCAGTGTGGGTTCTTCGGGTTCGACAACGCCTTTGACCATGGCGATGTGTAACAAGTTGTCCACATCGTTCTCATAGACAACGGCTCTGAAATCACCCGCAACCGAAGTCGGAATTATAGTTTCTGCCGAGCGGTGCACAAAAGATTCTGTGCGCATCCGATATTCAATAAGATCCGCGATAGTACAGATACCAATTCCGTGTGTTTCGCTGAATTTTTCAAGCGTCGGCATTCTGGCCATGGTCCCGTCTTCATCCATAACTTCGCAGATGACTCCGGAAGGCTGCAAACCGGCAAGACGCGCCAGATCAACAGATCCCTCCGTCTGGCCGGCTCTCACTATCACCCCCCCATCTCTGGCCCGGAGGGGGAAAATATGGCCGGGCCTGACCAGATCACGGGGCTTGGCATCAGCAGCTACGGCGGTCAATATCGTAGTGGCCCGATCGGCAGCTGAAATTCCAGTGGTCACGCCGCAGCGAGCCTCGATGGATACGGTAAAACCGGTCCCGTAGGGAGATGTATTGATATCCACCATCGGAGGCAGTTCCAGGCTGTCTATTTTGTCCGCGTTCATCGACAGGCAAATGAGTCCGCGGCCGTATTTGGCCATAAAGTTAATGGCCTCAGGCGTCACTTTCTCCGCCGCCATACAAAGATCACCCTCGTTCTCCCGGTCCTCATCATCCACAAGGATAACCATTCGGCCTTCTCTGATTTCTTTAATGGCCTCTTCACTGCTTAATTGTGGCATTTTTCCTTCTCATCTCCATTTATTTTTGGTTCCCAATAATATATTTACGGCTAAAGGTTAAGTATCAACTACCGGCGGGCTAATCTATAAACCCGGTTTTGACTAAATAGGCGTGATCAATAAATGCTTTCTTTGAACCCCTCTCTTTGCTCCCACCCGGCATCCCGTTTATAAACCGCTCAACATATTTTCCGATCATATCGGTTTCAATGTTCACCCGCTCGCCTTTGTTTTTGAAACCGATGGTCGTCGATTTGGCCGTGTGTGGTATGATGCTCACGGAGAAGTTGTCTGCTTCACAGGTATTGATGGTCAGGCTGATACCGTCCATGGCAACCGAACCCTTGGCAATCATATAGCGTGCGAGAGACGCGTCAACTTCAATGGTTATGATGACTGCGTTGCTCCGGGTTTCCCGTTGCTTGACCATACCCGTCCCGTCGATATGGCCGGACACCAGATGCCCGTCAATACGATCCGAAAAACGCATGGCGCGCTCGATATTAAGCCGTTCACCCATTTTGGCCTGTTTAAACGTCGTTGTTTGAAGCGTCTCCGGCGAAATGTCAACCTCAAAGCGTTTGCCGTCGATTTTCACCGCAGTCAGGCAGGCCCCGCTGACGGCTATGCTGTCGCCGATTTTTGTCTGATCCAGAAAAAAATCCGTTTCAATTGTCAGGCGTTTTCCCTGACCGGAAGACCGGATACCGGCAATCCTACCCAGACCTTCTATAATTCCCGTAAACATTGACTTGGCCGCTGTAATGGTTTGGTACGTCTTGATCGTTAAGAGCGTTTTGATGGTTTAAAATATAACAACTAATCCGAAATTTACAACTGACAACGGACCACGAAGAATGAGCACCTATTTAACATATCCTTCTATGAGCACATCATCACCAAGGCGGTGGACGGCGATATCATTGATCGCTATGCATTCGCTCATCAGTTCCGCACCCGGTCCGCGGCATATGGGAACGCCGTCATCTCCCCCCAAGATTTTAGGTGCATAAAAAAAGAACACTTTGTCCACAACCGCAATGTTGAATGCCGAGGCCAGCACCCGGCTGCCGCCCTCTATAAGCAAGCTGGTAAGCTCCATGGCACCGAGTTGCGCCATTAATGCGTTCATATCGATCAGATCATTTTCAAGCGATACTTCAATCACCCGGGCACCTGTTTTCTCAAGCGCCCTCTTTTTATTGTCATCCACTGCGGGTCCGGCCACCAAAATCGTGGGAGCGGCGGATGACTGCCGCAATACCCGTGCATCCGGTGAAATGGACAGATGGGTGTCCAGAATGATTCGCACAGGATCACAGCCCTGCAGGCCGGGCAGGCGGGTAGTCAGGCTCGGATCGTCATTCCGGATGGTATTGATACCAACCATGATGGCATCCACCCGATGACGTAATTGATGAACGAACCGCCGGGCCGTTTCCCCGGTTACCCATCTGGAGTCTCCCGTGCGGGTGGCAATCCGGCCATCGAGGGTTGCGGCACATTTTGCCATGACAAAAGGGCGGCCGGTGCTAACGTATTTGGTAAAGGCCTCATTCAGTTTATTGGCCTGCGCTTCGCAAACACCTGTGGTAACCTGCACCCCGTTCTGCTCTAAGAATTCAGCGCCTCCCCCGGATACCTTTTTGTTGGGATCTTTCATGGCAGCGACCACCCGTTCGACGCCCAGCTCCAAAATCTTATGGGTACAGGGGGGGGTGCGCCCGGTATGATTGCAGGGTTCAAGGGTAACGTAAAGGGTCGCCCCTTTCGCGAGATCACCGGCGTCGCTAAGCGCATTGACTTCTGCATGGGCTCCACCGGCCATCTTGTGGTATCCCCGGCCAACGACCTGGCCGTCATTTACCACCACGGCACCGACCATTGGATTCGGAGATGTAAACCCTTCACCCTTGGCTGCAAGTTCCAGAGCCATATCCATGAAATGGCGGTCATCCATAATTTCCCTATTATCAGAGGTCGGAAGACAGAGGTCAGAAAGCAGCGGACAGAACTTGGAAGTCGGAGCCGCCATCGTCCGAATTCCCTATCCCAGACCCTTTGTGCAGAACTTTTATCTTACCTGGCAGGATTACGATAATTCGAGGCGCATTTAGTCCAAACCAATTAAGTCGCACTCTCCGAGGCGTAGGATCTACGAGCCCGCTTCTCTCCGAGGCGTAGGATCTTGCCCCTACGAGCCGAAGGCCAGCCCGCAGGCTTCATAGGCTTACAGGCCGGCTTCCGGCTCGACTCCGTCCCGGAGGGGAATAGTGGACTACGCCCCGGAGGGTAGAGCCTACAGCTCGGAGAGAGGGGAGGCCAGGTCAGGCCGAAATCAAATCCCTCTGTCATCTGTTTTTTCGTGAGTACTCAAGAGACTCTTCAGCTCCGAAACAAAATCGTTAACGTCTTTAAATTCCCGGTAAACCGATGCAAATCGAACATAAGCGACATCATCCAGTTCGTGGAGTTTTGCCATTATCTTTTCGCCGATGACGGAGGCCGGGAATTCCTTTTCGTCGATTTCTCGTAAATCGCGTTCCAGGTCATCGATGAACTCTTCGATGACATTCATACTGATATCACGCTTCTCGCAGGCCTTTTTTACACCGCTGCGCACTTTTTCCCGATTAAATACTTCTCGACGACCATCTTTTTTGAAGATCATAATGGGGATTTCTTCAATATGCTCGTAAGTTGTAAAACGTCGGCTGCAATCAATGCATTCCCTGCGCCGCCGGATCACACTGGCATCCTTGCTCAACCTGGAATCGATAACCTTGTTGTCAATTTCACCACAAAATGGGCATTTCATGAGGGTTCTCCCCGAATATCGGAAATAATTTGCTTCAATTTAATCCCGGCTTCTCCCAGCAGTTCCTGGGCTAATGAATCTGCATACCCGGATTGGTAATAAATCTTTTCAATGCCGGCATTAATGATCATTCGTGCACAGATGGAACATGGTTGGTTGGTGCAATAAATGACGGCACCTTTGACGGATACACCATGGTAAGCGGCCTGTATGATGGCGTTTTGCTCTGCATGAATACCACGGCACAGTTCGTGCATTTTCCCGGATTCAACACCCAACTGTTCCCGCAGGCAACCAACCTCGCGACAATGCTTCAAACCGGTGGGTGCGCCGTTATAGCCCGTTGACAAAATGCGCTTGTTTTTAACGAGGACGGCACCCACTGCTCGTCTGGTACAGGTGGATCGCTCGGCAACAAGATTGGTGATGTTCATGAAATAGGTTCCCCAGGAGGGACGAGATTCTTTTTTTAACATATTTTTGTCCCCAGACGCTCTTCAATCCTCTCAAAGCTATCGAAGTTATCGAGGCGCTTCTGATGCCGACCGCCTTCGAAGGAAGTTGCGAGCCAGGCATTGACAATTTCTCCGGCCAAGGCCTCTCCAATCACCCGTCCGCCCATGACCAGAATATTGGCATCGTTGTGCCGACGACTCATAATAGCGGAAAAAAGATCATTGCAAAGGGCGGCTCGAACATGGGCAAATTTGTTCGCCACCATCGACATTCCCAATCCGGTACCGCAAAGCAGAATCCCACGATCGAATCTCCCCATCGAAACCTCAGATGCCACTTTGACGCCAAAGTCGGAATAATCCACCGAAGTTTCGCTATCGGTGCCCACATCCTCCACATCGATGGCTTTTTTAATAAGTTGTGCTTTAACCTTTTCCTTTAAAGGGTAGGCTGCGTGATCACAGCCGATAATAATGGGTGTTTGAAGCGCGCTCGTCGACATGCTTATTCCTTATATTTTGCCAATATCAGAGTGGCGTTGGTGCCGCCGAAACCAAAAGAATTGGTCATGGCATTTTCAACTTTTTTGTTGCGGGCCACGTTGGGCACATAATCCAAATCGCACTCCTCATCCTGATTTTCATAATTGATGGTCGGTGGAATCACATCTTTATGAATAGTGAGCGCCGTAAACACCGTCTCTATTCCCCCGGCTCCCCCCAGCAAATGACCGGTCATTGATTTGGTGGAACTCACGGCTAAAGAATGGGCGTGCTCTTTAAAAACAGTTTTGATCGCCCGGCTTTCGTACAGGTCGTTAAGCTGGGTGGAAGTGCCATGGGCATTGATGTAGTCGATCTGCTTACCGTCGATTCCGGCGTCCTCAAGGGCAGCCGCCATACAGCGAACCGCTCCATTGCCGTCCGGTGGGGGTGAGGTCATGTGATACCCGTCGCCGGTCATACCATAGCCCGTTATTTCCGCATAAATTGGCGCATTTCGGCCAAGGGCATGGTCAAGGGCTTCTAAAATCAGAATCCCGCTGCCTTCCCCGACCACGAAACCATCCCGGTCTCTGTCAAAAGGGCGTGATGCTTTCTCGGGTTCATCGTTGCGGGTGGACAGGGCTTTCATGGAATTGAATCCGGCGATACACGAAGGGCTGATGACCGCTTCGGCGCCTCCGGTGATCATGGCATCCGCGGTGCCGTTTTGAATCAGTCTGAAAGAATTGCCCACGGCATGGGCGCCGGCCGCACAGGCAGTCGCCAGGGATGAATTGGGCCCCCGGGCGCCGAAATGAACGGATATCAGTCCCGGAACCATGTTGCCGATCATCATGGGAATAAAAAAGGGACTCACCCACTTGGGTCCCTTTTCGGAAACCCGTAGGACCGTATCTTCTATAAACCTCAAGCCGCCCAGTCCGCACCCGGTAATCGTACCCACCCTGGTTGCATTTGTAGAGTCGATCACCAGGCCGGAGTCTTCAATGGCCATCCGGGTTGCCGCCAGAGCGTATGCAATAAAAAGCTCAACCCGCCGAGCATCTTTTTTAGGAATAAAATCCTGGGGTTTGAAATCTTTGATCTCGGCAGCAATCTTGGTGGCGTATGCAGAGCTGTCAAACCGGGTAATTTCACCAACTCCCGATTTGCCGGCACAAAGAGACTCCCATGTCGGCGTGACACCAATGCCTAACGGCGTAACAAGCCCCAATCCGGTGACTACAACCCGTTTATTCATAGGTCTGGTCATTTTTAGTGTGTAGCTACGTAATCAAAGGCATCTTTGACCGTCGTAATTTTTTCGGCATCTTCGTCGGAAATTTCGACATCGAATTCTTCTTCCATGGACATGATTAATTCAACCAGATCAAGGGAGTCTGCACCCAGATCATCCACAAAAGAAGCCTCTGGGACGACTTCTGCCATGTCAACACTCAGTTTTTCCGCAATAATCTTTTTTACTTTATCTTCAATCGACATCAGAATTACCTCCTTGTAATTAGCTGAAACCACACCGGCCCCAGGCAAATTAATAAAAAGAACTAAAGTTCCGACACATTTAATGAATCGTCAAGTACCTGAATATTTAAATTGGTCAAGGTTTTATTGGCTATGAGCCTTTGGATCGTTATGTTGATTACGTTCGTTGAAAGCGTTAAGGATTTCAAGATCATAACAGGCTAAGCCAACTTAACCATCTCACATATACATTCCACCGCTGACATGTATAACCTGCCCGGTGATGTAAGCGGCTTGATCGGAGGCCAGAAACACCACCGTCGCGGCAATGTCCCGGGCAGTTCCGGCCCGCCCCAGAGGAATCTGGGCCACCATCGCCTCCCTGGCTTTGTCCGGCAGGGAGGCCGTCATATCCGTTTCGATAAATCCCGGTGCCACTGCATTCACCGTAATGTTCCGGCTGGCCAATTCTTTGGCAACGGCTTTGGTAAGTCCGATAATACCGGCTTTCGAAGCGACATAATTTGCCTGGCCCGGATTGCCGCTCACCCCGACCACGGAAGATACATTGATGATACGCCCGCAACGTTGCTTGAGCATTATTTTGGAGGCCGCTTTGATACAGTGAAAGGTTCCCTTTAAGTTGATGTCGAGAACATCATCCCAGTCGGCTTCTTTCATACGAACGATCAAACCGTCCCGGGTGATGCCAGCATTGTTGACCAGTACATCGATACGGCCGGTTTCATCCCGTGCCAGTTTGACAAATTCTGACACTTCTTTTTCTGAAGCAACATTCACCCGCCGGCCGGTTGCCCGGCCGCCGGCATCGGCCACGCGTTTTTCGGTTTGAACAGCTGCTTCGCTGTCAGATGAATAGTTAAAATAGATGTGGTTGTCGGCATGGGCAAATGCCATGCAAATGCTCCGGCCAATACCCCGGGAGCCGCCGGTAACCAATATGGTTCTTTTAACCGCGTCCGCCATGTTCACCTCTCAAACACGATGTCGGCAAGCTGGTCCATGTCCTTGATAATATTTTGGAAGCTGGCTGTGAGCTCGGTGTAGCCGACTCCCGCCAGAAAATCAGCCGTCGCCTTTTGATCGAATTCGCCGCAGCCCATAACAATCTTCAAAATATTTTGGGACACAACCTGGGCAACCTCATTGCCGAACAGCCTGGAAATCAGTTTAATTTTTTCAGCTCTGGAGTCCCCGCGCCGAGCGCAGCCGAATGCCCTGCGCGCCAGACTGGCACCAACCTCTACATGGGTCATCATATCGGCCAGCGCAAACATGATGGACTGCTGCCGGGTCAAACGATGGTCGTTGACCAGGGTGACGCTTTGATTCAGCGCTCGGGCTGCAAGCCCGTAAATTTCACATCCAAGATCCCCGAATTCAGACTGCAGCTTGTCCATCTCATCACTGATGGATTGGTAAAATTCGCCTTTTGATTTGCGTGTTTTTTTCCAGCGAAAGGTGCTGATGATGTTTTGCTGGATTTCACTGGTGCCTTCATAAATAGTGGTAATTCGCACATCTCTTTTGATCTTCTCTACTTCGTACTCGGTAATGTAGCCATAACCACCCAGCGCCTGCATAGCGTCATCAGCCGCTTTGTTGACGGATTCCGTAGTGAACAACTTGGCAATGGAGCCTTCCACTTCCAGCCCTTTCTCACCGGAATCCAATTTTTCGGCAACCTCTTCGATATAAGCTTCGGCCGCGGCAAGCCGAATGACATGGGGCAAGATCAGCTTGTGCGTGTATCCCTGCTTTTCAGATAAAGGGGTTTTAAATTGAATACGTTCTTTGGCATAGGCAATGGCAATATCAAGGGCAGCCTCGCCACCACCCAAGGCCATGGCGGCGACCATCACCCGCGTATACCCGAAAACCTTGGTGGCCTGCTTGAGTCCAAGACCGGGGATGCCACCGATAAGATTTTCCACCGGTACGAAAGCATCGGTAAAGGTCAGCGGCGAAGTGTTCGAAGCCCGTATGCCATGCTTTTCCTCGCCTTTGCCGCAGGTGTAACCCGCGGTGTCTTTTTCCATGACAAAAAAGGTGGCCCCTTCGGGGGTATTGGCTAAAATGGTAATAAAATCGGCATAAAGTCCGGTGGAAATGAACTGCTTGCTGCCGTTTATTTTATAGCCGATGATTTCACCCGCATCATTGGTCACCGGGCTTGCCTTGGTCTTGATGGCGGCAACATTGCTTCCGGCATCCGGTTCGGTGACGGCATAGGCCACCAGGGCGTTACCCTCTGCGATGGCACTCAGCCACTTTTGTTTCTGTTCTTGCGTGCCTCCCACCACAATCGGATCAGCGCCCAGCTGAAGGGCAAAAAAAGCGGTAGTGATCCCCAGACAGATTTTGGCCATTTCCCGGGTTATGGCACAGCTATCCCGTGCACCGCCACCCATACCGCCATAGGCTTCCGGCAGCATTAAAAGTTGTAACCCGATCTCAGGACCCAGCATTTCCCGGATCGTTTCTTCCGGGAAAATTTCTTTTTGGTCAAACTCAAGAATTTTTTCTTTGGTCAAAAGTCGTTTTTTTAGTTGACCGACAGTATCCAGTACCATTTGTCTGGACTCCGGATCCAATCCATAGAGTAGTCTCCCTCCAGAACTTTCATCTCCACCCATCTGTTAAATTCCTTCCAGAATTTATTATTTAAAATATTGAATATTTTAGGAATGCTATCGATTAAAATAGAAAAGACAGAGCGACACGCGGCGCAAGCGCCTGCGCTGCGCGAGCGATACCAAAAATCTTCAATCGTCAATATTCAATTCCCCGATAAATCGGGATTTACGCTTTGCTACAACCGGCTTGTCCGGGTTGGGTATTAATCTTCATCTGTCGAAATGACGGTGCGGCCTTTGTATGAACCGCAACTGGGACAGGCATGATGCGGAAGTTTCGCCTCACCGCAATCAGGACAAGTTGATAGATTCGGGGCCGCTGTTTTTTGGTGGGTTCTTCGTTTGTCACGCTTGGATTTGGATGTTTTATGTTTCGGTACAGCCATAAGTAATCTCCTAACTATATGATATATTTATATATTAAAATTGACTACTACTCGGATTTAACGGTGCGCTTCTAGTAATTTAAATTCGACTGAATGTCAAGTATTTTCAAAGGCTGAATGAATTTTGTTTGCTTGTGTCGTCGTGGCTTCTGTGCTATTAGCTTTAGCCGGTGATTATAGGATTTATTAATATAACCGGTTAATTTTATTTGTCAAATTAAATTAATTGGGACAGCGCTGCTTAATGTGAAGCGCTCAATAAGTGCGGGATTTTTATGGAAAAATATGGACAATTATGCTTAGGCGCAAAATTTGTGAATAACCACAACATCCTAATGACTTACTTTGATGAGATATTTTAAGTAAATTGTCTAGCAATTAGTAATTATAATATCGAATACTTAACCATATTTTAAAGAAACTTTTTACCACTTCAGTAAGGAGGCATAAATGGAACAAATCATCACACGGTTTCCCCCGAGTCCCACCGGTTATCTTCACGTGGGAGGGGCGCGCACGGCAATTTTTAACTGGCTGTATGCCCGGCATATGAACGGCAAATTTGTGCTGCGAATCGAGGATACGGATACCCAACGCTCAACCCAGGCCTCGGTAGATGCCATCTTCGATGCCTTGCAATGGCTCGATATCGACTGGGACGAAGGCCCTTATTTTCAGACCCAACGCTTCGATATTTATAATGAATACCTTAATAAACTGATCGAGTCCGGCCATGCTTATTACTGTACCTGTTCGCCGGAACAAATTGACGTCATGCGTCAGCAGGCCATGGCAAGTGGGGAAAAGCCACGTTATGACGGTACATGCCGCGAAAAAGGACTGAAAAAGACGGACAAGGCGGTGGTACGCTTTAAAGCCCCGCTCAGTGGTACAACCGTGGTCGAAGACGTGATTAAAGGTAATATTGTGTTCCAAAACGATGAATTGGATGATTTTGTCATTTGCCGCAGCGACGGCACCCCCACCTATAACTTTGTTGTTGTAATCGACGATATCACCATGAATATCAACACGATTATTCGCGGCGACGACCATGTCATGAACACCCCCAAACAACTCCTGCTCTACCGTGCCCTGCAGGCCCCATTGCCCACCTTCGGGCATGTTCCCATGGTGCTCGGCAGCGATCGCAGCCGGCTAAGCAAACGCCACGGCGCCATGTCCGTAACTGCCTATCGGGACATGGGGTTTCTGCCCGATGCACTGGTAAATTACCTCGTACGTCTCGGATGGTCCCATGGTGATCAGGAATTTTTTACCCGGGATGAACTGATCCGTGTGTTTGACCTTAAAAACATCGGTCGCTCGGCGGGAATTTTTGATCCGGACAAACTGCTGGCGCTCAACGCAGAGCATATCAAGGCAACCGCTCCGGCGAATCTGCTAGCGCCCTTGACACCATTTTTAAAAGATTGCGGCATCGAAATCAAACAAGATGCCTATAGCCGCAATGTCATTGAAACCCTTATCCCCCGCAGCAAGACCCTTGAAGAAATGGCCCAGGGTGCTTTGTTTTTTTATCTTGATGATATAACCTACGAAGAAAAGGCCGCCCGGAAATTTCTCAAACCGGCAGCGTTGGCACCCATGAAGCTGCTAACGGAAAAACTGGGAACTCTGGCAAATTACAGCCAGGAAAACCTCGAGGATGCATTTAAAAACGTGATGGATCAAACCGGTCTCAAGCTGGGCAAAATCGCCCAACCGGTACGCCTGGCACTGACCGGCAAGACCGCAAGCCCGGGTATTTTTGAGATCATTGCCATTTTGGGACCCGAACGCGTGATCCCGCGGCTTGAGAAAGCTATACGGTATATTGAAGCAAATTCTCAAATCTAAAATTTACTTGACGCGTTGAGATAAATATTATAATTGTCAGTTTTACACACCACTGAGGGATCGTCTAGCGGCAGGACGACGGGTTCTGGCCCCGTTAACCCAGGTTCGAATCCTGGTCCCTCAGCCAATAAAAAATTAATAGGCTTACGTGTATATTTCGTAAGCCTATTAATTTTTTATTGGCTCTGAGCCCGTCGAAAGGTCTGCCATTTTTTATCCATTGCTATATATTGGTCCTGACTAATGTCCTTTGCGATATTTCCGGAATCCCGGGTAGCTCTGGGAAAAAAAGGTGATGCATTTATTGAAGCAGATCAAGGTGGCTAGCGTACCTGGAGAAGCTTTTTACCATGATGCTTCAGGAAAGATTTTAACACGTTTCTGTTTTGCCAAAGAAGGTGCGGTTTTGGATGAAGCCTGCCGACGCCTCGAATCGTACGGTAAAAAAAAACCAATGAAGATCGAAGCAAATCCACACTAATATTATATATAGCTTTTAAATACCCGATCTTCCGTATGGCGGCTTCCTCTACCTCACCCTATTGCTAACCTATTAAAACTAAAGGAAGGTAATGTGACAAACTGAGAAAGAATGCTAACTCTTATCAGGGGCGAAATGCCAGATGCAATGCCCTTTGCCCCGAGACTTGATCTCTGGCACGTTGCTGCAAGGGCCACTAACACCCTCCCCAAAGAGTACAAGAACGCAAGCATTGAGGATATTTGTCGGAACGAGGGTTGGGGGATCTATCGCCTCAATTCTGATTATTCTTATTTGGAAACAGCCTATGATGATTGGGTATTTTCTGCTCTCGGCATCTATGCCCCTCCTGAAACTTGCTATAGCATGGGGTTTAACTCCGAGGTGGAAGTTGAAATAAAATGGAAAATATCCTGGAGAATTGATCATTTGGGGTGGAAATTATGACAGAATCATAACCTTTCCTCCATATTTTGAAAAAGATATACTTCCCTGGCACATCAAGGTCGCTGATCGCCTTCAGCCCCTTGGTAAGTATATCATCACCCATAGGGATGGAGAAAATCATGGGCTCATGGCAGCCAATGCTATGGAAGCGGGGGTGGAGTTGCTGAAGCCCGCACTTACTTCCTCATTGACTCAAAAGACCAAGGCCAAGGTAATCCTCGGGACTGTTTATGGCGATCTTCACGATATTGGAAAGAATCTTGTTTCCGTTATGCTCAAGGGAACTGGGATGGAGGTCATAGATCTGGGTATCAACGTAAGCACGGATAAATTCATCCGCTGTGTGGTTAATGAAAAACCGGACATACTAGCCCTTTCCGCTCTTTTGACAACAACCATACCACAGATGAAAGTTGTTATTGACTCGTTGGAAGAAATGGGGATTCGTGATCATGTAAAAATCATTGTCGGGGGGGTGCCGGTTACAGATAATTTTGCCAAATCAATTGGTGCGGATGGATATGCCGAAACAGCAGGGACTGCGGCAGCACTGGTGCGAAATATTCTATGACTGATCTTTGACAGTCGATTTCTTAAAGTTAGAAATTTCCAATGTGATCATCCGTTTTATTACAGGAACTTTGGAGGATCTGTGGATGTGTAGTTCTTTGGATTTTTGAATTCAACTACCGTATATTGGCCGGTGAAGTGATTTTAAGATTTCACCCCGATTAGGTCAACTATCCGAATCGATCAATGTGGGCACATCGTCATCTGTGCCGGCTTTTTTTCGTAAGCCGCGTGATGTCAGTTTAAGAGTTCACGTGGACATCAATTGTCCGGAAAAAGAATGTATTCGCTAAATTCGCCGCGCATACAATGGTTGGAGCTCATGGACGAGCCGTAGCCACCGGCATTGACGATGGCCAAATAGTCGCCCTCGACCGGCCGGTGCATTTCTATCTCTTCCCCAAACACATCAATCGCTTCATTAATATTTCCAGCAATCGAGAGTTGTACGACTGGAGCAGCCGGATCATGTCGCAGCGGGGCAAACGCATATGGCATATCGTAGTAGGCATACGAATTCTGCAAATTGAAGCCGGCGTTTACACCAATAAATAAAGTCCCCTGCTTCTCCTCAACCGTATTCACCTCAACCAATAAGACGCCTGCATCCTTTAGCAAATAATCACCTGGCTCTAGCTGGATTTTCACCCCCATCTCTCGAGCATGACGGGCAACGACAGTCGCCCATTGATCCAGATCGAGCCCTTCGTCTTCTGGTCGCAGCGGCACGCCAAGTCCACCGCCGATATCCAGCGTATTCACAGTGGGACATTGCTCGACGAATTGATGTACGCGCGACAATACTTGGTCAAATTGGGCCAAATCATGTGTCATATAGCCCGACCCCATATGAAAATGCAGGGCATAGACAGGTGCGCCCAACTCACTGGCTAAAGCCAATGCCTTAGTAAAACGGTCCTCATAGATGCCAAACTTCGTAATCTTGTCACCCGAATAGGAGAGATGATCATGATAGGCGACACCCATCTGAGGGTTAATACGCAGCCCTAGCGACCGTCCCGGACAACGCGTTGCCAGACGACGCAAGCTAGTCAGCGAATCGACATTGACATGTACTCGGGGATGCCGAGCCAGCCATTCGATATCTTCTTTGGAGACTGACGTATTGGTGTAGACGAGTTGCTCTTCACGAAAGCCAAGTTGACGCCCAAGACGCATTTCATTAGGCGAACAAACATCGAGTCCGCACCGGCCATTAAGTTTCAGAAAAGTTACCAGGGGCAAATAACGGTTGGCCTTGAGAGCAAAGAAGATCTCATGCTCGACCTCTTGTTTGTCCAAAGCCGTGTGAATACGTTCAAGATTTGTTGCGATTCGGGTCGCATCGTAAACGAAAGTTGGCGTACCGGCCGATTGCACCAATTCAGCCAGGTTTTGCCGCCCTAAGTGCAACTCACCTGCTCGATAATCCAATCCTTCGCGGGTCCACCAATGTACGTTCATAAAGTCTCCTGTAATTTAGCGAGGGCAATTATAGGGTCATTCGCGCCATAATTCGGAAAGGTAGAAACTTGCTTTGTTAGCAATTGTATTCCATTTCATGTAGCAAAATCTTGTCAGATAAAGGCCCCTAAGTGCCTGATGGGCACATCTTAACCCCAAAAAAAATGCTTTCCCTCTCTGCGACGCGAGCAACCTGCCGGGTCGTAGCTCGACGAACGAAGCCTGAAGCGGACGCTGAAAATCACTCGCTCAAATCAAATTTCTGCAGGATACTCTGCCTTGGCCGACCCTGTTCATCCCAGCCCATGCTCTGATAAAACTCCTGAACCATGGGTGCCAGGTTAACCTTTCGGCCCTGGATCGGCCCCTTTTCGATGGGGGTTTGCAGAAATAATTCAGGCAGGCTGTCGTCATCAGGATTACCGCCCTGGCGGATGTTGAAAATTTTTTCCATATGCACGATGCGCTCGCCGATCAAATACAAGACCTCCGGCGAAATATCCAATCCCGTTATGGTCTGGATCAGCCTGGCTTCCATCTCCAGACTGAAATCGCCGATGATGGAAAGCGCCGGCACCTTACAGAGCCCCAGTGAATCAATAATCGAACCGACGATCATGCATTTTTTCACCATGGCGCCCTTGCCGCTGGTGGCAGTGAAATCAACGACATCGCGGGTGCCGAACTCCTGCTCCGCCTGTTCCGCAGTATACCTGAATTCCGGCACCGGATACACGCTGGTGAAATCGCCCCCCCGCATGGATACCGCATATGCCAGAGCGACCCCCATCATTCCCCGCGGGTCGCCGCCGTAAAGCTCGACCCCTTTGACATGATAAGCATATTTTTCAGCACCCCGGCCAATGCTTTGCGCGGCCCATTTAACGCCTCGGGCCAGGACGTCACCCAATCCTTCTCGCTGCGCAATCTGTCTGATCACGGCTTCCATGGCTTGCCCATCACCCCAGTCGAGTTCGATGCCGCCGGTATCTGCAAGCGTCAGAATCCCCCGCTGGAATAGTTCCATGGCAAAGGCAATCACACTGCCGGTGGAAATCGTATCCATCCCCAGCATGTTGCACAGGTTGCTCAGGTAGATCAGGGCTTCAGGATCCGTCAGGCCGCATAAGGCACCCAGGTCGATGACGGTTTCGTATTCAGGCCTTCCGCCTTTAAACCCCTTATAGCGATCCCCTTTCAACTCGATTTCAGCCTTACAATGTATGGGGCAGCGATGGCATTTGCGCTTCCTTTTGACGTATTGGTTCAACTGCCGACCGTCAATCCGCTCAACGCCGTCGATCTGATATTCCTGATAATTTCTGGTGCCCAGCATGCCCATTTGGTTGGTCTCTAAAATATCCCCGGATGATCCGTATGTGGAATAATCCCGATAGCGGGACACACTGTTTTTCATTTGGGCAACATATTGCCGGATCACATCGGCCTGCTCCGAATTCATCTTTTCATTTTTCGGTTCGGCCTGCAGGACGATGGCTTTCAAATTTTTGGCCCCCATGAGCGCGCCCAACCCTGTTCGACCCGCCGCATGATCCCAACCGGCCATAATACAGGCAAACAAGACCCCCCTCTCTCCGGCCGGTCCGATGGTCAGCATATCGATATTCTCCGAACCGATGTCTTGATTGAGACGTTCCTCCGTGTCGCGGTTGTCAAGGCCCCAGAGGTGCCGGGCATCGTTGACTTCCGCCCCATCAGGCCCGAGATACAAATAGACGGGCCGGTCAGCCCGCCCCGTGATGATGATGCTGTGAACCCCCAATGAGTACATCCTGAAACCGATATACCCGCCGACATTTGAACTGCCGATCAATCCGGACAATGGGGAGAGGGCATTGATATGGATGCGCGATGAGGATGGGGCCACGCTGCCGGTCAACAACCCGCGACTGATCACCAGCAGATTGTCAGGATCGAAGGGGTCGATACCCGGTTCGATGCGATGGTACAATGTCTCCACATTGTAACCGAATCCGCCCAGACACTGCCGGATGTTTCTTTGCGACATATTTCCCTGCTCGATTTTTCCCGTTGAGAGATCGATGTCTAAAATCTTACCAAATCTACCCATCTGAAGTCTCCACTAAGGCAAGTAAAGATCCGGGTACAGGCGACCCGGCATTGACTTAAGCCCATAGGACATGATTTAGACCAGCACGATCGACAAAATTCGAAATCCGAATATCGCCTGATCTTATTGATTGGTCGAAATAAATTCAAATATTAAAGGCTCTAATGACAAAAACAACCTTTACATCGCAATACCGGGTATGTCTTTTGTTTGAATCATTTTAATTTGGGTCATTCGATATTGTTTCGTTTTTCGGCCAATTTTATAAGATCAGGCGTGCTTCGGATTTAAAAAACTCCTTATTTAATAAGGCAGAGCCAATGATCTCTGACCTGGCCCAGAGCCCCAGGTTTCCATTAATGGAATAAAATTTCTTACTTGAGCTTGTCGGTCAGTTCCTTGACGCAGCCGATCTCATCCAGATGCCAGGCCAGATCCAGGATTTCATCTGCTTTGGCGGCATCCATTACGGTCCCAGCCAACCAGTTAAATTTTTCAGCCATGACCTCCCGCGTCCAATCCGGCGCGGATGTGTTCATGCCGCCATCTTTCATCCCGGAAGTGTATTCTCGACCGTCCTTTAGCTTGATGGTCACGATGCTGGCAAAACGGCCCCGTGGATCGCCCATTTCGTACAACCGGCGCAGTTCGTTGAGTTCATCGGACTCGACCACCTCGACCCTTCGGGCAAGGTCCCGGATTTTGGGGTCTTGGAGACGGTGTTCCAATGTCTGGTTTGGGCCGATCTCACCATCCACCAGCATGGCAGCCACCGGCCAGGCCAGATTGAACTGGGCTTCCTCCGTGGTGGCGGGCAGCTTGGTTCCCAACCGGACGGTTTCATGAAAGGCCTCGACAACGATCCGATCGATATCATCCAGTTCGATGTGATGATCGCGGACCAATTCGCCGGCGCCTTCGACACCGGCATGGGCCCATCCGCAGCAGGCATAATCTTTCATCTTCCAGCCGACACCATCCACCATGATATAGTGCTCACCGATATCCATGGTCCAATCGCGATATTTTTCCTTACCCAGAAGCGAGGGGATCCCGGTGAATCCCCGGGCGGCCATTTCAGCAGAAACGACGCCGGTCATGCTGCCCCAGTGAATGCCGTGTTTGACCATGGCAGGATGATCGATGTCCCGCATCATGGGCAGATTCGGGGCCTGGTAATCGGAAATGCCCAAGGCATGCCAGGCTTGGTGGTTCGTCAACCCCATCAAATTTGCTGCGGCAGCAGCACTGGCCACGGACCCCCAGGACCCACAAGCCTGATACACCTCATGATCGTCGTGCCAGCAGCGTCCTATACGATGGGCCACTTCATAGCCCACCACCATGGCGGCAAGAAAACGTTCACCGCTCAGATCAAGGGCTTCGGCGACTGCCAAAGCCGCCGGGAATATCTGGGCACCACCATGGCCGTATGCATATACCAGTCCATCGTCCGTATCGATGCCGTTGGCAGCAGCGGCATTGGCAAAGGCTGCGCCAACTGCAGAGGCGCTCTTAGCGTGTAACAGAATCGTTGATTTATCCGAAGGCCAGGTCTCCTGGGCATATTCGGCACAGATCTGGCTGTAGCGCGTCTGTGTCCCCGCCAGAGTAGCCCCCAAATTATCGATCAGGCACATGCGAGCCTTTTCCTGAACTGCAACCGGTAGCTTTTCCCATCGGGTTTCAGCAATGAATTGGGCGGTCAGTTGATTGGCATCCATACGCTCTTCTCCCTGGCTTGTATGAAACTTCTGAGGAATGGATTCGATTTTATTTTATTAGACAGGATTTACAGGATTGACGGGATTTTTTCGCCTTCGGCGAGGAGCCCTTTCGGCCGAAGGCCGTTCTATCCCGATGATCCTGTTGATCCTGTCCAATTTTCTTTTAAAGATGAGAATCCATTCCTATTTTTGCCGAATTTAATCTTCGCTTTTTTACGTTTCTTTTTCGATTAAATTGGCCTCTTTTCTATCCAGCGGCGGGGCTGACGATATCTTACTTTCGGGCTTTGAAGTTATTTTCGGGCAACCACCTCAGCCAGTTTGGCCTTCACTTGCGGAGGTAAGGGTTCGGCACGATGCGAACCGATGATCGCCAAGACCCTCTGATTGGCCTTTTGCTGGAGGGTCAAGCTTCCCTGCGCAGACCACGTCTCAAAATCCATGCGGTTAAACAACGTCGGCGTCCACAACTCTCGAAAATGCCGCAAAGTGTGATCGCTTTCCAGAAAATGGCCGTCAGGGCCTGTGGCGTGGATCAGGTCCAGGGCCAGCGATTCTTCCGAGATTTCAGGTGGCTGCCAATATCGCTTGATCCACTCGATCACTTCATCACTGTAAACGACCAATTCCAGAGAACCGGTCATGGCGCTGTCCAGATAGCCCAGGTCGTGGATAATATTGGCGCCGTTAAGGGTTTTTTCAAACAATGTCAATGCGGTCTCGCCAGCGGCCTGGGCGTCAAATATCTTGGCATCCGTGCAGGCTGCGGTAAATGTGGGTATCCGATAGTTGCGCGCCAGGTCCCAGCCATAGGGTCCGGCATCCGGTGCGGTGTAAAGCGATACCATGGTGCGCATATCCAGGAACCCGCCGCTGCGCCCGCAGAGAATAAGGGGCGAACCTTCGCGTTTCAGCTGAGACAATACCAGCCCGGCCAGCTGGGCGGCATTATGAAGCGCCATGGCACCGGCCGAAGTTATGGGCGCAAGGGTACCACGGGTCGAACCAGGGGCATAAATGCTGGGAATATTGCGTTCGGCGGCATATAGCAACCGTTGCAGGCTCTCACCATTGTGATGAAATGCCGAAACCGTATTGACGTAATTGATGATAGAGGGATACTGCTGCAGGACCTTCAGATCGCCCGCCACGGCAGCCGCCATATCAATAGCTATTACCGTACTGTCTGCCTCGATACCCACAAAAATAATCGGTTTGGTGCTCTCCTGGAGCATAATCGACATCTGGTGCCATTCGTAAACTGCCCGGGGAACATCTGAAGGCAGGAACATGGACATGACAAAGTCCATGTTCGGCAACGCGTCAACCAGGCGCACGCCATTGACCACGTCACTGAGCACCGCCGTGCGGTGTTTACCGGTTTCAAGGTCATAGGTGGACATGCAGTCGGAGCCGACGCCGTAATGGGTTCGATCACCACCCAGCATCATGCACAGTTGCTGGTTTCGGTCAAAAATATTCACATTTTCAGGGACGCAGCGCCGGGCCCATTCCACCAGATGAGAGGGAATTCGAACCAGGTTTTCATCAGAAATTCCGGCTCCGGCTTTCTTGAACAGATCCAAGGCTTCCGGGTCAAAAAAACGCATGCCGGTGCGCTCCATAATTTCCAGGCTGGCATTGTGGAGAACCTCGATCTGATCCTGATCCAGGTTCCGGAAACCGCTAGGGCGGTAGGATCGTGAAGATGTTGAGATGTTTGTTTTAGATTCCATTTTATAACCCTCCTATCTAACCCGGGCAAACCGGAGCCAAAAGAACTCACACCTGTATCATTGGTTCACAAATTGTAACTATTAGATTCTGAATGCTCGACGGCAATTCAGCCTTTAGCGGGGATCAATGACCTCTGAACATCCAGGATCCAGAAACCAGGGTTCAGAATCCTGTTAATATAGGCAATTTTTTTGCCAGAGAAAACAAAAAAGTCACAATTCAGGTACAAAAGGGAAACCCCATCCTCACCGTACAGTTGATTTTACTCGTGGATGGGGAGGAAATTCAGGTTTAATACAACAGGCTTGGGCGCCCTCGGACCAGGAAAGACGGGTTGGATAGTCGATGAGCCGGGTGACATGGCACAGGTCCGGCAAGGTGCGAAAACGCAGAATTATCTGGATATTCCGAGATTTCGCAGCGCCCGGGGGGGATGCATCAGGAAGAATCACAAAGAATCCTGAATTTTACACGAACATTTTTTCCTGCATAAATATTTGGACTCACATTATAGTTGCACATGATTAATGGCCAAGCCAGATTGAATATTTAAGCAATTCTATCGATTTAAATAGAAAAGACAGAGCGACACGCGGCGCAAGGGCCTGCGCTGCGCGAGCGATACCAAAAATCTTTCCGCCTCCGGCGGATCAATATTCAATCCCGACTTGTCCGGGTTCTCTGAAGGGGATTAAAACTGGAATGGCTGGCTGACCATCATCTGCACGCCGAATTCCTCGTCGGACACGGCGGTGTCGATGCGAATGACGATACCTTTGGCCCAGGCCCGGATGCCCAGACCGACATCCCATTTCATGTCGGAATGCAGCTTATTGAAGTCCCATTCGGACGCCACGCGCCCGACTTCGATAAAAGGCACGAACTGCAGCCACTGGATCCCAACGTATTTCTGAATCCAGGGCCACCCGTTAAAGGGGTTCCAGCGGGGTATGATTCGCAGCTCGGCCGCGTAATAGACAGCCGCTTTGTCGTTGAAACGCTGGGAAGGGTAGCCGCGCAATCGCCAGATACCGCCCAGGGTCGAGCCGGTGTACGCCGGCGGCCGGTTCTCGACCGTCCCGTCGGGTTGCTCATCCCAGGTCGGAGAATACGAGGTCCAATAGTCCAGGGCCAGAACTGTCTGTCGAAAGCGGTTCGACAATTGCAGCGGAATATACAGATCCAATTCACCCTCGACATTCGTCCAGGAATTGGAGCTGTCAGACCAGCCGAAATCCCGCGACACCTTGCCCCGCAAACCGAATCCCTTTGAAGGGTTGGCATAAAAATCGCGGTTGTCCCAGAATACCGAAAAATCCAGGCCGTTGGTCTTGACGTCTTCGTCGACATCGTTGCCGTCGATCTGCTGCGAGCGATAGAAAGGACGCAGCTCCAGGTAACTCTTACCGCTTTTGAACGGATTCAAAGAGGTCCCACCGGTGGCGCCGGATGTTAAAAGTCCCCGATCGATTTTATAGGTGCTGATGATCTGGTCCTTGCCATCACCCATGGGCAGCAAATACTTAAAGGTCAGCCGGAAGAAGTTGTCCCAGCCGTCGCCCTTCACATAATTGTCTTTGTCCGAATCGTTGCTGCCGGCGCGCTCATTCGGGAAGTCGGGGTTTCCGTCGATGTAGCTTTCGGTGTCCTTAAAATAGCCCACCGAGACGACCGGGTCGAAAAACAGGCGCTCGACGCGGGGCATCTGAATATCGCGACCCACCAGAAAACCCATGGCCGAGCCCTTGCTGCCCGCCATCACCGTTGCAAGAAGGGTCGACTGCTTCTGGGGCTGTCCCACAACGCCGTACACGTATCCGGCTGCAAATCCAAAATTTTCGTTGTAAAATGCGTAGGGCAGGCTGAGCGTCTGTTGGGAGACTTCACCATCCGAACCCACTCGAACGCCCTGGCCAAATGATGATACGCCGGTCAACAATACGAAAAGGAAGAATACTGCGAATGCAATTTGTCTCATCTGCCGCGCTCAGGTCAAATGTCGGATTACCACTTGAAAAATACACCGCCGGTAACCATAGTGGCATCTTGATCATAGAAGTCAATGTTGGAATTGGTTTCCGCGAAGGCGGCACCGACAAAAAAATTCATCGGGTCGCTGCCAAACAGACTCCAGCTCCAAGGATTTTTGTAATAAAGGGTGCCCTGGATCCCGTAGCGGTCGTCATCCTGTTTTTTGTCGTAAATGGGGTTCTTATCGTCATAATCCGCCCACCCGATAAAGGCGTTTCCGGTGAAAGTAAACGTATCCCCTTTATAACCATAGGTAAGCTGGAAATCGTAAGCATCATTTTTCATGGCATCACCATCCCGATCGTTATAGCTGTAAATAAATGCCGGGTTCAGCGTATGTTTTTCAGCAAAGCGGAAGCGATACACGACCTCCCCGACATGGCGATCTCCGTCGCGCTCAAGAAGGTTTTTTTCAGCGCTGGACAATCCTAAAAAGTCACCGCTTTTTTCCTTGCTGACATCGATTTTGCGATAGGTGTATTGCAGCTGCAGTTGGCTGCCGAAAATGCGGTCCCAGGCCAGCCGCAAGCCATTGGATGTGCGGTTGGTTTCCTTCCGATTCTTGTCGACCACATAGGGGTCTTTCCACACTTTGGCCGGAATACTGCTGAACAGGATACCGCCCTGCAGGATCCCGAGGTTGCCGATCTCCTGTTTGACACCGAGCTGTTGGGCATAATCGAAGCGGATCAAATCCGTCAGGTCCGTTCCCAAAAAAAGCTGGGTGCGGGTGCTGGCAAAGGTATATTGCAGTGAGAAAGGAACAAGGGCAATGGCAGTGGATTGTGAATCCGGGCTGTCGTCCAGGGAGTTGGTCTTTTTTTCGGACAGATCAAATCCCAGAAAACTGGCCACCATGTTGCTCTTAAAATTCAGATAGCCGACCCCCGGCCGGATGAATCCACCGAAACCGGATTCTTTGGGAATGGGATCCAGGGCTGTGGCGAGATTGGCACCCAGCAGCAGCATTAGGGTCAGAACGGCAATGGTCAGCAAGTTTGTTTTTTTCATCTGATAGCTCCTCTTTTTTGGTTTTTCTGGCTTGTACTAAATCAAAACACTTTATAACGGTAAACAAGCTCCGAACACGACAAAGGCCACCTGATCGCCGGATGCCGTCATCACCACCCTGCCGGTACCCTCTGAAATAGCGATGGTCCATCCCAAACCGTCTCTCACGGACTCATACCCGTCTTCAGCCCCTTGTAAAATCAGCTTGCCGTCAACGCGCTCCATGCGCTCGATGACACTCTCCGGTCTTGTATCACCCTCCGAGACGGGTCCGATCGTCTTTTTGTCGAGGTCGATCTTGAGAAACCGTGGTAAATCCACGCTTTCAATCGTCACCGCGCGACAGCCGCTGTCGGGCGTACATTCCATAGCGGAAATTACCGAAAACAGCAAGGGCCGAGACCCGTCAAAGTCATCGGCCCAAACGGTTAATGAAGAAATAAAAATGGACAACCCAATCAAACCAAGCAATTTCATCTTATTCATGGTAATCTCCCATTGTTTTAAAATTTGAGGAATTGGAATTTATTTGTTATTTGGGATTTGTTGTTTGAGATTTACAGTATTTCAAAGCCCATTACTTCATCACTCTCTACGAGCCGGAGGCCAACACTCCATGATCGGTTCAAATTTTTCTTAGCCTGACGGCTATGCCCTATGGGCCTGAGGCCGCATTCTTACTTCACCGTGTAGCCTTTGCCTTCCAAACAGGCGCTGTAGGCACGGTTGTAAGTATCGCGCTTCTGCAGGTATTGATTTGTCTGTTGCTGTTCCCACTGTTTCTGGGCCTGCTTATCTTGTTTTTGCTGGGAGGAACTTCGAATCCCGCCGATAGCGCCGCCGGAAAGCCCTCCAATGGCGGCACCTTTTCTGGCGCCTTTACTGCCGCCGGCAATAGCACCCACGCCGGCTCCCAGCAATCCCCCGCCCACACCGCCTTTAACCACGCCACCGGCTGTGCTGCTCGTGGCCTTTTTAGAGGGCGGCGGCGCCGTGGCCTTGGGCATTTCCATGGGATCAAACCCCGTTTGCCCCTTGGCCCAACTGTAACATTCAAATTTGTCTTTTTCCATTTGATCTTGACTTTGGCCCTTGGCAGGATAGATCATAAAATCTTGTGCCACAGCAGTTCCGGCAATAAATACCGGAAGAAGCAAGACCATCAAAAATCCATTTATGCGCTTCATTCTACTCCTCCTTCTTCTATACCCGTAATTGTTCAGCCACTAAGGCACTAAACTTCTTCAAAGACCGTGCTTTTAATTAGTGGCGCCGGTTGGCGCAGCGAGTGTACCATTAAGACAATATAATTAGGTTTCAGGTGTCAGGTTTCGGGTGTCAGGAAGTTGAGGTGCTAAATCCTGGAACCTGAACACTGAAACCGTCAGTTTCTTACAACATGTTGTCAGATAAAGGCCACTAAGCCACAAAATGTACAAAAATAATCATTAAGGTGCTAAAATTTCCAGTTGGCGTTCAAGGCAAAAAATAAAATATCGTTTCTTTTATAATCGCCTTTGAGTAAATCGTTGTCTATTTTGACCTTGCCGTTGGGGGGCGGTGCTTTGGCCTTCATCTCGAGGTCGGCATACATGATCTGGGGCCCACCGCCCAGCGAAAGCCAGTCGTTCACCCGGTAGGCAACCGACGGATAAAACGTCATGGTGAGCAGCTTTACCTCCGTATTCAGATAGCGGCCGGTCCAGTCATCATCGTAATCGAGTACCGCTCCGGTGATGGTTATCAGGTTGGCTCCCAGCTTCCATTTGTCCGATAGGCTGTGAACATAAAACCCGCCGATTATTGGCGCCAGACCACCAGCATCACCGCCGTCTCCCCCGGGAATCGGCGTGTCGGCATCCGGATCAAACTTAACGGTCGCATTTAGCAATCCGGCTGTGCCCATTAATTCTTTGCCTTTGATTCGGGTCGTCCCCGCTGCATTGTGAAAGGAGGTGGAGGCATCTTCGGCCACGGCATTGGCTCCGGCACCGGCAACCCCCATGCTGGGGGTGCCGAATTCGTTGAGGTAAAGGCCGCCGGCAATGCTGACACCAGGTAAACCTAAAAATAAAATGGAGAATAAAGCCCCAGCCAGATGACAGGTAATATTTTTTTTCCATCGCCTATCTTTTTTCTGATTCCCAATAGTCATTTTTTTCTCCTAAACTGCAGCCCTCATAGGGTTTGTTTATCAAATTTTCGACTACTTTGGAAACAAAAACTTGACCTGCAGTCGCAGCGCCCAATCCGCAGCGGGGTGCCCACTTCGTCGCGCCTGCGCATAAAGTAGGTTGGGTTAAGCGGGATACCGGCATAATTTATGTTGGGTTCGCCTATCTTAGGGCATCTCAAAATTTTGAAATAGCATCGAAATTAGCGAACCCAACAAGATTGGTTGCAGACCGTGGGCTTAACCCAACCTACGATTTTTCGTTTAGGTCCAGGAAGTGGATACCCCCTTTAACCTTAAATTAGAATGCCGTCAATTCTCTATTGAACCACTTCTTCCAGCAGCGATCCTTGCGCTGAACCGGGCGGCGTCATGCCCAGAAACGCGGCAATTGTCGGAGCGACATCCACCGGATGAACCCGGCGATAGACCGTTTGGGGCTGTATGCCCGGCCCCATGAAAATAATCGGTACATGCGTCGTAGCGTCACGGTGAGCCGCGCATGGCGGTGACAGGTCCCTTGTCGAACAGGAACCAATAATGATCGGACTGTCCGGGTCCTCAATGTTGTAGGCCAACTCACCGGCCTCGCGATCAAACCAGACATTGCCGACCATGCCGTGCTGGGAGGGGAATGTGCCGGTTGCAAGGGTCGTATGGCCGACGATGGTTTCGGTATTGGCATGCTGATAATGGGCGTTGGTGTACACGGTGCCCTTCTTCAAAAGACACCGGAATCCGCCCTCGCCAAAACCATTCTCATAGCGGTCGATCAGGTCTGCTCTAAGCCCATCGATGGTGATCTGTAGGACGAGCCTGACTTCCGGTTTGGATTGTGCGTTGGCATCATTGGAGTTGCCGGCCAAGAACAGAGCCAGAAGCACCATGACGATTTGGCTGATACGTTGTATGGCAATCCATCTATACATTTTCCTACGCATGATTGTACCTCGAAATCCCATGTTTGTAATGAACAGTAAGCAGTTTTTCAGGAAAAAATTTTGAGCCTGACACTTTTTATTGACGCACGACACTAAAGCGTGACATATTAATTTCGTTCTTCATTGATTTAGGCTATTATGAAAGACGTATAAATTTGTTTTGCACAAATTTCTCAAAAGGAAATCATCATGTCACGTATTGTGCCTGCCGAAGAATTTGATCTGATCGAACAGGTGATTTCAGAGCACCCCGAGGGGATTGGGATTTCAGCGCTTGAGAAAGCCCTGGCCCTCCATTTGCCCAAAACCCTCAATCGTCGCACCCTACAGCGCCGCCTGGAACGTCTCCTGGCAGTCAAGCGCATCGCAACCGAAGGCGAAAGCATCGCGCTGGTTTACAAGCGCGCCCCCAGCACGGACATCACCGCGGAGCCTTTAGTCGATGAGTCTTCAATCGGAGGCGAAGCGGAAGTTTACGTCCCGGTTTCGCCGGAAGGCGGCATTATCCGCGATCTCGTGCGACAACCGCTGATGCGGCGTAAACCGGTCGGTTATCAGCGTTCATTTTTAGAGGAGTACGAACCGGGCGTCACCTCCTATCTCTCCGAGTCCCTGCGCGTCCAGTTCCATGAGATGGGCCGCACATCTGCGGGAGAACGTCCCGCGGGCACTTATGCAAGAGGAATTCTAAACCGGTTGCTGATAGACCTGTCATGGGCCTCTTCTCGTCTGGAGGGGAATACTTACAACCGTCTCGATACCCAAAACCTGATTGAATTCGGTCAGGCGGCAGAGGGTAAAGACATACAGGAAACCCAGATGATCCTGAATCACAAGGCGGCCATCGAAATGCTTATCGAAGAAGTCGATCAGATCGGGTTCAATCCTTTCACCTTCCGGAACTTGCACGCCATCCTGTCGGACAATCTATTGCACGACGAAGACGCTTGTGGAAGATTGCGCCGCCGAGCAGTCGATATTTCAGGGTCGGTATTCCACCCACTGGCCATGCCTCAGGTTTTGGTAGATTGTTTCCATCTATTGCTGCAGAAAGCTTCCGCCATCCCCGACCCCTTCGAGCAGGCGTTTTTCGTGATGGTGCAGTTGCCTTATCTGCAACCCTTTGAAGATGTCAACAAGCGTGTCTCTCGTCTTGGTGCCAATATCCCACTGATTCGGAACAACCTGTGCCCCCTCTCCTTTATCGACGTGCCCGAGCAGGCGTACAGAGATGGCACTCTAGCCGTGTATGAATTCAATCAGATTGATCTGTTGCGGGATGTATTCAGCTGGGCCTATGAACGTTCGTGTCAGCGATACCTTGCAATCACGCAGACAATGGCTGAGCCCGATCCCCTGCGTATCCGCTATCGAGAAGCATTGATCCTGGTCGTGCAGGCAATTGTGCGGAACCGTAAGATGCCATCAGCGCAGTATGTTTTGCACTTGGCAGATGACCTGGTACCGGAAAACGACCAGGAGGTCTTCGTTAAAATGGTTTTGGAAGCCTTGCAGCACATCCACGAGGGCAGCGTGGCCAGATTCCGGCTGAAATTGTCCGATTTTCAAGCGTGGAAGCCGATCCGGGATCAGCAGTACCAACCCGCACTTGATTAATATCAATTGTTGCCTATCCTTGTGAGATTGAGGGTCAAGTCTACGATTAACCTTATATTAAACCGTATAGATGTCGCATCGCTCTTAAAGCGATTAGAGTAATCCGTGTAATCTACGAAATCCTACCTGATGGCACTGCGGCTCAATGGCGTACGCCGTGATTTACGCAGAGCCGATCCTGCCGCGACCAGGATAACAGATACGGCGATTCGATGGGGCTTTTGGCATATGAGCCAATTCGGTGTCGACTACCGGAGGTTATTTGGGGAACTTCCTTCGGAGACACTCAATCGGCACAATTAGCCGTTTCGTATCATCGGCTGATCTTCTTCGCTCCATGGGTTCCTGCAAAAAACCGTAATTTGGCAGGAGCAAAAAGATTAGATATTCTAACGGATCTCCATTTATTTAGGGATAATCCCTTGACAAACAGATCTGGTCTGGTCAGACTATATGTGGAGATTATCCCCATGTATATTACCAATATTACACAGGCAAAGGCTCACTTTTCAGCCCTCATTGAAAAAGTGCTGGCGGGAGAAGAAATCATTATCGGCAAATCCGGCCAACCTGTTGCCAAACTGGTCCGCTACGAAAGCCGTGTTGAATCCCGTCAACCCGGTGCGTTGAAAGGCAAAATAAAATTAGCGGATAATTTTGATGAACTGCCGGATGATATTGCCAAGGCCTTCGAATTCATAACAAATTGAATATGAAAACACCAGATCTCGATTCCAAAACTAAAAATTCTGCCGAAGCTGCGGCGTCCACAAACTTTATCAAACATATCATCGAGGAAGACTTAAAAGCCGGTAAAAATGACGGTAAAGTTATCACCCGGTTCCCACCGGAACCCAACGGTTATCTGCACATCGGGCACGCCAAGTCGATCTGCCTGAATTTCGGACTTGCCGCCGAATATCACGGGCTTTGCAACCTGCGCTACGATGACACCGATCCGAGCAAGGAATCCATCGAGTATGTCGCCTCGATTAAAGAAGACGTCCGCTGGCTGGGATTTGACTGGCAGGATCGCGAATATTACGCCTCCAACTACTTCGAACAGCTTTTTGAATATGCCGTCCAGCTGATCAAGGCCGGTGACGCATACGTTGACAGTTTGAGCGCGGAGGAAATCCGGGAGTACCGCGGGACACTAACCCGGCCCGGCAAAAACAGCCCCTACCGGGAGCGCTTAATTGAAGAAAATCTGGATCTCTTCGAACGCATGCGGGCCGGCGAATTCAAGGATGGGGCGCATGTGCTGCGGGCCAAAATCGATATGGCATCCCCCAATATGATCATGCGCGACCCCACCTTGTATCGCATCAGACATGTGGCCCATTATCGTACCGGAAACAGGTGGTGCATCTATCCGATGTACGATTTTACCCACTGTCTGTCCGACTCCATTGAGGGGATCACGCACTCGAATTGCACCCTGGAATTTGAATCCAATCGCGAGCTTTACGACTGGGTATTGGACCATCTGGAAGTTGACTGCCACCCGCAACAGATTGAGTTTGCCCGCTTGAATCTAACCTTTACCGTCTTAAGCAAGCGAAAACTCATACGGCTGGTTGAAGACGGTCACGTTTCCGGCTGGGATGATCCGCGCCTGCCGACCATCTCCGGTCTGCGTCGGCGGGGATATACGCCTGAGGCCATCCGTAATTTTTGCGACCGCATCGGTGTAGCCAAAGCCGACAGCATGGTCGACATGGCCTTGCTCGAGTACTGCGTCCGCGAAGATTTGAACAAACATACCCCCCGGGTAATGGGTGTGTTACGCCCCTTGAAGGTTGTCATCGATAACTATCCTGAAAATAAGGAAGAAGAGCTGGAGGCCGTCAACAATCCGGGAGATCCGTCCATGGGAACCCGCAACGTGCCATTCTCGCGGGAGTTGTATATCGAGCGGGACGATTTCATGGAGGACCCGCCCAAGAAATTCTTCCGTCTGGCTCCCGGTCGGGAGGTACGTCTGCGTTACGCCTATTTCATCACCTGCGTGGATGTCGTCAAAGATCCCGCTACGGGGGAAATCATTGAACTTCACTGCACCTATGATCCGGCCACCCGTGGCGGTGATGCCCCCGACGGCCGCAGAGTAAAAGGCACATTGCACTGGGTGTCGGTCAACCACGCAATTGCCGCCCAGGTTCGTCTCTACGATCATCTGTTCGCAAAGGAAAATCCCAATGAGGTCGAAGCAGGTAAAGATTTCACCGCTTATTTGAATCCGACATCCATTGAGACATTAAACGACTGCAAGCTTGAGCCTTCGTTGGCCGCAGCAAAGCCATCGAGCCGGTACCAGTTTGAACGGCTGGGGTATTTTTGCGCCGATGCGAAAGACTCGACACCGGATGCGCCGGTATTCAATCGGACCGTAACGCTGCGCGACACCTGGGCCAGGATCCTGAAGGCGCAAAAAAAAGAAGGTGAGAAGGTGAGAAGATCAGAGGGTGAGAAGGGTTGAATTAGAGAAGATGAGAAGATAAGAGGGTAAGAAGGTCAGAGAATTGGATGAATTGAAACGATAGAGGGAGATGGGAGGTTTGGAAAAAAATAAGGATATAAAGCATTTTCGAGATCTTGTCGTGTACCGCCGGGCGTTTAAGGCAGCGATGGCAATATTTCAGTTGACAAAAGAATTCCCTTCTGAGGAAAAATATTCATTGGTGGATCAAATAAGAAGGGCTTCTCGATCCGTTTGCTCCAACCTTTCTGAAGCCTGGAGAAAAAGGCGATATATTGCCGTATTCAAAAACAAAGTCACAGATTCAATGGAAAATAAAGCCGAAAAATTCTGCTATTAATGACCATAAGCAAAATCTCGAGAGGTTTTAATTCGAAATTTTTTATCCCTCTGATTTTCTTATCTTCTTAACTTCTCATCTTCTTTCTTTTTGCAACCCTCTGATTTTCTTAACTTCTCATCTTCTTTCTATTTGCTAACTATCTGCTTTTCTTACCTTCTTATCCTCTTATCTTTTCAACTTCTCACCTTCTTAACCTCTTATCTTCTTTCGTTAATACCACCTAAGCCGTCTCACCCAAATACCACCGATACACTTCCCTTATCCCCTCTTCCAGACTAATTTTCGCCTGCCAGCCTTTTCCAGTTAACCTTGAGACATCCAAAAGCTTCCGGGGGGTCCCGTCCGGTTTGGCGGAATTCCATTTTATGGACCCTTGATACCCCACGATCTCGGAAATCGTTTCCGCCAGATCACGAATTTTTTGATCCTTGCCCCAGCCGACATTGATGGGTTCCGATTCATCGTAGTGACGCATCAAAAACAGACAGGCATCGGACAGATCATCCACATGCAAAAATTCCCGCCTTGGAGAGCCCGTGCCCCAGAGTAGTACAGATGGTTGATGGGTTGATGGGTTGATGGGTTGATGGGTGATGGGATCCAGACCTATAGAAGTTTTTATATCATCGGGGATGGCGCCGTGAGCGGCTTCATCCTTTTGGACCCTTTGCCAGTCCCCTGCCGCCGCCAGTTTCGCCAAATGGAATTTGCGGACCATCGCCGGCAGCACATGGGACGTTTCCAGGTTGAAGTTATCATTGGGTCCGTATAAATTGTTGGGCATCACGCTGATATACCGGGTTTTGTATTGGCGATTGTACGACTGACACATTTTTATGCCGGCGATTTTCGCGATGGCATAAGGTTCATTGGTGGGCTCGAGGTAATCTGAAAGAAGGAATTCTTCTTTGATGGGCTGGGGACAAAGTTTGGGATAAATGCAGGAACTACCCAGAAATAGAAGCTTTTTAGCTTCATAAAGATAGGAGGCGTGGATGATGTTGGTTTGGATGGCGATATTTTCATAGATAAACTGCGCCGGATACATATTGTTGCCCCAGATGCCGGCAACTTTAGCGGCTGCCAGAAACACATAATCCGGCTTTTCTTTCTTGAAAAAAGTCTCTACCTGCTCCTGCCGGATCAAATCAAGCTCGCCATGGGTCCGCGTAAGAATATTGGTATAGCCTTCCGAATTCAGTTTGCGCACAAGTGCCGATCCCACCAGACCCCGATGCCCGGCAACGTAAATTTTAGATGTTTTTTCCATTCGCTCTCCTTCGTAACCCCTAATCATCTTATCGCAAAACAACAAACCACGGATTCAGCAGATTCTCCTTATTGTAGATCAAGGGTTCCCTGGTATCGTATTGCAAGACCTGGCATCCGGCATTTTCGGCGATGGCCTGCCCTGCCGCCGTATCCCATTCCATGGTCGGCCCCGTCCGCGGGTAGATATCCGCCCTGCCCTCGGCGACCAGACAAAGCTTAAGAGAACTCCCGGCCGAGATAAATTCAACCTCGCCGTGTTCCTGCCGTTTTTCTTCCACAAATGCTTCCAACTCGGGTGAAGCGTGGGAACGGCTGCCGATGATGGTGAAAGGGCGGTCGGGTAAGTCAATGACGGGTAATTTGGTTGACGTATCGGTTAGGCTGTCGAATGCTTTCGCTGTGCTCTCATTTCCAGGTCCGACTGCTTGATTTTTTAAGGGTTCACTCAAATCCGTTGCCAGCTGTTTGATACTCTCGCCGGAATCTGCTTTAAAGGATCCCTGATCGTTTAAGGCAAAATAAAGGACATTTTTGTCAGGCACATAAATGACTCCCCCCGACGGTCTTCTATCACGGATCATGGCGATATTGACGGTAAATTCGCCGTTTTGTTTGATGAATTCCTTGGTTCCGTCCAGGGGATCAATGAGCCAGTAGGTCTCCCATCTTTTTCTTTCATTATAGGGAATGTCTTTTCCTTCCTCGCTTAAGATCGGGATATCTAATTCCCCAAGACGCTTGACAATTATTTCATGGGAGCGCCTGTCCGCCAGCGTAAGCGGAGATTTGTCAGCCTTTTCTTCTATTTTGAAATCAGAAGATCTATAGACCTCCAAAATTGCACGGCCGGCTTCAATGGCTGCCGCCACGGCTGTCAACAAGTAAAATCTGTCGTTCATCGATCTCTCCTGTAGTGGTTGATTGGTTAATTCGTTGATTAGGTGATTTAGGAAAAATGGAAGTAATCCCTTTTCTGCCTCCAACCTCACACCCTCAAAGGTCGAAGACCCTCCTTTGAGCATTCAGCTTTGAGCCTGGAGCTCAGATGGCTTTCAGCCCTATTCACTCTGCCTTCTGTTATCTGACTTCTGTCATCTGTCCTCTGCTTTACAGCACAATCCCCGCATACCCCACAAAACTGTCCCCCGGTGATTTGTCATAGCTGGTGGCATATGCAAGCTCATCGGCCCGATCCGCACCCAGGTGTTTGGCGGCTTCTATGGCGGTGGCAGCGGCTCCAGCACAACAGGCATTTTGACTGGACCGAGCCTCGGCGATGACACTTTCAGGCGCCAGCGCCAACATGGCATCGATAACCCGGCGATCGTTTTCGTTGCGCACCCAGTCCACGGCCTGTTTTCCGGTGCCTTTGGATACAAATCCATAGTTTGTGCCGTAATGGGTCAGGTCGGTGGATCCGATAACCTTTACCCGCAGTCCCAGGCGCTTTGAAATCTCAACAGCTTTACGACCGATTTCCAGCGAATTTTTATGTGGTGGTACACCCATGGCAACAATTTTGGTGTCCTTGAAAAAGTATTTGATAAAGGGCAATTGTAGCTCCACGGTATTGTCCTGGGTAAAACTCGTCGGGGTTTCAATTGTAAAGGTGAATTTTTGTGCAAGCTCGGAAGCCAGGGTTTCTTCCACCGCAATCTCGCCGAAGGGCGTCTCCCACGCACCTTCAGTCATGATGTAGCAAGGGGAATTGGCGTGAAGATGCATGCCGAATACCACCACCACATCGATGGCATCCCGACCTTTTAAACAATGGATCACATTGCAGGCGATGCTGCCTGAAAAATACCACCCCGCATGGGGTACGATGCCGCCGACCAGAGTTCGAGCCGGTGGATCGAGGTTTTTGCCCTCCGCCAGAAAACCGTTGATTTCCCTCTCACATTCGGAAGCACTGGAGGGATACCAGCTTCCCGCAAATACAGCCTTTCTGACTTTTGCGGATTTCATGATTTACCTCTCTTTATGGCTTTGGTTTGGATCGTTTGGTTCGTTATGTTCGTTTATATCGTCCCGGTTAAACAAAAAACCAAACAGGTTTAACGGGATAAATTTCGAACGTTCAGCCCGTTATAATGGTAAAATCTGGTCTGGTTGATTGGTTAAATCGTTGATTAGTTGATTGAGGAAAAAAAGTTATCCCCATTCTGCCTCCAACTGCCGAAGGCTCCCCTTTGAGCCTTCAGCTTTGAGCCCTTTTGATCTTCGCCTTCCCAGCTTCTTGCCTCTGCCCTATGCACCATGCCCTATGCTCTGGGCCCCATGCCAATTCGCCCCCAACCGTCGAAGACCCTCCTTTGAGCCTTGAGCGTTCAGCCTTGAGCCTATATGGCTTTCAGCCTCTCTTTTCTTCATTCCGCATTCCCCATTCCGAATTCCGAAATCAAATCCCTCTGGGTCTCCCACAATATAAACAAACAATAAGAGGTTGTCCATGCCGATTTAGGCCCCTAAGGGCCTTTATCTGACAACATGTTGTCAGAAACTGAAGGTGTCGGGTGTCAGTGTTCAGGTTTCAGGATTTTGAGACTCGCCTTCCTGACACCCAAAACCTGACACCTATATAAATTAACGGCGTGCTTGCGGCCCTTCAGGGATCACTTTTACCGAGCGTAGTCTCGGAAAAAGCTTGGTACTAATTTACTAAGGTCACATCATATTTGCACATGATTTATGCCATAGCCGGAGTGAATATTTATGCATTTCTACCCGTCGAGAGCCTCTGGGTCGAACGATCGATTTAAAATAAAAAGACCGAGCGACACGCGGCGCAAGCGCCTGCGCTGCGCGAGCGATAGCGCAAATCTTTCCGCCCTCCGGCGGATCAATATTCAATTCCCCGATAAATCGGGATCTCCGCTACGCTGCGACCGGCTAAGTTTGTCCGGGTTTGATATACCTTGACAGCTTGGCATTTATTATTATTGTTTAGTTCGAGTTTTCTTTTAAAAATGGATGATTACTTTAAAGTAATGAATGCTTTGCTCGCTGATTTTGACAAAATAACGTTTGATTGCAAAATTTGACCCATACAGGAGGATGTTATGTGGGAATATACAGACAAGGTGAAAGATCACTTCCTCAATCCGCGCAACGTTGGAGTGATCGAGGATGCCGATGGCATGGGTGAAGTTGGATCTCTGTCATGCGGCGATGCCCTGACATTTTATTTTAAGCTGGATGAAAACGACAAAATAAAGGATGCTAAATTTCAAACTTTTGGATGCGCCAGTGCGATCGCATCATCCTCCGCGCTGACCGAAATGGTAAAAGGGCTATCCCTGGAAGAAGCCAAAAAAATTACCAATGAAGATATTGCCGAATATCTCGGAGGTCTGCCCAAAGAAAAGATGCACTGCTCGGTCATGGGCCGCGATGCCCTTGAAAAAGCCATTACCTGTCATCTCGGTGAACCTGAAAAAGTAGTTGAAGGTGAGATTGTGTGCGAATGCTTTGGGGTGACCGATCTTGAAATCAAGCGGGTGGTAAAGGAAAACCACCTTTCCACCATTGAAGAGGTCACCGACTATGTTAAAGCCGGCGGCGGGTGCGGAAATTGCCATGATAGCATCCAGGAAATCATCGATACCATTCTGGGAACAGAGCGTCCGGCAAAGAAAAAAGTCCCGGCCCTGACGAATTTGCAAAAAATTAAGTTGATCGAAGAGAGCATTGAGCGCGAAATCAATCCCAATCTTAAAAAAGACGCCGGCAGACTGGAACTGGTCGATGTTGACGGCAACCGGGTTATGGTAAGATTTGGCGGCAGCTGCGCCTCCTGCGTCAAATCCCCGATCACTCTTAAGCATTATGTTGAAAGCAGGCTGCGAGAGCTGGTAGCCCCTGAACTTGAGGTCGAGGAGGTGCAGTGATGAATGTCATCTACCTGGATAATAATGCCACCACCAAAGTGGCCCCGGAAGTAGTGGACGCCATGTTGCCCTATTTATCGGAATATTACGGCAATCCGTCGAGCATGCACTCGTTTGGCGGCAATGTGGCTGCTCATATCAAACAGGCCCGTGAAAATGTTGCCAACCTGATCGGCGCCACCGCGGATGAAATCGTTTTTACCAGTTGCGGCACGGAAAGTGACGGCACCGCTATTCGAGCAGCCATTGAATCCTATCCCGACCGAAAACATATCGTCACTTCCCGGGTCGAGCATCCGGCCATCAAAAACCTGTATGAAACCCTGTCCAAAAAAGGCTACCGGGTAACCTTTGTACCGGTAGACAACCAGGGACACCTGGACCTGGATTATCTCTATAAAAATTTGAGCGACGACACCGCCGTCGTCAGCTTGATGTGGGCGAACAACGAAACCGGCGTCATATTTCCCATCGAAGAAATATCGCAGGAGATCAAAGACCGAGGCATTGTGTTTCACACCGATGCGGTTCAGGCTGTCGGGAAATTACCCATCGATATCAACGAAACCGGCGTGGATTTGCTGTCGTTGACCGGTCATAAACTCCATGCACCCAAAGGAATCGGTGCCCTGTACATTCGCAGGGGGACAAAATTTTCACCCTTCATGATTGGAGGCCACCAAGAAAAGGGTCGACGGGGAGGAACCGAAAATGTCGCCTCCATAATCGCCCTGGGCAAAGCGGCCGAATTGGCAAAAGAGCATCTGGATGGAAACGGATATGAGCGTATCGGACAACTGCGGGACAAATTGGAAACCACCCTGTTGGCACAGATTTCTCATTCGATGGTCAACGGTGATCCCGAACATCGGCTGCTGAATACCACCAGCATTGCCTATGAATACGTGGAAGGCGAGGCAATCCTGCTGATGATGAACGAACACGGCATCTGTGCATCATCGGGTTCGGCCTGTACCTCCGGCTCCCTCGAGCCTTCCCATGTACTGCGCGCCATGGGCGTTCCGTTTACGGCGGCCCACGGTTCCATCCGGTATAGCCTGAGCCGCTATACCACCGAAGAAGAAATCGATGTTGTTATTGAAAAAACACCTGCCATTATCGAACGTTTGCGGGGTATGTCGCCATTTTGGAAAGAAGCGGTGGGAACTTGAATGGGGAATTCGGATTTAGGAATGCGGAATTTTATGGCATAGCGCAGAGGGCCAAATGCATAACATAAGGAGCCCAAAGCGGGTGTAAGCTGAATACATCTGGATCGTTGTTTCCGGTAGGATCGTTGGGTTCGTTTGGTTGGTTTTGATCGTTAGGATCGTTTTGATAGTTCAGTATGATTGGTTCATTGGTTAATTCGTTGATTCGTTGATTGAGGAAAAATGGAAGGACATTTTCTGCCTCCAACCTCTAACCTCAAGCGAAGCGCTCCTCCAACAACCGAAGGCTCCCCTTTGAGCATCTATTTGCTTTCAGCACAAGCTTTTTTGTTTTCATCTTCCTAGCTTCCTAACTTCTCAGCTTCATTGCTTATTCCCTCTGCTCTATGCCCCATGCTCTCTGCTCCATGCTCTCTGCTTTTTGCTTGACCTTTCCCTTCAGCCACTCAATCCAGGGCTGGAAGCCTTCCTCGGTTTTGGCCGAAATTTCAAAAACCGGCATGTTCGGGTGGACCTGATGAATGAAATCAATGGCCTTTTGCTTGTCATAATCCAGATAAGGCAGCAAATCGATTTTGTTCAAGAGGGCCACCTCACATTCTCTGAACATCAGGGGATACTTGGCCGGTTTATCTTCGCCTTCCGTAACACTTAAGACAACCACCCGGGCATCTTCGCCGATGTCAAATTCAGCCGGACAGACGAGATTGCCCACATTTTCTACAATCAGCAAATCGATGTCATCCAGATCCAGTCCCCCCACCGCCTTCTCGATCACATGGGCGGCCAGGTGGCAATCACCTCCGAATTCGTCGGTGTTGATTTGCACCACCGGAACACCGCTGACGGCAAGCCTGTCGGCATCATTGGTCGTACAGATATCACCAACGATCACGGCACTTTTAACTTCCGCGGCAATCTGAGCCAGCGTCTTCTCAAGCGTGGTGGTCTTGCCGGAACCCGGCGAACTCATCACATTGAGAACGAAAATGCCTTTCGCGGTAAATATGCTGCGGTTCTGTTCCGCCATTTTTTCGTTGATATCAAGGACTCTGCGGACCACTTTGATTTCCCGGGTGCCGCTCTTTTTGATCGTAATCCCGCTGCCGCTGCTGTCCTGATGCGGATGGAAATGGCGCGAACCGTCGTGATGACAATATTTTCGTGTCTTAAAAAACTTTTCCAGGAACATGATCATCCTTTTGTGCTATTTCAATGGATTCGATATCCAGCTCCCGGCCGGAAAGAATCTCCAGAGAGCCGCTATTGCAATTTTCGCAGGTAAATGCCGGGCTGTTGATGGTCCATTCGGTGGCGCAATCCTTGCACCGGGCCATCACCGGCAATTCCTGAATAACAAGCTCAGCGCCCTCTATGGGAGTGTCCTTGATGGCAACATTAAAACAAAACCGCAAGCTGTCCGGCACAACAGCGGCCAGTTTGCCAATTTTTAAATTAATCTTTTCAACCCGCACATCGCCGGCATCCGCCGGTATGGAATCGGTGGCAATCTCAATGATCTGAAGCGCTATGCCCATTTCGTGCATACGGTTTGGCCCTGTTCAGTGAGCTGGCATATCGAAAACAAAACGAAAGAAAGGAATCCAGGTATCACAATTTGAAAATCCAAAATTCGAATTTAATTTGAAGACTGTCAATATGGAATTTTTGACTTTGGCCTGATTATACAAACACTTCAGCACATAGCTCCCCAAGCGCACCCAGGTTTTTACAAACATGAATTCCGGCGCCTTCCATGGCTTCAATCTTCGCTTCAGCGGTGCCGCTGCCACCGCTGATGATGGCACCGGCGTGCCCCATTCGCCGCCCCGGCGGAGCGGTCAAACCGGAAATAAAACCGACCACCGGTTTGCTCATTTTTTCCGACACAAATGCCGCAGCCTCCTCCTCGGCGGTGCCGCCGATTTCACCGACCATCACGATTCCCCTGGTATCCGGATCGTTTTCAAAGGCATCAAGGCAGTCAATGAAATCGGAGCCGACAATCGGATCGCCACCGATGCCGATACAGGTACTCTGTCCGATTCCCTGCAGCGATAATTGATTGACGACCTCATATGTCAAGGTTCCTGAGCGCGAAATCACCCCCACAGGCCCGAAGGGCTTATGAATGGGGCCCGGCATAATCCCGATTTTGGCCTCGCCGGGCGTAATGATTCCCGGGCAATTGGGACCAATCAGACGCGCAGGCTTTCCTGCCAGATAGTTCATCACCTTCATCATGTCCAACACCGGGATTCCCTCGGTAATCGCGACGATGACTCCGATGCCGGCATCAGCGGCCTCCATGATGGCATCGGCGGCAAAGGCCGGCGGAACAAAAATCAAACTGCAGTTGGCACCGACGGCAGCCACCGAGGCCTTAACCGTATTAAACACGGGGACATCGTCCATTTTCTGACCGGCTTTTCCCGGCGTGACCCCTGCCACTACATGGGTGCCGTATGCGACACACTGGCGGGTATGAAATTGCCCTTCTCGGCCGGTAATGCCCTGAACCACTACCCGTGAGTTTTTGTCAACAAAGATGCTCATTTATCAGCCTCAATATTTTAAAAGCTACGCTTTTAAAATTTCTGCAACTTTTTGCGCCGCATCCTTTAAATCGGTAGCCGTGGTCAATTTAAGACCCGATTCGGCCAGTATGCGACGGCCTTCTTCGATATTGGTCCCTTCCATGCGAACCACCACCGGAACGTTGATATTGGTTTTTTGGGCTGCCTTTACAACCCCTTCAGCCAGCACATCGCAGCGCAGGATGCCGCCAAAAATATTAATCAGAATGCCCTTCACGTTCGGGTCGCTTAAAATAATCTTGAAACCGTTTTCGACCATCTCGGCGCTGGCACCGCCTCCCACATCCAGAAAATTGGCAGGCTCCGCCCCGGCTTGTTTGATCAGATCCATGGTGGCCATCGCCAGACCGGCGCCGTTCACCATGTTACCCACGTTTCCATCCAAATTGATATAGTTGAGATTATGTTTAGAAGCTTCTACCTCTAGCGGGTCTTCCTCGCCCGGATCCCGGTACTCAGCGATATCCTTATGGCGAAACAGGGCATTGTCATCAAAATTGATCTTGGCATCCAAAGCGATAACGGTTTCTTCCGCCGTAATTACCAGGGGATTGATCTCCACCAGCGAACAGTCGTTGTCAACAAACAACCGGTAAAGATTCTTTAGCATAACAACAAACGGTTTTATGACAGTCGGCGCTAAATTAAGGCCGAATGCGACCTCCCGGCAGTGATAGGCCTGAATACCCTGGAGGGGATTGATGGGTACCCTGATAATTTTTTCCGGAGTTTCGGCGGCCACTTCCTCGATGTCCATTCCACCGGCTTCACTGGCCATCACCACTATCTTGGCGATGGCTCGATCCGGAATGATGCTCAGGTAGAGCTCTTTTTCGATGTTCAGCCCCTGCTCCACCAGAACCTTCTTGACCCGCCTACCCCCCGGGCCGGTTTGGTGGGTGATCAAATCCATGCCGATGATCTGACCGGCAACGCTTTGCACCTCCGACTCGGATTGGGCCAGTTTTACCCCCCCGCCTTTGCCCCGTCCGCCGGCGTGAATCTGGGCTTTGACAACCACCGGATACCCTCCCAGGGTTTTGGCGATCCCGGCGGCTTCATCGGGACTATTTGCCACACGGCCTTCCGGAATGGGAACACCGTACTTCTTAAACAACTCCTTGGCCTGATATTCGTGAATTTTCATTGGGGACCGTTTGGTTCGTTTTGATCGTTTAGTTCGTTAGGATGGTTGAGATCGTTAAGGTCACTAAACTGTTCCAAGCCGGTCTGGTTGATTGGTTAATTCGTTGATTAGTTGAGTAAGCAAAACCGGAAGTTGTCCCTATTTTGCCTCTAACCTTTTTGAGCTTTCAGCTTTGAGCCTTGAGCATATATGGCTTTCAGCATCCTAACCTCACACCTTCCCAGCTTCTCAACTTCCCACCTTCCCAGCTTCCTAGCCTTTCATCCAATCACACAGAGCACAGCACCTTTGGCCACGGAATCTCCACTGCTGAAATTGATGGCTTTGACGGTACCGCCGGCCGGGGCCGGCAACGCATTTTCCATTTTCATGGCTTCCAGGATGACGACCGTTTCGCCCTCGTTGATTTCATCGCCGACATTTTTTTCAAACCTGATGATCATACCGGGCATTGGCGCGAGCAGGGAGGTGCCTTCAACAGCGGCAGCCGGAGCCGGAGCAGCTTGGGGCTCGTCGGCTTTAGCTGCCGGGGCCGGTTTTGCCGCGGCCGGAGATGGGGTGGGAGCCGCCGGTGCAAAAGCCGCCGGCGCCGCACCCGGCATGGGCTGTACATAGTTTATAACAGGCGCGCCTTCTCCCGGATCGACACCGACCTCAAAATACTCATCATCCACGAATACGTTAAAGGTCCGGAAATTTTCACCCTTGGCCGGCGCCGCTTTTTCCGGTATCTCAACCAATTTTCCGGCCTTGGCCTTTTTAAGCAGCTCCTGTTCGGCTTTTGCATCCTCCAAGGTCCTTGGCTGCACCTCTTTCGGCGGCTGCTCCTTGCCGTACTTCCATTTCAAAAACTTTTTCCCGGTCACCGGATAAAGCGCGTAAATCAACACATCATCCAGGTCAACGGCAAGCCCTTCGGTCTCTTTTTTGGCTTTTTCCAGTTCCGGCTCCAGAACCTCGGCAGGCCGGCAGGCAATCGGCTCCTCGCCACGGTCATAGCCTTTAAGGGCTTTCTTCTGGACTTCCGGGTTTATGGGAACAGCGGTTTTACCGTATAATCCGTAACAAAGGTCTTTGACCTGGCCGGTAATCATCTTGTAGCGCTCATTTTCATCATCAAACAGAACATTATTGACGGTCTGGATCCCCACAATCTGGCTAGTGGGCGTTACCAGGGGGATCTGCCCCAAATCCTTTCGAACTCGCGGCAGTTCGGCATAGACCTGGTCTATTTTATCAAGGGCGTCCATATCCCTTAACTGGTTGACCAGGTTGGACAGCATGCCGCCCGGGGTCTGATGCAGCAGCACGTTAATATCGGTGATTGCCATCTTGGTATCGTCCAACAGATGCCTGTATTTGGGCATAATTTCTTTTTCCAGAATTTCATTTATGACAGCCAGATGTTTGATGTCGAATCCGGTGTCCCTGTTGGTGCCCAGCAGTGTCATGACCAGCGGCTCGATCGCTGCATGGGAAGTGCGATAGGCATACGGAGCCATGACGGTGTCGATGATATCAACCCCGGCTTCAATGGCCTTGAGATGGGTCATGGAAGACATACCCGATGTAAAATGACTGTGCAGATGGATCGGCGGTTTGACCGCCGCTTTCATGGCCTTTACAACGGCATAGGCATCATAGGGTGCTATCAACCCCGCCATATCTTTGAGACAGATGCTGTCGGCGCCCATAGCCTCGAGATCTTTGGCCTTATTGACATAATAATCAATATTATAAACCTCGCCGCCCATTCGCGGTTCGGTCATGGTATAGCAGATGCTCCCCTGGAAGTGCTTGCCGCACTCCTTGATTACCGGAACCACGGTTTCAAAATTGCGATAGTCGTTTAAGGCATCAAACGTTCTGAAAATATCCATCCCATTGGCGGCCGCTCTGTCGACAAAGGCGCGCGCCACATCATCGGCATAGTTACGGTAACCCACCAGGTTTTGTGCTCTCAGCAGCATCGAAAAAGGTGTTTTCTTAATATAGCGCTTCAGTGTCCGAATTCTTTCCCAGGGGTCTTCATTTAAAAACCGGTGCATGGTATCAAAGGTGGCACCTCCCCAAACTTCCATGGCCCAGAAACCGACGTCGTCCATCAATTCGGCCACCGGAATCATGTCTTCGGTTCTGCCGCGGGTGGCAAAAAGAGACTGGTGGCCGTCGCGTAGACTCAGGTCCTCGATTTTGACAGGATTTTCCGCTACCGGTCGATCCTTGTCGTAATTCATGGTAGTCATTTCGACTGCATTTTCATCACTCATTTTAGGATTCTCCTCTATTTTGTAAAAATTGGATGTTTATTATCGACTATCAGCACCTGAATCCTCAAATTGTCAATTTCAAATTATCTAAATGTTCTCATCTGCATCAGATTGCGCATCTGCATTTGGGTTTGTCTTCCATTCATACCCCACGGCGAGATAGTCGTTGCCGGCGCAGAAACGGACGGCGCCTGCGGCATGCTGCCCATAGCTGCCTGCTGCATTATGACGGCCTCTTCTTCCATCCGAATATAATGCGTCACTGCAGCGATTGCGGCGGTGACCCTCTTGTTGTCTTTCATATGATTGCCCTTTCTATCAGGTTGAGCCGGTTAAACCGGTTGTCCGGTTAGCCGGAAAACATCTTTTTATCATTAACCGGCGTAACTGCCTAAACGGGCTCAACTGGCTAAACGGTAAACTATCTACATCGGGATATTCCCATGCTTTTTCGGCGGTCGGGTCTCGCGCTTGCCGCAAATGGCCTCGAGGGCATCGATAAGACGGGGTCGGGTCTCACTTGGCACGATGACCGCGTCAATATAACCTCTACTGGCCGCCACATAAGGATTGGAAAACAGAGCGTTGTACTCGTCGATTTTCTCCTGACGTTTGGCTGCCGGATCCTGGGCGTTTTTGATCTCTCTGCGATGGATGATGTTGGCGGCCCCGGCCGCTCCCATAACCGCAATTTCGGCTGTCGGCCAGGCAAATGCCATGTCGTTGCCCAGATCACTGGAACACATGGCCAGATAGGAGCCGCCATAATCTTTACGGGGCACGAGCAGCAATTTCGGCACCGTCGCTTCAGAATAACACCAGAGGAGTTTGGCCCCGTGCCGGATAATCCCGCCCCATTCCTGCTGACTGCCGGGCAGATATCCGGGAACATCGGCAATGGTCAGCAAGGGGATATTAAAAGAATCACAGAAGCGAATAAACCGTGTGGCTTTGTCCGATGCATTAATGTCGAGACATCCGGCCAACACCTTGGGTTGATTGGCAATAATGCCGATGGCTCTGCCGTTCAATCTGGCAAGACAGACGATGATATTGCCGGCGAAATATTGATGAGGTTCAAAAAATTCGCCGTTATCGACGATAGAACGAATGACATCCTTCATGTCGTAAGATTGATTGGGGCTATCCGGGATAATTGAATCCAGCGATTTATCCGTTCGTTTTGGATCATCACTGGTGGCCACATAGGGTGGATCTTCCATGTTGTTGGAGGGCAGATAGGATAGGAGGCGTCTTATTTGTTCGATGGCATCTTGATCGCTTTCACAGGCAAAATGCGCCACTCCGCTCTTCTCGTTATGAGCTTTGGCTCCGCCCAATGCTTCAAAGGAAATTTCCTCACCGGTAACGGATTTGATCACCTCGGGTCCTGTGATAAACATGTAACTCGTATTTTTAACCATGAACACCCAGTCGGTCATGGCCGGCGAATACACGGCGCCGCCGGCGGTGGGTCCCATGATGGCAGATATCTGCGGGATAACGCCGGAAGCGGCCGAATTGCGAAAAAAGATCTGACCGTATCCGGACAAGGCGTCCACACCTTCCTGAATCCTGGCGCCGCCGGAATCGTTGATTCCTACAAAGGGTACCCCGGCTTTTAAGGCCAGGTCCATTACCTTGCAGATCTTTTTGGAATGCATCTCACCGAGACTGCCGGCGCGCGCGGTAAAATCCTGGGCAAAGGCAAAAACCGTCCGCCCATCCACCAAACCATGGCCGGTGACGACACCGTCCGCCGGAATGTCCACTTTTTCCATTTCGAAATTTACACAGCGGTGGCTGACAAACATGTCGATTTCGCGGAATGTGCCTTTATCGAACAATAGATCCAGACGCTCCCGGGCGGTCAGCTTACCCTTTTCGCGCTGGGCGGCGACAGCCTTTTCTCCCCCCAATTCAAGCACTTTTGCCTGCCGGGCTTTCAGATCACGGATTTTATCTTCCACGATTCCCATTATCCAATTCCTTTCTTTGTAGTGAAACTGCAACGCTGCCGGCCGCATTAAAGCAAATGCGGGTGACCAGGAGAAGTAAAGAATCCTACTGAGAGAGCCCAGCGGCCAACCGATAAAGTTATAGTCCTCCAAAAATAAACTTTTAAATTCCTATATCAGCTAGGATTTGTCAAGAAAAAAAAGTGACTCGTCGGCGGCAATTGTCGGTGCGGCACGCCTTTCTCGCCAGCACGGGCAATTTGGATAAGTCATTTTTTTACACCAGGATCTTATATGAAACTTCATTTAATTCAATGTCCTTTAAGCTATGATTAATGGTTGGTGGGAGCGGCTTTCAGCCGCGATTTACCCGGGCAATCGCGGTTAAAAACCGCTCCCACGATCAAAAACAACAGATTCAAAACTACAAAGTTTCTTTATGGAATCGCTTCGCTCCATCTTTTTATAAAAATAGATGGAATACAGCCCTTCGATATTCGACATTCATTATTCGATATTCGAAATTCTCTTTAACGCCGCCCTAAGCTTTTTCCAGTGCATCCAATACCTGGTTGGCGGATTTCGTGACCGGCGTTCCAGGACCGAATATTCCGGCAGCGCCCTCTTCATATAGAAATTCATAATCTGCCGGCGGGATAATGCCCCCCACTACCACCAATATTTCTTCACCGCCTTCGGTTTTCAGGGCTTCAAGCAATTGGGGTACCAGGGTTTTGTGACCCGCTACCTGACTGGATACACCGACCACATGAACATCGTTTTCCACCGCCATTCTGGCAACTTCTGCGGGGGTTTGGAACATGGGGCTTATATCCACATCAAACCCAAGGTCCGCAAATCCGGTGGCAATCACTTTGATTCCACGGTCATGACCATCCTGTCCCATTTTGGTCACGAGGATCCTGGGCCGCCGACCCTCCTTTTCCTGGAATTGTTCGGTCCTCTTGCGCATGGCCTCAATGATTTCAGTATCACTGTACTCGGCCGCATACACCCCGGATATACACTGGGTGGTGGCCACATAGCGTCCGAATTCTTTTTCCAGGGCATCGGAAATTTCGCCCACCGTAGCCCGGACCCTTGTGGCGTTAATACACAATTCCAGCAAATTGTCATCGGAAGCCGCCGCCCTGGTCAGAGTCTGCAGGGCCTGTTGCACGGCTTCAGAATCACGGGTTGTTTTTAACTTCTTTAGCCGGGCAATTTGTTCATCGCGCACACTGGCGGGAACTTCCAGCACCTGAAGATCGACATCTTCTTCGATCTGATACTTGTTGACCCCCACAATGACATCTTTACCCTGATCGACCCAAGCCTGCTTGCGGGCCGCCGACTCCTCGATGCGTAATTTCGGCATACCGGTGCCAATGGCCTTGGCCATGCCGCCCATCTCTTCCACTTCATCAATAATTTTCCCGGCCTCGCGAATAATCCCATCGGTCAGGGACTCGAGATAATAGGAGCCTGCCAGGGGATCCACTACATGGCAAATCTGTGATTCTTCCTGAACGATAATTTGTGTATTCCTGGCAATCCTGGCGGAAAAATCCGTGGGCAATCCCACCGCCTCATCGAAAGAGTTCGTGTGCAAGGATTGGGTGCCGCCCAGGGCGGAGGTCAGACACTCCAGGGTCGTCCGAATAATATTATTATAAGGATCTTGGGCGGTCAGGCTCCAGCCGGAAGTCTGGCAATGGGTGCGCAACATGGTTGATCGCCGATCTTTGGGATTAAATTGGCTGATGAGTTTATGCCATAAAAACCGCGCCGCTCTGAGCATGGCGATGTCCATAAAAAAATTCATTCCGATTCCGAAAAAGAAAGAAAGCCGCGGGGCAAATGCATCGATGTCCAATCCGGCCTTCAACGCCGCCCGGACATATTCCAGCCCGTCTGCCATGGTAAACGCGGTTTGCAGCACGGAATCGGCCCCAGCCTCCATCATGTGATATCCGCTGATACTGATGGTGTTGTATTTAGGCATATTTTTCGAGCAGTATCCAATGATATCCGAAACAATGCGCATGGAAGGTTGCGGCGGATAAATATACGTATTGCGGGTCAGATATTCCTTTAATATATCATTCTGAATGGTACCGCTCAGTTTATCCTGGCTGACGCCTTGCTCCTCGGCGGCCACGATATACCCCGCCAAAATTGGCAGCACGGCCCCGTTCATGGTCATGGATACCGTCATCTGATCCAGCGGAATTTGGTCGAAAAGAATTTTCATATCTTCGACGGAATCTACCGCAACGCCGGCCTTGCCGATATCGCCGACGACCCTGGGATGATCGGAGTCATATCCTCGATGGGTGGCAAGATCGAAAGCAACGGAAAGCCCCTTTTGGCCGGCCGCAAGGCACCTTCTGTAAAATGCATTGGATTCTTTGGCCGTAGAAAACCCGGCATATTGACGAATGGTCCAGGGTCTGCCGGCATACATGGTCGCCTTGGGACCCCGCACGTAAGGCGCCAATCCCGGCAAGGTGTTGATATGCGCCATGCCCTCTAAGTCTTCGGCGGTGTATACTGGTTTGACCGGGATGCCTTCCGGCGTCATCCAATCCAAGGCCTCCAATGGCTTTCCCCTCATCTCCTGGGTTGCAAGTTCAACCCATTTCTCTTTATCAGGATGTTCGGACATAGTTACTTACTCCTTTTGGGTGCGGTATGATGTTATTTTTGCTTTTTCCATGCCAACCCACTAAATTGATGAATTAATCTCTCTGGCAGAGTTCCACCAGAACGCCACTGGTGGATTTAGGATGCAAAAAGGCGATCTGAGCGCCACCGGCACCTTTTCTGGGTTTCTCGTCAATCAACCGAACCCCCTTTTCCTTGAGTTCCTGTAAGGCCGATTCAATATCATCCACTCGAAAGGCGACATGCTGAATCCCCTCGCCCTTCTTTTCCAGGTACCGAGCAATGGGCCCGTCGGGCGCCGTCGATTCCAGCAACTCCACTTCACTCTCGCCCACCGGGAAAAAGGCCGTGGTCACTTTCTGTTCTGCAACGGTTTCACGTCCTTCGAATTCAAGGCCCAATACATCCGTCCAGAAATTCTTCCCCTGATCAATACTATTTACGGCAATTCCGAGATGGTCAATTTTTAAGACCTTCATTGCATCTCCTTTCAGATAGTCCCGATGAAATACGCTTCGCTGTTACTGCGTAAATTTCATTGGATAAATTTGGATCTTTGCGATCGTTTAGAAAAGACCGATGGAAGAGGAAAGACTGCTTCGCTAAGAAGAGGGACGACAAAAAGGCCTTGCGATAAACTTTCAGATCTCTCGATAGTTCTTATGGAATTGTTTTCTTTTCGTTCATCTTCATTCGCGTTGGCCTTCACTCCTTCTCAGTTTCCTTGCCTTAGACTTCCAACCTCTGACTCCCATCGTCCCTCTTCCGAGCGAAGCGGTCGTCCATCGGTTTTCCCCGCCTCCAGCCTCCAACCTCAAGCGAAGGCGCTCCTCCAAAAGCCGAGGGCTCCCTATGAGCCATCAGCTTTCAGCTTTGAGCTTTTATGGCTTTCAGCCTTCAGAATTCCCTCCCGATACTCTTTGCCCCATGCACCATGCTCTATGCTCTATGCTCTGTGCCCTGTCAGGAAGCAGATTCTACGGATACGACCTCGGGCACTTCCTCTTTTAAAATTCGCTCGATACCATTTTTAAGGGTCATCTGAGACATGGGGCATCCTCCGCATGCGCCCTTCAGCCGCACCGTAACGATACCGTCCAGCACGTCGACGAGTTCCACATCGCCCCCATCGGCCTGCAGCATGGGTCTGACTTTTTCCAAAGCTTTTTCGACTTTTTCTTTCATGATATTTTCTCCTGTGTGTTGGTTTAGTTTACTCGGTTTATCGTTAAGACGGTGAATGACTGAAGTTTCCTATTTCTAGCGTCATGCCTCAAAATCCGCAATGGCTTAATTCCGAATTCCGCATTCCCACCTCCGAATTCAATAACCTGACACCGTCAGTTAATTCTCCAGCTTCCGGTAGATTGCTTTCCGAAACGACTCAAATTCATCCGCCAGAATCACTTCCCGTATCTGTTTCATAAACCTGATAAAAAAGTGAATATTATGGATCGTGTTTAAACGATAGGCCAGCAGTTCCCTGGCCGTATATAAGTGCCGCAGGTATGCTCTGGAGTAGTGGCGGCAGGTGTAGCACTCGCAGCCGGGTTCCAGCGGTCCGGTATCGTCCTTATATTGCGCGTTGCTGATATTGACGGTGCCGTATTGGGTGAACATCTGCCCGTTTCTGGCATTGCGGGTGGGCAAAACACAGTCAAACATATCGGCCCCCAGCGCCACAAGTTCGATAAGATTCTCAGGCGTCCCGACACCCATAATATATCTAGGTTTGGTTTCCGGCAAATGCGGCAATGTATAATCGGCCATTTCCAGCATAACCTCAGCGGGTTCACCCACACTCAACCCGCCGACGGCATAGCCGGGAAAATCGATTTCCATCAACTCATCTGCAGATCGTTTCCGCAGGTCCCTGAACATACCGCCTTGAACAATACCGAAGAGGGCATTGCGTCCGGTTTGCGTTTCCTGCCAGGCGTGCTTGGATCTTTGGGCCCATTTTGTCGTGATTTCAAGGGCTTTCCGGCTATCTTCGCGGGTGGCTGGATATTGAATACAGTCGTCCAGGCACATGACAATGTCCGAGTCCAGGCAGGTCTGAATTTCAATTGATTTTTCCGGGGTCAGCAAATGACTGGAGCCGTCCAGATGTGACTGGAAAGTGACCCCTTCTTCCGAAATCTTCGCCAATTTCGCCAGGGAAAACACCTGGAAACCGCCGCTATCCGTCAATATGGGTCCCTCCCAGTGCATAAAGCGATGAAGTCCCGCAAAGCGGCGGATGACATCACATCCCGGCCTGAGATATAAATGATAGGTATTTCCCAGGATAATCCGCGCACCGGCTGCCAGCAGTTCCTCAGGAGATACGGATTTTACCGAACCCCGGGTCCCCACCGGCATAAAAACAGGTGTTTCAACGACCCCATGGGAAGTACGAATCACCCCGGCCCGGGCGCGGGATTCGGTTGACTGAGCAATTAATTCAAAAGAGAACATGGTCGTGTTAGTGGTTTATGGTCCGTTGTTTGTTGCAATAAAATTTCGCCACTATATTTTTTTAGCGTTTTCAAAAACGTTCCCCATTCAAGTCTATTGCATCAATAATTCTCGTTTGCAAACCCACCACGGACAACTAACCACTTACAACCGACATCAAAGAATCAGCATCGCATCCCCATAACTGTAAAACCGATACCTCCGGCTGATGGCTTCCCGGTATGCGTTCAAAATATTCTTACGCCCGGCAAAGGCCGATACCAGCATTAAAAGTGTCGATTGCGGCAGATGAAAATTGGTGACCATCGCATCAACGGCTTTAAACAGGTATCCGGGGAAAATGAACAGATCACATCGGCCACTGCCGGCCGCCAGATTCCCGTTGGAGCTCGCTGCATACTCAAGGGTTCGCACACAGGTGGTACCGACCGCAACCACCCGATTCCCGCAATTTCTCGCGGTGTTTATCGTCTCAGCCGATTCGGCACTAATCGTAAACGGTTCCGAATGCATTTGATGCCTGCGGATATCAGCGACCCTAACCGGTAGAAACGTGCCGTAGCCCACATGCAGAGTAAGGGTTACGATCTTAACCCCGTCGGCTCTCAGTCTGTTAAGAAGTTCCTCGGTAAAATGGAGACCTGCGGTCGGCGCGGCGATGGCGCCCCTGGATCCGGCGTAAACCGTCTGGTAGGCGCTTTTATCATCACAAGGCGGCACCCCATTTTGATTTCTCTTAATATAAGGCGGAAGAGGGACTTGTCCAATTCTGTCTAACAAGGTTTCAAAATCGCCCTGGAAATAGAAATTAAGGGTATGGGCGCCGTTGCGGGTGTCTATTACCTCGGCCTTCAAACCGTCTGCAAAATGAAGCCAGGTGCCGGGTGCTGGACGTTTTGAAGCCTTTACCAGACACCTGCAAATAAAGTTGCCGGTTTTTTGACTGGATTTACAATCTTCGGCATAATCGGATATAAGCACCTCGACCTTACCGCCGGTAACCTTTTTGCCCTCCAGTCGTCCGGGGATAACCGCCGTGTCGTTGACAACCAGGACATCACCCGGCTTCAAAAAGGCACCAATCTCTTTGAAACTATGGTGGGATAATGCGCCGGTCCGGCGATCCAGGTGCAATAGATTCGAGCGGTCCCGTTGTTCCGCCGGTTGCTGGGCAATCAAATCCGGCGGCATATCATAGTGATAGTCGTTTAGTGAATACATGTTAATGAAGTGCCTAAAAATAAAAAATGCCTAAATTGCTAAACAGGTAATAGTCTACCACTAAGGGTTTACGAAGAAATAAATTCACAATTTTGGAAGTTGAGGCGCCCGGCCGGCAAGGCGCGGAAGCACAGGAATATCAGGTATATTTCGAGCTTCCGCAACGCAGCTGGACGGGATGGATCGGCATCCAAAATGTGAAGTTATTTTTGAGTGAGCCCTAAGTGCCTAAGCTTCTTCTAAGACCGTGCGTTTAAGAAGTGGCGCCGGTTGGCGTAACAATTGTGCTAATAAATAGTATAGGTTTCGGGTGTCAGGAAAGCGAGTTGCTAAATCCTGAAACCTGAACACTGACACCTGAAACCATCAGTCCTTCGTCATTCGTCAATTGACCTTAGTCATTTTTTTTCTAGGTTCTTCCAAAATAAATCAGGCACATCCCCA
>CAVXXE010000037.1:0-58358 GCA_963765595.1 uncultured delta proteobacterium
CACGCATAACGCGGCTTTTAGCTTTCATCCCATTTTTATTCCGTTAAACCAGCTTTTTGGGGCCATTTTAGATTTTGAATTTTGGATTGCAGATTTGTTGTATCGCTCTCCGAGGCGTAGGCACTACAACCCCTACGAGCCGGAGGCTTCGCTCCATCATTTTATTATTAAATTGATCCGCCGGCTTCCGGCTCGTAGGTAGAGCCTACAGCTCGGAGAGAGACGGACCTTAAATCCAAATTCTAAAATTCAAAATCCAAAATTTATGAGGAATAAAAGTGGGATCACTTTCTAAAAGTAACAATGCGAAAGTAAGCATGATTTTCACCAGCCCAGCGTTTGACTGCGCACCGCGTCTGGTGAGCCGCGGTACGCAGTCGGATGCTGATATCCGTTTAAGGACCGCTATTCGACATACCAGTCGGCAACATTCCAGGTTGCGACGACATCGATAATGCCGTAGCCGTTGGGTATCCACCCCTTGACGTTGTTGCGGAAGGCATGCACGTTGACCCGCCGGTACAGATAGATATGCGGAACGATCTCAGCCACCCGCGCCTGGGCCTTGCGATAGGCCTCGGCCCGCTTTTCCAGGCTGGGGGCTTTTCCGGCCAAGTCGAGCCACTTGTCCAGTTCGGCATCCCGGTGGCGGGTGTAATTGTATCCGCTGCCGCCGTTGGCTTCGGTGGGAATATTTTTGGAGTGAAAATAGCCCTCGTACTGCTGGTGGGGGTCGATTCCGGGCCCGGTGGTGTACATCAGAATGTCGTAGCGGCCCTTCTTGCGGTCGGCGTCATTGGACCATGATCCGAACAATACCGAAGAGGGCACGTTCTCGATGTAAAATTCGATGCCGACCGCTTTCATTTGGGCCACCAGGACCTGCTCCACCATTTCCCTGAGCTTGTTGCCGGTGGTGGTCGTGATTTTCAAACGCAGGCGGGTACCGTCTTTTTCACGAATACCGTCCGCGCCCGGCTTCCATCCAGCTGCATCTAACAGTTGCTTGGCCTTTTCAGGATCATATTCTGTCGGCTTGACATCGGGGTTATGCGCCCAGCCGTCGGGGATTTCGGTGGTGCCGGGCTGGGCTTTGCCATACAGCAGTTTATCGATGATGGTATCTTTGTCGATCGCGTATTGAATCGCCTGGCGCACGCGCAGGTCGCCCAGGATCGGATGGGGGTAGTCCGGATTCCCGTTGTTGGGCGGAAAAGGGGTGCTGTGGTTCATGATCAGGCGCTCGGAAACCAGGCCGTTCGAAAGGCACAGGGATATTTCCGGATTTTTTTCCATCATCGGAATCTGGGCTTCGATCAGGTCCCATACCCCGTCGACGTCACCGGCCTGGATTTGGGCAATGCCGACTTCCCGGCTGGGAATGATCTTAAAAAAGAGTTTGTCGATCTTGACCTTGTCGGCCTCACGATAATAGGGGTTTTTCTCCATGGTGATGTGATCACCCGAAACCCATTCGGTCACCCGGAAGGCACCGGTACCCACCGGCATCCGGTTGTAGGGCGCGTCATTCATGTTGTCGAGCTGGCCCAGGATATGCTTGGGCAAAACCGGGGCAAAACGGGTCAGATAGGGGGCATAATATTCTTTGTACTTCACAACAGCGGTTTGGTCGTCGGGGGTTTCGACCGATTCGATCAGTTCATAGCCGGATCGGCTTTTGACCAGGTTTTTGGGATTGATCAGGGCTTCCCAGGTGAACTTGACATCGGCTGAAGTGAAAGGCTGGCCGTCGCTCCACTGAATGCCTTTTTTCAGCTTATAAGTGATGGTCAGGCCGTCTTCCGACACACCGCCGTTTTCCACGCTCGGCACTTCCGCCGCCAACACGGGAACATACTCGCCCTTCTCGTTCACATCGATCAGGTACTCGGAAAAGGGCCGATGAACATAGGTTATGACGGTTTGCACCCCGATGTAAGTGTTGAGGTTTTCCGGTTCCTGGTAAATGCCCATCGTCACGACTTTTTCGGCTGCGTTAGCCGCTGGAACGCCAATGGCCAGGCACAGAATGAGAACTGTGAGGGCTACTTTTTTCATCATCGAACCTCCTTTTCAGTAATTGTGGGGCGGGTAGAGTTGGTTGCAGCAGATAGACAGACCCAATCCGTCTATCCACAGGGCACGTGTTATGTTCACGCTCTGGCAACAGACTTTACTCCTGGGGAGATGAAAATTCACCTGGAACCTTATACACAAAAAGAGGAATAAAAATGGGATAAAAGTTAACGGTCCCGATGTGAGAATTATCACCGTCCCAGTTTTGCGCCGACATAAAATCAGATTTGCGAAAGTAAGTCAAGAAATAATTGTGGTTCAATGATTGAAAATTGATTGCACCGATTCCCGAAGTTCGCGCGGCGGCGTTGATCGACCCGTTAACCGGCGGTCCTATCCCAGGGCTACGTCATTTAAGCAGGAACTTAGCTCCGCTTCGCTCCGCAATTGGAATGTTGGCCTCCCAACGTGGATGACCACAAAAAACGCCATATTTCCAAAAAGTTGTAGAAATTCTAAGACGTTTAATTGCATGGAATAAATAGAGTTACTCGCTTATGAAAATCATAAAAATTCCAAGCACCAAAAAACAAATCTTAAATAAATACCAATGACCGAAATTCAAAACAGGAACAGACTTGACAGGTCTCCAAAATCGCGTTAGGTAAACTGAAATTTAAGGTGACTACCCATAAATTAAAATGGTCTGTGAACCGAGGAGCGTATGAACGCCGCCGACAGCTATCTGCTTCAGATAAAGGGTCTGAAAACCCACTTTTTTACCGATGATGGGGTATCGCCGGCGGTGGACGGTGTGGACTACGAGGTGCGCAAAGGTGAAACCCTGGGTGTGGTCGGAGAGTCCGGCTGCGGCAAAAGCGTGACGGCGCTTTCCATCATGCGGCTGATCCCGGATCCTCCCGGCAAGATTATTGCCGGCGACATTGTCTTCGAGGGCCAAAGTCTTCTGGCCCTTTCGAACGAAGAGATGCGCAGGATTCGCGGCAATAAGATATCGATGATCTTTCAGGAGCCGATGACCTCTCTCAACCCGGTTTACACGATCGGCAACCAGATTTCCGAAGCCTTGCGACTGCACCAGGGGTTGAGCAAAAAAGATGCCCATGAACGGTCAATAGACATGCTCCAACTGGTGGGCATTCCGTTACCGGAACGCCGCGTGAATGAGCATCCGCATCAGCTCAGCGGCGGTATGCGCCAACGGGCCATGATTGCCATGGCCCTGTCGTGCAATCCCAGCCTCTTGATCGCCGACGAACCGACGACCGCCCTGGATGTCACTATCCAGGCCCAGATTTTAGACCTGATGGTATCTCTGAAAGCGGATCTGGATACGGCCATTATTCTGATCACCCATGACCTGGGGGTTGTGGCTGAAAGCGCGGCCCGGGTGGTGGTCATGTATGCCGGCAAGGTCGTAGAAGAAGCGGATGTCTACAATGTCTTCGAAAATCCGCTGCACCCTTACACCGAAGGTCTGCTCGAATCTATCCCGCGTATTGACCACAGCACCCAAAAAAAGGCGCGCCTCACAGAAATCCAGGGTGTTGTGCCGATTCCGTCACAATTGCCGGCGGGGTGTCATTTTCATCCCCGCTGTCCCAAGGTGATGGATGTTTGTCGACATGAAAACCCGGTATTAAAGCAAGAAAAAGCGGATCACCGGGTCCGTTGCTGGCTTTACAGCTGACAGAAAATTGGATTAAACACCTGCTCTGAACAGAGGGTAAAGACACCATGCCCGAAGCTATACTGGAAATCAAACACCTGAAGAAATATTTTCCCGTCAAAGGCGGTTTCTGGTCGAAGACGATCGGGTACGTGCACGCGGTTGACGACGTGAGCTTTTATTTGTACAAAGGGGAGACACTCGGCCTGGTGGGTGAGAGCGGCTGCGGCAAATCGACGACCGGCCGCCTGATTCTAAAACTCCTGGAGCCCACCGCAGGCAAAATCCTATTTGAGGGACGCGACATCAGCCGGCTGGACCGCCAAAGGCTCAAGTCCCTGCGCCGTGAACTGCAGCTGATTTTTCAAGATCCCTATGCTTCCCTCAATCCGCGCATGACGGTCGGCAGCATTGTCGGGGAAGCGTTTATAATTCACAACGTCGGCAACGGTCGCGAAGTTGAGGACCGCACGGCAGCGCTGCTCCGCAAGGTCGGCCTGCACGCAGACCACATGCGCCGCTACCCCCACGAATTCTCAGGCGGCCAGCGGCAGCGCATCGGTATTGCCCGCGCATTGGCGCTGAATCCCAAGATTATCGTGGCCGACGAACCCGTATCCGCGCTGGACGTCTCTATTCAGGCCCAGGTCATCAACCTGCTGCAGGACCTCAAGGGTGAATTTCAGCTCTCTTATCTGGTTATTGCTCACGATTTGAGTGTGGTCGAGTATATGAGCGATCGGGTGGCAGTTATGTATTTGGGTAAGATTGTGGAGATGGCGCCCGGCGACGAATTGTACAAAAATCCCAGGCACCCCTATACCGAAGCCCTTCTTTCGGCGGTTCCCATCCCGGACCCACGCCTGGAAAAAAACCGTCAAATCCTGCAGGGCGACGTTCCCAGTCCCATCAATCCGCCATCCGGCTGTTACTTTCACCCCCGCTGCATCTATCGTCAGGATCCGTGTTCCCGGTTGAGCCCCGAATTTTTTGACAGCGGCAACGGCCATTTTGTTGCATGCCCGGTGCGCGCCGGCGGTGAGTTCCTGGAAGATCGGCACAGTCCTTCTTAAATTATTTCTTATAACCCAATTGATTTTAAGTGCTTGTACCTTTCCGAGGGGCCGCTCAATGTATGTTGTGAGTTGTGTATGGTCAGTTGCAGATCCAAGAGGGTGGAGAACGGTATTTAATAATTTTTCTTTAGGCGAGATAAAATTCGAATTAGTTTTAACAACAAACCACAAACAACAGACACATTGTTTGAGCTTTATGTCTTGATTTGTGGATATCCTTTGACCTTGGTAAGGATGTTCGGATCAGGCAACTCGGTATCCAAGTTGTTTAAGGTCCGCCAGAAGGACTGCGAGGTCACATGCTTTGAATATGGAACCTGCTCTTTTAAAGTGGCCATCAAGGCCGGCATAAGCGCCGGATCCCGGCTTATGCCCCGAAGTATTTTTGGCACGCTGCCGTATTTTTCCCTCAGCAAATCAGGTTTGCGAACATGCCTCATCAGTGATGCAACAACTGCAATCTTTAAGCGGCGGCGTATCCTCTCAAGGCCATGCCGGGCCAGCTCTCCTTCAGGATTCACGCGCGAAATTTTCTCGATCAGATCTAGCAGATCAGGGCTTTCCAGATTTTCATCTGAAAGGCATGTTTGCGCTATTCGCTGCCAATCCAGCTTCAGCTTCTCTAGGACATCCAAAACCGTGGCAACGATTTGCGGTTCAGCGTCGGACAGATGGGTGAGGAAATATTTAACCGCCGCATGATATCGGGGATGGGTGCAATCGGGAGCCGAATCCGGCGTATCCTCAAAAAAGCGCGTGCGGGTATCGGCCGGCCGGCCGGATGCAAGCAAGTGCTCAAAACGCTCATAGAACATTTTTCGCGCCAGGTCCGGGTGAAGATTGCAACCTTCATCCAGCAGGCGCGCCAGAAGCTGCTCGCTGAACCGGCGGACATCCGGTTGCAGAACAAAACGCATTTCGCGTCTGATCAGCTGCTTGCGGCTCTCCTCACCGACACGGCTGCCCTGCTTTGGATTTTTAAGGGATCTTTTCATGCCTCAATCCATCCTTTGACTGACTGTTTCTATTTACACCTACCATTCTTAATTTACGAGCACAAATCTCTTGTGATTCATTTAATTCCGTGTTAACCGTGCTTAAATTGCCAAATGCCGGCGAGACTCTGACGTCGCAGGAAAAACATACAGAGCTTAAACCAGTATAAGGTAATTTTAAGGTTACCAAAAGTTTTTGAATGTCGCGATCCTGGAGAACTGGAGTGATGGAGTATTGGAGTGATGGAGCATTGGAGTGTTGAAAATAAAACCAGGCACTTTAGCAGTTACTCCAACACTCCCATACTCCAATACCCCATTCCATTCGATTACGACAAAGCCATACATTTTGAAACCGGCCTTGAGGACCAAGTTTTTCATGATCAAACTAAATATATATCAGCCAACAGCAGGAGACAAGAACCATGCTCGAGCAGATTGAAAACCGCTTCGAAAAATTTCTCGTTGATCTGGAGACCATCGTAAATATCGACAGCGGCAGCAGGTATGTGCCCGGTCTGGAAGCTATGAGCGCTTTTTTTCAAAAACGCTTCCAAAAGATCGGATGGACGACGACAAACTATTCGTTTGATGACGGAAAGGTGCCCTGTCTGGAGGCTGCCAACAAGCCTCTTTCTGGAAACGATTCAGCCCTCGATCTGCTTTTTATCGGACATATGGATACGGTTTTCGAACAGGGAACGGCGGCCGCCCGGCCCTTTGCGCGGGACGAAAAACGCGCATACGGTCCCGGTGTTTGCGATATGAAAGGGGGCTTGGTGACGATGCTGCACATTGCCGAAATCCTGCAACAAACCGCTGTGGCCGAAGATATCGCCATTACCATGGCCTTCAACAGCGACGAAGAAATCGGATCGCGCGGATCACGCCCCTGGTATGAGGGTCTGGCCACCAAAAGCCGCTGCGTATTTGTTTTCGAGCCCTGGCGATCCACCGGCGAGCGGATCTTGCAGCGTAAAGGCGGTGGAAATTTCGATGTCATCTGCCATGGAAAAGCCGCCCACGCCGGTGCCGCTCCGGAAGATGGCGCCAATGCAGTCATCGAGCTGGCCCATCAAATTCTGGCCGTCAAGGAGCTGGCTCGCGGCGACCACGGCACCACTGTCAATGTCACCGTCATTGAAGGAGGAACGGCAGACAATGTGATTCCCGATTATGCCAAGGCCAGTGTCGATGTGCGAATCGCTCAAGCGGATGAGGGTCATAGAATCGAGGATAGTTTTCAGGCCCTCGGCCGGAACGTTCATACACCCGGTGTTCGGGTGGAGGTGTGTGGGGGAATCAATCGCCCGCCGATGGCGCCTTCTGAAAAAACCAAGCAGGTGTGGAAACAGATCGCAGCCATCGGTGAAGCGATCGGACTCGAAATGACATTGACGGCCACCGGCGGCTGTTCGGACGGCAACTACACCGCTGCACTGGGTATTCCCACCATTGATGCAATGGGTGTTCGCGGCGGTTGCGTTCACAGTGAAGACGAATACATCGAACTGGACAGTATCCTACCGAATATGCACCTCATGTTTGAAATAGTCAAAGCAGTCGCAGACGGTCGGATTTCCTGAAATCCCATCCCTGGCCGTATCTGCCCACATCCTCACCAGCTCAGCCTGGCGAATCAGCGACCATCAGCAGAACTGGGGGTATGAGGATGGCCCCCATAAGCGCTAACTTATTTTTAAGCCGGGAAACAGTGGAAGGTTCGCTGAAAAAAAATGAACATCGAACATCGAACGTCCAACATCGAATGTTGAATGGGAAAATATTAAGAAACAGACTTATGATTTAAAATAAAGGCTGCTGGAGTGTTCGGTGAGAATCATAAAGAATGATATTTTAGAGCAGGGAAACAAGCAAATAATATTTTTGTTGCGAGTATTAATACAACTATAAAGAGACAGAAACAGTCACTGAAGGTTTAACAGCGGATATTTGAAACCAAATGAAATTAAATTGCGGAGCGAAGCGACATCATTATTCGATGTTCAGCGTTGGACGTTCGATGTTCGACGTTCATCTTTAAAAACCTCTGTGCAGCCTAATTGTAACCTTCGAATGCTTACAAAACAAGTTAGCGCTAATGAGGATGGCCCCTGGAAGAGGCCGGGACCACCTCTGCTGGTGGCCGCTGATTTTTAAAAACATTCTTTTGGTCACCTCTGTGGCCCAGAAATATCAGGCCGAAATTCATAACGCAATTAGGAGAGATCTGAATGAATATATCCTATTATGTCAAGCTATACGGGCTGACAGTGCCTGTTTTTTTCATTATCGATCTAATCTGGCTGGGAGTTGTCGCTAAAAGTTTTTACCAGAAAAATCTTAAATACATTCTCAGTCCCAATGTCAACTGGACAGCCGCGATCATCTTCTATTTGGTTTATATTGCCGGGATTCTGATTTTTGCCGTGCTGCCCGCAATCGCAAAAGATTCATTGAGACATGCTGCTGTGTGGGGTGCGCTTTTTGGATTTTTCACTTATGCAACCTATGACCTGACGAATTTGGCCCTGCTCAAAGATTGGCCGATCATTATAGTGATCGTCGATATCCTCTGGGGGGTGGTTCTTTGTTCAGCCGTCGCAACGCTCAGTTTTTTCGTTGCCAAATGGTTGCTTTAGTTTGAATGAATCCCTGTTGGCCGGAATAATACGGTAATATGGGTGTTCCGTATTCCAAACCGATCCAAAGGGATCATCACGGCATGGTCTTTTGCAAGACCCGGCGGGAATGCAACGGAAACAGGCATCTCTCCCGAAATATCCCCCTCACCGGCACATCGTGAGCATTCATAAGGTCCCACGCCACCGTACCCGCGACAGGTTGGACAGACGGCCCGGGCCGGGACCATGATCCTGGCACTTCCACCGCGACGCGCCTGCTCGGGTGTCAGCGTTACCTCAAGCGTCAGATTCTGAAACCGGTCGGATTTAGGTTGATCCAAATCAGAAAAATTTTTCCATAGCCAGTCGAATATCTCGTCGAACGAAGGCGTGAAGGACTGAAACGACCGAACGGGTGATATTTCCCCCATATCGATAGGCCTTTCCTCAGGGATAAGCGGTTCCGGTTCAGGGTATCTCGCACGTCCCAAAGGCCTCCTTAGCGACACTTTCGAGATTTTCCGCTCATATTCACGGCGTCTCCGGGTATTTCCAAGCACGTAGTATGCTTCCTGAATATCCCGGAATGTTTGGCTGCCACCTGCGTAATAATCGGGGTGAAATTCCTTGACAAGTCGACGATACACACTTCTAATTTCATCCGCTGTTGCTGTCGGCGAAATACCGAGAATTGCGAAGTAGTTTTTTGCCATGATAGAGCTCCCCACTGAATTCGATTTTATTTGCAGGGATTAAACGGAGCCGGGATCTCGCAAATCTTCATCGCGCAGATTTTCCGGCTCCTTACTTGTCTTAGCCTGCTTTAACGGTAATCTTTTTTGGGGTTGCCTTTTCAACTTTGGGAAGCGACAAGCGAAGCACGCCGTCGTTGAGCTTGGCATCAATGTTTTCCTGGTTGATTAATTCACCCAGCGTAAATTGTCGGTAATACCTGCCGGACTCGTATTCCACCAATATGTCCACCTCGTCAGTGCCATCGACAGGCGCGACATCCGCTGACAGGGTCAATGTGTTGTCACGAATATCGATCGTCAAGTCATCTGCTTTGACGCCTGGCATGTCGGCAAGCAGGGTAATCTCTTTGTCAGTTTCAAAGATATCGACAGCCGGCGTGAAAATCAATCCCGGCTTAGTTTGCTCGGCAGGACTGGCCACCTCTTGTTTTTCTCTAACCTTAAGCTCATTGCTCTGTGTATCAGCCATTGATAGATCCCTCCTTTGTGAGAATCTTTTTTTCACTACTTTACGGTAATTTGTTTGGGCTTTGCGATCTCCGCTTTTGAAATCACAATGGTTAAGATACCGTTTTCCAGTTTGGCGTCCACTTTGTCGGTATCGACCTCATCCGGAAGTCCGATCATCCTGGAAAATGTGCCGGCTTCCCGTTCCCTGCGGTGATACCTGGCGCCTTCATCTTCCGCAGCGATCTTTCTTTCACCGGAAATAGCAAGGTTATTTGCGGTAACCTGAATATCAAGCTCATCTCCTTTCACCCCGGGTAATTCGGCCCGCACATAAATAATGGTCTTTGCCCTCAGTGAGATTGATCAGTGGTAATACTCCCGCAGCTTCGCGTTGCTGTGGGGTCGCTGCGCTTTCAAGCATCTGTTCCATTTGTTGTCTCAGCCGGTATAGCTCTTCCACCGGGCTTCTGAATTTCCATGTAGGAACGTTAAAAAATCTGCGATAAATCATTTTGGCACCTCCTCCGTCTTAGTCGTTAATGGCCATTAAACTGCTTTGATTTTAATCCTGTTTATTTAGAAAAATTTAAGTCCATTAATATAATAAAAGCAAATCTATTGTTGTCAAGATACACACAAAAAATTTTATTGCATTACTTAAAAATTTATTTATATTATAGTAATAACACTGGCTGGATTCTCGAAAAGGGAACTATATTATGAAGAAAACTAAAAAAAGACAATTGGACATGGGCATATCCGTGTCCAAACCATCAACCATGGATCTCAGGGGGCGGCAATCGGTGCGAGCGACATTTCGCCTTTCTGAAGCCTGTATTGATGCGATCAGCATTCTTTCGGCTCAGCTGGGTATCAAACAAAAATCGGTTTTTGACCATGTACTGGAGGATGCTCAGGTCTTAAGGATCGTGGCGCGTGAACTCGAAGACACTCAATTTGATCGCCATGGACGCATCCAAAAAACCTTTGTTGTCAGCCGCAGATCATTATCCTTTTTGGATATGATTTCCAGCAAGCATAATGCCCCTAGAGATGCTTTAGTGGAATATTCTGTTCGGAGACTTTTGCCGATTATTGCGAATGAGCGAAAAAAACATGAGAAACGAAAGGAATTGCTGGGCGAAATATCAGATCATTTTACTGACGGTGAGACGTTATTGTCGAAAGCAGAGGAGATGCTGGGCACGGATGACCCGCTAGTCGATAAACTGGATCCTGCGATGTCTGTCTATAAAAATGCGCTCAATGACATCGTCAACTTCATTGATAGGGGAAAAATAATAGAAAAATTTCATCCTGAATAGATGGGCAGCTTGCTCATGATATCCTTGGGAGAGAGTTCCTATTTATTCAAGTCCCAGCATGTTTGCGAAGGATTTTTATAGCAAAATATTTTCCGGTTTATCCGGTTTGGGCAATAAAGTAATTGAATTTTTGCATCCATTGTGTAATCCATAGTTAACCCCACGCTTGCATCGCGTTCGGGTTGATTTTGTCGTTGAATGATCGCCAAACAAGCAAATAACTGCTCTGATGAAACTACGCTACGATCCCTATCAGGTATTTCGGCTCAGCAAAACGCCGGCGGGACTTTATGCCCGGCAAAAGTGGCTTGGAGAGGCCGAAACGCCGCAATGGAAGACAGACTTTCAGGAGACGGTAACCGCGCTTTTGGCGGATCAATTGCCTGATGGGTCCTGGCATCACGAGACGGTAGCGACCATTAAACATTTGTTTGGGCTTCATCTGACCGTACGATCATCATCCGTGCAGATAGAAGCGGCCTTGACTTGGCTTTTAGACAAGATCGACCTTCAGAAAAAAGAAGTTTACGCCAGTGTTGATGATATTGACGGCCATGTCGACTTGACGGGACTCCCCTTTGTCCCGAGCCGTCCGGAAATGCTTCTAACCGGAGCGGCATTGTTTTTGGCCGCCATATTCGGCCGCGAAAGCGATCCGGATGTATTGACTATCTACTGGTGGTTGAGTGCACAAGGGATAAAAAGCAAAGGTCGGTGGTTTGACGGGGCCTCTTCCCACAATATTTTCCGCGCCATGGTGGTGCATCCTGTCTACGCAAAAGACAAAGCCACTGCACTAGCGGTGGAATATCTGGCTTATTTACAGACAGACAATGGTGCTTGGGGTGATGATTTGTCTTTTTATCAGACCCTCAATGCGCTTGCACATCTGGATTTACCTTTGGCGGAGACACAACTTGAAAGGGCCTTTGAGCGGTTATGGGAAAAACAAAATCGCGGAGGCACGTGGAGTCTGTCTGAGCCAGAATGGAATACATTTCTGACAATTCACGCCCTAAAGAGTAAAGGGCTGCTGTGAGTTGAAAAAGGCTACAAAGTCGGTGGCGTCAGTCCCATTATTTTTTGCTCAAATACTAACTTGCCCCTCGCAACTTTGTAGCCATAAACAAAGTCGGTTTATCATCAAACCGGAAACAGGAGATGAGAATATGGATATTAAAAAACTTCTATGGCCCACCGATTTTTCCGAAAACGCAGCCCAGGCGCTGCCGGTGGTCACGTCTCTGGCGCAAAAATACCAGGCTGAGATTCATATTTTATACGTTTTAAAAGACTATCCGGCATTCGGTGCATCGTATGGTGACTATGACCCCTCCGATATCCAAAAAATGCAGGACTGGGAAAAACAGACTGCGCATTCACGGCTGGACGAAATTTGTGAAAAATTTCTCCATGCCTGTCCACTCTATATACGTCATATCAGTGTCGGCGAACCATCCACCGAAATTCTCAAACTGATCAAAGATGAAGACATCGACCTCATCATAATGGCCAGCCGGGGCAGCGAATCCCATTTTGACTTCGGCAGCGTGGCCGATCGGGTTATTAAATGCACCTCAACGCCGATCTTAATTATACCGGTTTAAAATCAACCAGCGACCCACAGCAGAGCCTGGGGATCAGACAACCACATATTTCCGCTATGAAACAAACCCGTTTTCCAATTATGAATAGTAGATTAAGCCTCAATTTTCAGTTGTCAACATGTCTTTTTACATGGTCATAAACAAGCCTTAACATATTCGGCTGCGAATTGTATCGCCAGCTAAAAATTGCTGATGATCGTATAAATTGAAACAGCACAGGCTTTCAAGCTCCATGCCGCGGTTCGGATCCAATTGGTCGCCACCAAGCGCTGAATTCGTTTATCATCTTTGCCTGCTTTCAAGCGATTGTGAATCGGAACCTGGAGTAAAAAAGTTGATAGCCAGACAACAATAACTAGCAAGCCGGAAGTAATGGATACGGAGGAATAGTTATCGGCTAAAACCCACCATATTGCCAGTATCAGCTCGGCAATCATAAGCGGTAAGACGAAGGATGAAATTCGTTTAACATACCATCGATGGTAGGCTGCGAACCCTGCCGATGAGATGCTGTGAAAGCCGGGATAAATAATTATTTGTACCAGCCAAATTAAAATGAAAAGCCCCCAGCTTACTGCAAGGTTAGCATATGGCAGAATAGGGTTCATTCTTTAGCTGTTTAAGGTGCCGCGAGCTTTCTGAGCAATGATCGAACAAGCCTTGCTGCGCGGTGCCGCCAGGAACACGACCGCAAGAACCAGCACAGGCACGGCAATCATCAGGCCAATCACGGGCAAAACCGTTATCCCGGTCAAAGTAAATAATAAACCAACTCCCATGAGAATAAGGCCTACCGTTACATTGGATACGCGTTCGAGCTTACAATCAGTTCTATTCATTTTTTCACCTCTCCTACAAACCTCTTGATTTACTATTGAAATGGCTCTTTTCTTTGGACATTATCGAGCGTTGTGATACTTTCCCGAGCATGGGTTTCAGGTTTCGGGTGTCAGGTTTCAGACTGCTCTCAGGTTTTCGCGTCTGGTATGAAAATAGCCAAGGGCAAAGTTACTTTTCTGATTAAACTGACCGATTTTCAGGCCAGTAGCTAAACTGACACCTGACATCTGAATTCCAGTGTCCATTTTCATGCAATCCCATAACAGCTAATCAGTCACGTCCTTATTAACAACTAATCAACCAACTAATTAATCAACTAATCAACCAATCAACGATATTTAGGCTATCCCCCCTGGGGGACCTTTTGCAATTTTTTTATGTCGTAGCCCTGCTCCCGCAGAAAACCTAAGATAGCGTCGTATTCCTCGTCGGAAATTGCAGGCTTTCGGGCCATGATCCAGACATAATCTCTTTTAGAGCGCCCGATAACGGTTTTGCTGTAGTCGTCAGAAAGAAAAATGATTCGGTACTCTGCTTTAAACGGCCAGACAAACTGCATACCCCAAACGGCGTTGGATTTTTTGTCCCTGATAAATCCACGCGGATGGTACTCCTTGAGCGGACCATCCAAGCTGCCCTTATTAAAACTGAAGGTAGTGGCCACGGTTCCGTCGTCATCAAGCCGGTAGGATTCGATGGCATTGTAGGCGTCTTTTTCAATAAAAGTTGGGATGTTGGCAATCACATACCAGTCCCCCATGAAACGATTTAGGTCGACATATTCGACGGTATGGATCGGTTTCAATGTTTGGCACCCGGAGATCAAAATCAAGGATAATAGTAGAAGAATTGCTCTAAATATTCGCACAGTGATAGCCTCTTAAAATTTATATAACTCGGTCAACGTCCCAAGAGTTGCTTCTTAAATGTTTCGTTCATTGGTTTAGGACCCAACCAGATGGAAAATACGGCAGCAGCAAATTCCGCCCCCTCGATGATTCCCTTGGGTTCACCATTGAGGGCCAGTTCGGTTCCCCTGCCCGGAACATATGTCAGCGAGTAACGATCCCCCGGCTGAACATCCTGGTAGAGGGAATTGTGGTATTCGATTTGTGGACGCAGGCGATCGAAGGTTTTGGAATCCACATTTTTAGCAATGCTTTTGTTGGTCGCCGGTCCGAAATCTTTGCCTTTGATGGATCGGAAATATTCGAGTTCGATGCGTTTGGCCGTATCTGACATCCAGCTGTCAACAGAGGCTCCTTCTTCTACGTAAAAGGCGCCCACATATGCTTTAAACCCCCAATAGCGCAACAGGCCGACACCGGTCAGCCGTAATTTTGTACTTTCTGCGACATAGGCATTAATAAAACGGATTCCCTCTATTTCAGCAGCCTTAAGCTGAAATGTGAAAGTGCCGGATATCAGGGCCAAAATTGTAATAGTAATAGCTATGCTAAATTTCATGTATCACACCTCGATTAAACTCTAAGATCTTACGCTCTAACATTCTCATTTGATTTCAAAATTCAATATGAGTAAAAGGTAGGCGGAATGATAGGTAAAACCTGTTAAATCAGCGACCACCAGCAGAGCTGAGGGTATGAGGATGAACGGTAGAACCTTTTGAAATCTCACCGGCAAGTTAGCTTATGAATTGAGTTAGGGGTTTCGCCCCAGTTGAAATGATGGAACATTGGGCACGAAGTGAAGCTTTAGCGCTATAATGCGTTTGGTTTTCTGCAATGTTGGGTTAATGACCATAAGCGAATCGTCTTGACGACAAAATGTAAAATGGATACTATCCATTGAAAAAACCATTATTCCATCATTCCACTTTTCCATTATTCCACGATTGAGGCAGAAACTCAGATCTCAGATAATACTAAATATTTTCATTAAGTTTTAGGATTCCTATACGTTTAAATACCATGCGCTTCAATTTTGCGATAATAGGCGGCGGGTTAACCGCAACTGCCATGCTATCTCAGTTTGTGGACAGGGTGCAGGAAAAAGCCGAAAAAAGACAGCTGGACCCTTCAACGATTAGCGTTGAAATATTTGAAAAGCAGGCTATTTTCGGTCCCGGTTTTCCCCATAGCGACAGATTTGTGCTACCTTTTCATATCACGAACATGTGTGCATCCGACATGGGAATTTTGCATGCTAAGCCCGGCGATTTTCAGCAATGGGTAACAAACAATTCAGATAATCTTCGACGTCGCTTTTCCTGGTTTCGTGATCCATATTCCGGACCGGATGGTGCCGGGGAAGAATGTAACCACTACCCTCGCGCTATCATGGGAGAGTATTTGAAGACGAGATTTCAAGAGGCCGTTCAATTAGCTCAAGATATGGGCCTTGCGATACGTCTTTACCCGGCTTCCGAGGTAGTTGATCTCAGGCAGAATGGCGGCAAGATATGCCTCATCATCAAGGATCTTTTATCCGAAAACGACTTCTCAAGTGATGCTGACCGTGTTTTGCTCGCAACCGGTCACTGGGTTGGAAAAAATGATCAGGACGGCTATTTCACTTCACCCTGGCCGGCCAAGAAATTACTCCGCAAAATTCCTAAAGGCGCAAAGGTCGCTGTCATCGGAACAAGCCTGAGTGCCATCGAGACCCTCTTGACGCTCACCTCGGAGGGGAAATATATTCGTTCTCGCACCGGTGAACTGGTGTATGAACCACCTGAAAATTCAAGAAGATTCTTCCTGTACTCCAGAAGAGGTCTGTTACCGAAGGTCAGAGGCAAAATCGGCAATTACAGAAACAAGTTTCTGAATCGTGAAAATTTTGATCGCCTCCTGTCTGAAAACCGCGGCAATTTGAAACTGGAAGCCATATTCAATCTGCTCAATTCGGAACTGGAAGTTGCCTATGGCCAAACGATCGATTGGGACGAAATTGTCAACCCAACCGGTAAGCCGGCCGATCTCCTGCAAGGATATTTGGATGATGCCATCAACGGGGATGGTCCCCATGGCGAACTCATCTGGCAAACCATCCTGCACCAGAGCTTCGATATGGTTAGAGATGTGTACCTGAATCTGACGATCGGCGATAGAAAGCGTTTTGATAAAAATTACACCGCCGTTTTTTTTGCCCATGCCGCAACCCAGCCTGCCGTCAACGCAGAAAAATTACTGGCCCTCATGAAGGCCGAAATTGTCGAGGTGTTCAAACTGGGAGAAAACTATCGCCTGGTCAGGAATGAATTTGAAGGCTGCTATGAATTCATCTACCGGGATAACCGAGGCAAGCTAAAAAAAGAGGCCTACCGCTATGTCGTCAATTCACGCGGTCAGGAAAAATCCTTGGAAACAAATCTTTCAGTATTGGCAAGGAATTTATTGAAGTCCGGAACCGTTCAAATCGAGGAAATACGGCCGGTTGACCAAGCCACCCATCCAAGCCGTGATGTCGCCCCTGAGTTGGAACCCGCAGTCGATACCTATAAAACGGGCAGCATCTGGATAGATCCCAAAACGCACCATATCATGCAAATGGGGCCCGAAAAAAAAGTAACAAAATCCAACGCCATCTATGCGGTTGGGGCTATGACAAGAGGTCAGATAATCGATGCCAGCATGGTGCGTGGGATTGCTCAGGCAACATCCAGGATTGCAGATGATCTGGTCGATTACCTGACGGGTTGAACATTAAATTTTAATGCATAGGATATAGAAGCGGGCTGAAAAGCTGCGGGATATAAATTGGATTACAAGCAGTAAGGTTAGGCTATGCGAAAAAAATCAACATATTGGAAACTTCTGATCGGAGCTACTGCCGTTCTTTTAGTTATCTACGCCTTCACATCGACTTACCTTTGGGCACGACAGGCGCATTTTATTTTCAGACCCAAACGTATCATTTCCAAAACGCCTGCTGAATATCAGCTGCCCTACGAGGACGTCTATGTAAAAGTAAATGATGGCAATGGCAAAAACGAACGCATCCATGCCTGGTGGATACCGGCTGAAAATCCCAGCGATCGGTATCTGCTTTATTTGCATGGAAGTGCCTTAAATATCGGAGCGAATATCACCCATGCCCGACGATTTCATCAAATGGGCTTTTCCGTTTTCCTTATCTCCTATCGCGGATACGGAAAAAGTGATGGAAGCTTTCCAACCGAAGCGCAGGTCTACGCAGATGCCCAGGCTGCTTGGACTTACATGGTCGAACAAAAAGGCATTGATCCAAAAGCTATTTTTATTTACGGGCATTCTCTTGGCGGTGCTGTCGCGATCCAGCTGGCGCTAAATAATCCTGCTGCCGGCGGTCTAATCGTTGAAGCGGCATTTACATCGATTGCGGACATGGCACGGCGGATCCCCAAATACCGGATTTTTCCACTTGAACTCATCGTCCATGAGCGCTTTGAATCGATCGAAAAGGTTGGCCGTTTGCAGGCCCCGGTCCTTTACATCCACGGCACGGACGACAAACTCGTTCCACCTGAAATGAGCAGTGAATTATACAAGCGCACCGCTTCTTCCAAGCAGCTGAAATTAATCCCTGGCGGCGGGCATAACAATTCGGCTTCTGTAGGCGGTGATGAATATTTACAGGCCGTTAAAAATTTTATTGATTTTGCTCGCAAAGCTATCCGACAATCTATATAGGTGTCGGGTGTCAGCCCAGCCGCTGGCTATAAAAGCGGCCGGTTTGATCAAAATATAAACTCCAGCATGACAAATGTCGATTGACGAATGTCGAATTAAGGAATTATTTCTTTTTTATTTGTTAAGAAAAAGCAGAGCGAAGCTACATCCGCCATTCGTCAATCGTCATTCGTCATTCGTCATTCCATGTAGTTTCACATGAAGTATGAGCCTCAAAGATGATTCAGGTCTTTAAGGTAGACGGGGCCTGATTTAAAACCTGCTTCTTTTCTCCGCTGTCCATTCGATCCCAGACGCGATACATCATTCCCACCCGTGCATTTTTCCCAAGGCGCTTTCTGTGCCGGGCAAAAAAGTCTTAGTAAAGACTGTTAACTCACCTTTTTAACCAGATCTTCTACCTTTTTAACGTAGGCAGCGATATCACATTTTCTCTCCAGACCAGAGGCCGCCATATAGCGGGTCTTGCCGAAAATTGGCCGTTCCGCCCAGGCACGATCATGCACCCCGTAGATCCAGGCCACACCGGTATAGGAGTTGGCGTCCCGGCCATCCAGGAAATATTTATTGTTGATGGCCAGAGTCGTACGGTATGCTTTTTGGGGCGTCGCCGACCATTCCAAAATCTTCTTGCCCCAGTACATGCGCATATAATTGTGCATAAAGCCGGTGTGTTTCATCTCCAACATGCAGGCGTTCCAGTAGGGATCGTGGGTGCCGGCGTTTTCAAGTTGCCGACGGCTGTAGACATAATCACGTTTGTCATGCTCATGCTCGGCCAGGGACTTTTGGGCCCAGCCCGGAATACACGTGTAGGCGTCATAATTGGCTGTGTAGAAGGCAAAGTTCATGGCCAGCTCACGCCTCACGACAAGCTCCTCGAGATAGGCGTCTTTGGCTGACTTGAGTGAATTGGGTGCCTTTTTGAGTTGTAGCGCCAAAAAAAGCGGTGAAATCTGACCGAAATGCAGATAGAGGCTCATGTGCGAAATATCGTCCGTCTGCGGCTGATTGCTGTGCTGATCATAATATTTGAGTCGGTGGCGAATGAACCCATCAAAACGCTTTAAGGCCTGGGAGGTACCGCCTTTGAACAAATCGGACACCGGCGGCACACTGCAGTCAAGACTTAGTTTTCGAAGTAATCCTTCGGTGTCGTCCAATTCAATTCTCTTAACCTTCAAACCCAGGGATGGGTATTTAACTTTGGCCTGCTTGAGTGCGACAAGATAGGATTCGAGGTGTCGGTGGATTTTGGGACGAATCGTGCGCGCGGCATACTCAGCTTTGCCAGATACCACCTCCACGGGCACAACCACATCACTTTCGACTTGCGCGACGGGGCATTGGGCTTGCTTGGCCACGAGCTTTCGCCAGGCTCGCTGGTGCCTAAGATATCCGCGGTCGCAGACGATCATGGACGCTCGCCGTCCAAGGCTAAGGGCCACCTCCGGCGGATGCCCCCAGCGCAACACCATTTTAATTCCCCGTGATGCCAGGGTTTCCTCGGTTTCCTTCAAACCTTCCAGCATAAAAGCGTAATGACGGAGGTTGGCTTCCGGGTAATCGTCCATCAGGCCGAAGACCACCAGCAGCATACGATCCAGTTTGTTGGCCTGCTGAACGGCATATTCCAGGGCATGATTATACGCTGCCCGCTGGGATTGCTGCATCCAGTAAAGGACGTAATCTCCCTCACAGATGTCTGCATCATTTAGGGGTTGAATGCGAGTCGGCTGAATTGACATACTTCTCCTTGGCTACAATTCCGTTTCTCTATGCTTTTTCCTGTGGCAGGGCACAGGCGGTGTGGAGTTTAGGTGTGAATCGTTCGGGATCGGATGCAATCGGCTTATTAATGGATTTGGCAATGGCTTTGAGCATGCCGTAGAATATCCATTGGTGGAAGGGGTACAGAACATACCAGTACAAAATTCCAAACAACCCCCTGGGCAGAAACCGAGAAAGCATTTGAAGTTCTACCTGACCGTCGGCCAGGGACGTAATTTGAAATTCAAGCAGGGCCTCACCGGGGGTTTTCATTTCAGCTACCAGCAACAGGCGCTGGGGTGGGTCGACTTCCAACACCCGCCAGAAGTCCAGGGCATCGCCGACGCCGATTTGCGTTGGATGCCGCCGCCCCCGTCTCAAGCCGACCCCTCCCACCAGCCGGTCCATGATTCCGCGCAAGCGCCAGAGAAAATTGCCGAAATACCAGCCGGTCTTGCCGCCAATTCGGCTTACAGGCTGCCAGACGTCTTCAACCGCTGCATTGATTCGAGCGCGATAGCCGCAATTCATAATGGTTCCGCCGGCCCAATCAGCATCGCCGCAGTGAGCCCACTCAGGTTCAAGCAAGTCGCCGGCATCCATCCAGCAGGTGTCCACCTGTTCCTGTTTGACGCGCTCCAGGGCCAGGCGAATCGCCTCCCGACAGGTCAACAACTTTTGGGGTATAATTGACTGTATGCGGTTTTCGGTGCAGACCGCGTCACTCGTCAGGCCTTCGGTTAGAGGCTGGGCGATCGATGCGGGAACCGGACTGATTAGATGAATCCAAAGCGCACTGAGCGTCGGCGTAAGAACGGGTACCGGAATGATTAAGCGCTTGGTAAGATGGGCTTCTTCGGCATAAATATCCAGCAAGTCACGATAAGTTAAGATATCGGGACCACCGATGTCATAAGTTTGGCCGCTGGTTTCCTCATGCTCGAGGCAACCGATCAGATATGCTATTACATTGCGAATGGCGATGGGCTGATTCAAGGAGCGCACCCAGCGGGGCGTTGTCATGGCGGGCAGACGTTCGACCAGGTAGCGCAGAATCTCGAAAGAAGCGCTGCCGGAACCCAGGATCATCGGTGTTCTCAAATCGGTGGTGGGAACCGGTCCGGATTGGAGAATGTCGGCGACCTCTATGCGTGATCGCAGGTGCTTGCTCAAGGTTCCATCTCTGGCTTCCGCCAGACCACCGAGATAAATGATCCTTTCCACTCCTGCGGCGGTTGCCGCTGCGACCATGTTGCGGGCCGCACGGCGATCGGCCTCCACAAATTTTTCCTTCTGGGCAATCATGGAATGAACCAGGTAATAGGCCACCCGGCACCCGGAAGCTGCCTGTTTGAGAGATTTTAGGTCTAAAACGTCCCCTTGAACCAGCTCAACCCGGCTGTGTCCGGCCCAGGGCCGGCAGCCCATTTTTCCCAGATTTCGCCCCATGGCACGCACCCGATAGCCGGCAGCGAGCAACGCCGGAATCAACCGACCGCCGACATATCCAGTTGCACCTGTAACCAGAATAGGATCTGATTTCATGGCCAGGTTTTCCTTTCTTGGATCGGTGTTAGGTCAAGAATACCTTCTTCTGCCTGAACTTGAACTACCAATCAGCGACCATCAGCAGAGCTGGGGGTATGAGGATGGCCCCTGGAAGGGGCCGGGGCCACCTCTGCTGGTGACCACTGATTTTTAAAACGTATACCAGTTGGTAATAAACAAAGCAATTAGTTTCCTTCTCATACCAGCGCTGGTTCTTTGTCCGGCTTAAAAAAAACAAGAAACAAGCAGGGTCCTATCTTTTTTGGCACGAAATACACAATCAATGTTCAAAAATTAACATTAGCACGATCGCCAATCTCGATGATTAAAAAAAAATCATAAGCCATTCCAACAACATCTTGGTCTGTGAATCTCGACGCTCATAGTGCTGAAAAAAGGAATTCAATGCCGCCAATTCCTTATCCGAGCGCAGAATATAGGGATTTGCTTGATATTCTTATCCATTTTGGCCTGCGTTTGATCTTCATAAGTTCAGGTAAGACAGCGCATGAAAGTTCATTGGTTTTTATAGAAAATGTATTAGGCTAATGGTTTTTCAATAGGAAAACACACGGTCTAGATTTCGACATGAAATCAGGGATTGAATTAATGGTGTCAAGTCGTCAACCCACTGGCAACTTGACCGATGGTATGGTCGGACTTACCATATTGAACATGGTTAACATGCACACGGACATTTAACTAAATTCGCGGTTAGCTGAGGAGCCGAAAATGAGGCTCGGTCGGACAGAGAATCGTTTTAATCGTCTGGAACTGGTTGAAGGTCTTCAGGCGGCGGGCTTCGCGATTCGTCGGTCACATCAATTCGCTGGGCTTTTTATCTGGTGTGTGGCCGAAAGAACATCTAAAAATGAGAATCAAAAGTTACCTGATGAAGGGAGTAATCATGAAACTCAATAATAAAATTGCCCTGATAACTGGTGGTAGCAGGGGGTTGGGTAGGAATTCGGCTTTCCGTCTGGCTGAAAATGGTACTGATGTAATCATTACCTATCACCAACAAGCGGAAGCGGCCGATGCCGTGGTCAAAGAAGTTGAAAACCAGTATAAACGCCGTGCTGTAGCCCTGCAACTTGACGTCGGGGAGGTTGGCTCATTTGAATTATTTTTTAGTCAAGTGTCAAACGTCTTGAAAGTCAATTGGAACACCGACAAGTTTGACTTTCTGATCAACAATGCGGGTATTGGGGCGCGAATGACCATCGACCAGATGACTGAAGCGGTTTTTGACAACCTGTTCAATATTCATTTCAAAGGGGTCTATTTTCTGACCCAAAAAGCGATCCCGATAATGAAAGACAATGGATGTGTTGTTAATATTTCTTCTGGGTTGACACGGTTTTCAATGCCAAGCCAAAGCGCTTATGCATCCATGAAAGGCGCGATCGAAGTGTTCACAAAGTACATCGCAAAGGAATTGGCTCCCAGAGGTATCAGGGCCAACCTGGTCGCACCGGGTGCCATTGAGACGGATTTCACAAAGCCTGCTTTTGATGCCAATCCCCAGGTAAAGGAAATGATCGCTGCCCAAACGGCATTGGGACGGATCGGTGTTCCCGATGATATCGGTGGCGTTATCGCATTCTTGTGCTCCGAGGAAGCACGCTGGGTGAATGGCCAGAGATTGGAGGTATCCGGAGGCATTTTTCTGTAAGGCTGCCATATCCAGGTCGCTTATCATTTATGCGTTCTTTTTGTCCAAGCTTAAACGCTCTGATTGCCTTCTAAAACCCTGTAATATTAATAAACAATGGAGGATACATTCATGAAAAAGGCTCGAAAGGTTCTTGTTGTTATTGTCATAATGAATATCTACTTAGGTATAGTATCTTGGTCAGATATAACTTCTGCAACGATGGAAACTGCCGAGCGCATACTAATTGATTTCAATAATACCGATGAAAAGAAAAATTGGCAGATTATCAACGATGATGTTATGGGGGGAGTTTCGCAGAGCGAGATCATTTTCAATGATACCGGCACAGCCACTTTTCAGGGAAGGATCTCTCTGGAAAATAACGGTGGGTTTGCATCGACTCGAAGCAAGTCTCATTCGTATCGACTAGGCGGCTATATCGGACTTCATGTGCGCATACGAGGCGATGGGAAAGATTATCAGCTGCGCGTAAGAACGGATAATCGTTTCGACGGAATTTCATACCGGTATCGCTTTGCTACTCAGCCTGAAACCTGGATGAATATTCGTGCTCCTTTCAGCGAGTTCGTTCCGGTCTTCCGGGGGCGCATTCTGAGAAATGTATCGCCCATCTCGCCTGAACAGATCCAGCAGGTCGGATTTCTGATATCCGATAAACAAGCTGGTAAATTTCGCATTGAGATTGATTGGATCAAAGCATATAAATATACCATGGAGAACTCGTGCCTGAGGCAGGATGTCTTAAGCCAAAAGCCGAGTTGCCTATTGCCCTGCAGCGCTGGCCGCAGCAACCATATTTTGTGCTGATAGGGTGTATACCAGCTGCAATAATACAAGGCAACTAGCTTCCATCACCTACCAGCGGTAATTCATTGTCCAGCTTAAAGAAAACAAGAAACCTGTCTTCTCCATTACCGTATACGGTCTTTCGGCGTCGCAGAGATGCCAACCGTTCGGTATTCTCTTCTTCCCCCAACTTGGACAAAAATAGCCTTTTCCCCCTGTAACCGGAACCTTCTTCTTTGAACAGGTATGTTGCATGGGGATTAGACTGCAGGTTGTGATGGGAGAGTCGGTCCCGCATAATAAACGCCAAGGCTCCGTCCTCCATAAAATGGGGTCTGGCATATATAGCCGCATCGACCTGACCGTCACTGTCAGCCGTGGAAAGGACCCCGACGCCTTTGGTGGTATCAAAATATTCTTTTAGGCTCATTATAATCTCCTTTGAACAATGCCGCATCATGTGTAATTGGCAAGGCAGAGTATTTTATGACTCTGCCTGTTAAAATTCGGTTACAACCTGATGACGCCACTAGACTTTCAGTTTCAAAAAATGAGAATTGGATATTATCCAGCAACATCTATCCCCATATCGCATCCGAGATGCGGGTCTTTGTTCTCGCATTCAAAATTTCTCTCGCGCGTATTAATATGTCCTTCTTCTCTCTCTTCGTCGGTTTCTATGTAGGTATTTGTTTCGGTCATGATAAACCTCCTTATTGTTTTGGTTTTTCGTTTATGGAGTTAAGATATTCACAGATGATAAATGGTCAACCAGGGACGATTAAGAGCTTAGTAATAGGTAAAAACTATTACCATGATTTTTACCGTTCAGGTTCAAAGTTAAGCCCCATCGCTGATCTGAAACGTCCGGTTTGATCGGAAAAGAGACTTCGGCCTTGCGGCGTCACTTGAACCTGCGAACGCTTACCCCCTTGCAGGCAGTTGTTGAGTGGTTATGTTTGGCGCTGCGTTGATACTACCGACCTAGAATTAGGAGGAATCGATATGAAAACTTTGAAATGTATCGGATTGGCCGGATTTACGCTTTTGACTGTATCTTCACTGGTTGTAGCAAAATCGGCCATGGCCATTGAAAAAGCGAAGTACACGGTTTTGGAAAAAGAAGACAACTTTGAACTAAGACAATATGAAGCGCAAATTGTGGCTGAAACCTATGTGGAGGGCAACCTGGAGGATGTCGGTAATGCCGGCTTTCGCCGATTGTATGCTTACATATCCGGTGATAATAAAAAAAAGGAGTCGATCTCCATGACCGCGCCGGTAGGACAGGAGACCGTTTCCGAGAAGATCGCCATGACCGCACCGGTCAGTCAGGAAAAAAAGGATAACCGATGGCGCATTACGTTTCTCATGCCGACGAAATATACCCTGGAAATGCTTCCGGAGCCGATTGACGAGCGCGTCAAATTAGCTGAAGAACCCGTCCGTCTGATGGCTGCTGTGAAGTATTCAGGAACCTGGAGCGAAGAGGGGTACAAGAAGAACAAGGCACTGCTGGAAGAATACCTCCGGATGCGTGGATTGACCAAGGCGGGCGCGGCCGTCTGGGCACGCTATGACCCGCCATTTATGCCCTGGTTTCTGCGCCGCAACGAAGTGCTGATTCCCGTTGAAAAATTCTAAGAGCGAGACACAAATCTACCCAATCTAGAACCGGCAAACCGGGCAACGGGCCCAACCGCCAACCACCACTATACATGGGTTCGCAACTTGAGCTCCAGCGGATGCGGATTGAGATAGGTCTGCTGCTTGAGATAGGGCTGATCGTATTTACGCACGTAATGGTTGATCAGGGTGATGGGCACGAGCAGGGGTACATATTCATTGCGGTATTGGTCAAACACTTCGAGTAATTCCTGTTTTTCATCTGCGGTCAGCTGCTTTTTGAAATATCCCATCAGGTGCTGCAACACGTTAATATTCTTTCTGATAGTTGTTTTCAGTTTCAAGGCTTCCATCAACTGCAATTGATACTGCTGATGTAATTCCTGGATAGGTATTTTTTTGCCATCTGCCACGAGCTTGCCCATCGACCGGTAATGTTTCGGGCTGTGGGACATAATCAATAGTTTGTTGCGGGTATGAAAATCCACCAGGTTGCCCATGCTCTGTTTTCGCGCGAGGTTATCCCGCCAGCGCTTCATGGTGAAAATCTGAAGAATAAAATTTTCACGGATCAACGGATCGTTGAGGCGGCCGTCATCCTCCACCGGTATCAGCGGAAAGTGTTCCATAAAGGCCCGGGCAAACATTCCAATGCCGACTTTATGAGGCATGCCCTTCTCATTGTATACCTTGACCCGAATCATTCCGCTGCTGGGAGAATCACTTTTGAAGATAAATCCGCACAAATCTTCCTTTTCCAGTTCCCTGACCCGCTTTTTGGCCCAGGTGAGCATGCGGTCGGTGTGATCCGTTTTGGATTTAAAGGTTACCAGGCGCGGATTGTCCGGGTCGCCGACCAACCGGAAAGATTCGCGGGGAACGCCGAAACCGGCCTCCACTTCCGGACACACCGGAACATACTCCACAAACTTTCCCAGGGTGCGGGTCAGATACTTATCATGTTTGTGACCGGCATTCCAGCGCACTTCATTGCCAAGCAGGCAACTGCTGATACCAATCCTGAATCTTCCTTTCATGTGGCTACTCCTGTTTGATTTAATTATTTTTATTACCCAATTATTGTGCTAAAAGCAATGTTTAAATGAACCACGGACCTCTCAGGAGAACCAATGATGCTGCAGGAAATGAAGGCTCTGGCCAGAGAAAAAAACAGTTGCGTCCTGGCAACCATTGTCGACACCAAACCATACTGCTCTCTGATGGCCTATGTAACCAATAGGGCGTGTACCGAAATATATATGGTCACCCACCGGCAATCACAAAAATTCCAGAATTTAATCGCAAATCCAGCCGTTAGTCTTATGATTGACACCCGCGACACATCGCCCCGATCTGCAGCCCGGGCGATGACCGTTGAAGGCGTTTTTCAGAAGATTAAGGATCTCGCCAAGGAAAAAAAGGTGCGCCGAAAGTTATTGTCAGCCCATCCCCATTTAAACGAGTTCATGGGTCATCCCGAAGCCGAAGTCTTCCAGATTACGATTAAATCTTTTTTACTGCTCAACGGCCTTACCCAGGCATCCTTCGAAAATCTTTCGGATGCGGTTTCCTAGCGGTCAACATCAAGCTGCATCCCTGGCCGGCAATCACAGCCCGGTGTCACCCAGGGTCACAATCCCCAGATATCCATCGACCGTTATTTCATCGCCGGTTTGAATCAATCTGGTTGCGTCCGGGATGCCGGTAATGCAAGGCAATCCATATTCGCGTGCGATGATGGCGCCATGAATCAACATACCGCCCCTGCGCTCGACAACGGCCGCCGCCAGGGGTACGACAAAGGTTATATTGGGGTCAACCGCATCGCATACCAATACCTCGCCATGTTTAAAATCGGCCAAATCAGAATGTCCCCGGATCACTCGGGCCTTGCCTTTGGCTATCCCGGGGCCTGCGGGTTGACCGATCAACTGCCGGGCTTGAAGCTTATAACCGAGCGCCTTAGCGGCCGGAACTGCTTCCTGCGATGCGGTTTCGAAATCAGCCGCTTCCAGGGCCTGTCTCAATACTTCTTTGGCCTGCTTGTCTGTCCGGCCTTCAAGTCGCCGTTTGGCTTCCTGGACGGCCGCCAGCAACTGTGCTTCAATACGGCCGAGATAGATATTGTCATCATCACGCAGTTGATAACTGCTCCGGGCCAGTTCAAGCAGTTCTTCCGCCCACGCCTTCTGATCGTCATCAAAGCTGTTTAAATAGTTCAGATACAATCGGTTGATTCTATCCTTTTTCTCAAGGCCACTGGTCTGGGCCGGATGATCCGCCATTTCGAGCAGCAATCGGTATAACGGGCCGGTTCCCAACACACAATCTTTACCGCCGGTCACCGCACAGGACAGGTCACCAAATTTTTCGATAAATTCATTGATCATGGATAAAAATTTAGCATCAAGGTCTGAATCATCGATCTGTTTCAGTTTTTCCGCCAGACGCCGATCGCTGCGGATCATGGCAGCCAGATCCATCAACATATTGTTTCTCGCGATGCTGGCCATGTCGGTGTTGGTGAGCAGATCGATAAATTCATAGGGATCATCGGGTTGCACGGCATCATTGTAGACCTGGCCGAACATCCTTACTCCGTGGGCATACGGAATGAAATCCGCCCAGTAAATATTGACCCACTTGTGGTTGATTTCCCAGCGCTTTCTGATTTCAGCTGCCAGGTCCTGATCCGTTAACTTAGCAGGGTCTATGGCCTTCAGGCTTTCGGCCACCTCAATCATTCCGGGAATCAGCTCATCTTCAATTTTGCGGCGCAGGTTTTTGAGATTATCGAAGCTGCGGTGCAAGCTCAGATACCAGCCGCGCTCGTCTCCGGGCTTACCGGAACGTAAGGTCGTGATGGGACGGGATTGAAGCACAACCAGAGAATCTCCCTCATAAGTCCATTCGACATCCTGGGGCATGTTGAAAGATTCTTCCGCTTTGCGGGCGGTTTTAAATACGAAATTTACGTTTTGGGGAGACAGGGGCGGATGGGCTGATTTTTCTTCTGGCAACTCTGCCAGGCGCACACCGTTTTGACTTGGTATTATCCAGTATTTGCGCTCAGGGGTCGTGTGCGAAACAATCGTATTACGGGATCGATCCATTATCCAGCGATCGGGTTCGACCGTCCCGTCCACAAGTCCCTGGTTTAACCCGTAGACGGATTCAATGATACCCTGATTCTCGTCATTGGGATTTCGGGTAAAGACCACCCCGGAACAGTCGCCGGCCACGGTCTCCTGAACAACCACCGCCATCGAGCTCTTTTCAACATCTAAACCGATTTCCTGGCGGTACATTAATGCAGCATCCGACCATAGCGAGGACCATACCAGGCGGATGTGTTTTAACATCGATTCAACACCGGCCACATTGATAAAGGATTCGTGTAACCCGGCAAATGACGATTGGGCGTCATCTTCTTCTGGCGCCGAGGAGCGCACGGCTACCGTTCTGCCACGAAATCGGTCGCCGATACCGTTGCGGATTTCCTGCGCCAGGTCGTCAGGGAGCGGTTTGGTCAGGAACATATTGCGAATGCGGGTGGCACAATCCCAGATTTCCTCCCAGCGCATTTCTTTGAAATCCTTGCGATGGAGTTCCAGCAAAATACGCTCACGCAAGCCGGTTCTGAGGACATATTCGTGATATGTATCGCTGGTGATGCAAACGGTCCGGGGAATCTTGAAACCGCTTTTGGCCAGCAATGATAAAGCATATCCTTTGCCGCCGACGCGGTTTCGATCCCCGGATTGGATGTCTTCAGCGGATAGAATCCAGTTCATGGCTCCAGGTGCAGTTCCATAACATTTTGAAAGTTTTTAACCATGTAGTAGCTGTTCACGGCGACCTTTACGAGGGCACATGATGGCGAACGCACAAATTCTGCCAGATGGGGATGTTTGGTCAAATATTGTCCTAATATCGATTCCTTATCCGATCCAGCGACAATTTCCGCCTTACCGATCGCTGTCACAGATATGGCCTGATGAAAATCAGAGGCCTGGTTGGTACTGCTGTTGACCATGACAGCTACCCGGTTATCAGCGGTTAGATTGGCAAACTTGCGGGTGGTCGTCGGTGTTACAAAGCAGATATGCTTGAGGTCTTCTGAAGCATGAAAGGCAACCAGGCTGGCATAAGGTTGACCATTATTGTGGGTGGCTAAAGTTGCCAGGTTTTGAGAGCGAAAAAGCTCCGCTAAACGTTTCCGGAATTGATCATTCGATATCATTGATGAGATGTCCGTACGCCTGTGACTATGAAAGGTTAATGCGTCATATCGATTAGCCGGCCACCGGATCTAATCGCTGGAACCAACCAGGGCAGTTCTTTGTCTATAAACATGACATATATGTTTCTCTGACTTTTTTAAATATACCTGTCCAGGTATAAGAGTCAAGTTTATCCTTAATTATTGATAAATCAATTCGCCCACCCTTGGATGCAGCACAAAGCTGTTGTTGAATCGCTTTTTTTAGATTTTGTTCAAATGAATATTCATCTTCCCGGTATGGCTGATCAATAAAGCGTAAACGCGGTGTCCTGACCAAGGCTATAATATCTGTATTAGAATTGCCAAGTATTTCCTTGGTTCCCGGAAGATCGGTGGCAACAATTCGGCAACCGCTGGCCAGACCTTCTAAGATAACAAGCGGTAATCCTTCATAAAAAGAAGGCAGCACCAAAATATGAGACGCTCTCATTACCTTAGCCAAGCGGTTTTGGGGAAGTGCGCCATAGACACGAACCCTTTCCCCCAATTCCTTTGCCAGCAGGAGGCAATCCTCTTTTTCTTCTCCGCTGCCACTGCCAAAAATGTGTAATTGCCATGCAGGATGCAGGATTGATTTTAACGCGCGCAAAAGCCAGGGGACACCTTTGGCGTTACTCAGTTTTCCGGCATACACCAATTGCACCGGGTCAGGATTTGGTTTTGTGTCCTGATAAAACAGACTGTCGTTATAGCCGGCACCTGCAATAATAATTTTTTCAGAAGCCAGATTATATAAGCGGATAATTTCATTTTTTTGTGCCTTACTCAATGCCATGACAACATCAATTTTACGGCACCCAATTAAAACTCTTTCTTGAAGGTGAGGACAATTCTGAAATTGTCGTAAATCTGAACCATGACAGGTAGTTACCATCGGAATATTCGGGAATTGCCGGCGAGCCATAGAGCTGACAATCCATAGATGGTGGCTGTGAATAATATCTGGCTTAAACTTATTGACAGCATTTTGAAGTATTCCGGAAAATTTTTTTTCATATTCGCACAGATCTTTTTCGGAGAGGTCACAAAATCGGGTACTTTCATAAGGCATTACATCACTCATACCGGGTATATGATAAGAGAGATCAGCATTATGAAAATTTACGAACATGGTATTGTCCGGCTCAATGCAGTCAGTGTCAACAAAACAATCCGAACGAATACCAGCAACCAGATAATTGTCATAACCATAAGCGCTTGCTTCCCGAATCATGGCTTGTACATATATACCGCTACCAGTTGAATCCGGCCTCTGACTGAGCAAGTGAAGAATTTTTAATTTTTTCCAATCGACCATAAAACATTCCGATGTTAATTTTTAAACATACAACTAACTCTGAAACTGGAAAGATTGAGATTATCCAAAGAAAGGCGAAACCTGCGATATCCTCAATTGCTTAATGCATACGCAAATCTTCATTATTTTGCAAGTGCCTCTGTTGTGCAAATCGTGCCTGCTCTGAGGTTGGAATCGCAGCCAGACCCAGGCCATCTCAACGGCCAGGGTGCGAACGCGTTCATTGCCCGCCTTGCTGATGCTCTGTTCCCGTTGGCCGGCCCCACTATCATAAGGCGTTGGTGTCAGCCCGGAAAGCGCCCCAATTTGCCTGCCGTTTTTAAAGTCGCGCCAGGCAAATAACTCCATCACAGGCTTCCACTTTCGGTGGCTGAGTTCAAAAGCTATGTACAAAATCGCCTCTTTTATGCTATCTTTGATTCGCAGGGTTTCTTGAGTATTTTTCATTGTTCGCCTCTCTTGTGGTTTAAGGTTAAACGTAATGCTGCTCAATTGATATCATCGCCTTGGCCATAATGGAATACAGTGCTATTTTCCAGACAGGCTTCCTATCCTGTCGTGACAGGGTGGCGACACGCCATCTTTCCTTAAGCCACAATAAACGTACTTTCTGAAGGAGAAAACGATGGATGCATACCGGAATATTTCTCAAAATTTGGTTAACAATTTATCCCTTAAATATGAACCTGTCGGGGTGGATCTTTACCAGGATACCGATTCCATGCCAGCGGACATTCCAATGGCCCAAAAGGAATTAAAAAGCTATTGCCAGGCATTGGTGTTAGCCGGTAAAGGTCAAATTTTTCTCCTTGCAAAGGAACAAATGGGATGCAAACTCGGGACCTCCGTATTAGGATTTGAAAAGGATAAAGACATGGCGGCTTACCTGGACGACGGTGTATTGGAAAAGTACGGCGTTGGACTCTTTGGCACTGAAGAAGCCTCTGCTGAGACGATTCTCAAGTCAATCTATCTGGAAAAAGGCAAAACCCAGGCTGCTTTCATCGCCCCCTTGTCTGAATTTCAACAAAGGCCGCAGGTTGTTATTTTCACCGCGAACAGTGAACAGGTCATGTGGCTTCTCTATGCCTTAAATTACGAAAAAGGCGGCAAGATGAGTCTGCCTCAATCGGGCGGCGCATTGGGGGGCTGTTCAGACATTACGGCCTTGCCCTTGCTAAAAGGCGTTCCCAATATTACCTTTCTGGGTTTAGGCTGCCGGATGAAATCGGCCATAAGTCCAAATCATCTTATGCTGGGCATATCGGGCGACTCGTTGGACCTAGTTCATGCTCATATACTGGACATGGCAAAGCCGATCGCAATGCTTGCCAAACAAAGCTTAAGCGATCCATAACAAGAGGGTTCGCTTCGCGCACAATTGGAATATTCCATTTCTATCAGTTCGTGGGTTCGATCAATGAAAGCGTTTACTTCAGCCTTGTGTTCCATCAGATAACATACGGCAAGCTGGACGAGGGCATTAACGCTCCAGGGAAGGGAATATCGTGTCAGTGTTTCAATTATGTGAATTGATGCGGGATGAAGCCAATCCGCAAACCGGAAATTCTGAAGATTTTTGACATGGAATTTAAAATGATCACGTTTGGCAGGCCACTGCCTATCAGGCTTTCATGATCACCGCAAGCTACAAAGGTCAGGTAAGATTCGTCGATGACAAAATAGGTGTTCGGGAAGGCCTTGCAAAGTGATTCAAGTTCGACAGCCGTATAAAAACTCCGATCGGATTATTGGGATTACAGATAAATACTGTATCGAATCCCTTCACCTGCTTGTTTATCTGAAGGTGCACAGCCGAGTCTGTGTGCGACGTCATAGATATTTCCGCCGTGGCCATTTAACATCTATCGTCTCCCAACCCGGATACTTACATTGACTCGCTAAATTCCAGCACTGCTTCTGCCTGGCGTCGGTGAGGCCGGCCGATTCGATGTTTTGCCTCCAAAGGGGTTATCTTTTTTTTCTGTTTTGCGATAATAAGGGTCCAATAGTTTGGAGGCCTGTTAGCCAATTCCTTAAGATCAGTTACAATCTCTTCTTCTGGAAGCCCACATTTTGAAATTCCGACACAGTCTTGGAATAAATCGGTTTCATCCACGGCAGAGATAATATCTTGGACATTCCGGTATGCCTTCAGGAAAACCACATTTTCCGGCATCCAGGAAAATTGTCTCAGACGGTCGCCGCCCTTGACGCCCGAGGTTACCAACAGCGACTCTTCACCCTCCACCAGGGGCGTATTCAAGCGAGCTGCGGCGGCCTGGTATGAGGTGATACCGGGAATGCTTTCTATCGTTAGATAGGGTGCTGAGGCTTTAATATGCTTTAGAATATAGCCATAGGTGGAATAGGTCATGGAGTCCCCGACTGTCAAAAAGGCCACATCTTTGCCCTGCACCAATTCATTTATAATGATGCGTGCATTTTCAGCCCATGAATCCCGGGTTTCTTTTTCATCTTTCGTCATGGGGAAAGAGAGCATCCTTATCGAAGTAGTTTCCGGAATATGAGGTTTGGCAATGTTCACAGCAAGACTGTGGTTGTTTTTCGTGGATGCCGCCGCGAAAACGACATCCACCTTGCTTAATATTTTTGCAGACTTGAGCGTCATCAATTCGGGATCACCGGGTCCAACCCCGATACCATATAGGGTTCCAATTTTTTTATTCATGATATCCCCTTTCCGGCCAATTTTGAATTGTAGAAATAATCCGCAAATATTGAATCTTCCTTTAATACCGCAGCGTTTGCAATCCCAGCCGGCTGCCTTATACTCCAAAAAAAATCCCCGACTCTAAAATATAGAGACCGGGGATAAAGCCGTATTTCCCACCCCCTCACAGAAGCAGTGAACGTACTTTTGTGATGTATGGATCACATATCAGGCAGGTCTTCTGGCTCCCACACCCTTTTAGCGGCCTTCCCATCCAGCTCCAACGAACAGTGGCACATCTAGTGCCAAAAGGGTCCTTTTCTGTAAAACGAAAAAGGTGGGGTTACAGCGGCGGTCCCGCTCCCGATTTTCACGGGATTCCCTGTTAGGCTATAAAAGCACCTGATACACAAATCTTATTTTTTGCTTAGAGTATCGAATTTAGCGCCAATCGCGAATGATACGCAGTTCCGGTATTTTGAAAAATAAAATTAAACCCTTTCTACCAATTTGAATTGTAAAAATCAACATAAAAAAATTATCCTGGTTGGGTATAATAAAAAGTGGGACTAGGAAACCTGATTCCTGTTATCTTAAAGATTTGCGGCAATTTTCGCCCCGAGTGCAACGCAATTGTTTATGGTCGGAGATCTCCTTGGTGGAACGGCCCTCGGCAATCATCTGCAAGACTTTTCTTTCTTTATGATTCAATACCAACGAGAATAGTGCCGCAGCCCTTTTCGTCCAATCCGTTGAAGTATTGTTCCTTTAAGAAAATATCGGAAGGAGTGCAGGGATTGGCATATATAATAGAATCACATTGAAACGTATTATCTTCCACCAGACACCATTCTGCCGGGAGGCATGGAATTTCAAAAAAGCAGATTTTTTGCATGATATCCTGGGGAAAAGACATCTTGTCTTTATAAACAATAAAATTCTTATGCATAAACCAGACATTTTTTTGTTTGGACAGCCGGGCAATGATTTCCTCGTCCCGAACTTCTTTACCCACCACCTCATCGCCCTTTTTTAATACCAGAGAGGCATGACAGCCCCAGTTAAAGTCCATATTGCTAAGGGCTGCATAGATTTTATCGCATTTCAGAACTTCTCTGACACCGACGTTGACGACCTTGCCCAGTCCCATCAGCGACCGCTTTTCGGCATCCTGCTCAATTTCTAGGATCTTATGGCGGTCTGCGGCTGCAAAGGGACATGCTTTAACGATTCCTTTCACCTTTTCCAAGGCGGAGACCATCAGCGCATCAACATGGCTTTTGTCCATGATCAATTCATCCCCTGCTGCTCATTTTCCCTGACACCGGTTCGTCACCGGCCGTCAGCATTTAAAATGTCTATAAAAACGGCTCCGGCAGAAGCCACTAATATCCTCAAGGAAATTTAAATGTTTTAATGGGTCTTGGCCACTTCCACCATGGCCAGCAGGTTTTCCGTAGGTGTGCCGGGCGCTACCGCGCAACCCGGAGCCAGTATCTGGATGCCGTCGTCAATGGCTTCCTCACACCCCTGTTTGACCGTGTCGGGATCTTTCATATAGAGCGTCGTGGCGGTGTCCATGCCGCCCATCAGGATGATATCGGAGCCGCATTTCTCCCGGGCCAGTTTGGCGCTGGCTTTGGGCTCCAGACTGAGTATGTTGGCCCCGGTTTGCCCCATCCATTCAACCATGGCGTCCACATTGCCACAGATATGGAGAATTGTGGGAACTGGAATGGCGTCAAATTGAATGCGCTGGTATTCAAGTTCTAACTCCTTGTAGGTCTTGGGTGCAATGAGCTCGGGCGAGGCGGTCATATCTTCACAAGAAATGATGTCGGCCCCCGCATCCACTAGAGCTCTGGCCAGGGCGGTCCCCGCCTTTTCGCCGACATCAAGGAAGGGACGAATTTTCTGGGGAGATTTAAATGTCGCCTTGAGCAGGGGAACTGAATCCAAGAGGGACCCGGCAATGGTGAAGGGCCCGATAATCCCAGCCACAATGGGCACCTCATCGCCGACTTCTTTTTTCAAAAATTCTACGGCTTTGATCAATTCGGGTATGTATCCACGTGAGAGAAAATCAGCCGGAAATTCCGGGCGATCGTCCAATTTGTACGGGGGAGGATGCTCGATGCCCGGGACGCCCTCTAATTCTCTTACTTTCCCCGGTTTGCGGATACAGCCGAGGGCCACCGCCTCAAACGTCTGACAAAATGGAACCCTGACGGCGTCAAAACCCAGGACGGAATAAGCGGCCAGGGCCTGCTTGGCCATGACTTCCCCTTCAACATGACCTTCCGGCCAGTAAGCGTTCACCTTTTCCATCTGTTCATAGGTTACCGTGGAATTGGCCCCAAAACAGGGCATCCGGTCAGGTTTTTGGTGATCTATGACCGCCATTACCCGTTCTTTTGCATTCATCGAAATCCTCTTTAAAGGAATCAGCTAATCGGATTATATTTAAAATAAATTTAATGCCGAATTAAAAAAAAACTTCTGTGTAAACATGCGATTCCGGATAAGCTTCATCTACTAAATGCGTAACCTGCCGGATCATCTCCCGTTCTCCGCTTAGATAAAAATCATAGCTTCCTGGCCGTAAATTTTTTCTGATGCATTCAGAAATGTCGCTGCCAAACAAGTTTGGAGATGAAGGCGCTGTGCTCGGGGCTGCCGGCAGGCAGGAGTAATATTTTGGCGTAACTTTATGAAAATAAGATTGATAATATAGTTCGTCGGCCGATATCGCCTGGTGGATCAATGTGAAATCAGTTACACCTGAGCGAGCAAGGGAAACGAATGGCGCAATCCCGGTACCGGTGGCGATAAATACCGGCTTTCGGGTGGAAGATTTGAAGGTGAAATATCCGTGGGGACCCGTCAGTTTTAATCGAAAACCGATCTCGGCATTGGCGAGCAGCGGGGAGAAATGGCCCTGGGGAACATGACAAACACAAAGGGTCAGGTTTGAATCGTCGGGTGTGGAAAGCAAAGAATAATATCTTTCCAATGATGCATGCATAAAACGAATTGTCTGGCCGGGTTTAAATTCCAATGATGGCGGACGCGTCAGTTCGATTTCAAAAGCATTTTTCGTCAACCATCTTCGCTGCAATAATTCAACGGTTTGGATCGCTCCCGAATTCTCCGGCGACGTCGATACGGGTTTTTTTTCCAAAAGTCCGGCCTCCCATAAACTGGAATGAGATAGGGTTGCTGATTGTCGGTAAACGGCAAACCTAGATAGATAAAAAAAACTGGAAAATGATATATGCTTTTACCGCTTTGGTTGAGAATTTTCTCGTCTAAGATATATCCGCTTTGCTTTTTCATGTCAAGATTCAGCTAGTTTTCTGAATCCATAAATCTTCCCGGCACCAGCGTGACCCGCGGAAATCCGCCCAGGGGACTTTCATCCACCAATAACTTGCAAGCGTAGGTTTCCTCCAGTTTTCGGAAAGAAAGCACTTCGGAAGGTGTTCCAATACAAACGACTTCCCCATTTTTTAGTAAAAGCACCTGATCACCGTACATGGCCGCCAGATTTACGTCATGGGAGACCATGATCACGGTGATGCATTTTTCTAGCTTAAGTTTTTCCATCAAGTCCATCACCTTGACCTGGTGGGCAAGATCCAGTGATGCCGTGGGTTCGTCCAGCAGCATTATTTCAGGCTCCTGGCAGATTGCGCGGGCGATGAAAACACGCTGCTGCTCACCGCCGCTTAATTGACCGATATTTAAATTATTCAGATGATCCACTTCGGTGAACTGCATGGCCTGGTTGGCAATTTCCAAATCCCTTTGACGTTCAAATCCCAGCGCACCCTGGTAGGGTGCCCGGCCCAGCAAAACCGCTTCGCCAACTTTAAACGGCAGATCCAGCGGCAATCTTTGAGGGAGGAATGCAACCGCCCGGGCCAATGCTTTGGGTGTATAACTGCGCTTAGGATGTCCCAGGATTGATAGTTGACCTTTTTGGTGTTTGAGAATCCCGGCCATGAGCTTCATCAAGGTGGTTTTGCCGGAACCGTTGGGACCAATGATGATAAAAAAATTACCTTTTTCAACGCTGAATGAAAGATGCCTCAATACATGTCGGTTACCGAAAGAATGACTTAAATTTGATGCAGTGATTGCGGGATTCATGGTTCTGATCTTTTTAAAAGTAAGATAAAGAGGGGCGCACCAATTAGGGCTGTAATCACCCCGGCAGGCATTTCGCCTTGATCGGGCAGTGTTCTTGCCAGAAGGTCGCAAATCACCAAATAGGATCCACCGCCCAGGATACATGCCGGAACGAGAATCCGGTGATCCGGTCCAAAGATGAGTCTTAACAGATGGGGCATGACCAGCCCTACGAACCCGATCAGGCCGCAATAGCTGACAGTGACGCTCACCATAAATGAAGACGTGACCAGAAGGGTGATGGTTACGACTTTTATATTTATCCCCGAGGATTGGGCCATTTCTTTGCCCATCAAAAGGAGGTTCATCGCATGTGAATGCCGGAAAATTAGAATAAAGCAGGGCAAAAGCATCCCGGCCAACAGCCCGACCTGGCGGATATCGGCAGTTGAAAGATCCCCCATCAGCCAGAAAATAATGTTATGGAGCCGTGAGTCCTGGGTGATGGAAACCAAAAACATGATCACAGAAGAGCAAAAGGCATTCACCATTACCCCGGACAAGAGCAAAGATTCTTTTTTAAGAACAGATTGACCTGATGTCATTACAAGAATCAGCACCAGGGTAACGATACTTCCTATGAAAGCGGTTAAGCTGACGCCCGGAAAACGGGTAAATCCTAGTAAGATTCCGGCGATGGCACCGATAGCTGAACCGCCTGAAATGCCTAGTATATATGGCTCAGCTAGAAGATTTCTGAGCAGGGCCTGAAAAACAAGGCCCCCTAAGGAAAGCGTTGCTCCCACCAAAGCGGATAGAAGGACACGGGGTAAGCGAATGCGCCAGATAATGGTATGCAGGATTGAATTCGGATCACTTTTTCCCGAAATCACTTGCAGAACCGAGATAATTCCACCGCCGGATGAGCCCATGGCAGAACCTATTATCATGGCTGCGAAAAGAATCACCAAAAGAAGGCAGGCGACCCAAATGAGCCGTGCTATGATTGAGGGTGTTTTTGCTGTCACGAGGCTATTTTAACAGTTCGGGATGAATCAATTTTATTAAAAGTTCGAGGCCGTCTACCAGGCGTGGCGATGGTCGATCGAACAGATTGGAATCAACTAAAAAAATTCGGTCATTGCGCACGGCGGGCATGCTCGGCCACCGACGCCATTCGGCTTTGACTTGCTCAAAAACAGCCTGTCGGGCCATGGAAGTGACGATGAAGATTTCCGGTGTCAAGGTCAACACCTGTTCTCTGCTGAAACGTGGATAGGGCGTTTTGCCATCCGCAAGATTCTTGCCCCCGGCAAGCACGATGAGCTCATGGAGAAATGTGTCGGTTCCAACAGATACGATCGGTGAAATTCCGATTTGAAAAAAGACTCCCGGCCGATAAGTATCTTGGGTAATCAGAGACTTCACCCGCTGGATGCGGGTGTGCAGGTTGGTCAAAAGGTTTTCGGCTTTGTCGCCGGCATTTAATATCTTACCAACCTCTCTGATTGTTTCCAGCACGGTATTTAAATTCCGGGGGTTCACCACATAGACCGGAATCTTTAATGATTCCAGCCGGTCAATTATCTCTTTGGGATTTCCGTCTTTGATCGCAATACAAAGGTCCGGGTTTAAGGCCACAATGCGTTCAAGATCCAGGCGCACATATGAACCTACTTTAGGAAGTTTTGTTGCTGCGGTGGGAAAATCGCTATAGCGGGTCACACCTTTTAGGCGATTTTCCTGCTCCAAAGCGTAAATAATTTCTGTGATACTCGGAGCCAATGATATCAACCGCTGAGGATCATCCGGCACCGTGACCTGACGCTCAAGCTGATCTACAAATGTCCCGGCGGCGACCCGCGCCATCAGGCACATGAAAAGTGCAAGCAGGGCGAACAAAAGTATAATTACCGTTTTTTTCATTAACCGCATGTTAGGCTTCAAAAATATCAATCATCTGATTTTGTTGACAGGCAACGGATTTTACAGCATAGTTTCATTGATATGCAACAGAAAATCAGAGTAGCACCGACAGAATTCCTTAAATATTCATTCGTCAATCTTCAATCTCTATATGGATATCACCTCCCAAATAACGGTTTCGCTGAAACCCGAGCAGTCTGAATCCCTTTTGAGCGTAAATTCGTTCAAGCCCGGTACCACCCTCAAGTTGAAAATCCTTGAGCTTAGAGGCGACCGGGCACTGATTGATTTTGGAAAATTCCGGGCCACCGCAGACATCAAAATTCCGGTCACCCTGGGTGAAGAATTGCGGGTAAAGGTGCTGGAGTCCGGCCGGCAGCTCAAAATGAGTGTCATCGGCCCCGAACAGAAAACGCCGCTTGGGACAGATTCACCACCGGTCGGTTTGGAAGATCCGATGGGTCACAGTTTAAAAAAGGCCCAAACCGATTTGAAATTAATTCTCAACCAGGTCCTGGAGGCTCAAACCGGCAAATCTTTGCCTCAATCTATTCTTAATATTTTAAATGGGTTAAATACTCATTTTGAATCCTTTAATTTAGAAATAATCACCGCCAAACTGATACCCCAACTCAAGACATACCTGGAAAACTCGGGCATTTTTTTAGAAAAATACCTTGAAAATTCAATTTTAAAATCCCTTGGTAGCTCAGAATCCGTGTCGCTTAAACAATTGCCCGACCTGCCGGACGCGAAGCACATTTTAGATCGCGATCTCAAAGCCAACCTTATGGCCATGAAATTTCTCATGGAAGATAGGGAAGCCCTGCAAAAATTCTTTTCCCCCAGGGCGCTGGCAACCTTGAACAATTCGATCTACAGCTTACTCGACCACATCAGCCATCAGCAGGGCAGGGCGGCCGGTCAGCTGGATTCCGGGGAACCGTTTCAGATTTTTTCATTTGTGCTGCCGTTAAAAGAAGATGAGCAGACAGCGAGATTAAAAGTCTATTATCAGAAAAAAAAATCGGGCGCTGATAAAGGATTTCGAATATCTTTGCTGCTGTCCCTGGATCGAATGGGAGACCTTCGCACCGATTTTTTTCTTTTAGATAAAGATTTGGCCATAACCTTTTTCGTGAAGGAAGAATTAGTCAAAGCTAAAATCCAGGAAAATTTTCTTGAATTGCAGGAATTACTTCATGGTTTTTTTAACCAAATCCTGCTGAAAGTCATTGTTTCCGAAAAAAAAGTTGCGGATTTTGATCATGAAGACCGCCAGGTGTCCGGCGACTCCAGGGTGGATTTGCGGGTTTAGTTATGGATAAGTCACTAAAAGCAGTTGTCTTGAAATACGATAAGGAAAAGGACCATGCGCCCAAGGTCATTGCCAAGGGCCGGGCGGAAATCGCCGAAAAAATCATTGAGATCGCCAAGGCACATAACTTGCCGCTTTACGAAGATAAAAACCTGGTTCAAATTCTGGAAGCGCTGGACCTTGAAACGGAAATCCCTCCTGAATTATATCGGGCGGTGGCCGAGGTGCTGGCGTTTATTTACCGGTTAAATCGCAAGATTTGAAGCCGTGACAGCAAGTTACCCCCCCCCATGCTGCAATTGGTTTATATCTGTAATGATGAAAAGTATCCGTTTCCGCGACCTAACATGATCGATCTCTTGAGCATTGGGTTTTTAATCCCTACGAATGCGGTCTTGACGTTTACGATATTTGTCTCGTATAAGAATCCACAGGGCGAAGTTGTAGTTTTCGATCAAAGAGGATTGGATTCCAATTAAAAAATATATCAGAGAAATTAAAGATCGAATCCATGCTATTCAAAATCAGAATATAGACAGGGTGAACGGAGTTTCTTAGATTATCCGACGCTGAAAAATTCGACAAGGAGCAGTTAAGATGAAAAAAGCCGTAATACGAGGAAGCGGACGGTATGTTCCGCCGCGATTGGTGACAAACGATGATTTGTCCCAGTGGATGGAAACTTCGGATGAATGGATCCGGCAGCGAACCGGAATCGAACAGCGTTACTGGACACCCGCAGAAGGCGGTGTGGGAGCCTCCGATCTTGGCTTGGAAGCTTCCAAAATAGCCATCCAGCGGGCCGGGTGGAAGCCTGAAGACATCGATATGATTATTTTTGCAACTCTGAGCCCGGACCTTTTTTTCCCGGGCTCAGGATCTTTGCTGCAGCATAAATTGGGTTTGGACGCAATACCGGCACTGGATATCCGGCAACAATGTACCGGATTTCTGTATGGCATGGCCACCGCCGATGCCTACATTCGCAGTGGTCTGGCAAACCGGATTTTGCTGGTTGGTGCCGAAGTTCACAGCTGCGGGCTGGATATTTCCACAAACGGCAGGGATGTGGCGGTAATTTTCGGTGATGGTGCCGGGGTTGTGTGTCTTGAAGGGGTCGCGACCGATGAACCTGTGGGCGTACTGGCTTCAGCGCTCCACGCCGACGGTGCATTTGCCGAAAGTCTGATGGTCGAAGCCGAAGGTTCCCGCATGAAACCCCGTATCAGTCGGGAGCTTATCGAAGAAGGACGGCATTTTCCGACGATGGACGGTAAAACCATATTCAAATTGGCCGTCCGGAAACTTCCTGAGGTCGTAAATGAAGTCTTGCAGAAAGCCGGGCTTGCTTTAGATGACATTGACCTGTTTATACCCCATCAGGCCAATCTGCGGATCAATCAGTTTTTTCAGCAGGCTCTGAACCTACCTGAAGATAAAGTATTTAACAACATACAGCGATATGGCAACACCACCGCGGCCAGCATCCCGATGGCCTTTGATGAGGCCCTTGAAATGAAACTCATTGGCGACGGCAGCACCGTTCTCTTCCTGGGGCTTGGTTCCGGATTGACATGGGGGGCCGTAGTTGCGAGGTTAGCGTCTTAATAGTTATTTCTATGCAATTTGTATAAAATCACTCCTTAATCAAGTGCATAATTATGTCAAAGAATGCCTAAAATTAAAAATGACTCAAGTTAAGGTATTCTATCGATTTAATAAAAGGAGTGTCAGCCGGTTCTTTTTTTACAATTTTAGTTCATTTTAGATCATTTTTCCGGCTTGTTCGGGTTGGCGAGATAAACCGGAAGAGAAATTGAAAATTCAATCCTTCCTCCGGGTGCAGGAAACAGCTTCAGATAATACTTCGTGAATTTTATCCAGAAGATTGCAATGATCGGCGCACTTGGGGAAGGTTTTCTGCTGAATGCATTTTTTGCAGGGGCTCTTAACCAGGTATCCGATTTCGAAATCGTATTTGAATTTGAATTTTTTTTTTGGCACTGTATTCTCGGATTTATTTTTTTGTCACTGACAGAAGGTTCTAATTTCGAACTTATATTTTGAAATAAAAAAAAACAAGTCTAAAACTTTTTTAAAAACCGGTGATATTCAACCATTTTGGAAAATGCTTTGACCGCTCGTTCCGGGGTGGGATAGAAAACCCCTTTATACGAACTGCCGCTGACTCTGTACAAAGTCTGATTGTTCTCATCGGGCAAAAGACTAACGCCGAATATCGGTTTTTTGTATTGATCCATCAATCTTACGATGTGTTCGATATAGTTTTTTTCAAACTCGACGAACTGTTTATTTATGTTTTCGATAACTTCGGGAGAATAGGCCGTATCCGCCGCTAGCACCGAGGCCCCGAAGCGTTTGACCATGATCCTGCGGCCCATGATGCCGAGATTGATTATGGCATCGCAACCGTCCCACTTCGAAAGTACCTCCAATACGGTCATCGGTATGGAAGGATCCCGATCGCCCACCAGATCAATCGGATTGGACCGACTCCAGTAGGCCGGCAGCATTTCGTCCATCCTGGCTATAAGCGGTGCGGTGAGCTCAGGCACCTCGAGACTGTATTCCGCACATAGATCAGCCGTGACCACACCCCAACCGCCGCCCAGTGTCATGATGGCGGCGCGATTTCCTTCGGGCAACGGCAATGATGAAAAAGCTGCCGCTAAATCGAGAAGATCCATAGGCTTTTCAGCCCTGACAATGCCGGCCTGGCGGCAAACCGCATCGAATATTTTAATATCGGATGTCATGGCGCCGGTGTGGCTTGCCGCAGCCCGGTTGCCGGCTTTGCTGCGTCCTCCTTTTAAGAGCACAATCGGTTTCTTTTTCCCGACGCGACGGGCACCCTCAAAAAAGCGGCGGCCGTTTTTAACGCTTTCAATGTACAAAATCACGGTACGGGTCAAGGAATCCACTTCAAAACCATCCAGATAATCTTCGATGGTCATCATGGCTTCGTTGCCGGAACCACAAAAGGCGCGGATCCCGATACCCTGCTGCTCGGCAAAAGCCAGCAGCTGGATGCCCATATTGCCGGACTGTGCGACCATGGCCGTGGAACCGGGTTTGGGCATCACCGGAGAACCCGTGCAGTATAAATTGTTGTGAGGATTGGCTATGCCCATGGTATTCGGGCCCAGAACCAAAATCCCCGCCTGCCGGGCGGCGTTGATCAGTTCTTTCTCCAATTGCCTGCCCTCGCTCCCGGTTTCACTGAAACCGGATGTGATCAACAGCATGTTTTGAATCCCTTTTTCCCGGAATTGAGGGATGAGATCCAAGACTTTGCCGGCCGGTATGGTTACAACGGCCAAATCGATCTTTTCCGGTATTTCCGCAACGGATCGAAAAACTTTTCTGCCGGCGATGGTACCGCCCTTCGGGTTTACCGGGTAAAGCAGACCTTTAAAGCCGCCGCTGATGGTGTTGGTCATCAATGAATAGCCCCATTTGCCCAATTGAGGGGATGCGCCCACGATGGCGACACTTTTGGGGTAAAACAGCGAGCCGATGGCATCGGGTGAAACCGGCGGCAGCAATTCGGTTTTGGCAGGTCGGCCGCCGGCCAGCACCAGGGCGTCTACCGCCTGCACCTGTCCCGGGGGCGTAACCAGCAGGGGATTTAAATCGATTTCTGATATTTCCGGCTGCTCGCTGCCGATCCGAGACAATCCCAGCAAGATTTGAATCAACCCAGCGCGGTCAACCGCCTTTTCCCCCCTGAAATCACCCAGCAGAGCTTTGCCCCGGATCTCTTCAAGCATCTCGAAAGCATCGTTTTCGGTAATCGGTGCCAGGCGGAAAGAGACATCCGCAAAAGCTTCGGTGAATACGCCCCCGATGCCGAACATGATGACCGGACCAAATTGATCATCCTGAAATAGACCGGCCACAAATTCTCGCTGGCCCTTGAGGTGCGGTTGAATTAAAAACCCCTCCAGATCCTCCCTTGCTTCGGTGACGATTTCCTGAACTGCGTTTTCAACGGCTTTGGCATCCAAAAGATTGAGGTGCACCAGGCCCCGGTCGGTTTTATGAAGCAGATTGGCACCCATGCCTTTCACTACTACCGGAAATCCGATATCCCGGGCGGCGGCGGCCACCTTCGTTTGCCGGCGAACAAATCGTTCGGGTACCAGAGCAATGTTGAATTTCTCGAGAAGCTTTCTGGCTTCTTCGCTATTTAATGCGGTTTTTTTATTATTTTCCGAGTCTTGATGCAAAACATGAATCCTCATCTGGAGTAACTTTAGTAGTTTAGCCACTAAGGCACAAAGTCACAAAGGTTATACCCAAACCGATCGGTTCCAGGTTTACGGTTCAAAGGTCACAACCGTTGGAAACTGCTCCCAATATAAATCAATATTTGGCATGCTCGTCATACCACATTATATGAAACGGATTCATAACCAGATGAAGGCACGATCCCTCTGATCCGAGCTGTTCTGTGGATTTTTTCAACCCAGAACGTTGAACCCTGAACGGTTAAAATTAGCATAACCATTTGCATAGGTTTTGCCAAGGATTTATTAATCGCGATTTAAGAAAACACATACATTCGATCCTGGATAATCGGTGATCTGCTTTTGAATTCTCTTCAGTGGTTTCATAATCAGGGAATTTTCTGCAGACAATTTGAAAAGTCCCGTTTATCTATCTGAATCATAATTCAGGTCAAAAAGGAATTTTTTGGCTACCTCATTTGCGATATGCGGGGCGATCTATATTAGCAGAAGGGTGGGGGGTATTTTTTTTTCTGAAATTTTTCCAGCCTGGGGTGTTGGAAAGGATAAGAGCAGCTTTGGTCGGTTGAATAACGAGTCAAAATTACGTTTTTGGTAATACAGGACAATTATTTCATCGTTCAGACACAAAACTGCAATTTTGCGATATTGCATATTTCATCTGGCTATCCGCATTTTAGTCCTATCGTTATTATGGATTGGTTTGTCTAAGAAGCGACTGCAAACAATTTCGGCGTGGTTATCGGTAAAAAACTCTGTCAGGCTGAGGGTATAATGCCGGGCATGAAATTCAACATTGATTTTACGAAGGGTAAGAAGGGCGAAGTCACAAAGATCGTTTTGACCCGTGGGTAATCATTAGAGAATTTGAAATCTAACGAGGAAGAGCGTCCTGTGAACTCAGGACGCTCTTTTTTTGTGTTTATCGTCATTGATTTTAACTAACTGAAATGATATCGAAAGATTTGATCAGTGAGTTTTTCACAGTTTGTGAAAATTTCACGGTCAATTTTCACAGTTTCGACATTTTGACGTTCCCGTAGGCCGAAAAATTCTTATATATAGTCACATTTTTTAAAGAAATCGGTTGACAAAAAAAGGCTCTGCCTTTTTACTCCCAACTCAAAATCAAACTATAAGCTGTGTGCGAAATTCAAAGCTCTTGGAATATTTTTACAATCTGCGGAGGCGTTGACTTGCGAACTATTCGAAACAAAAAGAAAGGAGGATAGGCAATGAGAAATTTGCCGACTTTTTGTTTAAGAATTCGGATACTAATAATTTTAACAAAATCTGCAGTGATGCTATGTATTTTTCTTTTACTCACCAGCTTTGCACAATTGGGCCCTGACTTGGTTAAGGCCGGACGCAACGATTACAACATCGTCCTCCAGCAGACAGAGGACGAAGAAGTAATCTTGAACCTGGTTCGCGTGCGCTACGGAGACCGCCCCTTGTTCTTTGACGTAAACAACGTCACGACGTCCTTCACCTGGTCTCAAAATGCAGCCGCCAGTGGTACTATGCTCGAGTATGGAGGAAGCGATTTCCAGCGTAATAATCTGAGTATCAGGGGCGATCTCCAATACACGGAGCGTCCGACGATCACTTATACCCCACTGGGTGGAAAAGACTTCGTAAAGAGCGTCTTGACGCCAGCGGACCTGGACACTCTAATACTTCTATCGAACTCAGGTTGGAGCATAGAGCGCCTTTTGCGGATGATGGCCAATCGCATGAACGGCCTTCCCAATTCGCCGCGCGCGGCGGGGCCGACACCAAGTGATCCGCCCATATATAAAGAGTTTGGCCAGGCAGCCAAACTGATGCGCCATCTTCAAAAAAGGGGGATGCTGCGTTTTGGGTATCAAAAAATAGATAACGAAGACACCCCCGTGATGGTTATTGATAGAGAGGCCAGGTTTTTTGAGGAGACCCAAAAACTTAAGGATTTACTGGGACTCGCAATCGAAAAGGACACCTTCATTAAATACTCATTCTTGCTCCTTGATCAACTGGCTGCACTCCTGGGCGGGAAAGTCGAGACGGCTGGACCACTTTTAACACTTCCAGTTTCAGCGCCTTAAGTTGAGACACCAAATTTTTTTGAGGAAGGTTGTTCGATATCGAAGTGAATCCATAAAGGATGTATTTGTCATTGCGCAATCCGCAAAGAGCACTATCTACCATTGAAGTATGTAATTTCAATTCAAGACATCGGTATCGGGTCATACTTTCTCTTTTTAAAAAAAGCTTGTTTTAATCATTTTGTACCAGTAAGTTCAATGGTGTTTTGCCAATGGCAAATGCCGACTTCAATATTGCACCACAAGTTTTATCAAGTATAATCTTTTTTTTGGATATAATTTATGTTCTTTTCTCGCTGTTTTTTACTCATAATTTTCCAAATTATTATTCTTTTAGGGTGCTCCGCTGCAAACCTGCAAGAATTTAGTCTTGAAACACCGGCACAAATCTTAAATCCTGTGGGAATGCCTTCTGTCAAGGATGGTCGGACACGTTTTCGAGAGATTTTTTGCAAATTACTATCAGAGGCCCCGGAATATCGAGATAAAGCCGGAAACTGTGAGAATTATCTGACACGGCTCAGCGATGAACGCATGTCTGCCGAACAGCTCAGACCGCTTCCGGCCAGCAATAAAAATTTCAGAATTCTCATTGTACCGGGTCTTTTGGGGGAATGCATTGCCGATACTGCCTTTCCATTTGAGACAGCAATGGAGCATCTACGTCCACGGGGTTACCAAATTGAGCCATTAATCGTCAGCGGACGTTCCAGCAGTGACTATAATGCCAAACAAATCGCAAAAGCTGTGGAGAATCTGGCGCTTAAGAAAGAAGATTATTTGATATTAATCGGCCACTCCAAAGGTGCCGTCGATATCCTTCATTTTCTTATCGACTTTCCGGGGTTGGCACAGGGTGTAGATGCTGTTGTCAGCGTGGCGGGAGCCATCAATGGTTCGCCACTTTCGAATCGGGTGGCTGATATTTACAGCAAACTGGGCGCTAATTTACCGTTCAACGAATGTGGACCCGGCGACGGGGGGGCCTTTCGGAGTTTAGAACGCCCTGTTCGACTGACCTGGATGGCTAACAACCCGTTGCCGGCCTCGGTAAAATATTACTCCGTGGTTTCATTTACAGACCGCGATAGGGTAAATAGATGGTTGGTCAGCGGGTATGATATGCTGAAGACAATCGATCCGCGAAATGACGGACTGCTCCTTTTCTCGGATCAAGTTATTCCAGGAGCGATTTTACTCGGTTATGCAAATGACGACCACTGGGAGGTTGCCTTACCCTTGGAAGATGCTAACTCAATGCTATCAAAATCGATCTCAAAGCAGATCAGTTACCCGAGAGAGATCTTGCTGCACGCCATAATACTTTTTATGACAGAAAATTTGAATTCATCGGGGAGTTCAGATTAAAAATGCCGAAAAAAATATTTTTCATTTTTTTAAGTCTTTCTGTCATTGTTAGCATTTGCGGGTGTACTCCCGCCTTGTTAAAATTCGACATCGATACTCCTGCGCAAACTCTATCTTATGCAAGTGCCCCCTCGATCGATGACCAACGCTCTCGATTTCGAGAAATCTTTTGCGGGTTGATCAATGAAAGTTCTGAAGCTCAACGGCGACGGATTAAATGTGAGGATTATCTATGGCGTTTAAATGACGAGAAACAGGGCGACAAATTAAGTCAACCTCTGCCGATGCATGATCCCAGCCTAAGAATTATTCTTGTCACCGGTGCTTTTGGGGAATGCTTTCCGAAAATGGGAAAGCCTTACGATGACGCGGCTGCCCGTCTCGAAAAATTAGGTTACAGGATCGATACCCTCGTTGTTGGTGGTCGATCCAGCAGCAGTTATAACGCGGCTATGATTGCCAAAACTGTTGATGGATTGGAACTTAAGGCAACCGAACGTTTAATATTGCTCGGATATTCAAAAGGTGCCACGGATATTCTTCATTTTTTAGTTGATTATCCGGAGCTTGCGAAAAAAGTGACGGCGCTGTTGAGTGTGGCCGGAGTGATTAACGGGACACCGCTGGCCGATAAATTTGCAGAAACTTACGAAAACTGGTTTAAAAATATTCCCATAAAGGCATGTGAACCTGGTGATGGGGGTGTCCTGACGAGTTTAAAACGCAGCGTGCAATTTCCTTGGCTGGCTGTCAATCCTTTGCCACAGGATGTGCAATATTATTCAGTAGTAGCCTTTACCCACCGCGAGAACGTCCAAGCAGGTCTTCTTTTCTCCTATGATTTGCTCAGGAACATTGATCCACGAAACGATGGACAGGTTATCTTCTATGATCAAGTCATCCCAGGTTCTTCACTCCTTGGTTATATTAACCTGGATCACTGGGCGATCGCTGTACCTGTGAGGGAGAAAATGGCATCAGCCGCTTGGGAGGCCGCAGCCACCCATCCTCATGTCCGCAACTTGCTCTTTGAAGCGATGATTCTATTTTTAGTGGAAAAGCTATCCTTTTGGTGACATATACTTGATATTAAAATTCTCAACAAGTGTAACTTGGGCACTTTATCGGGGAATGGAGATTCTATGAGACGCAGGTATCTATTTTTGTTACAAGTTGCATTTTTATCTATCATATCTGTTTATGGATGTACGATCTATCAAAAGCCTCGCCCAATTCATGATGTTCCTTTTCAGGAAAGATCAAAATCAAAGGTCAGTGGGGAAGTCAGGGTAACGGTTGCGGTACTCAGCGATGAAGAAAGCCGGCAGCTCTTTGGTGTCAATCTCGCTGGACAGGGGATGCAACCCGTCTGGGTAAGGGTCCAGAACGCAGATTCCAGTCCGTATTGGCTGATGTCCGCAGGCCTTGATCCGGACTATTTCTCACCTCTGGAATCGGCATATGCTTTCCATAGCATTTTATCGAGTTCGTTAAACGATAAAATCGATGACCAATTCAGGGTGATGAATTTTAGAAATCCTATCGCCCCTGGTACCTCTGTTTCCGGTTTCATTTTTGTCAACCGAGACGAGGGGATTAAGGTGGTCGACATTGATTTAATCAGTTATGGCAAAACCAAATTTTTCACCTTTTTTGTTCCTATCCCCGGCATTAGGGCGGATTATCATAAAGTTGATTTCGAAAAGCTCTATTCGGAAGAGGAAATTGTCAATCTTGACGAAGATGATCTGAGAACAGCATTGGAAAAACTGCCTTGTTGCGCAACCAATAAAAAAGGCACTAAAAATGGTGATCCGTTGAATCTTGTTTTAATCGGAAGTCGCGAAGATATTTCAGCAGCATTCGTTCGCAGAGGCTGGCTCCCCGCTGAGCAGACACACGGCAAAGCGGTTTGGAAAACGATAAAATCATTTCTGTTTGATTCAAGGTACCGCTACTCGCCCGTCAGTCCACTTTTTTTGTATGGGAGGCAACAGGATTTTGCCGGACAAAAGCCCCGCCATACAGTTCATCAACGAAACCATCTGCGGGCATGGCTCAGTCCCATACGCTACCAGGGAAAACCAGTTTGGATCGGTCAAATCAGCCGTGATATCGGGGTGCGGTTTACGTTTAAAAACTGGCCACCAGTGACCCACAAAATAGATCCGGATATCGACGAGGCGAGGTATGCCCTTGCCGAAGACCTGATCTACTCCCAGCAGCTTGCAAAAGGTGGATATGTCAAAGGCGTTGGCGCGGCTACCCGCTTAAAACCTCGGCACAATCTTACAGGAGATCCCTACTTTACAGATGGTTACCGTCTTGTTTTGGCGTTTGATCGCAGGCCTCGCTCGTTTATCGAGATTGAAAGTTTTAATTGGGAAAACCCTATATCTACCAAGCTAAAACGACTTTCAATCGATCAACAATTGGATTTCGATGGAGGACGGTGAGATCTAACTGCTTGATATCCAGTTGCTTATCCAAAGTAATGGGAAATGTCGCGACGCTAAATAGCAGCGCAGAGGAAATAAAGATCCAATTAGATTAAAATTCAATCCAATTTTTCTGGATGGTTATAAATTTTGATCACAAATGGACATAAAACAGATCACCGAGCCTATGAGGCCGTTAAAGGTGTGGATTTTTATTTGACATCCACAAAGCTTCGATTATCATATTAATTCTGCCAATCTATAATACTTTGCAGGGATAAAAACTGTAAATTAGCCAGCCGAGCCCATAATTTTGCGCTTATCAAGATACTAGATATTTCGGCTATTAGTTTACAATACACAAATTTTGTGGAAATGTTCTGCCAACCTGAAACAAATTGCCTCCAAAACAGTCGATATGCTGGCCAATATACCTTCACACGCAGGTATGCATGTGGAGCTTGTTGCAGATCGAGCAGCATAAGTAAGTGAAACGAAAGAATGGGACTGATATCCGAGGCGCGTTAGGGGTATCGGATCGGGGTCACACGGCAGTTTCCCAACTAAAAAAGGGGACATCGACTGGGAACATATCTTCGGTGACTTCGGCGTGCGCTGGTTTCACACCGGCGGAATTTTAAAAAATTTATCACGCCATACTTGCACATGTGCAGCACATGTGCTATGTTTTTTTATGAATTATCTCTAAATACAAAAACACGCAAAGATAGGGAGGTCTGTAATGGGCGCACCGGCAAAGCAAGAAACAATGCTAAGAAAACCGATCCTTATGCCGCCTGCCATGATCAAAAAAGTTGATAAGATTGCGAGCGACAAAAATGTTTCCTTTGCAGAGGTGGTAAGGGCGGCTGTCAACGCTTTTGACGGCGATCTATCCATAGGAGATGAGGCCTTGTTAGAGGCTTTGGCGGACACGATGATAAAGACGACCCAGGAGGTTATTAAAAAAATTGATGAGGTTGAAAAGAGACTTGATGAGACCCATGCCAAGCTGGAGGCTCAATAATGGGTATCAGTGAAAAAGTCATGGAGGCTCTGAGGGCGGCGATACTCTTGAATGAAAGGGTAACTACCCTTATCGAAAAGGTAAATCGTATGGATCAAGATATTCGCCATATGAACGAAAGGCTTATTCGGCTGGAAACCCTGGTTGAAGTTGCCAAAATGCAGCAAATTCAATCAGAACAGCCGAAAATTGAACCGTGAAAAATTATCCTGCATCACATAGAAGCTCGCCGCGATTCTGTAATGATTAATGATGAGTTCTGAAGCGAGGAAAATTTAATGCGAACCGGAATAGGTTATGATGTCCACCGGCTGGTGGCGGGGCGGAAACTGGTGCTGGGCGGCACTGACATTCCCCATGAAAAAGGGTTGCTGGGACATTCGGATGCAGATGTCCTGGTGCACGCAGTCTGCGACGCTTTGCTGGGTGCGGCCGGGTTGGGCGATATCGGGTTGCATTTTCCGGATACCGATCCCAAATACAAAGGCATATCCAGTTTAACGCTTCTTGCCGAAACGAATGTCATGGTTCGCAAAAAAGGTTATTCCATCCGCAATATAGACACCATTATCTTTGCTGAAGCCCCTAAAATAGGCCTTTACCGAAAAAGTATGCAGGAAAATTTGGCGGCCGCCGTTAACATCGACCGCGACTGTGTCAATATTAAAGCCACTACCACCGAGGGACTGGGGACCATCGGGCAAGGGGAGGGGATCGGAGCCATGTGCGTGGTTCTTATTGAATAAACGCCGATGGATCAATTTTAAAAAGATCTGGCAAATTGATGGAGCAAAGCGACTTCCATAAATCTTCAATCTTAAATCTTCAATTCCGGCTCTATCACCAAATGCCCTTTTTCAGGCACATCAATGCGGCGGTAACTGCGATAAAAAAGACCGCTCCCATCATGGCCGGGGAATTTGTGGTATCCAGAACCCAGATTGCCAATGCCAGCATATAAAATTTATCGCCGATTTGAGAGACAAACTGCCCGCTGAGTAATAATGCCAGATTCTTATTCATCAGAAGCTTCATCTGATTTTATTCCTCCATCAGCTTGTGGCTGTGGCTCGAATCCAAATCCAGGTCATATACTTTTTTGATGTCTTTTATTTTTTGGAGCGTTTTATCCGGAAAGGGGGATATGCCGTCAAATGAATGCAGCACGATCCCTTCAATCAAGTCTCCCAGGGTCATATCAAGGTATTCGGCCAGCGCTTTGAGCACTTTGACCAGCCGTTTCTCCATTCGCATGCCGGTTTGAATCCGTTCGACTTTAACTCGATGAGTCATTTTATCTCCTTATCAGCAACGTATTTCCGAGAACGGGCCAAAGTAAGTTTTCACAAAATTAAAAACTGAAACATTATGTTGTTACTAAGCGGTATTGGGGAAAATATTGATATATTGTTATTTATGTACCATGGTACATACTACTCCATTAATCTCTATTGTCAACCATGATTTAATGTTCTGATATTTTTTGCCGATAAACAGAATTATAAGATCGTCACGTCATCAAAATTACTGCACTTTTAAAGTGATCCGGTCGTGGTTCAATGACATTCATGTCTTCTCAACGAAAAAATTTTTATGCGTATCTTTCTCTTTTTCTCTTTGCGCTGCTTTTGAGAAGTCTCTACTTATTGGAAATTAAGGATGTTGGCGCGTTTTCTCTGCTGCTGGGCGATGCGAAAAGCTACGCCAATTGGGCCCGGGATATATCCGGCGGAAATTGGCTGGGAAACAAGGTTTTTTACCAGGCGCCGATGTACCCCTATTTTTTAGCGGCAAATTATTTCGTGTTCGGCGACAATCCTTTTATCATCCGGCTCATCCAAATAGTTTTTGGGGCAACCGCCTGTTTGCTCATTGCCAGAGCCGGACGACATTTTTTCTCGAATCAGGTAGGCCTTCTTTCCGGATTCATTTTAGCAATTTATCCGACCGCGATTTATTTTGATGGCATAATTCAGAAGGCTGTGCTGAATCTTTTTTTTATGACTCTTTTGCTTTTTTTATTGGGGAAAAACCATAGACAACCCAGTGGGAAATTGTGGTTTGCATGCGGCCTGGTTCTGGCCTGTTTGGGATTAACCCGTGAAAATGCTTTGATTCTCGCCGTGCCGATTGGCCTGTGGCTTATCAGCCGTTTCCGGGGTGAAGATAAAAAAAAATGGATCGTTTGGGCCTGTTTGTTTTTTCTGGGGCTTTCAATTGTTCTCTTCCCCGTTGCCCTTCGTAACAAAATCGTTGGTGGAGACTTCGCATTAACCACGGCGCAGTTTGGTCCCAATTTTTATATGGGCAATCACCATAACGCCAGTGGGATGTATGAACCCCTGCGGGGGGGACGCGGAAGTTGGAAGTATGAACAACAGGATGCCGTTGCCCTGGCCGAGAAAGCCGTCGGGCGCAATCTGAGTCCCAATGAAGTCTCCCGCTACTGGACTGAAAAAACGTTGGTTGAAATTCTGTCAAATCCCGCAGACTGGGCATATCTCATGGGAAAGAAATGGCTTCTTTTCTGGAATTTCATTGAAAACAGCGATACTGAAAGCCAGTATGCTTATGAGACCTGGTCGGACATCCTGACTGTCCTCGGGAGTTTTCTTCATTTCGGCGTCATCGCTTCCCTGGCGATTTTTGGAATATGCATTACCGCAAAAGATCACCGCCAACTCTGGTTATTGTATCTTTTGGTGATGTTTTATTCCATCAGCGTTACCCTATTCTTCATCTTTTCCCGCTATCGCCTGCCTTTGGTGCCATTGTTGGGCATGTTTGCGGCTGCCGGAATGGTGCAGGGAATTTTGCTGTTTCGCAAAAAGAGAATAAAAGCATTGACGCTTAGCACCGCTATTGCCCTTGTCAGTGCGATAATATTCAATTGGAAAATTATCCCGCAAGATCAGGAACATTTCCGCGCACTGTCCCTGGGCAATATGTGTACGGAGTCCCTGGTTGTCGGCAAGACCCAACAGGCTGTAGAATATTGTCTGCAGTCTTTAAAATATGATTCCCGCAAAGTAAAGATTCTCAACAACCTGGGTGCCGCTTTAATTGAGGAGCGACGCTTTGAAGAAGCCCTGCCGGTGCTGCAAAGGGCCGTTAAGATAAATCCTAATCTTGTAAAAGCACGCTATAATATAGAAGTGGCCCAGTCACAAATGCGTGCCTCACAAACAGCGCTTCAGCACCTTAGCGATGCCCGCCGCATGAAACCGAAGGAATCGCCTTAAACCGATGGAGGAGTCTCCGTTTATAAAATGGGGAAGGGCGACTGATCGGCCAGCTGCGAACGCTTTCGACACCCAAAAATTCGGGCGTTAAAAGCGTTCGCCGCCATACGGCCCGCTATTTTGTTATTCGGTTAAGGCTTTACGGCTGCGACCCAGTCTATCGGCCGCAACCAAAGCGCTGTACATATCAAATGGCGTTACGGTAAACACATGATTGTGAGTGATCTGTTCGGGCGCACACAAAGCCTCGGCAAAGCCTTTGAGCGATTCGGCAGACATACCGCCCAGACCCAGGTCTTCCAGGGTCACCGGCAAACCGACGTCAACCATGAAGTCAAAAACCGCTAAGCGTTCATCCGGATCGATGTCGCCATCCAGGCAAAGTTGGGTGGCCACACCGAAAGCAACCTTTTCGCCATGGGAGTAGGGTTTACATTCTTCAAACTCGGTCAGACCATTACCGACGGCGTGTGCGGATGCGACCCCGGCGCTTTCAAATCCCAGACCTGACAGCAGGGTGTTGGCCTCGATGACCCGATCCACCGCCGGGGTGACAACATGTTCGGCACAGTCCCGGACCGCATCGATACCAAAATCCATCAGTGTGTCGTAGCACAAGCGAGCCAGGGTCAGCGCTGCCTGGGTCGCCACACCGCCGGCAAGGGCTACCCGACGGCCCTTGTAGGCGGCCTCTGCTTCAAACCAGGTTGCCAGCCCGTCGCCGATGCCGGAAATCAGCCACCGTACCGGTGCATCCACGATCACCTGGGTGTCGACGAGGACCAGGTCGGGATTGCGCGGCCAGATCCCCCAGCCGTCAAAGCTGCCCTCTTCGGTATAATAGACCGTGGCGGCGCTTGTGGGTGCATCGTTGCTGGCGATGGTCGGCGCCGTAACCAGCTTGGCATCGATTTCGATTGCCACGGCTTTGGCCAAATCGATGGCCTTGCCGCCTCCCAGTCCCACAACCACCTCCGCTTTTTCAGCTTTGGCCTTCTCGACACCCAGTCCGATCTGTCCGCGATCACATTCACCTGAAAATTTGAAAGGAATCAACTCCAGGCCATTCTCTTCAAAGCTTTTTTTGACAACAGCGTTGAATTGCTCGCTTACCACCGGACCCCAGGCCACTAGAACGCGTTTGCCCAGGGGGGCCACATATTTGCCGATGTCTTTTATCACTCCCACACCTTGAACATAACGTCGTGGCGCAATAAATACTTTTACCATCTTAAGACCTCTTTTTCGTAAGCGTTTAAAGGTTCCGGGTTGCCCGTTCTGGATTAGATCAGGGGCAGTTCCGCCGAAGGCAGACTTTCTCTCCTTTGGCGATTGGGTAGTGAACGTTCGATGTTCTTTGTTTTTTAATCCTAACATGCCGAACCCTGAAGCCTTATAAGAGTTTAAGTGTTACTCTTTGACGCCCTTGGTGCCGCGCCGTTTCAGGTATTTATCCCAGTAAAAGTCATCGGCATTATCTTTGGTGACCAGCGCCAGGCCGTTGTCGCAGTAAGGGATCTGCATCGGGTTGTAACCCATACGTTTGTAGTCGTTCATCGGATCGATCAGGTCCGAATGTTTGGCCAGGTACAAGAACAGCATGCCGAAATAGCCCTGCACGCCCTGGTTGGGGTTCAGCGCGCCCCAGATGATCCCTTCTTTGATCAGGTCCAGGACTTTTTGATTAACGTCACAGCACAACACCTTGATTTTTCCGCCAAGTTCTTTGGCGGCCTGACCTGCGCCCATGGCCGAGTTGGCTTCGGGCATGAAAACTGCGCCCAGGTTCGGATGTGCTTGGGTCATGGTGAGAACCGCCTGGTAGGCTTTCTGGGGGTCCTGCAAGGAGGCTGCCCGAGCGACGACTTTGATGCCGGGATGTTTTTCCTTAATCCTGGCGACGAATCCCTGGGTGCGGCGATCATGGTTGTCCTGGCCGGGGTTTTCAAGGACCGCAACTTCGCCTTTGCCGCCCAATTCCTTGGCCAGCGTGTCGGCTGCAAAAATGGCTTCGCGAGCGTTATCTGATGTAATATGCGATATGCGCTTGCTGTTGGGGGAATCCGAAGCAAAGGTAACCACCGGCACTCCCATTTCATAGGCGCGATTGATGGGTTCGATAAACGGATCGGAATTGATCGGGGCAATAAAAATACCGGCCGGTTTGCGGGCCAGAACCTGCTCAAATACCGCCAGATGCCTGTTGACATCATACTCCGGTGTGCCCAGATATTTCGTTTTCACCCCTAACTGCTGTCCGGCCTGCTTGAACATTTCATAAACCGGAAACCAGTATTCCACACCGGAGACAAACGGTACCATGTAATATACTTCATCTTCACTTCCTTGAAGGAAAGATTTATTCTCGGCGGAAAAGGCTGAAAATGCCGTTAAACTAACCACAAGAACGATCAATATTGCAATACCTGTCTTTTTCATAGCCATGCTCCTTTTATTTGCTGTTAGATTGATTCAATCCATGCACAACGTTGTGCATGCTTAACTTTATTGGGTAGATTCATTATAACCGATTAACTGGGCGAATACGCAGCTTGTTATGACGTCGTGCATATCTGAACATCATCACCTCCTCTCTTTGATCTAGATTGAACATCCGGGTTGGCACTGGTTTTCATCTATGGTGAAAAACGACGTATGGCACTCCCGTCTAAACCTGAATTGGATAATTGCAGTACTTCCGAAAAGTGTCCATCATGGCAATATAATTTTCAGGTTTAACCCCTGAATGGATGCTGTTGCCGGATGAAAAAATATAGCCGCCGCCGGGTCCGCCAATCTGGATGCACTTTTTAGACTCGGCAATGGTTTGCTCAACGCTGCCGAAGGTGAGGGTTTGGGCACAATCGACATTGCCTT